>CAKQPR010000003.1 GCA_934270565.1 uncultured Clostridia bacterium | reverse complement strand
CGTGAAATCGGCGCTCGAAAACAAATTCAACGGAACAAACGTTTCGCTGTATCCTTCGTTCTCGAATACCGCGGTTGTCTATACGGACAACGCCGACGGTTTTGCCGAAGCGCATAATTACGAGTCGGTTACTCTGCTCGCCAAAGCGAATACCCCTTACACCAAGCTCGTTGCGAAGATCAAGGGCGCGGACTTAACGGGAAGCGCGACGCTCGGATCCGAGGTCATCGTCAACGGCGAAGCGGTCGGAACGAAACAAAACGTTACGATAACCAACGACGGCAAGGAAATAGTAATCGATATCGCAAAGTCGGGAACGTTCGGGAACTTCGACGGAACGACGGATGCCGACGTAAATAATAAGGTGTTCGAGCAAAGTCGGGTGGAAAACAAAAACACGAACAATTACGTTACGATATTGTTCACGAACGAAAGCGGCGTAAAATTCACCGTTACGTTCGACGGCTACTACGACAAATAAAACTACAAAAATCGACAAAAAACACGTCCTCTCTCGGGCGTGTTTTTTCGTTATCGCCGCTCATCGCAAAAAAAGACCGCCGCAAACATGGTCGCGACGGTATTTTTATCGCTCATTTTTCGCTCCTTCGACGGCTTTCCCGCCTTCGTTTTCTCGATTATACCACATTCAGTCTACCGAATATAGTCGTTTTGTTCCGAAAAGTATTCGTTTTTCGGCATAAACACGGCCAAAAATCGCGTTTTCTTATCCTCCGCCGCTCAAAACGTTTGATTTTTTGCTTGCGTTGTGGTAAAATAGCGTTGCGACACATTTTAATACAACCTGATATTAAGGAGTAGTATAGGCAAAAACGTACACTCTCGCCTTAATATTAGGTAAAATGTGTCGCAGCATGAGAGGCACGTTATGCAGGCGTGTTTCCTTGCGGAACACGCTTTTTTGTTTGGGAGGGAGTTATGAAGGAAAAAACCAAGCTCATACAGCGACGGGCAAGCTGGACGATAGCGGTAATCATAGGGATATTCGTTTCGGTGTATCTGATAAACTACGAAGCGCCCGATCTTAAAATCCGCAACGAATCCTGCGAGCTTCTGAGCTATTACGAATCGTTTGACGAATCGGACGTCCGGCTTACGCTCACGTTCGATAAACCCGTGCTTTCGGGGAACGCGAAAGTAGCGTTTTACGATAAAAACGAGCATCTTCTGTCAACCGAAACGGTGTACTTTTACGGAACTTCCGCAGAAGTAAGCAACACGGTTTATGTAGACGGCAAAGTTGAGTCATACGAGATTGTCGAGTATAATTTTTACGATTCGTCGTCGATCGACGCGCACCAAGCGGGCAGAATTACCCTTATACTCGTGCTGACGGTCGGACTGACGTTCCTGATCGGCTCGTGGACGTGCAATTACAAGGAGTACAGATACAACGGCTATAAAATCGCCGTTTACGCCGGATATTATCACCGATATATGGCAGTGAACGGCAAAAAGACGGACGAACACAACACGCTTCGGTCGCTCTATTCGGTGTCGTTGTCCTGCACTCTCGATGACGGAACGTGGCTGAAAGCGACGATTTCGGCGTCCAACAGGATCGCGCTCAAAATCGACGATTTATTATATACGGAGACTGTTTAATGGGAGATTACATAGAAATAAAGGACTTTCCGAACGACGTGTACGCCGCGGTCGGTCGAATAATAAAAGCATCGCAGGAGCTCGAACGCGACTTCAAAGCCATCGCCGAGCGCCTCGCTCTGCCCGTAAAGAACATAAACGGCTCGTCTCTTAACAAACTGAACGACGCGCTGAAAGTAAACGGCATAATCGACAACGCTCTTTACGAGAAGCTCAAAAAAGTCATTTTTATCAGAAACTACATAAACCACACGTTTTTCGTCAAAGACTTTTCGAGCACCGCCGAGCCGTTCGATCGGCGTATGAAAACCCTCGGGCTGAGACTTTCTTCGGCTCTGTTTGTAATCTACGAGGCGAACGACGTGATTTCGAACATATCTGACAAGCTCGACGGCTTGCCGATCGTCCGCCCTACCGTGTTCGACGAAAAATAACGTAACCGCCCCGAAATCTTCGGACAGCGCACATTTCCACGCCGCAAACAACGCCCTTAACCGCTCAACGCAAAAAAAGACCGCCGCAAACATAGCCGTGACGGTCTTTTTTTTATCGTTTCAGCCCTAAAATTTCGTCCGACGAAACGTCGAGAACTTCGCAAATATTCGCAAACGTATCGAGCGAGGGAAACTTGTCAAGCCTCATATACTTGCTGACCGTAGACGGATTTATGTGCAATTTCTCCGCCAGCTCGCGCTGAGTCATACCGCTCGCCCCTATCTCGTCCCTCAACCGCTTCTGAATATCCTTGATGTCTATCATATTTTTACTTCTCCTCGCGCTTCAACGGATAAAAATTGATTTCCATCTGCGTAAAAGCGAGGTTGCGCTTGCGTTTGAGGAGCAGAAGCCTGCGTTCGATAAAGAACTGATCGACCGCTTCCCACAGAAACACCCATGCGAAAATGTCCACGCATTCGACCCAAACGCCGTTTGTGCCGAGCCTGTCGAGCACGAACATGGCGACGAGCCCGAGTATGCCTATCACGGTAAAAACAAGCGCGACGAAACTTTTCCGCACTATCGAACGGTTTACGTCACCGAGTTTATTGCCGAAATAATTACGGATCGCCGCGCCGTAACGAGCCTTTTCGCCGTCGTCGATACAATCGCCGTACACGTTGAGCGTAAGGCTTTCGCGCGGGTGGAAAGCGTCGGCGGCGTTCTCGAGAAAATCCGCCACTTCCGAGCTTATAACCGGCTTGCCTGCCGCGGAATACGGCGAAGTAAACCCCTCGTCGCTGTCGACTTCCATATCGATAACCGCTCTTTCCGTCGCCTTAACCATAAATTTCTCCTTATAACCCGAAATCGTCGCGCGGGTAAACGCATTCGAAAAACTTCCCGCAGCGCAGATATTTCTCTATGTCGAACAACCGCACCGAAATCGTCACGCGCTTATCGCCCGCCCGCGTCACATAGTCGGGAACAAACAAATCCTTCCCCGCATACGGATAGATCAGTATAACGCGTTTTACGTTGTCAAACCGTGTGTGATAAGCGTACATCTGATACATATCGGCTTGCGAAATGCCGTAATTCTGCCGCGGGTCGTCCGCGAGTTTCTTCCATTTTGTATCGACTATGATCCGTTCGCCCTCGCGCGAAAGCACGATATCCGGACGAAGCGGAAATTTCCGGTCTTCGAAAAGGAACTTTCCCCGAGCCTGCGCCGAAAACTCCCAACCGTCGGTCTCGAGCCTCATTCGGGTGGCTACAAAAGATTCAAACAGCCTGTCCATCGGGAACAAAAGCGCGGTCGCTTCGTTCTTTCCGCCGAACGACGTAAAACTTTTCCCTTTCAGAAAGAGTTTACAAAGCGGCAAAACGTTCTTATAATCGGCAACCGCCCTGCCGCTTTCGCACTTCGATATGTCCGCTTCGATATTCACCGAAGCTTCGACTTCGCCGAACGCCGAGCTTAGAATTCTCAGATCCCGCCTGTTCCCGCTATCTTTCGACAATCTTACGAGCCTTACGAGCGTTGATTTTATCAGCCTGTTTTCGGGGCGGTTAAAGTCGAATTCGTTGTGCCCGACGTAAAATTTCTCGCCGTGCGCAAAATTTCTTTTGACGTGCTCGGCGAATTTCAGCTTCCCCTTAAGAAAATTCTCGTTGCTTTCGCGGTACACATACCCCGCCTTCAGCCCCTTTTTGTAAAGAAGCGAAACCTCGTCGAGAAACGCACGGATATATATTTCGTAAATATCGAGCTTTTCGGCGGAAAGTCTCGCCGATTCGAACGCCTTATACGGCAGAACGCCGCACGCGACAAGCATTTTCGTCACGATCAGACGAGCTTGCGCCGCCGTTTCTTCCGCCGCGATTTTAGGCAATATTTCCACCGCCGTTCCGCACGGAAGCGAAATCGTTCCGACGTAATTTTTAACCTTTATTACTTCCTTGCCGTTGCGCGTACCGAGAGAAAGACAGACGGCCGCGTCCGAAATCGGACCGAGTTCGGCAATCTCTTTCGCCTCGGGGTCGGGAACGATCAGGTTTTTAAGTTCGCGGAATTCGCCCGCGCTGAGTCTGTCGCCCGCCGAAACCTCGTCGAATTCGAATAAAGTTATCGTTCTACTCATTCGTCTCGTCCGTCTTGCGCGCGTAAATACCTATAAACGCCGCCTCGTCGGTCGGATATTTTATATCCCGAATTTCGCGTCCGCCGAACGGGTTCGGCTTTCTTTCGATAAATTCCGACGAAAGCACCTTTTCGATCGCCTCGTAATCGTCGTAAAAATACTCCTGCAACAGCGGAACGACCTTGTTTTTAAATATCGCCGCAAGTTCTTCTACGGTTGAATTCTCGTTCAAAGAAGTGAAATATGCGTGTCCTATCGTATGTCCGCGATCGATCAGCGCCGAAATACGCTCATTTATCGTTGCGAGCATTCTTGCAACATCGACCGCACCCGCTCTCTTACCCGCGAGAACGGTATAGTCGGGCATCATTTCCACAAACGAAAATCTGCGCCGAAGCGCGGCGTCGAGCTGAACAAGCGATCTGTCCGCGGTGTTCATCGTGCCGACAAGATAAACGTTTTTCGGAACGCCGAATTCCTCGCGACTGTACGGTAGAACGCACGTCGTTTCTTCCGCCGCGCCGAGGCGTTTCGTCGGCTCGATCAGCGTAATCAGTTCGCCGAAAATTTTGGAAACGTTCCCGCGATTTATTTCATCGCAGATAAAAACGTAATTGTTGACGGAATCGAGTTTAGCTCTGTCGCAAAATTCCTTGAACGCACCCGCCGCGACCACGTACTTCATTCCGTTTTCGGTCGTAACGGGCTTGATACCCTCGATAAATTCCTCATAGCCGTAGGACTGATGGAAAGTAGTAAACCTTATTCTTCCGTCCCTTTCGTACTTCTTGTATAAAGCGATCGCCTCGTCGTGGCTTCCGATCGCGGCATAGCCGAGCGGGTCGATAATCTTTACCGCGTAATTTACCGTATTGTACGTTTTACCCGTCCCCGGCGGTCCGTAAAGAATGGTATTGAGCTCGACGGGCGGTGCCGAAACGTTTTCCTCGTCCGCCGTCTCTTCTCCGCCGTCGCCGTTATCGGAAAGAAACTCGATATAATTTTCGAACCCTCGTTTGCAGTCCGGATTTTTGTACGCCTGCGTTCGTTTCGCGAGTCCGAAAATTCGTTTCAATTCGGAAACGTCGTCATATTCGAATATCTTTTTCTTTTCCGCTTCGGCAAGTTCCTGCAATGCGCGATTTGCCGCGCCTATGTAAGAATTAAGCGTTATCGGCGAAAATTTCGACCCTTTCCGACTTTCACGATTTAAAAACCAAGCGTTATACCTTTCTTTTCTTTCTTCCGCTTGCGGCGTCATTTTCTCATTCTCCTTTGTTTATTTTTCTCACAGCGGCTTGGCGAGCTCGTTGGAAAACGCCGTGCCGATGAACGGAACCTGTTTGAAGTCCTCGTAATTCGCGCGGATAATGTAATCGATATAGCTTTCGACCATGCGCGCGGTAAGGATATACCCCATCGCGTTGAGGTGGCCGCCCATGTAGTATTTCTTTTCGAATTCCTTGTCGTAATCGGGCGCGTAAACGCGGAAATCGAGAACGTAAATATTCTTGAAAAACTTCGGAAGCGCTCGCAGAAATTCGGCGTGGCGCTCGCAGAACTCGTCGCGTTCGGGGCTTTCGACGATCTTTCCGTCGCGCGGAATCGTCATAACGAAGATCTTGGAATCGGGCGAAATTTTGCGGTAATTCTGAATAATTCTGCAATAGTACCCCACGAAACTTTTCTTGTTGTTGTCGGGGTTTTCGAAATCGACGTCGTTCATATCGCCGAAGCCTTCGGGGTACATATCCTTGCCTATATGTCCGCAATCGTTGACGCCGAGCGCGATAATATATGCCTGCGCGGAAAATTTAGGGTGCAAAAACCCCATATGATCGGCAAAACCGTTACAGTACTCGCCTGCAGTCATACCGCCGCGAGAGAAGTTATAAACGGTCGAGCCGAGGTCGCGCGCCATATACTGACCCCACGAATACTCGAAGTAGTCGTGATACCCCTTGACTCCGTTCTTCTGCGATTCGAACTCGCCCGAAGAAAGGCTGTCGCCCACCACCGCTATCGTGCGGAAAATCGAAGCGAACCCGCCGCCCGTGACAAGATAGTCAAGCGGTTTTTCGCCGTCCTTCACGCTTAAAATTTCGTTTGCATTCATTCCGATTATGTCCTTTTTCTGTCCGTATGTCGCAAAAATCCGTATACGTTATGCTTTTTTATTTTCCGAGTATCGAATCGATTGCGTTGATGACCGCGCCGCGGAAGCCGTCTTTTTCGAGCGAAGCCACCCCGCGGATTGTCGTTCCCGCGGGCGAACAAACGGCGTCTTTCACGCCGGAAGGTTTCGTTTCGAGACAAAGTTTACCCGCTCCGACCGCGACCTGCGCGGCGATTTTATAAGCGGTATCACGCGGAACTCCGTACTTCACGCCCGCGTCGGCGAGCGCCTCGACGAACATGGCGACGTAAGCGGGAGCGCACCCCGAAAGCGTGCCCGCGGCGTTGAAACAGCCCGCCGAAACGGTTTCGAGCACGGCGGTTTTTCCGAACAGCGCGGCGAACTCGGCGTATTCCTCGTCCGTAAGCGAATGGCGGTTTTCGCACAGGAGCATGCCCTCGCCCGCCTCGAACGGAATATTCGGGATCGCGCTTATGCGGTGAACGGAATCGGGCAGAATCCGACTGTATTCCTCGAAACCGTAACCCGCGGCGAACGAAACCACGATCTTGCCGCTAAGCTTGTCCGCGATCGGAGCGAGTGCGGCGGGAACGGCTTTCGCCGTCACCGCAACGACGATAAAATCGCTCGATTTTACGAGCTCGCCCAACGACGAAACGGGCGAAACGCCGACTTCTTTCGCGTTTTCTTTAAGTTTGTCCGCGTCCGTATCGAACGCGAATACGTTTGTTTTTCTGGCCGAGCGGGTGCGGATAAGCCCCTTCGCGACCGCCGTCGCGATATGCCCGAACCCGATAAAACCTACGGTTTTTTCCATATTAACCTCACTTCCGCACCGCACGACCGCGGCGCGTGTTTTCTTTTAATTATAATACGATCGGCGCGATAAATCAAGCGTTGAGCCTGCTTGAGGCGCGATTTGCCGAATTTTCGGTCGTTTTGTCTGCGGTTTTCCGAAAAATTCTCCGAAAACGCATTACTCCAAGCCCGATTATTGCTTGTCCTCGCCACGATACCGAGCGCCTTCCGTCTTTTGCTTCTCGCGCACGCCTCGGAAGAACTCGCTGAGCTGCGACGAACATTCCTTTTCGAGCACGCCGCCCACGACCTCGGCGCGGTGATTGAACACCGGATCGGCGGCAAGGTTGTAATTCGAGCCGCAACAGCCGAAGCGCTTGTCGTAAGCGCCGAAAACCACCTTGTCGATACGCGCGTTCACGATCGCGCCCGCGCACATAACGCACGGCTCGAGCGTAACGTAAAGCGTGCACCCGCCGAGGTGTCTGCGCCCGAGCTTTTTGCCGGCTTTGCGAAGCGCGACGATTTCGGCGTGAGCAGTCGGATCGAAGTCCGTTTCGCGACGGTTGTACGAAGTCGCGATCACTTTTCCGTCCGAAACGATAAGGCACCCGACGGGAATATCGCCGCGTTCCGCCGCCTTCGCCGCAAGCACCATACATTTACGCATAAATTTTTCGTCGTTCGTCATAAAAACCTCTCTATCGTGTTTATAAGCGCGTAATTGCGCAGTTTTTCCGCTTCCGTCAGCGCGTTTTCGGGAAGCGGGTGCGCCAGCGTATCCCGCACCGTCTCGATCGTGAGCGCGGGTATCCCGAGCGCCGAAACGCACCAGTCCTTGTACCCGCCCGCGCTGTCCGTGAACGCCGCCCCGAGCGAATATCCGAGCGTTTTCGCCGCTTCGGAAGCGATCCTGCGGTCGCGCTCTTTCGCTTCTCCGCTCTGCCCGAAATACCAGTAAACAAGTCTGCCCTTTGCGTGGTACGAAATCGTCAGATCGGGTCCGGTTTCGAGCGTGAAATCGCGCAAAGCCCGCGTTTCGGGCTCGGAAAACGGATACTCGCCGACGTAATTTTCGGGTGCGGGCGAGAAAACGTTCTGCCGCCCCTGTCCGAAATTCGCGTCGAAATTCACGTTAAGATCCACTCCGCGCGCGTTCGCCTTCCACAGCGAAAAGTCGCGGCTGCCGCCGTTAAGCCGAATCAGCGCTTCGCCCGCCGCCCCGAGCGCCTCTGCAAAAGCGTCCGCCGTCCGAAACTCTTTATCGCCGTTTGCTATAAGCTCCGTCTTGTCCGTCTCTTTCGGCGTAAAACCGCGCCCGCCTAACGCTTCCGCGCCGTTTGCTACGAGCTCCGCTCCGTCGGGGTTGACGAGCGGAACGAACCACACGGTCGCGTTACCCTTGTACCCGAGCGCCGCTTCGGCAACGAGCGAAGCGGTTACGTTCTCGCGCGCGTGTATCGCGGCGGTTACGATAATCTTTTTTGCCCCGCTCCCCGCCTTTGCCGCGATTATGTCTCTGCCGAACACCGACCGCCCGATCGTCCGCACTTCCGCGCCCCGCTCCGTCATCGCCGCCGCCCATTCTTTCAACGCCTTAACCGTAAACATACCGTTTATCTATGCGCCAAGCCCCATAAACGTGCACGCCCATGTGCGAACAAGACGGCAAGGGTTTTAACCCGAACGGAGTGGAGAAATCCCCGCGGAAGTCACACGATAACAATACTTATACAATGTTTTCGACCTTATTTGTCGGCGAAGCCGACGGTAGGGCGGTTCGCCCTCGGACCGCCGCATAGCGTACAGTAACGGGCAGGTATTTGAAGCGTACCGTTCACTTACATCCGTGTTCGCTCCCGCGAGATTTCTCGACTACGCTCGAAATGACGGGGCGAGAGAGCGTTCCGTATGGTTTATAATAATATTTTGTAAACACGGGCATCGCCGATTTGCCCGCAGGGGCTCCCTGTCGGCGGGACGAGGGCGTCCCGCCCTACCGAAGCGGTGTTACGCCCGCCAAAAATTTGCCGCGCTCAAACTAAATACCTGCGGGCGGACGAGGGCGTCCGCCCCTACCGAAGCGGTATTACACCCGCCAAGGATTTGTCGTATACAAACAAACCACCTGCGGGCGGACGAGGGCGTCCGCCCCTACCACGCTTTTATCAATCGTTATATATTTGTCACTTTTTAACGTCTTTTCGACCGAAGTGAGGGTTTTAACCCGAACGGAGTGGAGAAATCCCCCGCGGAAGTCCCCCGATAACAATACTTCTACAATGTTTTCGACCTTATTTGTCGGCGTAGCTGACGGTAGGGCGGTTCGCCCTCGGACCGCCGCATAACGTAACGCCGCGGAAGAAAATAAAAGTACCGTTACGTTACGTCCGTATTCCCTTCCGGGAGATTGCCACGTCGCTTCGCTCCTCGCAATGACAGTGGCTAAGTACCGTTACGCTTTGTTTTATAATGTTATTTTGCAAGTGCGGGCATCGCCGACTTGCCTACGGCGGCTCGCCGTTTTGTTACTATTTTCAAAGTAAGCCATAGCGGCAGCGCTATTTGTGGTACGGCGTGCCGGCGGCGATATTGAACGCGCGATAGATCTGTTCCGTGAGCAGCAACCGCATAAGCTGATGCGGGAAAGTTACTCTCCCGAACGATATCCGCAAATCGGCGGCGGCGCGCACCCGATCGTCGAACCCCGCGCTTCCGCCGATCACGAACGTGATTTCGGGCGAAGTCAGATACGCGTTCTCCATCGCTTCGGACAACTCCGGCGAAGAAATCGCCTTCCCGCCGATATCGCAAACAATCACGAACCCGCGAAGCTTACCTAAAATCGCGTCGCTTTCGCACTTTACCTCGCGTTCGCCCGCGACGTCGGCGAGCTCAACCACGTTAAACTCGCAGAACCGCGACAGGCGTTTTGCGTACTCGGCGATACCGTCGGCGAGGTACTTTTCCTTGATCCTGCCCACGCACACGAGGTTGACTTTCTTCATAGCACACCCCACCAGAGCGTACAGCAAGTCGTGAAAACGGTGACTACGACCGCGCCGATATAGAACGCCCAGTCGCGAAGCACGGGCTTATAGAGCATGGTTTCGGCGAGCGGCTCGATTTCCACGCCGTCCACGGCGGTAATATGCGCTTCGCCGTCTGTTTTCTTCTTCCTCGTAAGTCTGAAAATCAGATAGACGATCCCGATCCCCGCGGCGGTCGCGACCAGCCACAACAGCCCCACGAGCGGGAACGCCCGCGCCACGAGCGAATACAACCAGTCGGAAATCCCGCCGAGCGGCAGACCGTAAGCTTCGGCGTAATCGAGGTAAACGCTGAGCGCGTTATTGACGAAATGCACGATCATCCCCGGGAAAACGGACTTGGTACGGAGCACGAGCACGGCGCAAAGCACGCCGAAAAAGAACGTATAGAAGATCTGCGTGATATTCTGATGGAAAAGCCCGAACGCGAGCCCGCAGATAAGCACGGTTTGCGCGGGATTGAACGACGAGCGCACGGCGGTAAGGAACGCGCCGCGGTTTGTAAACTCCTCGAAAACGGCGGGGAGCACGCCCGTAAGCACGAGATCGAGGATCAGCAGCCACGCGTTGAGCGTTTCTGGCATCGAACTGCCGCCTCCCCTGTACCCGAGGTAATAGAGGATCACGCTCCACAGCGTGGACGTACCCGCGGTAAAGCAAAGCATACACACACCGAGCGGAACGCACAAAAGCAGAACGCGGAAATCGGTTTTACGGAAATTCGAAAGCTCGAAAATACCGCGCGGCGACTCGCGGAGCGCGATTTTATAGATAAAGAACGGCACGACGCCCAGAAAAACGATCTGAATAAGGCAGGTAAACACGACGTCCACGAGCGTATCGCCCGCGCCCGCCCGATACATCAGCGACGCAACGATCCTCGCGATCAGAAGCCCGAGCGCGACCGAGAACATAACTATTCCGCTCGCCCGAAACCTGCGTTGTTTCAATTCGATAAGGTTTTCCATACGCACCTCGCTAAATCATACATGACACAAACGTGACGATCCACATAAAAGCGCAAATTCCGATAGTGATACCGTAAACGATACCGACGGTGCGCTTACCCATGATAGGCGGCAGAATCGTTTTTCTGTAAGTTTTTCCGCCGCAATTCGGGCATTTTTTGGCTTTTTCGGTGGTTTCCGCGCCACACTTACGGCAAACGTAAACAATATCGGTTTCGCCCGAAAGCGCGTCCTCGGCGGCTTTTTCGTCCGCTAAATTCTCGACTCTGAACGCGTCCGTCATACCCTTGAACCCGCCCGAAACGCGCGCGATAAGCCTTCCCGCGAAATAAAACGCTGCAACCCCGCCGAGAAAGATCGCCGTCGCCGCGATAACCGAACCCGAGGCATAAGTCACTCCCCCGCCGTCGCCGATCGGGAAAACTTCGAGCAGAATCGCTATCAGATTATTCCCGCCGTGAAGCACGATCGAGGGCAGAAGCGAACGCGAACAGATCGTAAAATACGCCGCGACGAAGCCCAAACAGAACTGATAGACTGTCTGTTCGGGATTCATATGCATAAGCGAAAACGCTGCCGCGCTCATAAGACAGCTTACGAAAACGCCGTGTTTTTTGACGAGCCCGCCGAGCAATGCGCCGCGGAAAACGTATTCCTCGCACACGGGCGCGAGAATAACGGTAACGAACGTCGCGAGGCAAATATTGAGGTTGCTGCCGAGATCGATCGAAGTATGCGACGTATAGCCGAAACTTTCGAGGAACACCTGAAACATATTCGCGGGGAACACGAACGCGAGCACGCATGCGGGCGCGCACACGAGCGCGAGCGGAATTATCCACCATTTTACCGGCGCTATTCCGTAGCCGGTAAGCCGTCCGTGCCGCGCGACGGACGAGCGCACCGCCAGATAAAACGCGAGCTGAAGCACCGCCATAAACGCGATCTGAAGGGTGCTCATAAGCTCGGGTTCTATAGGCACGACGGAAATGACGATGCCGAGAACGAGCTGCGCCAGAAGATTGAAAATTATCGCTTTGAAATAGACGAAAACGCCCTGATCGGCGGTAAGTTTATCCATTCACGCCCCCTTCCCGATCACGAACAGACTGCTCATGCCGTCCTGAGTCGCGACTTCGATGCTCGCCTTGTCCTCGCTTATGCCGCGCTCGCCGAGCACTTCGCGCACCGTTTCGAACGCGAGTTCGGGGTAGTTGTTTTCGCGGCTTAAATGCGCGAGCACGAATTGTTTTACGCCTCTATGAGCAAGCTCGGCGATCGCCTCGCCGCAAGCCGCGTTTGAAAGGTGTCCGTGCTCGGACAGTATACGCTCCTTGAGCCGGTACGAATAATTCGGATTTTGTCTTAACAGCCGCTCGTCGTGATTGCACTCGATGACCATAATGTCGCTGTCGGCGGCTCTTTCGAGAATTCCGTCGGTGAAAACGCCGAGGTCGGTCGCAACCGTGATTTTCTTGCCGCCCGAATAGATCCCGAACCCCGCGCACGGCACGTCGTGATCCACCCGAAACGGCGAAACGGTCACGTCTCCGATATAAAAATCGCCCGCTTCGGGCGTAAGGCTCGCGTATGCCGCCCCGATCTTGCCCGAAATCGTCCGATAACACCAGTCCGCGCAATAAAGCTTCGCGTCGGGGTGACGGCGAACGAATTTGTCCGCGCCCGCAACATGGTCGGAATGACAGTGAGTCAGAAGTACGCTCACTCCGTCGGAAGTCTCGCCGAGAACCGCGAGCGATTTTTCCACACGCGCAACCGAAAGCCCGAGGTCGATCAGAATTTTAACCTCGTCGCTCCGCACGAATATGGAATTTCCCGAGCTTCCGCTGCCTATTACGCACACTTTAAGACTCATTTTTGCCGTTTTCTCCGTCCGAGCCTCCGCGCCGCAAACCGTCGACACCGCCGCCCGCTTCGCTTCTCGCCGAAACCGAACGTATCGCGTTATCACCGCCCGCCGCGCACACTTTAAGACTCATACGCCGATATTATACAATATCCCGAAAAAATAATCAATTCTTTTTGCCTTTTAATTCGTTTTATGCTAAAATAATGATAAACAGTTGACGGCGAGCCGCCTCTGGCAAGCGGCGATGGCAGGGAACCCCTGCGGGCAAGTCGGCTACGCCCGTACTTACTTTCGATAGGACAGGTAGGGGCGTTCCTCGTCCGCCCGTCGGGGAAGCCGCCGTTGGCAAGTACATGCGGGTTGTACCGTGCCGAGGCTGCCGTATTCGCTCCCGCGAGATCCTTACGACTGCGCGCTTCGCGCTCCGCTCAGGATGACAAAGCTGTGGAGCGTACCGCGAGGGAGAATACAGGGATAACCCGCTTCGGTAGAGCGCTGTAGGGGCGTTCCTCGTCCGCCCGTCGGGGAAGCCCCCGATGGCAAGTATTTAGGTTGTACCGTTTACTTACATTCGTATTCGCTCCCGCGAGATCCTTACGACTGCGCGCTTCGCGCTCCGCTCAGGATGACGAGACTATGGAGCGTTCCGCGAGAGAGAATACAGGGATAACCCGCTTCGGTAGAGCGCGGTAGGGGCGTTCCTCGTCCGCCCGTCGGGTGTTTTGTTTGTGTACGACAAATTCTTGGCGGGCGTAACACCGTTTCGGTAGGGCGGGGCGCCCTCGCCCCGCCGCCAACCATTCGTCCGCATTGTCATTTCGAGCGCAGGCGAAGCCGTAGTCGAGAAATCCCCCCCCGCATCGGAAACGAGAACAAACAGGCGCGTCCGCCCTCGCCCCCCGAAAAACAGGAGAACCGAAAAATGAAACTCATCACGTCAGAAACGATATCGACGGCGCTGTCGGCGCTCATCGACGAAACGCTGCGTTCGCTCGAACCCGCCGCGGTAAACCTCATAAACCGCGCCCGCGAAACGGAAACTTCGCCCGCCGCGACGTGGGCGCTTGATAAAATCGCGGAAAACGCCGCAATAGTAGCCGATCGGCACTGCTACGCGTGTCAGGACTGCGGACTCGCGCTGATTTTCGCTCGTCTCGGCGTGGACGTAAAGCTCGACGCTCCGCTCGAAACTTCGATCGACGAGGGCGTGCGCCGCGGTTACGCAAACGCCCGCAAATCGGTAGCCGATCCTCTCACCCGCATCAACACCGGCGACAATACCCCCGCGATCGTATACGTCGAAACGACGGACGGAGACGAACTCGAGCTTGCGTTTCTTGCCAAGGGCGCGGGTAGCGAAAACATGAGCGGGCTTTATATGCTCACGCCGTCGAAAGGCAGAGACGGCATCGTGAACGCCGTTCTCGACCGCGTGAAAACCGCCGGAGCAAACCCCTGCCCGCCCATAATCGTGGGCGTGGGCATAGGCGGCACGGCAGATAAGGCGATGCTCCTGAGCAAGAAAGCGCTTCTCCGCGAAACGGGCGGGAAAAACCCGCGAAGCGACGTAGCCGCGCTCGAGGGCGAGCTTCTCGACAGAATAAACGCGCTCGGCATAGGCGCGCAGGGGCTGGGCGGCAAAACCACCGCGCTCGCAGTCGCCGTCGAAGTCTGCCCCACTCATATAGGTATGCTTCCCGTAGCCGTCACTATTCAGTGCCACTCGGTGCGCCACGGCAAAATCCGACTGTAAAGGAGCTTTGGTCATGAACGAAAGAAAGATTACTCTGCCCGACGATCTCGCCGCCGTTGCCGAGCTCGAAGCGGGCGAACGCGTGCTTCTCGGCGGCGAAATCTACACGCTCCGCGACGCGGGACACAAACGGCTTGTCGAAAGCATAAAACGCGGAAAACCCGACTTCGACGTGCGCGGAAAAGCGATTTATTATTGCGGCCCCACTCCCGCCGCAAACGGCGAAATCATCGGAAGTTGCGGTCCGACAACCTCGGCGAGAATGGACGATTACGCGCCCGCGCTGTACGACGAAGGGCTGAAAATCACGATCGGCAAGGGCAACCGCAATGCCGCGGTGCAAAGCGCGATCGTCCGTAACCGCGCGGTTTATCTTATCGCCGTGGGCGGCGCGGCGGCGCTTTATAAGTCGTGCGTGATCTCCAACGAGCCCGTGCTTTACGAGGACCTCGGTTGCGAAGCTCTGCACCGCCTCTGTGTGCGAAATATGCCGCTTATGGTCGCAATCGACTCCCGTGGCAACAACATACTAAAATAATCGGGAAGCCCCTGCGGGCAAGTATATGGGTTGTACCGTTCCGAGGCTACCGTGTTCGCTCCCGCGAGATCCTTACGACTACGCGCTTCGCGCTCCGCTCAGGATGACGAGACTTAGGAGCGTTCCGCGAGAAGCTATAAGGTTTGTTTGTCGTGGTAGAACGCGGTAGCGGCGTTCCTCGTCCGCCCGACGGCGAGCCGCCGCGGGCAAGTCGGCGATGGCAGGGAACCCCCGATGGCAAGTCGGCAATGCCGCACTTACAAAATAACATTATAAAACCAAGCGGAACGGTACTTAACTCCGTCATCTCGAGCGAAGTCGAGAGATCTCGCGGGAGCGAATTCGATTACCTGGTAACGGTACATTCTCCCCAAACACTCGTCTGCGATGGCTCACCGCCACACAAAAAAAACGCTCAGAAAGGAGAACAAAATGACAATACGACCCTTGATACCGACCGACGTAAAACAAATCCTCGACGTCTATAACGGCTATATTCTGAACTCGACCGCAACGTTCGAGGAAACCCCGCTCAACCTCGAAACTTTCGCCGCGCGCGTAAAGCGGATAACAGATTCGTATCCGTTCCTCGTCGCGGAAGAAAACAGCAAAATCGCGGGATACGCGTACCTCGACCGCTTCAACGAGCGCTCCGCTTACCGCAAGACCGCCGATCTGTCGATCTACCTCGACCCCGACTTCAAGGGTAAAGGCTTGGGCAGACAACTGCTTGCCGAGCTCGAAAACGCGGGCAGAAAAATCGGCATAACCGAGATAATTTCGCTCGTCACCGAAGAAAACGCCGTAAGCCGTGCCTTCCACCTCGCCTGCGGCTTCCGCAAAGTCGGAACTCTCACCGAAGTCGGCGAAAAGTTCGGCAAGAAATTAGGCGTAACCTACTTCCAGAAATCCATTTAACCCTACTCTGCGGAACACATAATTTTTACACTCGCTCCGCGCCATTTGCAACACGATACAAAGCTTACTATAAATTATAATTATCACATATAAAAGGCAGGAAAAACGATGATAAAATTGCTCGACGTACTCGGAATCACCGAAAACGAACTCTCGGATTACAAAGTACATTTCGCGACAGGCGAAAGCGACAAACTAAAACCATATAAAAAGTTTCTTATCGGCGCGTTCAAAGAGTGGCAAGAACGACAAACAAACAAAAACTTCTCGCGAAAATATATATTGTCGCTGATATATTACGATAAAAACAAATGGCTATTCGGCGGCGTTTATGAGGTTGTGTCACCCGAGCCCGAACTTATAAAAGAAGGCGATCGGTCGTTGTGGAAATACGAAACCGAACTTGTGAACCGCCAAACCGACCTTATCGGGCGCATAATAGTCGGATACAAAAAAGAATTCCGTGCGTCTTACCCCTGTCTGGAGCTTACGTCACCCGACAACCGATATATCGCGCCTAAAGACATGAGCATTTCCTCGATCCTCGATAAAAGAACTTCAATCCATGATTTTGCCGGTTTCGACAACGTAAACATAGACTACGAAACACTCGCAAACATAGTTGCCGACGGAATTCCGTCGTGGAAGTCGGCGTTATCGAACGTAAAAGGTATTTATCTGATTGCCGACAGACACACGGGAAAACTATATGTTGGCAGCGCCTACGGCGGCGATTGTATCTGGCAACGCTGGGCTGCTTACGCCGCGAACGGACACGGTGGCAACATAGAACTTAAAGAACTCCTGAAAACAAACGGCGAAGGGTATAAATACAATTTCAAATATTCGATACTCGAAGTTTGCAACATGAATCTCGGAAACGACTATATCATAGCGCGCGAAACACACTGGAAAGAAGTTCTTCAAACCCGTATTTTCGGTCTCAACCGCAACTAACGTAAAGCTTTATTTACCCCTCATACCCCCTGTCGTTTCGAGCGCAGGCGAGACCAAGGCGGGAGCGAACACGAACGTAGCGGAACGCGAAAAAACAGTCGCCGTTACTAACGTTACCCTTCCGGGAGATTCCCACGGTCACTTCGTTCCCTCGGAATGACAAACTATATAGGCGTGTGTGGCATTTAATAATGTTTATCCGTATTAAACCAAACGGAACGGTATTCAGCCCCTGTCATTGCGAGCGAAGGCGTAGCCGTAGCGTGGCAATCTCCCGGAAGGGAATTCGAATGTTTCGGAACGGTAATTTTACTTTCTTCCGCGGGGGATTTCTCCACTCCGCTCACGGCTAACGCCGGCCGCTTCGGGCGAAATGACATTCGTTCTATCGCGGGCGAACGAGGATCGCCCTACAAACAGGACAATATATTCCAAACGAAGGCAGACGAGAAACCTCGAACGGGCTTGCCGCCCTGCCCTCGGATACATACCCGCCGAAAGCCGCGCATATAATCGAATATGACGTACATCGACGCATTGATAATGGGATTGATACAAGGGCTGACGGAATTTTTGCCGATATCGAGCAGCGGACACCTCGTGCTGTACGCGCGGCTGACGGGAACTGAAAGTAACGTCGGTTTCGACGTAGCCGTTCACCTCGCGACGCTGATCGCGGTGGTGATTTGCTTTCGGAAGCAAGTCGCCGAAACGGCGAAACGCCCGTTTTCGCCGCGATCTCGGTTGTTATGGCTCGCGACTTTGTGTTCGGCTATAAGCGTTCTCGCGACGAAGGACCTCGCGCTGAAAGTATTCGACAACGCCGCGCTTCTGCCGATTTTCTTTATGCTTACGGCGGTTTTACTTACGATCGCCGCGATCTTCCCGCACAGAACCGAACACCCGCTCGGCGCGCTCGACGCCGCGGTAATAGGTTTTGCGCAAGGCTTTGCCACCTTCCCCGCATTGTCGAGAAGCGGCACGACGATTTCGGTCGGAACGATGCTCGGGGTTAAAAAGGAAGAAAACGTTTCGTTCTGCTTCCTCCTCTCGATCCCGATCATCATAGCTTCCGCCGCGTTCGAGCTGATCTCGCCGTCGTCCGAAGTCGTTCCGTTCGGGATAATAGCGACAGGGTTTGCCGCCGCGCTCGTAAGCGGCATACTCGCCCTGCGCTTCGTCAAAAAACTGTTCTCGAAAAGCTCGTGGCTACCGTTCGCGGCGTACCTCGTCGTGCTGTCCGTCCTGCTCACGCTAAACGACTGCTTTTTCGGGTGGTTCTGATTTTCCGAAAATCACATATCGAAACGAATAAAACCGGCCCGATTTCGACACTATAACGATAAAAGGAGTCGTTATGGACAATCGATACAATCAGGCGGTTTTTAAAAAATCCGACGTACTTTATCTGATTCTTACCGCGCTCGCAACGGTGGGCGCGGGATCGCTTATGGGACTGATCGGCGGCGCGAACAACGGGTATTCGGGGCTCGTGCGCCCCTCTTTCACCCCGCCGGACGCGCTTTTTCCGATCGTATGGAGCGTTATGTACGCAGTAATCGGAGCTTCGTTGTACCTCACGATAGCCGCGCCGAAATCGGGATACAGAACAGCTTCGCTATGGCTTTTCGGGGTGCAATTACTGCTCAATTTCGGTTGGATTCCCGTATTTTTCCTGCTGAAAGCGTATTTTGCGGCGTTTCTGATCATTGCGGCGCTTGACGCGATCGTGCTTGCGCTCGTACTCGCGGATTTCAAAGTGAATAAGGTCGCCGCTTCGCTGATGATACCGTATCTTGCATGGCTCGTCTTTGCGACCGTGCTCAACGTTTCCATTCTGGTTTTCAACTGACAGCTCCGTTATACGCGGATATTCTAGAATACCGTTTCGCAACGACCGTGTTCGCTCCCGCGAGATCTCTCGACTTCGCTCGAGATGACGGGGCTAAGTGCCGTTACGCTTGGTTTGCGGGCGGACGAGGGCGTCCGCCCCTACCGAGGCGGTGTTACGCCCGCCAAGAATTTGTCGCACACACGCAAAAAATACCCGTGGGCGGATGAGGAACGCCCCTACCTTTTAAAGCCTTCCCCTTGGGGGGAAGGTGGATTGCCGAAGCGTTAGCGAAGGCAAGACGGATGAGGGGTCGGGCTAAGATAAACGTAACGTAAAAAACAACCCCTCATCAGTCGCTACGCGACAGCTTCCCCCAAGGGGGAAGCCTCGATTTGTCCTCTATGAGTTTAATGTCATTTCGACCGAAGTGAGGGTGAAACCCGAACGAAGCGGAGAAATCCCCCGCGGTAGAAAATGAACGTACCGTTACGCTTGGTTAAAGACCAAGCGTAAAACGTTCCCATGCATAGCAATGCACGGGAACGTTTTTTTGCGCAGATTGCAGTGATGTTGCGAGGTTTACAGTGTTTTGATAAAGTTGAAGATCTTGCGGGCAAGGAGCGCGTGACCTTTGTCGGACGGGTGGAGCCCGTCGGGCATAAAGATTTCGCGCATAATTTCGACGTGCGGCTGCATTCCCGCGACGCTCCAGAGGTCGAGCACGGGCAAAGAATAGTACTCGGCGACGGTTTTAATCGCTTCGACGTAATCTTTGAGCCGTCTGCACGGAATTCCGCGCTCGTTGACGGTTACGTTCTCGCTGAGGCGATGAAGCGGCGTGAGCACGACGATCTGAGCCTCGGGGAACAGATTGAGGAGCTTTTCGCAGAGAACGCGGAGCGAGCCGCAGAACGTTTCGGACGTGGTGTCGGTGAGCTCGCCGAACGGAGCGTCGCCGTGTCCGAAGTCGTTTGTGCCGCCGAAAACGACGATTACGTCGGCGTCTTTTTCAATCTCTTCGGCGCGAAGAATGAAATCGCGATCGAAGCGCTCGTTGCTTTTAACGTGCTGAGGCGCGATACGCGTGCCGCCGATACCGTAATTATACGTTTTTGCGCCCGAAATACGCGCGAACACGTCGGTATAACGGTTTTCGACTGCCGACGCTCCCGCGCCTTCCGTAATGCTGTCGCCGAGAAAGGCGACTTTTTTGTCTTTAACTTCCATATTTTTCTCCTTAAAGCGGCTTGAAGTCGCGATAATTTTTTATTTTATCCAGCCGTTTTCGTCAAGAAATTCGCGGATAAGCGCTACTGCTCGTTTGAGGTCGTTCATGGCGGTAGCGTAGCAACAGCGCACGAAGTACTTGCCCGACGAGCCGAACGCCGAACCGGGGACGACGGCAACGTGTTTTGCGTACAAAAGTTTTTCGGCGAACTCTTCGCCCGTAAGTCCGGTGATTTCGACAGACGGGAAAACGTAAAACGCGCCGCGCGGCTCGAAGCATTTAAGTCCCATTTTGTTGAACTCGCCGTACAGGAATTTGCGGCGGCGGTCGTAACTGTCGCGCATGGTCTTTACCATGGCAAAATCGTCCTCGCGGCTGATTTTAAGCGCGGCAAGCCCGCCGTACTGCGAAAATGTGGGCGCACACATTATTGTGTATTGATGAATCTTGTAAGCGTGTTTTACGATCTGCTCGGGCGCGGCGAAATAGCCGAGGCGCCAGCCCGTCATCGCGAACGCTTTGGAAAAACCGTTGACTACCACCGTCCGCTCGCGCATGCCCTTAATCGAAGCTATCGAAACGTGGCTTACGTTGCCGTAAGTAAGCTCGGCGTAAATTTCGTCCGAAATCACCATAAGGTCGTGTTTTACGATAACCGGTACGAGTTTTTCGATTTCTTCGCGGGTCATTATCGCGCCCGTGGGGTTGTTCGGGAACGGGAAAATCAGGACTTTCGACTTGTCGGTGATCGCCGCTTCGAGCCGCTCGGGCGTAAGCGTAAAGCACTCTTCGGCGACGAGCGGAATTTCGCGCGGTTCACCGCCCACGAGCGAAACGTTGGGGGCGTAGCTGACATAGCTGGGGGCGGGAATAAGCACTTCGTCGCCGGGAGTTACAAGCGTACGGAGCGCCATATCGATAGCCTCGCTCGCGCCGACCGTGGTAATGATTTCGTGTTCGGGGGTGTAGTCGAGGTCGAAGCGATTTTTAAGGTACGTCGAAATTTCGCGACGGAGCTCGATAAGTCCGGCGTTCGATGTATACGCCGTTTTGCCGTTCTGAATGGATTTGATCGCGGCTTCGCGGATTTCCCACGGCGTGACGAAATCGGGTTCGCCCACGCCCAGCGAAATGCAGTCCTTCATTTCGGCGGCTATGTCGAAAAATTTTCGTATTCCGCTGACGGGCATTCTCATGACGCGGGAATTCAGTTTTTCTTCGTAATTCACGGTTGCACCACCAGTCTGTCCTCTTCGTCGGACTCTAACACGACGCCTTCGGTCTTGTATTTTTTGAGGATAAAGTGGGTCGCGCACGACAGAACTTTGTCGATTCCCGAGAGCTTTTCGGACACGAACCTAGCGCAGTCGCGGAGAGATTTGCCCTCGACGAACACCGCAAGGTCATACGCTCCCGACATAAGAAACACGCTCTTGACTTCGGGGAAGCGGTAAATGTACTGCGCGATTTCATCGAAACCCTTTTCGCGGACGGGCGAGACTTTAACTTCGATGAGCGCCTCGACGTCCGATTTGCCCGCGCGTTCGTCGTTCACGATCGCAGTGTATTTGACGATTATACCGCTCTTCTCCATATCCGCGACCGCCGCTTTCACCGCGGCTTCGTCCTCGCCGATCATCGCCGCTACCGTGTCGAGCGGCATGCGCGCGTCGTCGCAAAGTACCGATAAGATGTTTTCGTATAATTTTTTCATGATTATATCTCCTTGCGGCGAGCCGCCGCGGGCAAGTGTTTTTTGGGGTGTGGATACTGTTTAGTTTCTGACGCAGGGGATTTCTCGACTTCGGCTTCGCCTGCGCTCGAAATGACAAACGTGTCAGTTCGGTTTAAGATGTCATTTCGACCGGAGTGAGGGTCTCACCCGAACGCAGCGGAGAAATCCCCCGCGGAAAAAGTATTTTATTTGTGTACGCGGAAACCGTATTCGCTCCCGCCTTGGTCTCGGCTACGCTCGAGATGACGAGGCGATATACCGTTCAGCTTGGTTGGCGGACGAGGGCGCTCATATACCTTTCAAGGCTTCTCCTTGGGGACCTGTCGCGTAGCGACCGATGAGGGGTTGTCGTATACGTTACGTTTGCCTTAGCCCGACCCCTCATTCGTCACTCGGTTCGCTGACGCTCACACTCGTGCCACCTTCCCCCTTGGGGGAAGGCTTGAATTGTGTCACTTCTTAACGTCATTTCGACCGAAGCGTTAGCGGAGTGGAGAAATCCCCCGCGGTTGTCACCCGATAACGCCTCTCCTATAACCGTTTTCGACCTTTAAAGCGTTGCGGGGTCTGGGACACAGCCGCAAGTGTCCCGGCGACTTTTTGGTTCTTTTTCTTTGCCTGAAAAAGAACATTTATTTTTCTTTCTAAAGAAAGATTTCCTTTCTTCCTAAAAGAAACCTGTTTGTCTCATTCACAAAAGAGAGCCATAGCGGCAGCGATCCTGCCACCCTTTACTTTTTGAGGCTGTTGAGGACGCCGCCGGCGAGAATAAAGGTACGCTGACGGTCGGTAAGCGGCATATCGCAAACGATTTCGCGATTGTGCGCGAGGTCTTTTACGACGATTTGTCCGCCCGCTTTAACCTGCTCTACCGCGTTTTCGATAACGAGTTCGTCTCCGATCGCGCAAGCGTCGTAATCCTTTTCGCAAGCGAACGTGAGCGGGAGAATTCCGCTGTTTATGAGATTGTCGCGGTGGATACGCGCGAACGATTTCGCGATTACGCCCTTGATCCCGAGGTAAAGCGGAACGAGCGCGGCGTGCTCGCGGCTGCTGCCCTGTCCGTAATTACCGCCCGCGACGATGAATCCGCCGCCGTTTTCCTTGGCACGCGCGGGGAACGAGGGATCGACGGGTTCCATGCAATGCTCGGAAAGGTACGGAATATTGCTGCGGTACGGAAGCAGTTTGGAGTTGGACGGCATAATGTGGTCGGTCGTGATATTGTCTTCGGCGACGAGGAGCACTTTGCCCGAAACCCTTTCGGGGAGCGCAACGTTGAGCGGGAACGGCTTAATGTTCGGTCCGCGCTGTACGGTTACGTCGGGGAAATCCTTGGGATCGAGGATAAGGTTGTTGTTCACCTCGAATTTGTCGGGCATATCGACGTCGAACGCGGGAAGCTCGCTCGCGTCCACGATATGACCGTAAAGCGCCGTGTAAGCCGCCGTTTCGGGCGAAACGAGGTACACGCCCGCCGAAGCTGTTCCGCTGCGGGCGTAGAAGTTGCGGTTGAAGGTACGAACGGACACGGCGTTGTTTTTCGGGGACTGACCCATACCGATACAAGGACCGCAAGCACACTCGAGAATTCGCGCGCCGGCGTTGATAATATCGGCGAGAGCTCCGTTTTCGGCGAGCATCGCGAAAACCTGTCGCGACCCCGGGGAAACGGTAAGGCTGACGTTCGGATTGACTTTCTTGCCCTTGAGGATCGCGGCGACTTTCATAAGGTCGCGGTACGAAGAGTTGGTGCAGCTGCCGATACAGACCTGATCGACTTTGACGTCGCTGAGCTCGCTTGCGGGAACGACGTTGTCGGGCGAATGCGGGCAGGCTACGAGCGGGCGAAGTTCGCCGAGTTCGATAACGACTTCCTCGTCGTACTCGGAGTTTTCGTCGGCGGCGAGCGGTGTGAAATCCGCTTCTCTGCCCTGAGCTCTGAGGAATCTGAGCGTTTGCTCGTCGGACGGGAAAATCGAGGTGGTCGCGCCGAGTTCCGCACCCATATTCGTAATGGTTGCGCGCTCGGGCACGGTGAGTTCGGCTATTCCGTCGCCGCAATACTCCATTACTTTGCCCACGCCGCCCTTGACGGACAGACGGCGCAAAACTTCGAGGCTGACGTCCTTTGCCGTAACGTTGGGGCGCAATTTGCCGCGAAGCTCGACTCTGACGACTTTGGGCATTATGAGGTGGTAATCGCCGCCGCCCATCGCCACCGCGACGTCAAGCCCGCCCGCGCCTATCGCGAGCATTCCTATTCCGCCGGCGGTCGGGGTGTGGCTGTCCGAACCTACGAGCGTTTGTCCGGGGATTCCGAACCGCTCGACGTTTACCTGATGGCAGATTCCGTTGCCGGGTTTGGAGACGTAAATGCCGTGTTTGAGCGCGACGGACTGTATGTAAGCGTGGTCGTCCGCGTTCTCGAAGCCGGACTGGATCGTGTTGTGGTCGATATACGCGACCGAACGGTAGGTCTTTACCTTGTCCACGCCGAGGGTCTCGAACTGCAGATACGCCATCGTTCCGGTCGAGTCCTGCGTAAGCGTCTGGTCGATGCGGATCGCTATTTCCTTGCCCGCGATCATCTCGCCTTGGGTAAGGTGCGCCGCTATAATTTTTCGGGTTATATTCATTGCTGCCTCCTTGGGGTTATGTGCTCTCTTATATTCTTTATATTTTATAGTTTTTTGCGCGTTTTGTCAATCTTTCGGGGGCTTGTCGCGCCGATTTTTCGGTTTTTACGCCCATTCGCTTGCCCTCAATCGATTTTTGCGGTATAATTCGTTCGGTGAGGTCGGATTTAGTGCCGATCGCACAAACAAAAGTTGGGGTTGTACCGTTCACTTGCGTCCGTGTTCGCTCCCGCGAGATCTCTCGACTACGCTCGAGATGACGAGGCTAAGTACCGTTACGCTTGGTTTACGGGTGGACAAGGATCACCCCTACCTCGCTCTACCGAAAGTAAGTACATGCATCGCCAACTTGCCAACGGCGGCTCGCCGTTCGCTCCCGCCTTGGTCTCGACTGACGCCCCCGGATGACGAGGCTAAGTACCGTTACGCTTGGTTTACGGGTGGACAAGGATCGCCCCTACCTCGCTCTACCGAAAGTAAGTACAGGCATCGCCAACTTGCCCGCAGGGGGTTCCCTGCCATCTCCGACTTGCCTACGGCTAACCGAAACAACCTCTTTAAACCTTGCGAACACCCGCCTCCTCTCGTCATCTCGACCGAAGCGATAGCGAAGCGGAGAGATCTCGCGGGAGCGAAACGTAACCTACGAACACGGATAATAAAAAACAAATTTCATCTGTAAACGATTTATCGGAGGAACGCTCGTGTTTGTTTACATTGCAACAAACAAAAGAAATAACGTTTTATATGTGGGCGTTACGAACGACGTTGTAAGACGCGGCGAGGAACATAAATTCGGCGACAATGAAAGTTTTACGCACAAATATCGCATCGGTAAGATTGTTTATGTAGAGGAATGTCAACGCCCGTATGACGCGATAGCGCGCGAAAAACAGCTCAAACGTTGGTCTCGGAAGAAGAAATTCGACTTGATACGAAGCCAGAATCCGGAATTCAACGATTATCTGGGCGATTTTGAATAACGATTATCAAAGGACGGTAATATTATGACGGACGAAAAGGAAATAACCGATTTTATTGCGGCGGCAAACCACGCGATCGACGGTAAGTTTATCGTTGCGGAAAAGCGGATAAGCTCGCTTTTACAAACGATTGCCGCTTCGGACAGGCTGATCGAGGTCTTTAAGACGGTGACGAGAAATTACGATTTCCGCACCGAATTCAACCGCGCCAGAGACAAGGTGGGGTCGCGCGGCAAGCTCGTTATGCCCTCAACTCCCGCAGCGTTTCTGGCGTTTGCGTTCTGCCTTCTGATGGAAATCGACGCGGGCAAGCGGTCGCTTCGCGAGCTCGTGGACGAATTCTACCGCGCGCCGAACGCAAACGAGCAATACGCCATGTTCGCCTCGGCGGTGCTTGTACCGTTCCGCGACGTCACCGAATACGTCTTTTATAACGGTGTGGAAGGAACGAGCTCGGGTTCTGCCGTGAACGAAAACGCGCTCGGTTTTTTGCGCGAAATGAACGCGAGCGTAAACCGCTCCGCCGTCGAACAGAGCCGCAAACAGGAGTTTTACGCGCTTACGCAAGGTCTCGAACGCGCAGTCACGGACGATCGCGCCGAATACTTCTACCCGCTACTGATCGGAATTAAATTTTCGATCCGCGCGCTTCCCGAAATCGCGGACGTTCTGACGCCGATTTTCAACGCGCTTCTCGGGTCGCTCACCTGAAAAAGGCGGAAAACATGAAAAAATCCCAAACCCGCTTAGCCGTCGTAGTCGCTCTGTTCGGAGTCGTCCTCGTCGCGGCGGCGATTTTCGTTATCGTAAGATCCGCCGTGTTCAGAGCGTACGGCGTTCCGACCGTCGCTACGATAACCGAAATCGAACGCGATACGGACTATGACGACGAAGATACCTATACCGTTTACGTGAAATACACGGTGGACGGCGTGGAGTACGAAGGCGCGCTCGATTATTATTCGGCTTTCATGCGCGTGGGCGATAAGGTGAAAATTCTGTATTTGCCCGACAACCCGAACAGAATGGTTTCCTCCGGATCGCACGCCGCGCTTATCGCGGTGCTGATAATTTTCGGCGCGGGCGCAATCGGGTTCGGCGTCGTTTATACCGTTATGACAACCGCTCGGAAACGCAGGCTCGACCGTCTGAAATCGGACGGAATCCGCGTGGAAGCAAGGGTGAAAGAATTCGTTTTTTCGGAGCGGACGCGCGTTATGGGCAAACACCCCGCCCGCATCGTCTGTACGGACGCCGAAGGAAACCGTTACAAAAAGAGGTTTCTTTACGACGGGCGAAAGTACTTGGACACGGAAACTTCGGTGACGGTATTCGTCGATCCCAAAGATCCGAAAAAATACGCGATCGACACCGACGACGAAAATTGACAACCGATAAAACACAACGCCCCGACGGAATATTCTGTCCGTTGAGGCGTTTTTGTTTTAGTGTGAGGTTTCGGCTGCGCACAAAATGACAATGCGTTAGTTCGGTTAGCGGGCGGACGATGAACGCCACGACCTTTTAAAGCCTTCCCCTTGGGGGGAAGGTGGATTGCCGAAGCGTTAGCGCAGGCAAGACGAATGAGGGGTCGGGTTATAACGGACGAAACGTAAAAGACAATCCCTCATCAGTCGCTACGCGACAGCTTCCCCCAAGGGGGAAGCCTTAAATTGTCTGCTATTGCGGGATTTGTTCTCTTGTAGAATAAGACTTTACGCGGGATCGCCTTCGATCCAGACGACGCCGGCTTTGGTGAGTGCGAAAGCCTTTATGTTCTTATGACTCGTGTTCATATACAACGTGACGGGCGAATAGCCGCGTTTACACTCGGTCTGTTCGTACATTCCGTCTGCGTTTTTCTCGAGTTTGACTCTGAACACGGGCGCGAGCGTATCGACTGGTTCGCTGAATTCCGAGTCATCATAATAATATTTACCCTTTAAACCGTTACTCTTATCCTGAAGTTCTGCGTTCGTGATTTTTGCCGTGTAAAGGTAAATTGTTTCGTCGGGGTCGTTCTGAGGCAAGGACATTACAAAAGAAATATTGTTTCCGACTTGCTCCCCGAAACTAATGGTTATGTCCATAGATCCGACATAACCGAACTTATTTCTCTGCCCAAACGACGGGAAATTTATAGCAAAGCTAAAGCCTGACGTCGATGTCGTATCGTTAAGTCCGCCGCCTTCGGTCGAAACGGCAATATTTACGACTTCTTGGTGATCCTCGTCGAAGCCCTCGGGGTAATCGATCGATCCCGAATAGTCAAACCCGCTTATAGAACCGACAACAGACTGAGTTCCTTCCTCGGCGGGATTCATTGCGTAATCGAAAGTCGCGAGCGCGCTGCCCGTAAAAAACGAGACGGCGAGCGTGGCGACGATTAAAAATATTTTTCTCATTTTTCTTTCCGTATTTAAATTCGCTTTTTCAAAAGGGACGAATATAATTCAAGTCATCGCCCCTCTGCGTTTATACTTTTTTGCTTGTTTCCGTTTACTCTTTAGTTCCGGAAAACCTGAAAATCTTTTCAATCATCGTTATAACGTCACCGGAAAAACAGAATTTGCAACGATACCCGAATTTTCTCCTGCGGCGGCTTTCTGCGTTATCGGAAAATCGCTTTGCCGTTATTCCTCTTTTTGTTCGGTTTTCGTTTCGTCCGAGGGAATGTTTTCCACCGAAAAACCTATTTCGGCAAGTCTTTTATCCGCGACGGCGTTCAGTTTTTTGGTTATGATCGGATAAGCCGCGCTTGCGAAAATCACGAGCGCAAAACACAGATACCCTGCGGGCGAGTGCATAAACGACACGAAACTGCCGATATACGGCACGCGCTTTCCGCGATAAATCCCGCGCATCTGCTCGTAACGCACCGGATATTTGTCGGGGTACCGGTTCGCGTCGCCCTGCATAAGAAAATAGCGTTCGGAATGTTTTTCGTCAGGTTCGGTTATACCGACGATACGATGAACGATAAAATAACCGTCCGTTTCGTAAATCACGACGTCGTAGAGTTTAAGCTCCGATTCCGGCGGGAGCTTTTCAGCCGCGATAAGGTCGAAACGCCCAATTTGATCGTTAAGATCGTTTTTTACGAGGTAGTCGTTCGTTTCGCATTTTGTCGCCATCGAACCGCTCTCTACGACTTTAAGCGCGGGAACGTTGCCTACCGGGCGTTTTTCGTTGAGTTTGACCGACAGCGACAGCACGAACGCGCATGTTGCGACCGCGATTATCGATACGGTAAGAATTACGTCCGCGACGCGTAGAGCGCGACTTCTTTTCCTTGCGGCTTGTTTTATCTCGCGCGTCATAATCTCGTGGTCGTTCAACCCCGCGGCGATCATTTTCAGCGAATTTTTTACGTCTCTGACGATTAAATATGCAAAAAGTGCGGTGAGCAGCGCGAAAACCGTCACGCTTGTAACGACTACATACGTATCGAAGCCGTTCATTTTCGGGAATAATTAATTACACGGCTTCGCTTACTACAAACGTAATCGTTATTTTCGCAAGCTTAGCCGCAAACGCGTCGTAATCGCTCGCGGTGGGAAGAGTAATAGCCGCTATTCCGATGTAATCGGCAGGGTCTATTTCGACAACTTTCGTTGCCGCGCCGCCGTTGAGATCGACACCAGCTTCCGCTCCGCCCTTAACGGTGAAGATTGTCGTACCGTTGTAAGAATTTGCGCCGTCTTCGGTCTCGGTAATCGTAACGGTGAGTTTAAGCCTGATTCCGTTCGTCTTGACGTCGTTGTCCGCTCCGATTGCCGGTGCGAAAGTAGCGTTACCTTTCGTCGTACTCATTCCGGTCGTGTAATTCCCCGCGTCGACAACCTCTATTCCCAACTCGCCGAGCGATATGGTTCCTTTCGCCGTCGCGGTCGTTTTCTCTTCGATACTCAGTCCGATATTCGCAGACGCGGAAGTCGCCGGGTCCTGCGAATAGGCAAACGCCGCGTACACACCGCCTATCGTAAGCATTATTGCCGCCGCTATGATTGCTCCTAATCTCTTCATTTCTTTTTACTCCTTTTACAAAATTTAGTCGCCTTGCTGAAATCCAAACGATAACGCCGAGACTCCTGCCGTCGGCGTTATACCGTCTTTTACCGTCCGGCGCACGTTTTGCACCTATACGGGTGCACGAGTATTTTAACATAATGTTATAATATTGTCAACTGTTTTGCAC
Source organism: uncultured Clostridia bacterium (assembly GCA_934270565.1). GTDB lineage: Bacteria > Bacillota > Clostridia > Christensenellales > Pumilibacteraceae > UBA10677. The sequence goes on along the minus strand of CAKQPR010000003.1, from coordinate 173,639 downwards.
CTGTTTCAGAACAAATTTTTAAGTAAATGTAAAGGGGGCTTTTGTATGAACGCCTTTATCGAAAAAGAAATCGGCTATAACGTCCGCAAATTGAGAGAGCGCGCCGGTATGACGCAGGATCGGCTCGCGGCACTGTTGCAGCTTAGCGGGTGCGACGTTACCCGAAGCGCCGTCGCTAAAATAGAGGTCGGGCAACGCCATCTCTATCCCGACGAAATTCTGCTGATCAAACGTATTCTGAAGGTCGGTTACGACGAAATTTTCGACGTTGCAGTCGGCGACGACGAAGCGGCGGACGATTGACAATCAAAGTCGGCGGGCGAATTGCCGCTCGGGCGCAAATGAGGCGTTGTTGCAGTTTGTTCGGCGATAAGTCAGTATGTTCGGCGAATTTTCGGGAGTGTCTTGACAACGACGGCGTTAAAAAGTTTTTCGCGCGGAACGTATGGTTCATCGGACACAAAACATTTGGTTCGTCAGGCACGGAACGTAATTATTAAGTAATTATAATAATATGTCTTATACAGAAAACCCGACGAAAGAATTATTCGTCGGGTCGTGGCTTTTATAATGTTTTTGAAAAACGCAGCGCGGTGGGCTCCTACGGGCAAGTTGGTGAACCGCCGCGGGCGAGTGTTTTGGGGTATCGTGTTCGTGGGAATCGTACCGGCGCAACGCGTTTACTTTTCAATGTCATTTCGACCGAAGCGAGGGTGAAACCCGAGCGCAGTGGAGAAATCCCCCGCGGAAGTCACCCGATAACGATACTGTTGTATTGTTTCCGACCTTATTTGTCGGCGTAGCCGACGGTAGGGCGGTTCGCCCTCGGACCGCCGCATAACGTACATTAGCGGGCAGGTATTTGAAGCATACCGTTCACTTACATCCGTATTCGCTCCCGCTTTGGTCTCGGCTACGCTCGAGATGACGAGGCGAAATACCGTTTATTATTGTTTTTTAATACGCGCAAGCGGACTTATCAAGGCCCACATTGCGCGGAAGGGGGCTCCCACCGCAGGTGAGTGGGGGATTGTAATGTTACTGTACGAATTACAGCTTGGTTTTAACAATCCTACCGTTGCTCGGGTCACTGTGTTCCCACTCGCAACTACCCCCAGCTCGTAGCACAGCTACTTCGCCGCTTTGGCTAAAAACAGTCACCTGTGGACTGTTTTTACGGTGCTTCGCACCGCCGCGTCGCGCCCCCTCGGGGGAAGGCTTGAATTCAGTCGCTTTTTAATGTCATTTCGACCGAAGGCGTAGCCGTAGTGGAGAAATCCCCCGCGGAAGTCACCCGATAACGATACTGTTGTATTGTTTCCGACCTTTTTTGTCGGCGTAGCCGACGGTAGGGCGGTTCGCCCTCGGACCACCGCATAACGTACATTAGCGGGCAGGTATTTGAAGCATACCGTTCACTTACATCCGTATTCGCTCCCGCGAGATCTCTCGGCTACGCTCGAGATGACGAGACTAAGTACCGTTCCGCAATGTTTGCGGGCGGACGAGGGCGTCCGCCCCTACCGCGCTCTACCAAAAGTAAGTACGGGCATCGTCGACTTGCCCACGGCGGCTCGCCGTCATCGCCGACTTGCCCGCAGGGGCTCCCTGTCGGCGGTTTATTTTGCTTCGAGCTTGGCGGTGAAATATCTGCCGATTGCGACTTCGTAGCGGAGCGCGGGAACGATGATTTCGGGCGGGAGGCGTTTGAGGCTGTTATCCGCTTCGAACGTGAACGCGCCTTTGTAGCCGATTTCGCGAAGCGCGTCGATGATCGGATCCCACGCGACGGCGGCGTTCGAGCTGAACGGCAGAACGTGAAGATCGTTGATTTTATCCACGTCGTGAACGTGAAGCGCGCCGATACGCTTATTAAGCCCTCTGATCATAGCGACCGCGCCGGGGGCGTCGGTGATTTCGGCGTGTCCGATATCGAGACAAGCTGTCATATATTCGTCGTTTGCGATGTCGACCTGACGGCAGAAGTTCTCGACGGTCGCGCACGCGACGTTCTTCGAGGTAATCTGCATCTTATCGTCGTAATTCCACATATTCTCGGTAGCGATTTTAACGCCGAGCGGGCGGGCGATTTCGAGAAGCGGTTTATAGATATGTTCGTAGTTCGTTTCGACCGAAAGATCGTTACCGGGGTGCACGACGATCACGGGGCAACCGAGAATCCCCGCGATACGGACGGCGGGTTCGAGCTCGGTTTTGCGGTATTCGTCGGCGTGAGCGGCGTCACGAAGGCACGTGAACGGAGCGTGCGCCTGCAAGCACGGTATGCCGATTTCTTCGGATAATTCGCGAAGTTTTTTAGCCTCACCGAGCGGGTCAGCCTTATATAATATCGATCCGCCGTGAAAAATCGACAGATCGTATCCGTCGAAACCCGCTTCTTTTAACGCTTTTACGGCTTCGAAATCCGAGCCGAGTTTCTCGCTCGCAAGGTGCGTCTGCGCTACTACTTTCATTGTTTTTCCCTCCGAAATTTCTGGATCGGTCTAAGTATATCACCCTTTCCACCGCCTTGTCAAGCCGCAAAGTATCAGTAAATTTTATAAGTCATAAATTTTGGTTATGAACCGCCGCTTTCTCCCGCCCTTTTCCCGCGCCGCTTTGTTTTCACTTGACAACGCGCGTAATGCGTGATAAAATTATAACAGAATTTTCACATCGGGAGAAATACTGTGGACAAACCTAAGAAACAAGCGCCGAGCGCTACCGAAAACAATCCGTCTGTCGAAAACGACGGAAACTGTACAATCGTACTTCAGACGCAGGAAAATGAAAAACTCGTAGTGTGCGACATTTGCGGTTTTGCGAACCCGCAATACACGGCGATCTGTAAAAAGTGCAGTAATTACCTCGAGAAATAAAGGAGAACAAAAGATTATGCAACAAGAATACGAAAATCCTCCGGCTCTTGCCGTTAAACTCGTTCGGGGAGAAATCGGTATCGACGCGCTCAATCCTGCCAAACTGTCCGATCGTGAAGCTTTCTCGGCGGCTATCCGTCAGCGCCCGAACCTTCTTTCGAAACTTAAAGGCAACAACGCGCAAAAATTTATCCGCTTTGCGGTGACGGAAAAACCGGAAAACTTCATTTACCTCACGCGGGAACAGTACACCGACGAGCTCGCGCAGATTTTCCTCTCCGCCCGACTGAAAACGGACATAACCAACAGGCAGAAGAAAGGAGAAAAACGCGACCCGAACGCCGATCAGGTTGCGATTCAGCGCAGTGCGGACAATAAACTCGTTTTCTGTTACGCGCACACTGCGGCGGACGACGAAATTTATTACTTCGACGCCGACCTTCGGATTCCGACCTCTCTCAGATCCAAGATCAAAGTCGTTCTTAAGCTCAACGACGCGCTCGCTTTTATCGATAAAATCGACTCGCATATCACGCAACTCGGCGAAAACAAAATCAAATCGGCTATTTCCGACATTATAGTTTCGGAATACAGATCATACCTTAACGGGTATCTGTCCGCAAGAAACGCCGGCTTTTACAAGCTGTGCGCTTCAGTCGCGGATATCGAAGCGGGATTTGCGGATACTTTGTCCGTGCGAATGAGCGCCTACGGCATCGCCGTGCGGCAGGTTTCGATCGAAAAGATCTCGATTCCCGACGATATCCGTCGTAAAATCGAGGATCAAGCTTTCCTGATACGGCAACAGCGCGAAGCCGCCGAGGCCGAAACCGAACTCGCCAGAAAATCGCTCGAAAATTACGAAGCGAAACTCGCCATCGAGCAAAAATACCCCGATGCCGATCACACTCTCACGGAATACGAAAAAGATCTGGCGCTCAGACGTTATCTTTCCAAAATCGGCAAGACCGAAACCGAAACGGTCGATCATTCTATCGATATCACCAAAAACGCTATCCGCAACGACAGCGAAATTCAGAAGCAAAAGGACATTATCCCGGATATTCCGCCTCAGCGGAGCTCTTTCCTCGGCGGTTTCGTCGCGTGCGCGATCATATGCCTGCTGATTTCCATGATCGTATTCTTTGCCAAAAATAAGGGCGCGGGGCTGATCGTACTCGGCGTATTTACGTTTATTTTCGGGCTCGTCGCCGCTTTTAATCACAAGAAATTCAAAGCCGAAAAAATCGAGCCGTCACAGACCGACGAACCGTCCGAAGCGCCAAGCCATATGACGGAGAACACGTCGGGACAAAAGTCGGACAAAGGAGGATCGGAACAATGAGCGAACAACCGGCTAACGTAAACAAGACCGAAACGGCAAACGTTCCCGCCGCGCCGTCCCAAACCGCCGCAAAGCCCAAAGCCCTCGATCCGATCGGCAAAACGATACTTGCGATTACGTCGATCATTGCGGTGATACTGATCGCCTTGGGCGTATTCCTGATCGTCAAAGATTTACCGCGCAATCCGGACAAAACGCCCGACAAATCCGGCAGTTCGGGCACGACGTACGCCGTCTCTCTCGGCGAAACCAAGACCGTGAACTCCGTTGCGGGCGGTACATATCAATTCAGACTTAACATAAGCGGCAGCGCGACCGCCAAATACATTGTATATCTCGACAACGCCAACCTCGTCACCGTAAAAAACGCGGCTAACACATCGCAAACTTTCAAATCTAACGCTTCTTCTTTGAGCTTCGATAAGTCTTACGAAATTTCGCTTGCGGGTTCGACGTCGTACACGTTCGCCGTACGCGCATCGGATACTTCTCTTAAAATAAAGATAGCCAGAGCGTAAACGCAACTATGCAAAAAGCCTTCTTCGGCGATGAAGAGGGCTTTTTTCGTTAAACTCGGAAAACGGGTAAATGCTACGCGATATACTCTCTTACGCGGAGGTGAGCGCCGACGGAAGATGCGATTTCGCGGCATTTTTCGATATTAACGCCGTCTACCGCAACCACACTCATGACGGTGTTAGCGCCGAGCTTTACGCACTCGCGCGTGAAGTCGAGCATTGCTCCGAACGCTTCGGTGCCGTAAATACTGCGGCAAACCTTGTCGTAATCCTCGGCGTTGTCGGCGTTGAGCGAAACGGATATAACGTCGATTGCATTTACAAGTTTCGGGGCGATATCCTCGCCGTTTATGAGGTTGCCGAGACCGTTGGTATTAAGACGGGTTACTTTGCCCTGAGAGTGCGCGAAGTCGGCGATTTTTACCATTTCGTCCACGCGGTAGGTCGGCTCGCCGTAGCCGCAGAAAACGAGTTCGGAATACTCGCCAGCCGCCTTTATAAGCGCGATGCACTCGTCCGCAGTCGGCTCGCGGTCGAGCCACAGACAGCCGCTGTCGCCTATTCCGTCGCCGTTGTTGCGAATGCAGAACGTGCAGTCGTTGCAGCAGCGGTTGGTAAGATTTACATAAAGATTGTCGCCGTAGCGATATACGAAATTTTCTTTCATAGTTGTGTCTCCGATGTCTGTTGTGTCGTAAAAAAACGTATACGTCTTGTGATTTTTGGGGTTTTAAATAATTTCGGGTTGTGATTATGCACGCTTCTTCCGCTCGGCGCGGGCGGGTGTTTGGGGTGCTCGTGTACGAGCGGTTCCGTTTCCGATGCGGGGGATTTCTCGACTAACGCTCGAAATGACGGGGCTAAGGAGCTTTCCGCTTGGTTTGTGGGCGGACGAGGAACGCCCCTACCTTATAAGGCTTCCCCTTGGGGGGAAGCTGTCGCGTAGCGACTGATGAGGGGTTGTCTTTTACGTTGTGTTCGTCTCAGCCAGACCCCTCATTCGTCACTCGGATCGCTAACGCTCACACTCGTGCCACCTTCCCCCAAGGGGGAAGGCTTTAAATATGTTGTCCGCCGGCGCGAGATTGTCGGTGTTAATTCTCCCTGTCGAGCTTATAGAACAGGCGGTAGGTGTTGGCGCGGGTGGCGCGGGCGACTTCGGCAAAATCGAGGTTTTTGTACTCCGCGATTTTCTCGGCGACGAAGCGGACGTATTTCGGGTAATTCGTTTCGCCGCGGTGCGGTTCGGGGGTGAGGTACGGACAGTCGGTTTCGACCAGAATCCGATCGAGCGGCACGGCGCCGATAATTTCGGCGAACTTTTTGGCGTTTTTGAACGTGATCGAGCCGGTAAACGAAATATGAAGTCCCATTTTAAGGAAGATTTCGGAGGTTTCGCGCGAGCCCGAGAAGCAATGCACTACCCCGCCGCGTTTTAAGCGGCCGATATGCTCGCGAATAATCTTTTCGGCGTCCTCGTAGGCGTCGCGGATATGGAAAATCACAGGCAGATCGGCTTCTTCGGCGAGGCAAAGCTGGCGTTCGAACCATTTTTTCTGGACTTCGCGTTCGGTCGAATCGTAATGATAATCGAGCCCGATTTCGCCGATCGCGACGCATTTGGGGCTTTTCGAGAGTTCGAAAAGCTCGGCGAACGGATCGCAGGTAAGGCGCTGACTGTCGTCGGGGTGAACGCCGACCGAAAAGTAAATATTTTCGTGCGCTTCCGCAATATCGCGGCATTCGCGGGACGAAACGGGGTCGCAACCGACCGTAATTATCTTTTCGAGCCCGTCCGCATTCATATCCGCGATGATCTTTTCGGCGTCGAAGTGCGGGTCGGTAAGGTGCGCGTGCGAGTCGATCAGCATACTTCGGTGCCCGCTTCCGCGTCCTTTTCGGGTGCAACGAGGCAAAGCTTGTCGTCCGTCGCCGCGCAAAGCAGCATTCCGCGACTTTCGATACCGCGGATCTTGCGGGGCGCGAGGTTGGCGACTACCACGACGCTTTTGCCGACCATTTCTTCGGGCGTGTAATACTTGGCTATGCCGCTGAGAATCGTGCGGACGTCGCCGTTTCCGAAGTCCACGGTGGACTTAAGCAGTTTATCCGCTTTTTCAACCTTTTCGCAGGCAAGAATCTTGCCGACGACGAGGCGGGTACGGAAGAATTCGTCCGCGCTGATTTCGGGGATTTCTTCCTTCTTCTCTTCCGCGGGGGCGGCGGGTTTATTCGCTTCTTCGGCTAATTTTTCCATTTCTTTAAGCTCCTTTTCTACGTCGATACGCGGGAAAAGCACTTCGATTTCGTGCGTTTCGTAACTCTTTACCGCGCCGTAAGCCGCTTTTTCGAAATCGTCGGGTTTTTCTACCCCGAGCCCGTCGAGAATACGCGCGGGCGAAGTCGGGATAAACGGCAGCAGCATAGTCGAACACACTCTGAGCGCTTCGAGCAGGTTGTACATAACTCTTTCGAGGCGGGCGCGGGCGTTTTCCTTCGCGAGCACCCACGGGCGAGTGAGGTCGATATACTTATTCGCTTTGTCGATGACGGCGAAAATTTCTTCGAGCGCCTTGGACGGGTTGATTTTGTCGATCGCTTCGTCCGTGCGGGCGCGGAGCGAATTTATCGCGGCGATAAACTCTTCGTCGCCTTCGCCATTCTCGCCTTTGTCCGTAACCTTGCCGCCGAAGTACTGACGGCTCATGGCGAGCGTGCGGCGGGCGAGGTTGCCGAGGTCGTTGCAAAGGTCCTTGTTTATAAGCCCGATGAATTCCTCGTTGGTGTAGCTTCCGTCCGAGCCGAACGGAATTTCGCGGAGAAGGTAGTATCTTATCGCGTCCACGCCGTAACGCTCCGCGAGAATATACGGATCGACGACGTTGCCCTTGCTCTTGCTCATCTTGTCGCCGCCGAGAAGCAGCCAGCCGTGACCGTATACTTTTTTCGGGAGCGGTTCGCCGAGCGCCATAAGGATCGCCGGCCAGATGATCGTATGGAAACGCACGATTTCCTTGCCGACCATATGAAGGTCCGCCGGCCAGTACTTTTTATAAAGCGAATCGTCGTCCGAGCCGTAGCCGAGCGCGGTGATATAGTTGCTGAGCGCGTCCACCCACACGTACACGACGTGACCGGGGTCGAATTCGACGGGAATTCCCCACTTGAACGAGGTACGCGAAACGGCGAGGTCGGTAAGCCCTTCTTTAAGGAAGTTGTTTACCATTTCGTTTACGCGGGTCTGAGGCTGAAGGAAGTCGGTTTCGGTAAGAAGTTTCTTTATTCTGTCCTGATACTTGCTGAGGCGGAAGAAATAGCTTTCCTCTTCGGCGTCCGTGACTTCTCTGCCGCAATCGGGGCATTTGCCGTCTACAAGCTGACTTTCCGTCCAGAACGACTCGCAGGGCGTACAGTACTTGCCCTTGTAAGTCGATTTGTAAATATCGCCGTTGTCGTACAGCTTTTTGAAGATTTTCTGAACGGCTTTGACGTGGTAATCGTCCGTCGTGCGGATAAATTTGTCGTAGCTTATGTCAAGCAGCTGCCAGAGTTTTTTGATGTCCGCTACCCGCTCGTCCACGAATTGTTTGGGGGTTTTGCCCGCTTCGAGCGCTTTTTTCTCGATTTTCTGTCCGTGCTCGTCCGTACCCGTAAGATAGAATACGTCAAACCCGCTCATACGCTTGTAGCGCGCGATCGCGTCGCAGCAAACCGTCGTGTAGCTGTGCCCGAGATGCCAGTTGCCGCTCGGATAATAAATCGGCGTGGTAATGTAATAAGTCTTTTTTTCCATGGTTTTTTCTCCGAAGGTCCTTGTTTTACCGTTATATTATAGCTTACGCACGCAAAAAAAGCAATCGTTTGCCCCGCGCGGGCAAAATATTTTAGCGATCGCGCGAATATATATGTCGTATGAACGTTATATGGTTGTTTATTCTGATTTCGGGCACCGCCGTCATGCTCTTCGTAAACCCCGACGGCGCGGTAACTTCGCTGCTTAACGGCGCGACGAATTCGGTTACGCTCGCGCTCAACCTCGTGGCAAGTTACGGGTTCTGGCTCGGTTTTTTCAAGATGCTCGAAAAAACGGGAATTTCGCGACTCGTCGAGAAGATTTTAAGCCCGATCGTGCGGTTTTTATTCCCGAACGCCGGCGAGGACACGCGGCGTTTCGTCACGCTCAATATGTCCGCTAACCTGCTCGGGCTCGGCAACGCCTCGACTCCCATGGGCGTGAGCGCGATAAACTCGATGTACGACGGGAAACCTTACGCTTCGACGAATATGATTATGCTTACCGTGATTTCGGCCACTTCGCTGCAGCTCATTCCGTCCACCGTGATCGGCATGCGCATAACGCGCGGCTCGACCGCTCCCGCCGCTTTCCTGCCCGCGAGCGTGATTTCCACCGTGGTTTCCACCGTTCTCGGGGTGGCGCTCGTAAAAATTCTGTCCAAAATTGTGCCCGCCGAGCCGAAGTCCCTGATGAAAAATCGGAGCGCGAAGAAGCTTAAACGCAAGCGCGCGACGGCGGAAGCGTGATCTTATGGTAAGTTACGTTATTCCGCTTATATTTCTGACCGTTCTTCTGGCGAGCGCGATAAAAAAACAGAACGCGTACTCGGCTTTCATCGAAGGATCGAAAACTTCGCTGTCGCTGATGGCGGAAGTTTTCCCGTACCTGCTCGCCGTTATGTGCGCCGTCGAGCTGTTTCGGGTGAGCGGCATAAGCGCGTTTTTGTCGCGATTTTCCGCACCCGTATTAGGTTTTTTCGGTATTCCCGCCGAGCTTACGGAACTGATTATCGTTCGTCCGCTGAGCGGCGCGGGCGCTATGGCGGTGCTCGACAATATCTACCTCACTTACGGCACGGAATCGTATATCGGGCTGTGCGCGTCCGTGATTTACGGATCGAGCGAAACCGTATTTTACGTTTCGTCCATCTACTTTTCGGGCTGCAAAGTCAAAAACCTCCGCTACGCCCTGCCCGTCGCGCTCCTCTCCACCTTCGTCGGCTGCGTCGTCGGCTGCCTGTGCCTCAGATGGTTTTAACGCGGAAAACGATTTCCGTCGCAACGTTAAAGCCCACCCGATTACGGGTGGGCTTTACGCGAACAAGGAAACAATAGGAATCAAAGAATTGTCACAAACCGTCTTAATCGATATTGTTCTCTCTATCGAATCTTTTTTTATCGAATATGGCTCGTTCTCCGTACACGAGAATCGGAACGAGAGTCATTTGTTGCAACTTGTCGTAAACTTTTTGACTTACCTGTTCTTGACTTTCGCATAAGTTGCCGAAATCGTCCGTGTATTCGAACTTTAAATTATATATTGTGTAATTAGAAACGCAACCGTTGTTGTTTTCGGTTACTTCGGTTTCCGTCAGATCTGTTATTCTGCCGTTTTCAGAATGACCTTTGCGAGCAACGTCGAGTGACTTTTTACCGTCGATAATCATCTTTACGCCGCTGCCGACAAAACCTATTGCCGCGATAATCATTATACCGCCTATCAAGCACATAAATACTGTTCCGAATTTATCTTCCGAATCTCTCGAGCCGACACTCGAGCTTATAACAATAACGGCAATTACTACGGCGATTAAAGCAATCGCTATTCTGACTATACCGCCGACCATTGTTCCGCGATTAAATTTTTTCTTTTCCATTGAAATACCCTCCGGGTGTTTCGGCAAAGCCGTATGTCGCTACGATATGCTTGCCTTATATTGATATTATAGCATAAGTTTACGGATTTTTCAACCGTTTTGACGGCGGATTTCTCCTCTCCTGCTTTCTCCGCAACACGCAAAAAGGACGCTATTTGCGTCCTTTTCGGTGAATCGCGAGATGGCGGTCGCTCCGCTCCCTTGGTGGCTTCGCCACCGCGAACTTCCGCCTGCGTATAGTTTTTGCGATCGGTTTACCGCGTTTTGTCGCGTTATTCCGCGTACAGGCTTTTCGTCTTGCCCGACGGCGGAGTTCTCAACGTTAGCTTTCTCCGCAACGTTAAAGCCCACCCGATTACGGGTGGGCTTTACGCTGGCGGAGAAAGCGAGATTCGAACTCGCGCTACAGTTTATCACCGTACTAACCCCTTAGCAGGGGGTCCCCTTATAGCCTCTTGGGTATTTCTCCGCGGGTGCTAACTGCGATATACAGCCTATATATTTTAGCATAAGCGGGCGGCAAAGTCAAGAAAAACACGCGGGTTTTCGCGAAATGCGTAAAATTTAGATTTCGGCGGGAGCGTTCGGGGCGCGGGGCGGTTTGTAGGGGCGCGAAAAACATACCGAACGCTATGGCGATCGGGTCGTTTTACGCCGAAAACGCCGTAAAACGGAAACGCCGCTCCCTGACGCTTTTAATAACTCGGCGCGCGAGCTGAACGAGCCGAAAAAAAAGAGAGGCGTACAACCTCTCTTTTCGGTTTAATCAGTTGATGCCGTACTTGGATTTGAGCGACGCGATGGAAGCGCCCTCGCCGTAGTAGCCGATACGGAGGCGGTCGGTGACGGAGAAGAACTTCTCGGCGAACGCTTTCTGCCCCGAAGCGTCGTAGTACGCCGCGTAGTTTTTGAGCGTCATATACGCGGGGTGAATCCAGATTTCGTAAAGCCGATCGGTGCGCGTGCGTTTATCCGTTTCGGACAGTTCGGAGCTGGCGACGCGGGCGATTTCGGTTTCGATGATACCCATAGCTTTTTCGAGGAAGCCTATCGGATACCACTTGAAATCCGTAAAGTCGCGCTTTGAGTAAAGCTCGTTGTGGAAGTAGTGATTTTCCTCGTCGACCGACGCGTAATGAGCGCGCATAAGTTCGACGAAATCGTCGGCGGCGCGGGCGGAATCGCCGAAATACAGGCGGTTGAACTCGGCGATAAGGTCGCTCGGGTCGAGGTCTGGATTCCACAGAAGCTTGGAGAACAGGTAGCCCTCGAGTTTGCACTGATAGTAGTTGCCGACGTGCGGCGCGCCCTGAGCCATGACTTCGATAACGCCCTTATCGACGTAGTAGCGGATATTCGGAACGAGCGAATTGAAGTTCGGGTACCAGAAGAAGTGATTGTCGAAGTTGGTGTTGTAATCCCAGACGAAAAGCTTGTCGCAGATCGCGTTCCACTGACGGAAGATCGCCGCGGCGCGCAGGTTGTCCGAGCACGACCGATCGTAAAGGCTGTGATAAGTGCACGTCATATGCGCGATCATGATCGCCACGTTGTCGCGCGGAACGACTTTTTCGTTGACGGGAACGAAGGTATCGCCCTCGGGCCTTACTGGAGCGTCGAGCGTTTTCCAGTACGCGAACGTTACGAAAGTGACTTCGCGGTCGATGCCTTCCGCTTTCATCCACTTTTCGATTTCGCCCGCGATCGCGTTGATGAAAACCATGAGAGTGCCGGACTTGCCGCCGTTTCTCTGCTCGCTCGCTACCGCCTCCGCGCTGTCGTCCCACGCGTTGTTGTCGGGCTGACCGAGCATAAAGTAGCGCGCGGTTTTGTTTTCGAGGATTCTCTTTTTGCAGATTTCGACGAGGTTATACGCGAGCGACTCGGTATCGGTCGGATCGAATTCGTCGTTTTCGGTAATTCCGTTCGTGTAGCGGAGCTCTTCGCCGTTGCGGTAGTACCAGTCGGGGTGCTCTTCGCCGTACACGGAATACGGCACGAGCGCCTGCGCTTCGGCAAGAAGCGTATGCCCCGCCCCCGCGAACCACGCGTTAAGCCCCGTATCGCCGTAGCGGGCGGGCGTTTCGCGGTACTTGGTGGAAAACCGCATATGCGAGACGTAATCGAGGTCGTTCATGGCGGGGTAAGCGAAGTAGTCGCGCGACTGAACGGCGGGGACTTCCTTGCGGTCGGTTTCGCGGAGTTCGACTTCGGTTACGGTCGGAACGAAGGTGTAGTCGTCGGTGAGGAATCTGACGCCGAACAGCGATTCGAGAATTTCGTAAGCGCCGTAGAGAACGCCGGTGTTTCTCGCGCCGTCCACGATAAGCGTTTTGCCCGCGGTTTTAAGGTAAAAGCCGTCGCCGTTGAGCGAGGAATAATCGAACGTTACGCCGGAGCCGGCGAGAATTTTCGTTTTGCCGAGCGAAATATACTTTCCGTCGGTCGAGACGGACGGAAGCGCGTCGTCGCGCATGATCGCGAGGCGGGCGCCCGAAGCGCGTTCGATATATCTGCGAAGCTCTTCGGCGGCGAATTCATTACATTCGTCCGCGTTTTCGGGAATGACGATCGAATATGCCGATTTACCGTTTTCGACGAGTTTCGACACAATTTTCGGTTCGGTTTCGCCGCCGTTGCCGTTATCGCCGTTGTCGGTTTTGCCGCAGGCAAGCGCGGTAAACGCCAGAAGCGCGGCGAGAATAAGCGCTATAACTTTTTTCATCGTTTCACCTCCACGATAAAGGTTTTGCCCGACGTATTGTAGTCTGCGTCCGCCGCGAAATACGTCACGCGGTACTTGCCGACGAGCTCGAATTTCAGTTTGCCGTCCGTGATCTTAGCCGTCGAGCCGTCGGGAGCGGTAACGTAGATCGTAAGGGTTGCGTCCGAATAATTGTCGGTTGCGGTCGCGGCGGGAAGCGTGATTTCGCTGCCCTTTACCGCGGTTTCGGGAAGAGTTCCGTCGATCGCGATTTCGGGAGGAACGTCGTCGCGGCAATAGAACGTAAACGCGTTTCTGGTCGTATTGTCGTTTCCGTCGGTCGAATAGTAAGTGACGGTATAGTAGCCGTAACGGTCGAACGTAAACGTGCGGGCTTCGGTTGCGGGAACTTCTTCGAGTCCGTCCGCGATCTTACTGCCGCGCTTCACGGTGAGGGTCGCTTCCGCGCTTCCGGTGATGACGTCGCGGGCGTAAGCCGCGGGAAGCGTGATCGTAGTTCCCTTGCTCACCGTGCCCGAAACGATCGAGCCGAGATAGCCGATCTGCGGACCGACGTTGTCGGTGAACCCGCCGCTCGTACCGAAAACCTGATTGCCGAGACGGAGCACGTTTACCGAGCCGCCGTCCTCGCCTACGCCGCGAAGCTCGAAGGAGACGATCACCGCGCCCGAGGGGAAACCGCGGAAGATCGCGCCGCTTTCGTCTCGTTCGATCGCGACGAGTTTCGTGCCCGAAGCGGAAACGACGTAATTCGACGCGGCGTCGAATCCGAATTCTATGTACTTGTCAACTTCGCGGATACTTCCGTCAAAGCCGATTTCCTTACCGGTGCCGCCGACGCGCAGGAATGTTTTTTTGTCACTTGCGGCGAAACGGAAGCGCACCGAAACGCTCGGATCGAGAAGATCGGTAAGCACGACGTCGATCGAAGTCTGACTGCCGTGTGCGGCGAGCCCGCTGAATCTTGCGGTGAAGCCGTCGGCAGAAACGGGGTTTACGAAGCGGAACGCCTTGTTGCCGTCGGAAATATTGTAAATACCGTTGCCGTCCGCGCCCGAAGTCACTGCGCCGCCGCAGGTTTCGTCGTAGTCGTACGGAACGAAGAAACTCGTCGGGTCGGAAGCGGAAACGATTTCGATTTCAAAAATTTCTTCGGCGAGCGTATCGGTTTCCGTGCCCGCGCAATACTTAATCGTATGCTTGCCGATCGTAAGCTCTTCGAGAGTGAGCGAGCCGCTCTCCTCGCCGCCCGAGACCGAATAAACGATTGTTCCGTCTACGGCGACGAATTTATCTGGATAGCGTCCCTCGTCCGTCCTCGAATAGTCGGTGACGGTGAAATCGGGCAGGAAGATCCGCGTTTCGGCAAAAGCCGCGTGCGGCACGCCCCTGACTTCGATAACCGGTTTATCGCCCGAAAGAACGTCGATTACGAGCGTTTCTGTCGTTTCGGTCGAAAGGTAATCGGTCGCAGTCGCAACTATTTTCAGTTCGCCGCGATCGGTAAGGTAAACGCGGTTGAGATCGTCGGGCTCGATCGGTTCGTCGTTGAGATAAGCCTTGAACGTAACCGTTTTTTCGCCCGAGCCGCCCGAGACTTCGAGCGAAGGAATCGTGAAGCGCGAGCCTGCCTTTACGGACGTTTCGTCGAACGCGCCGAGCGTAATCGACACGGGCGGGAGCGTTTCGTAAACGGTGAAACGATATGCGATTTCCGTCGCGTTGCCCGCTTCGTCGGTTGCCTGAGCGCGGTAGACGTATTCGCCCGCAGCCGAGGGCGTAAAGCCGCCGCTTGTAAGCGCCGCGGTTACGGTTTCGCCGCCGCAGGTAAGAGAAATCGCGACTTCGCGTTCGCCCGATACGAAATCGTAAGCCGAGAACGCGGGAAGCGGATAGAATTTATTCACTTCGCCGTCGGGCATACGGTCGCCGTCGAGAACGAAGCGCTCTGGAGCGGTAATTGCGACAACGGGCGCGGTGACGTCCGAAAGGCTTTCACCGCCGAGGTTCTGCCCGCCGATCGCGGTAAGAACGACAGCCGAGGGTTGCGTGCACCCGATGCTTACTTCCATATACACTTCGCCCGAGGTAAAGCCCTTCCACTCTTTGCCGTAGCCGACCTGTTCGCCGTCGCACGGAGCGAGCAGCTGATAATTCGAGCCGTGGCAGTCGATATAGAAAGCTTTTTCGGCGTTGTCGTAACGGATATAGAACGGATTGCCGATAGCGGCTCTGCCCATACCGTTGGTGACGAGGCAGCCGAAGCCGTCCCAGTCGCGCACCGCTCCGTCATACTCGGAATAGCGGGCAAGCGTTCTGCCGTCGTAATTGAGATAAACGTAAGCGTACTTTGTAAGCTCGCTGTGCGCGATAGCGCGGATAACCACTCTGTTGCTCGGGTCAAGCGCGTCGGTGAGCGTGACGGTATACGACGAAGCTCCGCCGTAACCGAGGCTTTCCGACCGGAGCGGCGTGAAGCGAATCACGTCGTCCGTCGGGGCGAGCGCGGAAAGATTTATCTTGTTTTTTACCGAGAACGTATTCGTTTCGGCGGTGGCTATAAGCAAGCCGCTGCCCTTGTCGTTTGCGTACACGGGGAGTTTATACCCGTTCTTTACGGTGAATTTTTCGCCGTCGAGCAGATACCAGCCGCTTGCGACGGCGTTGAGTCTGAGCACGCGTTCGGTCGGAACGCCGTCCACGGTCGCGAAGTAACGGATGAAATACGTTCCCGCGCGGGTCGGAGCGAAAGCGCCGTCCGTAACGGAAACGCGCTCGCCGGTAGTGCCGTCGAACACGGCGTAACCGGTCGGGTATTCGCCGCCGAGGTAGTAGCAGAGTTTCTTTTCGATTTCGTAGGGGTAACCGACCTGAACGGTTTCCTCGTCCGCCTCTAAGATTACGGGGCGGTCGATTGCGGTAAACGCCGCTCTGTCCAGCGTATGCCCCGCGCCTGCTCCGTCGATCGCGACGTAACGAAGCGTATACTCGCCCGAACGAGGTATTGTAAGCGTGGCGGGCGCACCTGAAGCGGGTTCGCGCGCGATAGTCTCGTTACCGATCGCAAGTTCGGCGTAAACGGCGATTTTACCGTCGTTGCCGACGGCGAGCGGAGAGGTCGCGGAAGCCGCGGGAACGGTTATTTTTTCGTGAGCGCAATACTCGGAGCGAATGGAAACTTCGGGCGCGTTCCAGCTTACTTCGGGAACGGTATCGAAAACTTCGATCGGAACGGTTTTCGTGCCCGTATTGCCCGCCGCATCGGTTGCCGAGACGGAAAGCGTGTAATTCCCCGCCGCTTCGGGAGTAAAGCCGCCGTCCGTAAGCCCGACCGCGTTACCCTCGGGATCGGCGACGGAAACCGTGCAATCTGTAATTCTGCCGTCGAAGTCGTCGATTACGCTTATTTCGGGGAGCGCGTAGAAGTAGCCTTTTACTCCGCGCGTGGTTAAATCCACGCCGATTGCGGGAGCTTCGGTATCCTTGATTTCGGTAACGGCTTTGCCGCCCGCGCTCGTTATGCCGAACGACACGGACGAAGCGGTAGTCCGACCGAACGAAACGCTCAATTTCGCCTTACCCGACGGGAAAAGATTGCGGGCGTAGTCCGCGGCGTACTTCGCGGCTTCGGCGTTCTGCTCGATCGCGAGGTACTTGTTTCGGTAGTATGAAAGAAAATCTTCCGAATAGATATCCGCGACGGTCTTTCTGTTGTGGCTTGCGTTATAATCGGTATAAACGTTGATTTTGCCGTCCTCGAGCGTGAAGCGCGCGGAAGAGATCGGACGAGCTTCCGAGCCCGCGAAAAAGCCGTTATAATCGCCTTTCCAGCCGGCAAGGTCGGCGTAACCCGCCGTTCCGTATTTTCCGTCCAGAAGCGACTGAAGTCCTATCGTGCCGACGCCGAACGAATCGGTCGCGCCGTAATATGCCGACGTGAAACCGCCGCCGAAAGAAGCGGTGACGTACGTCGCTTTGCAATCCCACCACCTGCCGCCGGTCGCCACTATGACGCCGAGCGATCTTGCGGTATCAAGCGCGTCGGTAAGCGTAATTACCGCCATTTCCGCTTCGGCGGTGCCCTCTTCCTCGGGGAGCATTTTCAGCTCGACGATTTCGCTTTGGTTTTCGATATCGATATAGCCAGGGTAATCATATGCCGCGGCGTTTTTGCTTACACGGGCGGTGATTTTAACGCCCGTTTTGTCGCCGACGGTATAATTTTCCTCGACCGTATACGGTTTTTCGGTTGCGGGCGCGGCAAGCGCGAAAGCGCCCGATCCCGCGATTACGGACAGTACCGCCGCCGCGACGGCGAGGAAGATTTTCGGTTTCTTTCTCATAGTTGCCTCCTTTTACGTTTCATCTTATATATCCTTCCTTTTGCCGCTACCCTTTAAGTCCGCTCATAACCATACGCGAGGTGATGAGTTTCTGATTGCAGAGATAGAATACGACGCTCGGGACCGAAACGATGACGAAGCCCGCGAGCACCTGCGGAAGGGTTGCGGCGTATTTTGCCGCGTCGTACTGGAACTGGAACATTCCGAGCGCGAGGTTGGGAAGGCTCGGGAGCCAGATCAGCGGGGTCATATAGTCGTTCCACGATCCGAACACGGCGAGCATGTAATAAAGGAAGAATGTGGGAAGAATAAGCGGGAAATGTATGCGCAAAAACGTCGTGAAGTGCCCCGCGCCGTCGATACGCGCCGCTTCCATCATTTCCTTGGGGATCGCGTCGTAGAAGCTCATCTGGATAAGAAGATTGAGCCCCGTGAACGGGTGCGCGCCCATAATACACATCAGAAAAAGGTTGTCGTATCTGCCGATCGCGTAGTTTATTTTGAGGTTGGACGCGAGATCGCCTACGACGGGGAAAATTATGACGAAGAAGTTTATCGCGAGCAGAAGCGATCTGCCTTTGAAGCGGTATTTCGACATAATGTACGCGGTGATCGTGGAGACGATCTGCCCCTGAAGCGGCATAAATATCGCGAGGATGAAGCTGTTACGAAGAAGCGTCGCGAAACCGTAGCTTACGTAACCCTTGTCCGGAACGTAGATCGAAACGCGGACGAGCTTTAAGATCGAGGAATAATTGCTCCAGCAGAACTCGCCGAATTTCGGGAGGGCGAACATATCGAGGAACAGCGCGATATCGTCCTTGAGCGAGGTGTAAACCATCCAGAACAGAACGTACATCTGGCTGAGCGCGACGATGAGAAGGAGCAGAATCACGATCGTGAGCACGATTTTGTCCGCGATCGAGCGGGTCGAATAAACGCCGCGACGTTTTTGTTTTTTGTTGAATTTAACGTCGGTCATTTCGTTTTCCTCGCTTGTTTCGGGCTTTCGTTGTTTGGATCGAGCCTGTCCATAAGCCGCCTTACGCCGAGCGTGAGCGGCAACGACACCGCGGTGAACATGAGCCCCATTGCCGCGGCATACGAATAATCGATGACATCGGCGTTGCTGTTCTTGGTCTTGATGAACAGATAGTAGCCCGAAGTCATAACCGAGTCGGGCGCATCGTAGGCGTAAAACACATAAAGCCCCGGGTCGCCGCACAGTATCCCCGGGACGGACGTAACCAAGAAAGTCATCATGATCGGGTACACGGACGGCAGGCAGACGTAACGAATGGTCTGAAGGTGCGTAGCTCCCTCGAGCCGCGCGACTTCGAACAGGCTTTCGCCCGCCCCTTTCATTCCGTTCATATAGATGAGGATATTGTACGAAAAGCCGGTGAGCAGCATATACGCGACTATCGTCTGAAAGTTGAAGCGTTCGTCGCGCAGAAGGCTGACGGTCTTTATACCGAACAGTTTGTCGAATACTATGGGCAGGGCGTTTTCGGCGAACTTCGAGAAAAGCATTGCCGACACGAGCCCCGAAATTATGGTCGGGATCATTACGCCGAAACGGATTATCGGCGTGCCGCGCATTTTGATCATGAAAAGGTACGCGAAAAGTATGTTGAGCGGCATACCCACGGCGGTGGTTACGAGCCAGAACATTGCGCTTCTGCCGACGTAGCCGAGGAGCGCTTTGTTACGGAACAGATCCTCGCCTATGCGACGGAAATTATCGAATCCAACCCACGTCGAAACGTACGTTTTCGTATCGGTGTTCTGGAACGCCATAAGCACGGAGTTTGCGTTCTTTATAACGTAGAACACGATAAAGTTCAAAAGCGGGTACGCGAGCAAGCCGTAAATGAACAGGTATTCGCGCAATTTTTTGTTGCGGAAACGTTTTTTTGCTTCTTTTTCCATTGCTTGTTCCTCAGCCGATAAGATCGGACTTGTGCGCGGCGTAGTACGTTTTGGTATCCGCGAAAACCTTGTCGGCGTCTCCGTTTGTGGTTATTCCCGCGCCGCGGAGCATCTGCGCGACGGGTTGCGAGGTGCGCGCGTCGGCTTTGGTTTTGTCGTCGGTCGTGACGAATTTCGGGAATTTTCCGCTCGGGTATTTGAGCGAAACGACGTAGGTTTTGTCCGAATAATAGAGGTCGTACACGTTGCGGGTGAAGCGGGTGAATTTCGCGTTGTCCTCGTCGGTAAGATCGACGTTGAACGCGAGACAGCCGTTCGAGTCCGCCATCGTCTTTTTGATCTGCGCGTCCGTATAGAAGAAACGGAGGAAATCGACGATCGCGGCGCGCTTTTCGGGGTCGGTCTGCTTTTTCACGCAGACGGGCTCGGTCGAGAAACCGACGAGCGGGATTTCGTCCGAAGCGGCGTTTTCGTCGAGCGCGGGCGGGATCATATACCGATAATCGCGCGTGCCGTACTTGTAATCGTCCATTCCTCTGCCCGCGAGCGAGTTGAAGTTGGCGATCGCTTCGCGCTCCCACCAGTTGCCTTCGTAGAGGAACGCTACCTTACTGAACGAGCCGTTGCCGTCGAACGCGTTGCCGTAAACGAAGTATTTCTGCGCGTCGGTATGGCTCGTGCCGTATTTTGCGCCTTCCGCGTTGTAAAGCGTGGGGTCGCAGACGTAATCGTCGATAAAGTCGAGCGTCTTTTTATATCCCGTCATATCGAAAATTTCGTTCGCGTTGTCCGCGGTTATCGTTTTCTTTTCGTTCGTCGCGCGGTTCGTGTATTCGCCGCTCGCGGCAAGGAAGGTTTCGGAGTTGGTTTTTCCTTCGTAGTCGAAGAATATCGACCAGAACATCGGGTCGAGGTAGTAGCCGAATTTACCCGTCCACAGATAAGTCGAATAACCGCTGCTCTTGATCTTGCCGATCATAAGCTCGTACTGCGCCATATTGACCGGCTGACCGTCGTCCACGGTGCCTTCGATTCCGTCTCTTCCGGCGCTGAGTTTGTCGGTTGATTTTTTGATAAGCTGTCCGTCCGTGCCGATGAGAAATTTGTTTTCGCGGAAAAGCTCGTGATCGTACACAAAGCCGGAGAACGTGTCGAAGCACGGAATCGCGAAGTGCCCGCCGTTATAACCGAACGCGGCTTCGGCGGCTTCGGGGTTTTTGAATTTGGTTTTTATCGCGACGTCCTCGCCCTTCGCGGTTGCGTTCCACACGTCCGAAAGGTCCTCGAGATAGCCTCTGGCGTACTCGGCTTCGGTGGGCGTGTTGTGGATAATGTCGTAACTGCAAGTGCCCGATTCGAGCTTGGACTTGATCGAGTACCACTCCTCTTTGTCGGGAGCGGTGATGATCTGGTATTTGTCGTTGGTCTTGTTCCACTCGATCGCGGCGTTCGTCACCCAGTCCGAGCCGTGACCGCCGTTGTAGAAGTTGAAAATGATCTGCGTCTTGTTCTTATCCACCTCGATTGTGGGAGTTTTCGGGTTGTCGGGGTCGGTATTATCGCCGCAACCGATCATTCCGAACACCGAGAACGCAGTGATTACCGAAAGTAAAATGCCTATAAATTTTTTCATAACACCCTCCGTGAAGTTAAATTCTTTCAAAAACTATGAGTTCGTCGGACGAAACGTAAATTTCCCTGCCGCCGTCCGTGATTTCGCCGCCGAAGCGCCACCTGCCGCGCGGGAGACGAACGTTTCTTCCCTTCTCGCCCTTTATAAGGATCGGGCAGACGAGGTATTTTTCGCCGAGCATAAAGCAGTCGGTTATTTTTCCGAGCCCCTCGTGCGGGAACTCGTATTCGAGCGGGCGCAGAATCGGTTCGCCCGTTTTCGCCGCTTCTTCGTAAAGCTCGCCGATATAACCGAGGTATTTTTCGCGGACGGCGAGAATTCTTTTTGCTTTCGCGACCGTTTGTTCGTCCATTTTCCAGACGGGATAGGAGAACTGAAGCGACGGCATAAGGACTTCGGCTTCGAGGCTGCGGAGCATAAGCTCGGGGTCGATTTTGTCGCCCGAGTCCATATCGCACGCGAGCCCGCCGCCCACCATATCCGGACAGCCGAACGGATACCCGACGAGCCCCTGAAGAAGCGAATTCGGCACGACCGCTTCGAGCCCGTAACTGAGATACGGATTGCCCTTTTCGTCGCGGCGCTCCACCACCCGCCATTCGTGCGCCTTGTCCGCAAGCCGCTGGGTTATCGCCCTGCCGCCCGCTTTGTAGCACGCGCGAAGCTCCTTTATATCCGACGGATAGAACGTCGCCCAGATTTCGCTGAGCCTTTGCCCGTCCGCGCTCGCGTCGTAAAAAGCCGCGTCGCCGCCGTCGAATTTAAATCCGTCCACGCCGTAGTCGCGCTTTAAGCCGTCCAGCGTTTCGGTGAGCCATTCTATCGCCGCGGGGGAAGTAAGATCGAGTGCGGGCGTTGTGGCTTTCCACCATTTTGCGGGCAATATTTTATCGCCTTGTCGCAAAATTCCGCATACGTTATCGAGTTTTTTGAACGCGGGAGCGGTTTCGGATATGTACGGAACGATCCACAGCGAGGTTTTGAAGCCCATTCCGCGGAGCTCGTCGAACATTCTTTTCGGGTCGGGAAAAGCGTCGGTAAAGCGCCAGTCGCCGTAATCGCGTTGCCACGAATCGTCTATAATTATAAGTCCGGACGGAAAGCCGGCGGCTTTGAGCGAACGCGCGAAGTCGATTACGCCCGCCTGCGAGTGGTTTTCGCCGAGCGCTATCCAAGTGCAGTACTGCGGCGAAAGATACTGAATTTTGTCGGGCGTTTTTCCGTCGGGCGGATAGAATTTCCGAGCGGCGCGCGCAGCAGATGCGAGCGTTTCGCCTTCCCTTCCGAACTCTGCGTTTTCCGCTTCGACGGTAAGAATTCCGTTCTTTACCGCGAATTTTCCACGATCGGCGAACGCGTACCGTCCGCACGAGCTTAGCAGCACGGGGTTTATCTGATTGAACGTGTCGTTCGTGTCGAAATCGAACGCGTAATCCGAGTTTTCGTCGAGCGGAAAACGGTAGCCGTCGTTCACCACGCCCGCATACCAGAGCTCGCCCGATAACATTTCAATGCTTTTTTTCATCGTGTCTCCTGTTTCAGTATTTAAGCACTTCGTTCTTTTCGCTGAGCGCGATAAGCTCGCTTATGTGATCGCCCGAGCCGAATTGTTCCTTGTATTTCGTAATTCCCGCACGCTTGCAGTCGGCGGCAAATTCTTCCTCGAACTCCTTTTTGCCGTCGATTCCGTAGCGGTCGTAGTTCATAAGCAACAGAAATTTTACGGAGAGGCGGGCGCGGATAAGCCTTACGGTAAGCGTTTCGTTTTCCCTCGCCTTTCCTGTCGCGCGGTCGAAAATCGCGAGCAGGTCGCGGATAAAGCCGAGCGGGAAGTTTTCGGGCGCGAACATGCTTTCGGGAAGGTTGTAAAGCCGCAGATGATAGCCGCGTTCGCGGTCGATTTCCTCGAAGCGGCGGTTCATTTTGTCGAAATATTCTTCGATTTCGGGCGCGGCTTCGCGGTAATAGGCGGTTATGAATTCGTGCATAAGCGCTTCGACGTCGCGATCGGGATTCCAACAGATTTTGGAGAGAACGTAGGTTTTGAGCTCGGCGAAGTCGGCGAATTCGCCCTCGCAGTTGCCGTGATCGAGAACGTATTTTACGCCGTTGCGGGCGAAAAACGCGTAATTTTCGCGCATTGCGCGGTAGCCGAAGAACGGATACAGGTAGTGCGCGTAGTTAGCCGAATAATTCCAGACCATCATTCTGCCGCCCGAAAGCTGCTTCCACGCCGCGAAATTGTCCTCGAACCAAGCGTTCCACTCGCAGTTTTTGTCGGTGAGCGGGTGGTAGAAACAGTGATCGATCGTCGTGTAGAAGATATACACGTTGTCGTCGGGCACTACGCTCGGGTCGAGCGGAACGAACTTGCCGCCGATTTTTTCGACGGGCGCTTTGATCGAGAAGTAGTACGCGAACGTGACAATATAGATTTTGCGGTTCGGGAATTCGGTTGCTACCGCCGCTTTTACCTTGCGCGCGATCGCGTTGATAAAGCGTATGAGCGTGCCCGAAACGCCGTATTTTTCGTAAGCCGCCTTACATTTTTCGCAGCCGCACGGGTTGACGGTGTCGTTCTGCGAGACGGCGAAAAACTTCGATTGCGGGTTTTTGCGCACGCGGTTTACGACTTCGGCGGCGATTTCGTCGATGAGGTCGGGTTGCGAAAAGCACAACTGCCCGCTCGTTTCGTCGAACCATTCGGGGTGAGCCTGTTTGTATTTTGCAGGCGGGATCAGGTCGTAAAAATTATGTCCCTGCCGAACGGCGCCGTCGCTTCCGTTCGCCCAGAGCGGAGAAAGATTGCCGCCCGCAACCGCGCCGCAATAGCAGTCCTTGATGCGCATTTTCGCGACGTAATCGGGGTGGCGGCGGGTACTCGCGGCGAGGATCTGCCGCACTTCGAAAGCGGGAGTTTCGGTGTAGTCGAGGATTATTTCGCGGTCGGGGCAGGCTTTAAGATCTGGGATAAACTCCTCGTCGAAAGAGTAAAAGCCGCAACCGAGTTTTTCGAGCATATCGTACACGGCGTACACCGTGCCCGCGCGCGAATAAACCGAATCTTTGCCGGTGAGAACGACGGAAGCCGCGTCGGAACAAACGATGAACGCGTCGTCTGCAAGCTCTGCGATCCGTTCGCCGTAACGCGCGACTGCAAAGGCGGTTTCGCCGACGAAAAATCCGTCCGTGCACGCGGGAGTTTCGCTGCGGAGTTCGCACCGCACGCCGAAAATTTCGCTTATGTATCTGATAAGCTCGCGCGCCGCGAAAAGACAATCGTCGTGCGCGTTTTCGGGAACGGTCACATATGCGTGCTTTGGTACGTTCATTCGGGTTTCTCCTTAGCAGTTTTCGTTGTAGTGTTTTTTTGGGGGTAAAGTACCGTTCCGCTTGGTTGGTATTCGCTCCCGCGAGATCTCTCGGCTACGCTCGAGATGACGGGGCAAAGTACCGTTCCGCTTGGTTGGCGGGCGGACGAGGAACGCCCCTACCACGCTCTACCGAAACAAACAAGCCTCATGATCCCTTGCGGTACGCTCCATAGCTTTGTCATCCTGAGCGGAGCGCGAAGCGCGCAGTCGTAAGGATCTCGCGGGAGCGAATACGGTCGCCTCGGAACGGTACAATCCGTATATACTTGCCCGCGGCGGCTCGCCGACGGGCGGACGAGGATCGCCCCTACCTTATTTTTAGCCTTCCCCCTCGGGGGAAGATGGATTGCCAAAGCGGCGAAGTAGCTATGCTACGAGCCGGGGGTAGGTGCGAGTGCGAGCGAAGCGATCCGAGTAGCGGTAGGATTGTTTTACGGTAACTGTAATTCGTACAGCAACTTTACAATCCCCCACCCACCTGCGGCGGGAGCCCCCTTCCGCGCAATGTGGGCCTTAATCTGTCCGCTTTCGCGGGGTTTTATTGTCATTTCGACCGAAGCGAACGGCGTTAGCCGAAAGCGAAGCGGAGAAATCCCCTGCGAGAGAAAATAGAAGCACCGTTCCGATACGACCGTGTTCGCTCCCGCCTTGGTCTCGACTTCGCTCGAGACGACGAGGCAAAATACTGTTCCGATACGTTCGTATTCGCTCCCGCGAGATTTCTCGACTAACGCTCGAAACGACAACGTGTTCGT
The DNA here is from genome assembly GCA_934270565.1 of uncultured Clostridia bacterium. Taxonomy (GTDB): domain Bacteria; phylum Bacillota; class Clostridia; order Christensenellales; family Pumilibacteraceae; genus UBA10677. Next base: position 148,463 of record CAKQPR010000003.1, on the reverse strand, counting down.
CTGATCTTTACAAGGTCGATCAATATCGTTTCGCCTCATCTGCCCCACTATCAGCCTTTTTTGCCGACGAACAGGGCTGCGGCGAGGAGCGCGGACAGCGAGCCGAGCATAAGCACGAGGTCGCGGGCGGTTTGTTTTCCGCAGCCTTTCTTTTCGGGTTCGGGGTCGGGCGCGGCGATTTCTTCCCACCTTGCGTAGAAAGTTTTATCGCCCTCGTTCGCGACGCCCGCGGCGATTTCGGTAATCGCTTCGCCGCTAAGCTGAGCGTTGTCGTACCATCCCTTGAACACATAGCCATCGCGGGTCGCCGAAGGAAGCGTATAAGCCGCGAAAATCGTGCGGGTCGCGGCAGCGATTTCGTCGCCGCCGTTCACGACGAACGTAACGGTGTACTTAACCTCGATCGCGCGGAATTTAACGGTATATTCGGCTTCTCCCGAAACTTCCGTAAGTTCAGTCGTCCAGCCGTCGAACACATACGAATAACCGCCGCTCGGCGCTTTTACGGGAGTTTCGCCGCCGTAAACGGGAAGCGTTCCGTAATCGAACGAAGCCTTGTAAAGTTCCGATCCGTCCTCGCCTTTGAAAACGATTTCGTACTTACGGAGCGTTCTTTGGAACACGGCGTTGATTTCGCAAGCTTCCGTTATGCCAGAAAGCGACTTATCCCAACCCGAAAACGCGTAATCGTACTGCACGTCGCTCGGTTTCGTCGGGGTTTCGGTCGGCGCGGTTGCCGTACCGCCGACGGAAACGTACTCGGATTTGAGCACCGATCCGTCCGCTCCGACGAATTTCACAAGGAGCTTATCGACCGTGCGGTATTGCGCCGTGTAGGTCGCTTCGCCGCTTACCGCCGCAAGCGCGGGATCCCAGCCGCTGAAAACGTAATCGTGCGTTTCGTCGCTCTGCTTGGTCGGCGTGCCGTTGTACGACGGAGTTTCGCCGTAAGGTACTTTTATCTTGGCAAGCTGCGTGCCGTCGTAGTTCAGGAACGTGATATAGTACTGTTTCGCGGTTTCGGTGAATTGCGCGTAAACTTCGAGGTTTTCCGTCACGTTGTCGAACGCTTTATCCCAGCCCGAGAACATATAATCCTTTTCGGTCGTGCCGGCTTTGACGGGCGTTTCGGTCGGAGCGGTCGCCGCGCCGCCCGAGCGAACGTGGTCGGTTTTCATCAGACTTCCGTCGCCGTTGTAGAATTTAACGTCGTAGTAATCGACAAGCGCGATTGTCGTTTTTACGAGCGCGCTCGCGTTGCCCGCCGCGTCCGTCGCGGTCGATCCGACGTACCAGTCGGCGGCGGGAGTGACTTCGCCGCTCTGCTCTTCGCCCGCGGCGTTATAAAGCTTCTTGGTAGCCGCGACTTCGCCGTCGATATTGTCGGTTGCGGTCGCCGAAACGAGCGCGAGGATATCCGAAGCCTCGTAAGCCTTGCCCTTTTCGAGCTCTATGCTCGCCGTCGCGTTGACTTCGGGCGCGAGCGTGTCCGCGAACTCGCCCTTGTCGGAAAGTTCCGCCGCGCTTTCCCCGCCGAGGGAAAGAACCTTGAAGCTTGCGTTTTTGTCTATAAGATTATAGTCGGGAGCACCGCCTGCCCAACGGACATAGAATTTGAATTCGATTTCGATTTTGTTTGACGAAAACAGGTTTTCAACCCATTCCGCGTTGTACTTATCGACGATACTTTGATCTTCGGCGTTTTTAAGTCCGCTCGTTTCGTCACCCGAGGTGTTATAGAAACCGTTCTTGGACGCGGTAAAGAAATCGTTTCCGAGAACAGCCGCCGCGCCGCCGTTTGCATCCATTACAAGATCGCCCGCCGAAACGACTTTTTTGGAAGAAGAATCGTATTTTATCGTAAGCGCACGCGTATTTTCGGCGCTGAACATCTGATTCTTGTTCGATCCCGTCATCGAACAAAAGCCCCTCGAGTTGTACCCAACGGGGGAGAACCCTATTACTGCCGCTTTTGATTTTCCCACTTTTACATATTGCCCTGCCGTATCGGTAACCTGATCGGTCAAAGCAACCGTTGTTGTGACGGCGCCGCCGTAATACTCTCCCTCGCCCGTAGACACGATAACGTTTATAAGCTGTTCGGGGTTCTCGCTGTCGCGGAAGATTACCTGAACGGCTTGCGCGGAACGCTAGGAAAGACCGTTAGACCAACTGCCGGAAGTTGTGTTCTCTACAGGTAAGACCTGAAACGTTATTCCGCTCGCAAGCTGAGCTTTGGTAATAGTCTGCGGAAGCACGACGCTGCCGCCGATTTTATGGACGGAACCGATGCCTTCCGTCGTTTCCGTTGCGTTTTCGATAAACACCGGATCGTTTTGTCCTTGTGCCCAACTGTCGGTAAGTTTCGTTCCGCAAAGCGAGCTCATCAGAATAGACACGCGGTCGTTCTGAATTTCGATAAATTTCATTTCGAACGTGACTTTACCGGACGAGAAAAGATTCTCGTAATACTCCGTCGTGTAACGCGCTTTGAGTTCGGCTTGCGCGGGGTCGGTTTCGTCGAGATTTGCGGTCGAAGCGGTGTAAAAATCGGTAGTCCTCGGCTCGCTCTGCCCTTCGGGTGTGTTCGTATAAGACTGACCGTTGATAAACGCAAGGTTGCGATCCTGTTTTCCGTTGTTAAGACGAATGCAACCGTCGCCGTCATAGCGGATCGTCATAAATTTCGTGTCGTTGTCAGGCGCGGCAAGTAACGGGTAATACGTTCCCCATGCATCCACGTTTGCCATATAGCCGTTAGCAAGATGGAAATTCCCTTTGCCCGAATAACCCCAACCTTGCCAGTGATCGAGCCCGACCGCGTTCTGGTTTGTTCCCGTTACGCCCACATATCCGTCGGTTCCGCTGTAAGAAAGTTTGTCGGTGAAAGCGACAACGCCGCCCGTCGATTTCGAGCCGTACCAGACGTTGCTTTTTCCTATCATTACCGACACGACCTGAGCGGGATTTACGCTGTCGCGGACGGTGAACTGAACGGCGTTGAAGTCGAGTTCGCCGACGGTGAGCGGAAGCACGCGCATTTTTATGATTTCGCTAAGCCCCGAGACCGGAAACGCGTCCTTATATTTAATGGTTGCGGTCGAGCCCGTACCGCTAAGGTCGAGCTTTAAGCCGGCGGTATCCTCGCTCACGGCGAGAGTTCCGCCGGTCGCTTCGAAGAAGCTCGCCGCCGCGGGGGTTGAGTTTCCCGCCTCTTCGGTTGCGGCAAGCGCGGTCGCGACTGCCGACGCCGAGCCGACAAAAAGCGCGAACGCGATCAGTAGCGATATGACTTTTTTTCTCATCTTTCCTCTTCTCCTTTTTAGAGTTTTACTATACCGATTATAACACCCGACGGCAAGATTTAGCAATAGATTATTTTGACAAAAACCTGTAAATTTTTGACATATTCCAAAAGTTTCCACTTTGGCGTTTTGCTTGACACGGGAGGCGTACTGTGGTATAATCGAAGCATCGAAAGGGAGGAAAAAAGATGCCGAAAATCGAATACAAGCGGGCGAACAAGAAGTCCGCTTTTGACATTAACCATATCGAGCAGTCGAGCTTTTCGGACGTAAAAGTCTTTTCGAGCGGGTACGAACGCGTGAGTTCGCTGAAAGAACCGCGCGAGCTGAACGATTTCGGGAGTTACTCGATACATTTCGTGCTGTCGGGCGCGGGCACGATCGAAATGCTCGGCAAGGCGCACGCCGTTTGCGCGAACCAGATCTTCTTTATCTTCCCCGACACGCCGGTGAAGTACTACCCCGAGAAAGCTCATCCGTGGCGGTATTCGTGGATGGATTTTTACGGGTCGAAGGTGCAGGAAATCCTCGCGCGGCTGGGCGTTTCGCCGCAAAACCCCGTGATCGACGCTCCACCCGAACTCGGCAAGTATTTCCTTGCGAACGTTTCGGATTGCATGAATTATCCGAAAAATTCGGACTTTATTTCCATTTCGAAGTTCTACACGATCGTTGCCGAGCTGATGAAAACCACGCAGAGCGAGGACGCGGACGCCAAAAACCGCGATAAGGAAATCGTCGATAAAAGCATGCGGTTTATCGATAACAATTTCGCCGATCCGTCGTTCGGACTCGATTTTCTCGCTTCCGCGGTCGGGCTCAATTCCGCGTACCTCTCGCGGCTTATCAAAAAGCAGATCGGTATAAATTTCACCTCTCTTCTGACGCGCAAACGCCTCACGAAAGCCGTTTTGCTGATCGACGAGGGCGAGGATCTCGTAAGCCGCATTTCTTACGAAGTCGGCTTCTCCGACCCGTACTACTTCTCGAAGGTTTTCAAGAAAACTTACGGTATGACGCCCCGCGACTATATCGGACAAGTCAAGGAAAAGAAAAACGCCCGCGGCTGAAACGCCTGTATCCCAGCCCGCCTTTTCCGCCCGACGATTTTAACTCCGACGCAACGTATCGCAAACGATAGAATTTTCCGCGCAAAAAAACACCCCCGCAAGGTTTTCCCTGCGGGGGTGTTCACATTTCTTCGATTGTTTGTTATTTTTGTCGAGTTTTGGAGTTTTTCGGCGTTTTTAAGGAATTTATCGAAAAAAACAAACGGATATATGAAATAACGAAAAATATTTACAATTCACTATTTCTTAATATTGACTTTTTGCGAAATAACGGCTATAATAATAGCAGAATAACTTCAAGGGGTGCTTTATGAACAGAGCAGGACAATATATTACCGCGCTTGGCGGTATTGCCGGTTACAAGGCGTATAGACCTAATCCGTTGCCGCCGTTTCCTGAAATCGAAATAGACGCGGAAATGGTCGCGTTGCTTTCTAAGGCGCATAACTTTCTCGGCAAATTGGATATGACGTCGGAGCTTATTCCCGACATGAATCTTTTTTTGAGCGCATACGTCCGTAAAGAGGCGCTTCTAAGCAGTCAGATAGAGGGAACGCAGGCGACATTGGAAGACGTACTTAATCCTAATGTTGACGTTGCGGTAAATCTCGAAGTAAACGACGTAGTTAATTATGTAAATGCGCTCAACTATGCTATCGGGAAAATGAAAGAATTGCCCGTATGCAACCGCCTTTTGTGCGACGTTCATAGGGTTTTAATGCAAGGCGTTCGCGGGCAAGAAAAAAATCCCGGAGAATTCCGTCGCAGTCAAAACTGGATAGGCTCGTCAAACAGTAATTTACAAACTGCAAGATACGTTCCGCCGACAGTGGAAGATATGCAAACCGCAATGAGCGATCTCGAAAAGTTTATAAACGACTACGATATGGATATTTTGCTGAAAACGGCGCTCGTGCATTATCAATTTGAAACCGTTCACCCGTTTTTGGACGGCAACGGTCGCGTCGGAAGAATGCTTATCACTTTGATGTTGCTTGCCGACGGAATTCTTCGTCGCCCCGTATTATATTTGTCGTTGTATCTGAAAACAAATCGTATCGAATACTACGACCGATTGAGCGAAGTCCGCACCAAAGGCAATTACGAACAGTGGATAAAATTCTTTTTGCACGGAATTATAGAAACTTGCGACGACGGTATAAAGACAATAGAAAGCATAAATTCGCTTGTCAGGTCGGACGAAGAAAAACTTGTCAGGAAAACCGAAACGGTTTCAAAGGTTTTCGATTATATCAAGGAACACCCGATTATTTCTATCGGCGGAGCCGCAACCGCGCTCGGGTTGTCGTATAACGGCGTGTCCGGCGCAGTCAAAAAGATGGTTGAAGCAGGCATATTAAACGAAACGACTACAAAGGCGCGCGACCGAATTTTCGAGTATTCGGGATATATCGATATTTTGAAATCCGGCACTTAATACGACTTTTCGATTTTATTTTTCGGTGCTGTAGTATCGAATCGCGTTATCGCGGCTTACCCGCCGAGCCGAACCCGACTGAGCCTGTAAAAGGCTTCGGTCGGGTTTGATTTTTTATAGAGACAGAAATATAACCCCTCGCAATAGTTCTCTTACGAGGGGCGATAATTTATATTCACACATTTATAAAAGCTTTCTCGTTTCCGAACGTTCGTTGTCTAAGTATTCCGACGTAGCGGGTCTGACGTCAGAATCCGATAACGTATTCGCCTTTTTCGTACATTTTGCCGAAAGCCTCTGCCGAAAAACCGCTCGGAACGGTAAGGCGGAGCGTTTTATTTCCGTTCTCCGCGCGGCTCGCTACGGCACGGAAAAGCCCGCCTTCTGTGGCGAAGGTATACTCGGCGCGGTTAAGTCCCGCGGGGAGCGACGGCTCGACGATTGCCGATTTTCTGTCTTTACCGAGTATAACTCCGACAAAATACCGTATCGCGTTTTCGACGATATACGAATACATGTGATGATTGAGCGAGGCGGACATTTCGAAATTTTCGGAAAGCGTCGTCATACCCGAAGCGTACCAAAACCCGAACGACGGATAATCGGTTTTTGTCAGAAGCCGCAGCAGCTCGTCGGTTTTCTCGCTTTTGCCGAGCGCACCGAGCAGGTATTTCGCGCCCAACATTCCGCAATGCATCGCGTAATCGTGCTTTTCGAGGTACGCGACGATTTCGTCCGTTTTGTCGCAAACGCCGAAATAAGTAAGCCCCGCCATACCCGTAAGCGAAGTTTCGTCCGAGTATTTTTCGCGGATATTGCATTTCAGCGACGAAGCCGCGGCGGCGTACTCCGTTCCGTCCTCGCCGAAGGCGGCGGCAAGCTCGGACAAAAGCTCGGCGATCTTCATAAAATTGAGGCTGCTCGTAAGCTCCTGCGGGCAGACCTCGAACGGCACGTCGGGATAATTCAAATCCCCCTGTCCGTAAGGGATCAAGCCGTTTTCGAGATACTTGCCGATTATAAAGCGAAAATGCTTCTTCATATTCGGATAAAAGCGTTTCGCGCCGTCCGCGTCGCCGTAATAGTAGTAAAGCGCGTAAGCCACGCCATAGAACGCGATTTCCCACGACGGCCAGCACCCGTACCATTCTCCCGCGGGCGCAATGCAGCTGAGCGCGCCCTCTTCGGTCTGCGTGTCCGCCATATCGGCAAGCCACTTTTCATACGCCTCTTTCATTTCGAAAAGATAAACGTCGGTTTCGAGCGACAAATACCCGTCTCCCGTCCAACCGTTCTTTTCGCGGTGCGGGCAATCGGACGGAAAACCGTGATAGTTCCCCAGAATCGAATTTACGCTCATCGCGTACAAGCCGTTGAGAACGGCGTTGTCGCAGTCGAATACGCCCGTTTGTTTCAGATCGGTATGAACGAAATGCGCCTTGACTTCGGAAATTTCCGCATTTTCCGACAGATCGACGAACGCATACCGAAACCCGTGATAAGTGAATTTCGGCTTGAAAAAATCCTTTTCGCCGCTAAGCACGCACTTGTCGGTCTGATACGGTTCGGTCGCGTCCTTTACGTATTGCCCCGTTTCCGAATTGTCCGCGTTTCCGTTCTTATCGAGCCGATCGGCATACTCGATCGTAACCGTATCGCCGCGATCGCCCTTGACGAAAAACGAACAATAGCCCGAAATATTCTTGCCGAAATCGTAACGCACCCTGCCTGCTACCTTGTCGGAGCGCACGGGCAACAGAACTTCGCATTCGCGGATCGGAGGCATTGTCTCTTCTTCGAGCACGCCTTCGGGTTTAGCCGCGCGTCTTGCGGGAAAATATTCGGTTTTTGCGGTAAAATCGTGCGTTTCGCCGCCGCGAAGCCGCGAACGGATCGCGCCGTAGCCGCATTCCCAACTCTCGTCCGTAACTACGAGCGGAGCGGTTTCGGTTGCGATCGCCGCAAGAAGTTTCGCTCTGTCGCGCCAAGGCTTTTTCCAGAATTTCCACACGTCGTGCGTGGTCTGATTGTACCAGCCGTTTCCGACCGTAACTTCTATTTCGTTCTCCCCGCGCTTCAGAAGCTCGCCGACGGAATAAACCGAATACAGAACGCGTTTCGAATAATCGGTAAACGCGGGGTCGAGCACCTTGTCGCCGACCCGCACCCCGTTTATACTTGCTTCGTAAAGCCCCAAGCCGCAAACGTAAAGTTTTGCGGTTTCGTCAACGGTCTTTAACGCAAAACGCTTGCGGAAATACAACGCGCGCTCGTCGGCGCCGTTGCTCTCTTCGTCGAACTTAACGCCGTCGCTTATCCATACGGCATTGTAAAATGTATTGTTCATAACAGCCTCCGTTAGTCAACCAACCGGATTTTTCCAATTTCGCCGCAATTACTGTCTCCTCCGACAAAGACGGTAAAACTTCCGGGGTCAACTCGCCGTGTAAGATTCTGATCGTAGTACGCCAGATCTTCCTCTCCGATTTTAAACGTTACTTGCTTTTCTTCGCCGCGTTTAAGATCCACGCGGCAGAATCCTTTGAGTTCTTTTACGGGACGAGCAACCTTTGCTACGTCGTCGCGAATGTACAATTGAACAACTTCTGTCCCGTCGTACTCGCCCGAGTTTCTGACTTTTATTCCGATTCTGACGCTGTCTCCGCGTCTGAATTCCGTACTTGAAATTTCAGCCGACGAATACTCGAACTTCGTATACGACAATCCGTATCCGAAAGCGTACAAAGGTCGATTTAAAATGTCTGCATAAGACGAAGTACAACCCTCGGGGCATTTTTTATCCGGACGCGGTCTGCCGGTATTCTGATGATTATAATAAACGGGGCATTGTCCGCTCGCCCGAGGAAACGACATAGGAAGTTTACCGGACGGCAAAACTCTTCCGGAAATAAGTCTGGCAAGCGCATTTCCGCCCTCGGTTCCGGGGAACCATGCGCAAATAATAGCTTGGGCTTTTTCGGCAAGCGGTTCGATTGCCATCGGTCTACCGGTAAAAAGAACAGCTACTACATTCCCGTTTACTGCGGAAACGGCATCAAATAGTTTGTACTGAACGTCGGGGAGTTCGATCCGTGCTTTGGAATTACTCTCGCCGGCTTCGTACTGAGACTCGCCGAGGCACAAAATAACGGCGTCGCTGTTTTTCGCGAGTTCGACTGCCTCGGCAATTCTGCTTTCGTCCTTAGCGGTGTAATGACAATCGCAACCGACTGCACATTTAATGCTTTCGTCACCGTAAATATTTCTCAGTCCTTGCGCCAAAGTTACGGTATCTTCCGATTTTCCCATACCGCGCCAACAGCCGAGTATTTCACCGCTATCGCCGAGCCTTCCGATTACGGCAATTTTTCTCTTGTTTTTTAGGGGTAAAACACCGTCGTTTTTCAGGAGCACGACGCTCTCTTCGGCTGCCCGCCGCACGATATTGCGATGCTCGGTGCAAAGAAAATATTTTTCGCATTCTTCTTCGCTTGCACTTCTGAAAGGATTCTCGAACAACCCGAGTTTATCTTTAAGTTCCAGAATATGCAACACGGCGGCGTCGAGCCGCGCCGACGATGCTTTATCGGATTCAACGATCTTCTCCAACGATTTAAGGTAGCACGCCGTCATCATTTCAATATCCACACCGGCGTCGAAACACGCTTCGGCCGCAGCTTTTTCATCTTCGCAAACCCCATGCGGTATAGTTTCCCAAACCGCTGCCCAATCGCTGATTACCGTTCCGTTAAATCCGAGTTCGGTGCGCAACGTATCGCTCAGCAGTCGTTTGTTTGCCGACATCGGTATGCCGTCGAACGTATGAAATGCCGACATAATCATTTCGACACCCGCTTTTATCGCCTCTTCGAACGGAGGCAGATATGTGTTATACAACGTCTGATAACTCATTTCGACAACGTTGTAATCTTTGCCGCTTTCGGCGGCGCCGTAACCGACGAAGTGTTTCGCGCACGCCGCAACGTTATATCGTCCGAAATCGCCCTGAAATCCCTGTACCGCCGCACGCGCACAGACTCTTCCGAGATAAGTGTCTTCGCCCGCGCCTTCCGCGCTTCTTCCCCATCTCGCGTCTCTCGACACGTCGATCATCGGAGCAAACGTTACGTCGATCCCGGCAACGGAAGCTTCTTTTGCTGCGACCGAGGAACATTCACTAATAATATTTTCGTCGAACGTGGAAGCCATTGCTATATTTATCGGATATATCGTTTTATAACCGTGAATAACGTCCTGCATTATCAGCAGCGGAATTTTCAGGTCGCTGCGTTCGATATATTTCTTCTTGACTTCAATCGCTTCCTTCGCGCCTTTGACGTTAAGAACCGAACCGATTGCATACAGATCCTTTTCACTTAAATTCAACGCCGCTAACGGACCTGTAGCAAATTCCTGTTTTCCGTCATAAAAGCTCGCCAACCCCTGAAACAGTTGACAGACTTTTTCTCTCGTACTCATTCTTTTAAGCAGTTCGATGATGTTCATGATTTCTGATTCCGTTAAACATAAGCGCAGGCAATACCCGATATGACGGATATTGCCCTTACTTATTAGCCTTTTTGAGTTTTAAATTAAGCTTTTACAAGCGTCCATGAGTAGTAATAGAACGGTTTGGACACGTCACCGGCTCCTCTCCAGTTGTTGAGCTTGATAAAATTGTAAGCACGATTGTTGCCGTCGTTAAGAAGTTCTTTGATCATTGCTATCGTGATCTTGACCTCTTTCCACGCCGTGCCTTCCTGTTTTTCAACTTCACCGGTTTTCTCGGCGCTTGCATTAGATCCGTTAATATCGGTTGACAGACTGAATATACCCCAGAATCCTGCGTCGCTGTACAATTTTATAGAAACATAGTCGGTATCTTTCAGTTTTTCAACGTCTGCAATCACGGTAGAGATGTCAAATACGGGGTAAGTCGTATTCGCTCCGGTCTGCGCTTTGAATTCGGCCTTTATGCAATCCGTTTTTGTCTCGCCCGCGGGCAGACTTCCCGTTTCATCGCTTACGTTCACGACGGAAACGTTCATATTGTCGTTGACGAATTTGATTTTGCTCGTACTGTCGAAATACGTTCCGTAATCCTGATCGACAAGCTCCCACGAATGATAGTAGCACGGAGCAAACGGAGCAGAGCCCTGCCAGTTCGTAAGTCTGAGGTATCTGAAAGAAACGCCGGACTTCGCGGCTACCGCTTCCTTAAGAAGTTTCACGCTGACCCTGAGTTCTATCCACCCGTTATCGTCAACCGAATATTCTGCGCCTTTAACCTCATACGCAGTGGCAGAATCGCTATACGTCGGATGCGTCGTAAGATGCATTATCGTCCAGAAGTGGCTGCTGTCGTTTCCGTATCCGTTATAAATTCTGAACGAAACGTAATTGCTGGATTTAAGCGCATCAAGATTTTCAAGCACGGAAGAAATATCGAAGCTCGGCATCAATGTATCGCCGCTCTTAAGCTCTGCCTTTATGAACATTGTCTGCGTTGCATCCACTCCGTCGGGCAATCCGACGTTCGCTTCGTCCTTCGTTACAACGGAATACATCGCTCTGCCGTTCCAATCCTTAACTTTTTCCGCGTTGTCGATAAGGTGGTTTTTCGTAACGACGATTTTCATTTTTACGGTAGTACCGTTGTCGGTGAACGAAATCTCAGTTTCGCCGACCGCCTTTGCCGTTACCTTGCCGCTGTCGTCCACTTCTGCTACGGTCGGAACGGAACTTGCCCAAGTATAACCCTCATAGTCCGAAACCGCGCCTTTCACGCTTATCGTCTTGCTTTCGCCGATCGCGAGCGAATAGCTTGTATACGGCATTTCGTACACGCCCTCGACAAGCTCCCACGAATGATAGTAGAACGGTTTGGAAGCGTTCGCCGCGCTGCGCCAGTTGTCGAGCATAAGATACTTGTACGCTTTTCCGTCGGTGAGGAGCTCTCTGAGCATCGGTATCGAAATTCTGACTTCCTTCCAAGCAGTACCGCTTTCTTTTATGACGGTGCCGGTCTTCTGTGCGCTCGTGGTCGAGCCGTCTTTTCCCGTGGTAAGGAAGAAATTACCCCAGAAGTCGTTTCCCGTATCGGTGTAAAGCCTTACCGTGATATAATCGTTCGCCTTGTAGTTGCTTATATTGCTTATCACCGAGGAAATATCGATAATCGGGAAGGCTGTACCTGCAACGGTCGTATTCTTGAACGTAGCCTTTACGCACGAGGTCTGATTTTCGTCAACTCCCGAGGGAAGGCTTCCGACTTCGGTCTTTACGTTGACTACGGAAACGTTCATATTGTCGCTTTTGAACGAAATCTTTTCCGCGTTGTCGATAAGGTGATTTTTCGTAACGACGATTTTCATTTTTACGGTAGTACCGTTGTCGGTGAACGAAATCTCGGTTTCGCCGACCGCTTTCGCCGTTACTTTGCCGCTGTCGTCAACTTCGGCTACGGTCGGAACGGAGCTTGCCCAAATGTAGCCCTCATAGCCCGAAACCGCGCCTTTTACGCTTATCGTCTTGCTTTCGCCGATCGCGAGAGAATAACTTGTATACGGCATTTCGTACGTTCCCTCGACAAGATCCCACGAATGATAGTAGAACGGTTTGGACGAATCCGCAGCGCTGCGCCAGTTGTCAAGCATAAGATATTTGTACGCTTTTCCGTCGGCGAGAAGTTCTCTGAGCATCGGTATCGAAATTCTGACTTCCTTCCAAGCAGTACCGCTTTCTTCTATGACGGTGCCGGTCTTCTGTGCGCTCGTGGTCGAGCCGTCTCTGCCCGTAGTAAGGGAAAAGATACCCCAGAATCCCGCGTCGCTGTAAAGCCTTACGGAAATGTAATCGTTCGCCTTGTAGTTGCTTATATTACCGATCACCGAAGATATATCAATAATCGGGAACGAAGTGCCTCCGTTTGCGCTCTTGAACGTAGCTTTTACGCACGAGGTCTGATCGGCGGGAACGCCCGCGGGCAGACTTCCGACCTCTTCTTTTACGTTTGCGACGACGGCGTTCATTCCGTCGTTCTTGAACGAAATCTTGTCCGTATTGTCGAGCACGCGGTTTTTAGTAACCTTAACTTCGGTAGTGACCGTCTTGCCGTTAGCCGTGAACGTAATATCCGTTTTGCCGATACTCTTTGCCGTTACTTTGCCGTTATTGTCGACGGAAGCCACGTTCGGCGCGGAGCTTGCCCAAGCGTAAGCGTAATCGCGATCGTACGCAAAACCCTTTACTTCGAGCGTTTTTTCGTCGCCTACCGCTACGGAGTAGTCGTCGTATTTCATTTCGAACGCCGTCGGATCGAATCTGAAATACTCGACCGAATAGTAATAATAACTGTACTCCTTGTAATCGGCTTTGTTGCCTCGGTTGCCCATGTTGGTGAAATTGAGGCACATTCTGTCGATGTTTTTGAGGTCGGGACGCTTCGCGAGCATCTGCTTTATCTCGCCGACGTAAACCTTTACGAGATTCCAGTTATTAAAAGTTATTTCCTCGGAAAGGGGTTGCCCTCCCCATCCGCTACCGAATATTACCGTGCCGGCAGTCGTAGAACCCCAGTCGCCCACGCCCTCGGAAAGGTACATCGAGACGTGGCGCGATTCGGTTTCGCCTTTTTCGATCCACGCCCAGACGCCGATATAGTCCTTTTCGTCGAGCGTGTCGATCTCTTTTAAGATTGCCGAAATATCGAAAGACGGCATATCGCTTCCTTCGGTATCCCTTACCGTTCTTACCGCGCAGGTCGTTTTATCCACGATTGCCGAGGCCGGTTTGCCTTTAGCAAGGGTTTTGTCGAGCGCCCACGAATTGTTCGTTCCCCACGGGCTGTTCTTAATCGCCGCGAGCGAAGAAAGACTGTTCACTACGCCGGATTGCAGCGTGCGGGTCGTCTTTTGCGGGAGTTCGACACCGCCGCGTTTTAAGGTGTACTCGACGGTATAAACGCCGTCGGCTATATCAGTTACGACGCTGTTTTCCTTATCTGCCGTAGCCGCTTCGGCGCCGCTTTTATCGAGCACGCGTACCGAATAATCGTCGAATATTCCCGAGAAATCGCCGGCGAGCGACAAATCGTATTTACGCAAAGGCGCGAACGCGTCCGAAAGCGCGGTGATTTCGACCGAATAAAGATCGAGGTAGAAATCGCCTCTTACCGACATACCCGTGCCGAAGCAAAGCCCGAGGTTGCGGGCGTCGTTAAGCTTCGTCGCGAGAGAGGTCAGCGGAAAACGGAAATTCGTCCACCCGCCGTCCGCATAGAACGCACCCGAAGCGCCGTCGTACGACGTTCTGCCGGAATTCTGCACCTTGTAGGGATACGCGTAGGAAATACGCCGAGGCTTGTATTCAGTGTCGCCGTCCGTTTTCGCCCACATTCTCGCCCATATGCTGAGCTCGGTGCCCGCGGGGAATTTATCGAGGTTTCCCCAAAGTTCGCTTTGCGTATCGACGAGGTTTACGAAATAGTTCGGGTACGGCGAACTGCTCTTGTTTTCTTTTCTTACGTACATACGATAAACGGTATCCGCGCCCGCGCTTTCGCCGCCGAGGTATCCGTCGTAACCCGAATCGGTCAGACTTTGAGTGAACGAATCGAGGTTCTGCCCCGAGATCGGGTCGGGCGTTTCGCCGTCGTCGAATACGACGTATTTCCCGGGCGAGGGATTATCCGCAACGCTCGTCCACGGATAAATCAACGCGGATCCCGTAATGTTTTCGCTGCCGTCGATCGGGTCTATGACGAGAAAATCGGTGTAAGAATCCGCGCGTTTTACGCACACCGCGCGAACCGCTTCGTCGCGGATGTCGCCCTTTGTAAGCGAATAGACGACTTGGTAATTGCCCGCGGCAAGCGCCGAAGTCGCGCCGTTCGCCATCAGATACTTTGTTCCTTCCCGCTTGATTACGGCGTCTTTGACGCTCGCGCCCGACGAATTCACGACGTCCGTTATTTCGTAGCTCGCGCCGACCGTCATAAGTCCGTTCGGGATCGAAACGTCTATGTCTCCGCTGCCCGAATACTTGTATATCTTATCCGTCTGCGCGGTAAGGCGCGACAGAACGGTGACTTTGCAGGAAACCTTTGTTTCCTCGCCGTTTTCCGTGACAATGGCGTTTACAGAGGTTTCGCCCGCGCGAAGTCCTGTAACGAAACCGTGTTTTACTTCGGCTATCATATCGGAGTCCGTCGTCCATGCGACCGCGCCCGCGTACTTTGCGCCGTCCTTTGTAAGAACGAGCTGTTCGCTGTCGCCCGATTCTTTCAGCGTGATTTCGGTTTTATTCAACGCAAAAGCGGTATGCGACGGCTCGTCTTCTTTTCCGCAGGCGGTAAACCCGACGGTCGTTATCGCCGCGCACACGAGCACGATAAGAACGGACAATATTTTTCTTATATTCTTACTTCTCATCATTCTATTCCCCCTCGACGGTTTTCGGTGTTCCGTAAATCGCGCTTATAGCGTATTTTTCAAAAGGCATAGACGTATTGATTTTAATGAAACTTCCGACCATATCGTCGGCGTCGATCATCGCCGTAACGTTTGCGGATTTTCCGAGCGAAGTGATTTCTTCGAAGTCGGTAATCTCTATCTTCTGCCAGCCCGTTTTCGGCTGTACTTCGACGATATGATTGTTGAACGATACCGTTACGGTCGCCTCGCCGCCGTTGTAGAACCAGAAATACAGACTGTCGAAATTTTTGTCTATATCCCCGAGCAGCGGGTTGGTCAGAACGAATCTGCCGAGCGTCGTGTAGTTTGTGAAGAACACGTACGAATTTTCGCCGTCGATCGGGCGTATGACGTTTCCGAACACGTCCTTTTTAAGTCTTTCTTCGTCCGAGCCGTCCACAAGCGTAAGGCGCAGACTGTTAAGCCCCATTGCGGCTTTGCCCGCGTGGTATTCGAGTCCCGCGGCGTTATCGAGCGCGTATAACTTATTAAGATCGGATTCTTTCTCGGTGACGTAATATTTTACCGTCTTGGCGCTCGTCTTTCCCGCGCCGTTCGTCGCCTTGATAACGAGAGTTCTAATGCCCGCGGTGTCGGTCGGAACGGTCGAGTCGGAGGGGATCTCCTCGCCGTCAAGATAGTACTTTGCCGTCACGCCGCTCTGCGAGAACTTTACCTCGGGTAAGGCGTGCGCCTCGCCTTTTTTCACGACGGCGAAATTTTCGGACGTATAGATCTTCGGAGCGCGAATTTCGGTTTCGGGTGCGTTTACCGTTTCGGCAACCGTTCTCACATCGTCGCCCTCGACGAAGCGAAGGTTATTAAGATAGAAACTGAATTCCTCGGTAACGTCGGCGAGCGTCGTCATGACTCTCAGTCTCGCGAGCCCCGCGGAAAGGTCGAGGTGCGAAAAATCGTCGATCTCGACGGTGCTCCACTCGCCCGCTTTGAGGCGGTAGCACTTGTCGGTCATCGCGCTCGTGCCGTACATGAACGGGAACTCGGTTTTGACTTCCTTCGCTACGCCGCGGGTATCGTGGATCCCGAAGAAAACCTCTTTGTCGTAAGGCGCGCCGTTATAGATATCCAGCCGAATTTTTACGTTGCCGTCCTTTACGCGCGCAAAATTCAGATAGTCGAGGTACGCGCCCTCAAGGGTAAGTCCCGTAAGTCTGTGGCTGTCGTCGAAAGAAAAGCGCGTGTTCCAGTCGTAGTTTGCGCCCGTCATATTCACCTGAAGAACGGGCGTTACGCGCCATTCCGCAGAACCCTTGTTCCCGTCGTAAACGTACTGGGGATCCGAATTGTAATAGTAGGACGAACCCGTACCGCAGTACCAGTATCTCGTGATCCATTCGTTGTCCGCGTCCTTGACGTAATTGCCGCCCGTCTCGCGAACGTAATTAAGGTCGCCCGCGTCGTCGAAGTTGAGAATTTCGTTGTCGGAAGCGAATTTTTTGTCTATCGCAAACAATCCGTCCTTCTTTTTAACGTCGTTTTCGTTCACGGTCGCGACGAGGTTGTCGAGATAAACCTTCGCTTCGGGGTAATACAGCTCGCCGTTTTCCTTTACGACTTTATCGTAGTTTATCGCCACGAGAATATGCGAAATCTTGTCGTTGAACTCGTTTTGCATATAATAGCGGTTGACGTTTGCCGTAACTTTGGCGGTTTCGCCGCTCTCGAGCGTGGTCGTTCCGAAATTGATCGGAAAACCGTTCCTCGTAAGATTGTATATCGAAATTCTGACGGGGAATTCGTTGGGATTATACGCGTCGAGCGACAACTCGGTAAGATATTTCCACTCGAACCCCCAGTTTCCGTTGTTTTTCGGCGTGGAGAACACGTCGAAGTCGGTGATCGCGCAAAGCCCCGTGTCCTCGGCATAGCCCGCCCACGATTCGGAAACGTATTTCCTGATAGCGATTTCGAGCGATCTTCCGTCAGTCAGGTGCTCGCTCGCGGCTTTGTTCGCGATCAACCCGCCCTCGTACGAAAGCTGCGTTTCCTCTTTGTTGACGTAGAACATATAGTCGTCGGTCTCGAAATCTTCGAGCACGACCTGTCTTGCCGCTTTGGGCGGTTCGGGTTCGGGCTCGGGAACGTCGTTCTTGCCGCAAGCCGCCGTCAGAAACGAACAGGCGATGCAGGCGCAAAGCGTAAGACTTACAAACAATCGTCTTTTCATATTTTTCCTCCTTAATTGTAGTACTTGTCGGCGATGAACGTCACGTCCGAAATCTCGACCGTTGCGCCTCCGTCGTACACGTTGTTGTGGTAATCGGCGAAATAGAATTTAATCGCGTTGACGGATTTAAGCGCGCCCCGACGCGAAATCTTGATGATTACCGTTCTTTCTCTCCACCCGTCCGGGGTTTCGTCGGATTTACGGAACAGAAGCGATTTAAGCTCCTTCGACGAGGAAGAGTTCTCTTCGAGAATCACGCCGAGCGACTGATCGCCCAAAGTCGTATCGTTCGGCTTTATGCGGATCTTCATCTGGACGTAGTACCTGTCGTAAATATCCTCGCAGCCGAACAGTTTGTTTTTGAGGGTAAACGAAGGCGTATAACCGAGCGTTTTGTCCTCTTCGCCCGCCGCAAGTCTTCCGGAAGGAATTTCGTAGACGAGTTTATCGCCGTCCGTCGTAACCGTACCCGCGGGGATATCGCCCCAGATACTGCCCGACGACGATCCGGCGTATTCGGAAATATTCGCCGCGGGTATTCCCGCGATATCCGCTTTCGTAGGTTCGCCGTAGCGGAACGCGTCGATATTCAGATCGTAAGTTTTGTCGCCCTTGGTCGCCTCGATCGCAAGCGAGCCGTCTTTAAGCGCGAATCCGACCGAATATTTGTTACCTGCGGGCGCGATTTCGTTACCGTTGACGGTGATTTTGTCGGCGTCGGCGTAGAATTCCGCTCTGCCGGTCAGCCCTTCGTAATCGATACCGCCCATCGCAAACCCGACTTCGGAAGAAGCGAGGTCGTAAAGGTCGAACATAAGATCGCGCGTTTTAAGTATAACCGAGCCGTCGTTGAAGTCCGGCGAACCGTCTCCGCCGAGCACGCTACTATACGCGAACTCCATGATTTCGTCGAATTTTTTCAGGTCGTAACCGGTAAATTTTTCCGTATACAGTTTTTCGAGCTCGGTAAGAAGCGTGTGGTCCTCCACGCCGTCGCGGAAATTGCGAAGACGGATCGAACCGTACCACCCTTCGCTTTGCCCGTACTTTATCGCGGGATAGATAAACACGCCGTCGCCGTTGGCTCCCGAAACAATCGTGGACGAAGAATCGAAAGTTTCCGAGCTATCGTAAAAGTCTCTCGAGGTCTTGTATTCGGTGCTGCCCTTTTCTATCTGAGAGAAAGTCCTCGTGCTGTCGATATCCCAGAACAGATTGCCCGCGATATCGTATTTCGCGCCGAACCAGCCGATAGATCTCATTCCGTAGCCGTAATTAGGCATATTCTGCGAAATTCCTCTTGAAAAGTCGCCGTTACTATATACCCACATCGGTTGATGCGACTCTTTTTGCATTTCGTACATAACGGCTTCGTAGTCTGCGGGACGACCCTGAAGCGGGCAAAAAGTCGTCCACGTCTCGTCGCAATCGTACATATAAGGAGTGATATTCTTATGCCACATATCGGTCGTTAAATACGTGGGGACGTTTTTAATCGTTTCTTTGAGTTCGGCGCGCCAAGCCGCGTTTTCGTCGCCGGGGAAGAATTCGTTTACTTTCGCCATTACTTTTTCTTTCATGGCGCGGTACTCTTTCATCGCTTTTTTACACGCTTCGACGTTTCCGCTCTCGTCGTATTCCTGAACGTAGCACGCCGCGCGGCTGAGGTAGTTGCGTTCGGGCGTGCTCGCTTCGGCGAGAACGTAAAGATACTTGTAGTATTTCTGCGCGTTGTAGGACGGAATATCGTAACTGACGAAATGCGGATTATCCCACATTTCCGAGACCTTTCCGAGCATCGTTTCGGGCGAATACGCGCCGCCCGCGGGATACTGACACTGAACGCGGTAATCGTCCATCAGCATTTTGTAAGTTTCGTCGTTAAGCGTTCCGCCCGAAGCCGCCGACGTTCTGAAATAACTCTGCGAAAGATCTACGTCGCGAACCGTTGCCGTAACGGGAATCGTCTGCTTCGCGCCGTCCACGGTAAGTTCGAAAGAGCCCTTGTACGTTCCGGCTTTCTGCGTTTTCTTACTCTCGATTTCCACCGAAATTCCTTGATTTTTACCTGCCTCGATCGTGTTTTCGCGGTATTCCGAGGCGGTCTCCATCGGTAAAAGCATATCGGGATACCGTCCGGTAGGAACGTACCTGTATGCGTCCGGATTGTTTGTCGTGGGCGTGCCCTTGACGTAACACTGTTTGTACACGTCCATATCTGCGGCATAAATAATCTCGTCCGCGCCGCCGCTGCCGCCCTCGAGCGTCAGGTCGCCCGCTTTGAGCGTGTACGACGAAACGGCTTTCGTCGGCGTGATTATTATCTGCACGCCTTCCCTTTCGCCCCGACCCATAGTCACGCCGAGGCTGAGGTTTTCGCCCTCCGACAAAACGGTGGGCGGAATAACGGTAGCCGCCGTCATGGACGAAGGATCCTGAAGGACGCTGTAATCGTTATACGTCGTCCATACCCTGACGGCGCTAAGCGTATCTTCCGCCGAGCTTCTGCCGATTTTGCCGTCGCACAAGCCTATCCCCGCGACGCACAGAACCATGGCAAGAGCCGCACCCGTCGTTCTGAATTTTCCCGATTTCATACTTTACCCCCTTTGTTTTATTTGTTAAGTCCTGCGTTTTGCATAAACACCGACCATTTGTTTTTCGCGTTGTTATAGTTTGTTCTCCACAGATCGGTGGCGTTCATATAACCCTCGCCGCTTCTGAGCGCGAAGATTCTTTCGGGTTCGGCGTAACCCGTTTCGATCGTGGGCCAGATGGACATACCGCCGAGTGAGAAAAGCCTGCTCGTGTACACCGGCCACGGAGCGACCTCTCTGCCTCGCTTGATAGACTCGGTACACTTGACGAAATCGTTTGCCGCGGCGTCCGAAGCGGCTTTTACCGCGTCGCTCGTCCTGAATCCGAGCGTAAACCCGTTAGCGGACGCGAATTTTATAAGTCCTTCGTCGCTCGCGAGGTATTTATAAAACGCCTTTACCTGCGGGAGCGAATCGGAATACACGGGCGAAACCATAACGTGGTTTATGTTCGTAGCGCAAGTATACAGATTTCTCGCTTCGGCTACCTTGTCGAACGCCTTTTGCGAAACGTTATACCCTTCGCCGACAAGCTCGGTCTTACCTTCGTCGATCGCCTTTACGAGCGCGGAAAGTTCTTCGTCCGTCTCGATCGTTCCTTCGCAATCGGCGTGGTTACGGATCGCGCTTATGACGGGCATTTTGATCATATCGACGGACGCGGACGAGTAGTTTTTCTTCATTTCGTTATAAAGCCAGTCACCATTTGCCATCATCGCGATATTGTTGCTTTCGGTGAGGAAATAGCCCTGCGCGGTCGTGAAGTCAACGGACGTGCTGAGAACGTGCTGATAACCGTCCTTGTTGTTGTCGCCGCGTTCGCGAACAAGTTCGTCGAGAACTTTCATGGCTTCGAGAAGTCCTTTGCGCGCCCACATTTCGGGAACGTTGACGTTGCCCTGCTCGTCGTAACCTTTCCAGAAACCATGATCGCCGTACATATCGTCCCAGCCCTGATACTGCGAAACCCAGATGTTCGCCACCTGCCACCAGTAGGTTGCCTGCGACGACCAGATGAACGGAGTTTTGCCCTCGCTTTTAATTTGCTCGGCGAGCGCAAGAAGCTCGTCGGTGGTATTCGGGATCTTCCAGTTGTCCTGCCATACCTTTTTGTTTCTCACGAGCGAGAACACGCTGTCGCACCACTGAACGGCGTAATAATGATAATTACCGTCGTTCTTCGCGTCCACTCTGTTGTACTGCTCGTACATATCCTTCATCTTGTCTTTGAAAAGCACGCCTTCTTCCACTTCGGAATTGTACACGTCGTCAAGGTCGGCTAAGATGCACTCGTAACCCGAATAGTTGGCGGCGTTGGAAACGACGAGGTCGTAAGTATTCGCCCTTAAAACGTAAATATCGTATTTCGCCGTGCCCGCGCGCATTGCCGTCACGTAGTTGCTTTCGGTGGGGGAAACGGCGATCTGCACTTTCGTACCCGTTTTTTCGGTGAACCCGTCAGCGACCGACTTCATCCATTCCGTTCCGTACCCGAGGTCCGGCATCGTAATGTTGAGCACTTCGGGGTCTTTGAGGTCTTGTTCTCTCTCGCTGTCCTTACAGCCGACCGTCACAAAGCACATCGCCGCCGCAAGGCACAGACACAAAATCCTGTTCAGTTTTTTCATTTTTATCTCCTTTGCCGTTTCCGGCGCTGTTTTAACCTTTTATTCCGCCTTCGAACGTCATTTTCATAACCGTTTTCTGCATCGTAAGATATAGGATCACGATCGGAAGTAACGTGATTACCATGCCCGCGTAAAGAAGCGGCCGATCAGCCTGATACATCATTTTCGTATCGAAAACGTACATACCGGTCGAAAGCGTGGGCATATTCGGCAGGTACAACAACACGTCTCCGTAATTGTTCCACGACACTATAAAGTTGGAAACCGCGAGCGCGGCTACCGCGGGGAGCGCCATGGGCATCATTATACGGATAAACACCGTCCAGTGAGACGCTCCGTCGATAAACGCCGATTCGGCGAACGACCAGTCGACGTTTTTGAAAAACGCGTAAAGAATAAGAAACTGCGAATCGAAGCCGCCCGCATACGCAAGCAGCAGCAGCGGCGAGTCGATAAAGCCGAGGTTCGAGTACAGTTTGTATCTCGCGGGAAGCGTTCCGAACACAGGGAAAACCATTATGATCAGAACGAACGAATACATTGCGTCTCTGCCCTTGAAACGGTATTTCGCGACGCCGTAGGCAAGGCACATCGACGAAAACACGTTTAAAAGCGTCGTTCCCGCGGAAAACCACACGGAATTGAGGAACATATCGCCGAAAGTTACGCCGCTTATTTCGAGTTCGGTCCACGCGTGGATATAATTGACGAATTTGGGGTTGAGCGTGATCTTCGACATGTTCATGATAAAGTCCTGATCGCCGTTTTTAAGCGACGAGTTCAAGGCGAAAATCAGCGGAAAAAGCAGCAAAAGCGAATAGATCGCGAATATACCCGTCATCACCCACATTGCTACCGGTACGCGGTTTAATTTTTTTCTTGCCATAATCTCAGTCCTCCGCCGAATCGTTGCTCGGCACAACTCTTCTGAGCAGCCATCTCGAAAACATGGTAAGCGGCAGTGCGATAAGCGCGAAGAACAAGCCGATTGCCGCGGGATAATAGAAGTTCTGCCCCGTGTACACCTGCTGGAATATCCAGAAGTTGATAGTGTACGTTTTGTACTGTCCGTTGGTAAGAAGGAGTATGGGGCCCGAGGCGTTGAAAATTCCCGAAATGCTGCCTATGAGCGTGGCGATAATCGTCGGCCAGATAATCGGTATGACTATGCGGATCATTTCCTGCCACATGTTCACGCCGTCGATCTTGCCCGCGTCGATGATGCTTGCGTCGATCTGGCTCATGGCGCCGCTGATAACGAGCAGTTTCGCGCCCGTTCCGAAAAAGAAACTGTAAAACAGACACGTCCAGATTGCCGTTTTTTCGGACGCGAGAAATTTCGGGACCGCGGCGTAATCTCCGCCGTACAAAAGGTTTATGGGCCCGTTGGCCGCGATTGTCTGCTTGAACAGCGCGACGAGTATCGTGGGCGCGATAAGGTTCGGCAGATAAAAAACGAACTTGAAAAAGCCGGATCCCGGGGTCTTTTTGTACAAAAAGTAGCCGATGAACAGCGCCACGACGTAGGACAGTATCGAGGTCGTAAACCAGTACAAAAGCGTGTTTTTCAGCGCCTGCCAGAACGTGCTTTCGGGCATGGCGATCGATTTGAACAGCGACCTGAAGTTTTGCAGACTGTATACCGTTTCGCCGCCGGGGAGTTCCACCTTGAACGCGAAATCGAGCGCCGAGAAGTTAAGGTACAGCCAGAACACGAGAAAATTTATTATCGGCAGCGCGAACAGACTGACGAGAAACAATACTTTTCGCGTTTCGCGATTGCTCATCGAAAATCTGTTTTTATGCTTGACCGGATTTATGCGAACGATTCCGTTCATAAAGCCCTCCTTTCGTGCGTTCAGAATATCAGATCGAAAATCGTGTTTATCTTTTCGACGATCTTGCGAAGCGTGCGGGCGTCGGGTCGCTCCAAAGTCCGATTATTCCGCTCGTATGAGTCGTCGCAAAAATCTGTGCGATTGTATCGTATTTCCACGCTGAGCGGCATTTTGCTTGTAAACTCCCGCTTCCCCGCGCGCGTTAAGGCTTCGCGAACGCCGTTGCAAATTGCCTTTTCCGTCTCCTCGTAAGCCGTGGCGCGAAGCCTGTAATCGGCGCGCTTTACCGCGATAGTCGTAGCTCCGTCGATAGTCCTCTTAATTTCCTCGCAACACGCCTCGTCGCCGCTTACGGCAAGCACGGGAATTCCGTAACTTTCGAAAAACGTTCTGTAAATTTCCGATTCGCCGCAGGCTGTGCCGTTTATAAGGTAATCGTGCCACGCGACGTGATTGTAAGTCCCCGCGCAAAAAGCCTTTTCCGTACCCGCTTTCGCCGTCATTCCGATAAGAACCGCGCCTTCGCAATCGGCGAAATACCGTTTCATTTCGCCCGCCGTCGTTTCCTCGATCCCGTCGATAAGATATTTTTTGTAAAGAAGCGACACGGCGGAATACTTCGTCGCGAACATATTGCACACCACCGGAATACGACCGCTTCCGATAATCGCCCTCGCCGCGGCGTTTACGTCTCTTGCCAGCCCGATCTGCGAAATTTCCTCGTCGGGGTTCATCGCGTTTATTACGGTCGAGCATCCCTCGGCCCTGCACATTATAATAACGTTTTTCATAGTCCCCTCACCAAGTCCCCGTAAAATCAGGTAAATTCCGCGTGTTTTTTACCGTTTTCGCGACCCGTCTCGCGCCCGTCCGTACAAACCCGCAACCGTCGTTTACAAACAAAAAATCTTCAAGGTCGTCCTCGCGCATAAACTCGATTCCGACGTTTGCCGCGGCTGGCTTTACGAATTTTTCGGCGGTAAAGTCTGCAAGCGCGGTTTTCGTCTCACTCGTTGCTTTTTGCCGTATCTCGTCCGCGCTTAGTTTGGCGTTCGCGCAAAATCTGCTCGTCGCGGATTTCGTTTCGACGGTAAAAACGTTTCCGAGTTCCGCATTTGCCTCATCGCAAGCGGCTTTGTCGCCCATAAACCCGATAATTTTTATACCGTTCATCGCGAGAAACGTCTTGTAAATTCCGATTTCGCCGACGGTCTTGCCATCTATATAATAATCGCGGAAACGCGGGGCGAAAGTCTCGTCCATAAACGCGTTGCTCGTACCCGCTTTTGCGGGAACTCCCGACAGAACGGCGGCGGAAATTTCGGGTAATTCGGTCGCAAGTTCCTCGGCGGTATAAATAACGGTCGCTTTTTCGACAAAACGTGCGTAATGCGCGTAATAGTTTTTGTCGTAAGTTGCTCGCGGAGCGTAAACGACGGGGGTATAGCCGCTTTGTAAAATTCCTTCGGCTATCGCGTCCGTGTCGCGCGCCATTGCCATTTCCGAAAACTCGCTGTCGATACGGTTATAATACGTGAGTTCGCCCGAACCTGCGTTTCTCGCTATAATCAGAATCTTTTTCACGGTAACAGCAACGACCTCCATTTCACGATTTTTCCGTATACGTCGCGCATATACTGAACTCCCGTTTCTTCGGCGTAAAGCACGAACGAGTTCCGCGCGGCAACCTCGAATTCTTCTATCATCTTCTTCAATTCACCTTTCGTAAACCGATCGTGATGGATTTCGAGCAACATATAAAGCGGCGTAAGTTTCTGCACGGCTACGCGAAGCGCGACGGCGGGAGTTTTTGCGGCTTTTTCGCCCTCTCGCAAAAGCTCCGCCCACGACAGAACCTTGTCGAATTCCCAGTAGTCCGCGCTTTTGCACTGGCGATTTTGCTGAACGTACAGGTAGTGGTTGTGCTTTCCTGCGTTCTTCTCGCGTTGGAGAGCGTTGCTTTCGTCGAAATATCTTCTGACGTAAGGCGCGCTTTCGCGGTAATACGCTGCAAAGAATTTATCGATTGCTTTATTCACGTCGAGGTCGATATTCCACGCGAGCTCCGTTCTTACGTACACCGTAAGCGCGTCGAACGCGAGGTCCGGGAGCGGATTCCCCATGTCGATAACGTAACGCGTGTTTATGCTCTTATAAAAGCGGAAGTTTTCCTTTACGGCGTCCCACTGCGAAAAGTACATAAACTGATCGTCGAACGCGCTGTTATACACCCACACGTACATTTCCGCTCCGAGCGCTTCGTACCCCTTAAAAAGCCGATACGAATTCGGGTTTGCCGTCTCGTCGTTAAGCGATTTGGTAAAATCCGCGGAAATGGGCGCGGTAAGGATAACGACGTTCTTTGCGGGAACGACGGACGGGTCGATCGGTTTATAGTTCTCGTCCACGGGCGGGAACTGCGTAGCGCCGTAAGCGAACGTAACCGTCCTAATCGTTTTGCCCGCGTAATTCAGGCCGACGTAAGCGTCAACCGCTTTCGAGACCTTGTTGACAAATCGCATAAGCGTGCCGGTCAATCCGTATTTTTCGTAACTTTCGCGGCATTTTTCGCAACGGCAGAAGTCTCCGTTGTCCTCCTGTCCCACCATAAGGTTTGAAACGTTACAGCCGCTAAACGCCTTACGGTCGATAAACTTAAAACAGTTTTTTATAAACTCTTCGGCCATTTCTTCGTTAGTCAGGCAGAGTTGACCGTAATCTTCCGAATACCAGTCGCGGTGTTCGCGCAAGTATTCCGTCTTTGGCAAAATCTCGAAAAAACTGTGAAACGGCGTTATGAACGGCGCGATTCTGAGCCTGCGACGATGCGCGAACGTCGGACTGTATTTGTTCCATCCCACCCAACTGTTTTCGAGATAGTCGAACGACGGATTTTCTCGTATATGTACCGGCTTTAAAGATAACTCGTCCGCCGAATATATTTCGTCCTCGGCATAAATTTCGAGGTCGCACAACTCTTTGAGCAGCGAATACACGCCGAAACTTACGCCCTTTTCGGTAGGCGAAACGATATAATAACCGTTTTTTATCGTTTCGATCGCAAAACCGTAATCGCTCAAGCCTTGCGCTTCCCTGACGACGTCGGCTTTTTCGGCAAGTTCGGTATTCCCCAAAGATATGAAAATTTCGTCTCCCGAAACGCTTTTGCCACATTCGACGTCATCGTACTTTCCGAGGAAAAGTTTAAGCTCTTCCGCGGCGAAATCTATATCCCCGCCGCATCCGAGCGGTTTTATTATCGTTATCATTTTACCTCCTTCCGGCAAACACGGACGCGCCGCTCATTCCGTTCTTTGCGACTGAATCCGTCTTATCTCTTCGATCTCGTCGCGCGTAAGCTTGCAAGTTCTGTCGTATTTGTAGAAACCGTTCTGCTCCTGCTCGACGTCGTAAAGCTGAGTGTAGCAGTATCCCGATATCTTTTTGCATGAAAATATCAGTTCGGTGACGGCGCGACACCTTTCGACAAATCCTTCGGTCGTGGGTTCGCCCTTTCCGTATCCCCATGCTTCCGTGCTTTGCACCGCGCCTTCGTTTACGGTATCGATACGCGATTTTTCCGCCGTTGCCGTCCCGAACGCAATTCCGCCGTATTCGCTTATATTTATCGGCTGCCCCTTTTTATATCGCACGGAGTTCTCATCCGCGTACAAAAGAGGCACTTCCAGAACGTCGCTTTCGTTCAGCTTTCCGATATATTCTTTCAGTTGCTCCACGGATTCGTAACAGTGAAAATCGAACAAATCCGTTTTGTCACCGTGAAAGCCGCCCGAAGCGTCCACGCACGGCCTCGTGCAATCGAAGCGTTTCGTAAAATCGTAAACCTGTTCGACGAAACGAACGTCGGGAAGCTTTTCGGGATCGTCCCACGCTCCCCAGACTTCGTTGAGCGGACACCACGTGACGACGGAAGGATGATTGAAATCTCGTTTCAGCGTTTCCTGCCACTCGGCAAGAAACTGCCCGAGACCGTCCGCGTTCGAGTAATCGATTCCCCAGTTCGGATATTCGCCCCACACCATAAAACCCGCTTTGTCGCAAAGATATAAAAACCGCGGATCGAACACTTTCTGATGCAGTCTCGCGCCGTTGAACCCGAGCGCCAAGGCGTTGTCTATGTCGCGCTGCATCGACTCGACGTCCGGCATCGTGTAGATTCCGTCGGGGTGATACCCCTGATCGAGAACGAGTTTCTGAAAAACGCTCCTGTCGTTCAGCATAAACCTGTAACCGTCGTATTTTACGCTTCTGAGTCCGAAATAGGATAAAATCCGATCGTTTTCGTATTCGATCGTAACGTCGTAAAGCTCGCCTTTGCCGACTTCCCACAGGTGTTTTTCGCTAAGCCCGATTTCTAAACGCGTCTTATACGCGAGCTTGCCGCGCGCTTCCCCGACCTTCTTTTTGCCTCGGAACACGGTTACGCGATAATTGCCCTTCCCCGAAGTTTCGAGCTCGACCCCGACTTTTGCGGTTTCTGGATCGGGGTAAAACCGAAAGTCCTTTATGTGATTTGCGGGCACAAATTCGAGCCACACGGGTTGCCAGATCCCCGTAACTCTCGTGTAAAAGCAACCGAACGAGTCCTTTTTGTACGATTGTTTGCCGAAGGCGTGCGAAGTTTTTTCGTTGTCGCGGACTTCGAGCAACAGTTCGTTTTCGCCGCACGTCAGCAGTTCGGTTATATCGAACGCGAACGGAGTATATCCGCCCGTATGCCTGCCGGCGTATTTTCCGTTGACGTACAAAACCGCATGATAATCCACCGCGCCGAAATTTATAAACACCCTCTCGGCTTTGCGATCTACGGTAAAGCGGTTTTTGTAATAGCAGACGCAAATGAAATCCTTATGCCCGATGCCCGAAAGTTTGCTTTCCGGACAGAACGGCACGCGGATTTCCCGCCACGTCATCTTGTCGAAACCGAACAACCAACCGTCGTTTAATTCCTGTATGTATTCTCTCGCTTTTATGGGGTTCGGGTTCACTTCATTATCCTCTTTTGATTATTCTCCGTTTTATTCGCATTTTCATTATACCATAGAACATTTGCCGAAATCAATAGTATAACTTTTCCATAATTTGAGGTTTTGAAAGCGTATGTATTCAATATTCTTGAAGCTAAAACCAGAAAAAGGAAATCGACTTGACTTTATCCCGATTGTGTGCTATTATGTTTAAGGAGGCGGGAAAAAGGTTATATCCTTGTCCGTAAACGGCGATATGGCAGAAAACGACGATAACGTTATCAAAAATTTACTTCGGATCGAAAACGCAAAGGACGCGGAGGAAATCTATAAGATAAGCTACGCGCTCGCGTCGAAAGACCGCATCAACATTATCAAAAGTCTGCTGAGGGAAAGTAAAACGCTTACCGAGCTTTCGCGCGAGCTGAGTATTCCCATCGCTACCGTTTCGCGCCATATCGACATTCTCGTGGACGCCGACCTTATTTTCATCAACTATCAGCCCGGACCGAAAGGACACACGAAACACTGCGCTTTGTCCAAGCTCAACTACGCGGTTTCGTTTGCCGTCACCCGACAAGCGAACGCGAGCAGACACAAGTACTCGTGCGAATTGCCGGTAGGCTATTTCTCGCACTGCCATATCAAAGCGCCTTGCGGTATGCTCGACAAGGAACGCAAAATTACCGAATTCGACGAGCCGAACGGGTTTTTCACCCCGGATCGCGTGAACGCCGAATGCCTGTGGTTCAATCAGGGGTTCGTTTCGTATAACTTCCCCACCCCGCCGCCCGAAGTCGCCCGGCAATTTTCGGAGATTATGTTTTCGTTCGAAATCTGCTCGGAAACCAACTGCTACAACAATACTTGGCCGAGCGATATAACCGTCTTTATAAATAAAAAAGAAATTCTCACGTTCACTTCCCCCGGCGATTTCGGCGGCAGACGCGGCAAATACACCCCCGAATTCTGGCCGATAACCGCCACGCAGTTCGGAATTCTGAAAAACATCGTCGTGAATAAACAAGGCGTTTTCCTCGACAATCAATTCCTTCACTCCGGCGTTACGTTCGACGATCTGGATCTTTTGAAAGGCTCGTCCGTTCAGCTGTCGATCGGAATCAAGGACGACGCGCGATACAAGGGCGGACTTAATCTGTTCGGGAAAAATTTCGGCGATTACCCGCAAGCCATCAAAATGGAACTCTCCGGCGACGAAGCTTAACCTCTTCCTCCGTGCCGCGATTACGTTATACGAACTCAGCCCTCTTAACCGCAATAAAACCGCACGAAAAGCAAACTCCCGACAGGTAATATGCCCGTCGGGAGTTTGTTTATCTTAAATAGTCGTTCAATATAGATTGTTCGTCTATTCCGTCATATCTTCTTCCGTAATTCTCATTATTTCCTTCTCCAAAGCCGCCACAGCTCAAAACTGTTCGGAAAGTTCCATTTAATTTTCCCTATTCGTCTTTCTTTGCGGAAGCCTGTCCGAAAACGCCTTTCCCGTCAAAGACGGTAAATATTACTTAAAACCTTTGCTCGTAATAATAAGAATAGTCGATTCCTTTCATAAAGATTTCGCGATTGTTTATATCTTCGGTCAAAGCCCCTTTTATAAGTTCATAAAAATGCGATGAATCCGCAGGGCTTTCCTGCATTGCCGTAAGGTATTCCTTCTTATCGATTTGACTCCAATCGGTGCATTTTTTAAGATTCTTTTTCAGAATCAGATCCAACCAGATACGAGTACTTCGACCGTTTCCTTCCATAAACGGATGAGCGACGTTCATTTCAACGTACTTTTTTACTATGTTTTCAAGAGTATCTTCCGGCATTTTTTCAATCAACCGCAAATTATCTTGCAAATACATAACGGGAGCAAACGCAAAGCCGCCTTTTGCAATATTAAGCGTGCGGATTTGCCCGGCAAAATCATATAATCCGCCGAACAAATACGCGTGAATTTGTTGTAAGCCTTTGACTGTTCCAACCTCGATGGCGTCTATAAAAGAACTATCAAATAAAGCGTATGCCTTTTGCTTGCTTTTGCCGTCAATCGTATCGTCCGACCGCGTAAACCAGCCGATAAACTCCGCGCCGACCTTGCTCGGAAACTCTGCGGCAAGTTTTATAACTCCGTCAGAATCCAATGCGTCCGACTTATACTTTTTTCCGTCGGCGGCAGTTAATTTCAGTTGGGTAGTGGCACTAACCAACTCGCTGTTTTCTTTTTTCAGTTTGGCTTTCAGGTATTTCCAATAGTTACGGCATCTTTCGTAATTATCTTCTTTTCTGATTGCCCCGATAATATCAAGAACGCTGAAATACCACTTGTTGTTTTCCTCGTTCCAAGCGGCACGCACCTCTTTATCGTTAAAAAATCTGATTGATATTTTCATATGCTGATTCCCGAATAATAAACTGCCTGTTCCGTTTTTATTCCACTTCTATTATAACATTTTTTTGAAAGTTTTTCAAGAGTAATAACTTCCGCTTTTGACTTATTTAAAGAAAGAGCATCTGTTTTTTATAAGCGTTCGTCTATGATCTATCAATTCACCAAGTAAAACCCCTCGTAAGCAATTACCTTACGAGGGGGATCGATTATTTCCTATTATTCAGATTTTTAAGGGTTTTCTTTAAGATTTCGTTTCTGAAATAGTCGTTGTTTATGTATTCCGAAATCAACGCTAAGAATTCCTTTGTGCTTATAGTCATATTCGGCTGTATATAATCTATTTTAAGGATAGCGTTTAAGCGATTGAGTTTACCTTGATCCTGTACATAGTTTAGCGCTGCACGCATCGTTTTATCTACTTTCGCTGTCGGTACGTTGTACTTCTCGGAAATCTCTTTCGTTATGTTTTTCATTTTGCCGTTATGCTTCTTATATAAAAGCACGGCTTCTTTCAGATAGTCATATCCTTGCAGCGACGGTCTTATCCCTATCTCCATAAACAACGCCGCGACTATTGTGCCGTCGTCGCACTCTGCTCCCGTTCCTGTCATTGTCCCATCTCCTTTGTTTTATTTTTCGGCTACATTAACTCCTTTCATCAAAATAAATCAAGCGGATCACCCTTCTTCACTCAAATAAATTTATATTTCTTGAATACTTATCTTTTGTAATAATCCAAATATCAACTTTTGAACGATACTCGGTGCAGTATGTAGATAAAACCCCCGCAAGGGATTTTCCTTGCGGGGGGCTCACATTTCTTCGATCGTTTTTTACTTATCCTTCTTTGTCAGGTCAACGCACAATCGCCTTGCCGTTCTGTCGTCGGGTTTGTAGGAGAAAAACGCTTCCCTCAGATATCCGAACTCGTCCAACGACCGGCTTAAACCTACTTCCGTAAACAACGCCGTTACCGCCGCGTTGCTCTCGCTTAACGATCTCCCTGCTTCCATTTCTTTCTCCTTTTATTTATTTGTTGCTTCTATTATACACCTTTTATCCGTATAAAGCAACCCTTTCCCCCTTCTTTTACCGTTTTTCTTTGCGAAATTTGGAAAATGTATTGTAAATTTTAGGTGATTTTATATTTTTATGACGAATTCAGGCTTTTTA
Organism: uncultured Clostridia bacterium; assembly: GCA_934270565.1. Taxonomy (GTDB): domain Bacteria; phylum Bacillota; class Clostridia; order Christensenellales; family Pumilibacteraceae; genus UBA10677. The sequence continues at coordinate 116,364 of CAKQPR010000003.1, read as the reverse complement.
CAAAGCAAAACCCCGATCGGCTCGGAGAATGATCGCGAGCCGTCGGGGTGATTTTATTTTTTTGCGCTGGTGAAGGGTAACGGGAATCATAACGTGTCCTGCCGGCTTATCGGGCGCTTCGAGCCGGTTGCGAACCATTTCGTAGACGATTTCGGCGTATCTGCGATAATCGATGCCGACGGTCGTGATCTGTTTAAGCCCCGGCAAGCGCGTGCACAAGCCGTCGAAACCCACGACGTGAAGGTCGGGGAACATGCGTCTGACGTCCACGACGAGATCGTCAAGCCGCTTGAGAATTTCGTAAGCGATCATGTCGTTGTAACAGAAAAGGTTGCGGTAACCGGCGGCGATCTTTTCGTACAAAAAAGTCGTATCGTCGCGGGAAATGTCGAATTTTATCACTTCGGCGTCCGATTCGAGCGTAATAAGCTCGTCGTAGAACGCGGAATAGCGGCTGTTACTGTACTCGTAATCGTCCGAAATATAGACGTATTTCTTGCCCGAATGGAACTTGCTGAGGTGTCGCGCGACGAGCCGGCAACCCGAATCGTTGTCGGTGTTTATATAATCGATATACCTGCCCTTCGGAACGACGCTGCCGCCGGCGAGAAGAAGTTGCGGCCACACGAGCCCGTTCCGGCTGCCCGTGAAGGCGAAAAGCACCGCAAGCATGACGGTGGGCTTTGCGAGCGGGCATACGATACGACGGAAAATCGTCATATTGCTCGCGCCGTCGCTCTTCGCGCTGTCCACAATGTCCACTTTTCCGTCGCGGATCAGGAACCCGAAATAGTATTTTAACGTCCATTCGCTCCAAGCGGAAGGAAAAGCCGTTCGGGGTGAGCCTGAAGATCGTAATCGGACTTGAAGCCCGACCCGAGCATATACAGAAGCGGAATAACCCACACGGCGCACACGAGAAGCAGTATCGCGAACGAAAAAGCCTTTTCGCGGGTTTACTTTAAAATCGCATAGCCGCCCGCTTCTCTCTCCTCTAAATTTAATGCGGCGGTTTTTCGTAGCGAAACGGTATAAAAAAGAACTACCCGACGGGGGGGTAGTTCTCACAATCGTTTATCGATTAAGTATCGGTTATTCGTTGTCGGCTTCGGGAGCGACGGTTGCGGTAGCTTCGTCCTTGTCCGAAGCGACGTTAGTAAATCGAATACGCGCAAAAACCGACCGCACGACGAATCGTCGGTTTCGTCTTGTCTGAAATTATAAAATCGAGGGTTTACCAGAACACATACCTGTCGGTCTTGAAATAGTCCTTCGGCGACATACCGTAAATGCGCTTGAACGCTCTGTAAAAGGACGGAACGCTCTCGAATCCGCACGAAAAGGCGTATTCGGCTATGCTGCCTTCGCAGCCGCGGATAAGGTACATTCTTACGAATTTCTGGACTCTTACCTGATTTATATAGTCGGGAAGCGAAGTGCCTATCGTCTTGTTGAAAACTCTGCTGAGGTAAGATTTGTTGTAGCCGAACTGCTGCGCTATACGGTCGAGAGTGAGGTTTTCGCCGCAGTGATCGTCCACGAATTTTATCATTTCGATAATCAGATCCTTGTCGGCGAAGTTGTCGCACTCGACGTAGCCGTACCTTTGCACGAGCAGACCGTAAATTACGTTGATATACCCTTTCGCCACGACGGGATTTTTCAGACACTCGCTGTCGGAAAGTATGAGGTCGAGCACGGGAAGAACGCATTTTCGGTTGAATTCCTTGTCCCTGAGCTCGATATTGAAAGTTTTGCCGTCGAAGAACGGCGCGAAATCCTGACTGTACAATTGCGGAACGATGGTAAGGATCGATTCCGCGTCGCCATCGTCCGCTCCGTGCTGATAGCACGCCGGAACAAACGCTATTTCGTCCTTTTCGAAGACGTAGTTTTTCGTCCTTACCGTAGTACGGTACGTTCCCTTCGTGATATACAAAAACTCTATGCTCCGATGAAAATGCAAAGGCATATCGTAATCGAGCACACGGCTTTCCATTCTTACGTCGGTATATGCGTCTGTTTTCAGCTCATAATAGCCATTGTCGCTGATTTTGCGTTTCTTCATTCGGTATTACCTCTCTTTTGTTATTATGGGTAATTTTACAGGCAATCAATTCCGTCGCGCCTTGTGCGGCCGCGCGGGGCTAAGGGGTCAGAGTTCGTAAATTTTCGCCGTTCCCGCCGAAAGATAGAGTTTGTCTTTGATCTTTTCCTTTTCGCCTTTGAGAGTAATATACGCATAGCAAACTTCGGTCTGAGAGCCGTTGACGAGCATAACCGCGCGTTTGTCCGGGTCGGTTTTGTGTCTGAATTTGCCGACGACGAGCGGGCGGTTGTGAAGCGCGTCGAGGTCCTCGATCACGTCGTCGCACCCGGGGTAAAACATGCGGAAATCGGTCGAACCCATGTGTAAGTGCAACGTTTCTTCGTGCCTGTAATCGCGAAGCTTAGACGCGACTTCGCTCATAAAGCGGAAACTTTCGTATTCGACCTGATCGTAACGCGGAGTTTTGTTTCCCCTGCAATCTATCGCGTAGCCGCGGAAATCGTAGCTATAGGAAAGCTCGATGGGGTGGAACCAGAAAAAGCCTGTTACGCCGTGCGCCGCGCCCACGTTCAGCTGCCAGCGAAGCTGCTCCTGCGTCGGGTCTGCGATACACATATGCCCGCACAGAAGTATCGACTGCCACACGGGAAGATTATGGCGCTTGCCCGCGTCCGTGAATTTTTTGAGGTTGTGCATATAATTCTCGATACCCTGCGCTTTGTCCTCTTTCTCATACAGACACTGGCTGTAGCAGTTGTAAAGCAAAAAGTCGGGTTTTGCCCCATTGCAGAAACGATCGAGAATACGCACGGCTTCGTTTTCTTTTTTCATTCCGACGTGATTGAGCGCCACGAACGGCTTTATCGTCGGCATGTACTTGCGCATAAGCTCGAAAGTCCGGAACACTCCTTCGAAGTCCTCGTCGGAATCCGGCTCGTCGTGCACGAAGCAATACTCCGCCGCGGGAAAATCTTTGTAGTCCTCGTATACAAGCTTGAGGTTTTCGATATATTTTTCCTCGCCGTCGCGGAAGTAAGCCTTTAAAGTTACGCGGTGGTCGAACACCATACACGCCATATTAAGCTCTTCGCAACGTTTCAGCACCGCGTGCATATTCTCTATCCCGTGCGGCTTCATCTTATGTTCGGGCGACATATACATATTGCAGCCCATATCGTGCATAACGTCCACCATTTCCGCGCCCTGCAGATGCGAGTCCATATAATTCCAGAAGTTTATCCGATAATCGTTTACGTTGAATTTGTCCATTAGTAGTTTCCTTTTTGTTTTTGTAGCTCGCTGTCGTAAAAATTCGTATACGTTATACGTTTTTTGCGACAAAAGCCCGAGGCTCCGTCACGAGGCGAAGTCGAAAATAGTTTTGTTACCGAATTTAAGCGCCTTGTTCGTAAACGTAAATCCGTCCATCGCTGCGGTCATTTCTTCGGCGGTAGTGTCGTTCCAGTAGTCGGGAGTATTCGCGATGCGATTGCCGTTTTCGGCGAAAAATCCGTTGTCGTATGTTTGTTTGTCGAGCTTTCTGAACTCGGTGAAAACCTTGTTTTCGTCGTCCGCTTTTACGGCGTAGATATTCGAAAGGTTGGGGTGATAAACGGTCGGAAGCATTGTGTTCGCGTACCCGATCCCCTTGTAAATATACGCCACGTTGTCGAACTTTCCCTTGCTCTCGAACGCGCCGCCGTAAATCGTCGCGACGATACAGCGAAGTCCGTCCGCGTTCGGGATATAAAACGCCGTGTTTTTAACAACAGAAGTGTCTCTAAGATCCCAGATCGGCGAGCCGCCGTAAAGCTTCCACGGGGTCTCGAAATCGACGTCGAGATCGAAGAAACAGTTTTCGAGCGTCCCGTACATTCCGCCGAACAAAACGGAAAGGCGCTTGCCGCCGCCCCCGCCGTCCTTGATCCCGAGCGAAGCCTGCAAGTGAAGGTTTCTGATCGTACCCGAGGAAGTGATTTCTTTGAATATCGCGTTCGTGGTGCGCTCGATATAACCCGCGGTCGATTTAAGATTGAGTATCGAATGTCCCTTTCCGTCGAGCGTACCCGAGAACGACTTGTTGAAGAACGCTTCCGTGCCGCTCCAAGGATTTTCGGCGAGGTAGTCCGTCATATCGATATCGCCCGCGAGCACGAAATAACGGTTGCTTCCGCCGTTCATCGCGGTAACGAGCTCTTCGGCGGTGCCGATTTCGCCCGAAACGAGAATTCCCGTAACGATAAGGGTGCTGCCGTCGCCCTCTATCGCGACGCGCCTTTCGCCGTATAAGCCGTTGCCCGTGAGGATCTTTACGATCCCGTTTTCGGCGTCGAACGGCAATTTCGCGCCCGTCTTGACGTCCGTAACGCCGACGACTTCTTCCGCAAAAGGAATTCCGTCGCTGCGATCGGGCTCCCAGCCGTAAACGTAATATTTCGCGTCCGATTCGGTTTCGACGCTCTCGGCGTACAGTTTAACCGTAACGAGACAAACGCTTTCGGCGTAATAGCCGTCGTAAGACGCGCGGGCGCGGATTTCCGTTTTCCCTTCCGCGACCGCCGTGACGAGCCCCTGCGAAGTGACGGTAGCGACAGACGGGTCGGACGAGGTAAACCCGACGAAAACGTCGCGTTTTTCGCCTTTCACCACGGCTCGGGCGGACAGCGACGCCGTTCTGCCCAAAGCGGTGAACCGTATATCCGAAGAATTCAGCTCGACCGTCATCTGCGGCTCGTAATACTTAGCCACTTTCACGAGGCAAACCGCGCTTGCGCCGTCGTATTCGGCGGTAATCGTAGCCGTTCCCGCGCCCGAAGCCGTAACCGTTCCGTTATCGACGGAAGCGACGGACGCGTCCGAGCTTTTCCATTTTACCGAAACTTCCTTTTCCTCGCCGTTTTCCTTTACCGTAGCGGACAGCGCGAGCGTGTCGCCCTCGGTGATTTCCGCTTCGGTTCTGCTGAGCTCGACCGTATAAGGCGAGCCCGACGGTTTTTCTCCGCACGCGGCGAGAGAAAACACGAGCAGAACGGCGGTTATGAACGCAATAAATTTTTTCATTGTTGCCCTCCGTTAAATTCTGACCGTCGAGCCGAGCGCGGCGGAATCCTCGTTGAATTCCGCAACGAGCCGATCGTATTCGCTCGTCGTGAACGAAGTTTTATACAGGAGAAGTCGCAGATAACGCGGCGAAAGCTCCTCGATACGAAGCCGATACGCCAGTTTTTCGTACTCGGTCGTGTCGTAACCCGCCGCTTCTATCGCGTCGTATGCCTTTTCGAACAATTCGAGATACTGTTCGAGAACGCGTTGCGGCCAAGTGCGCGCGGTACGCAGATACTTGTTCTGCTCGAACTGAACGAACGCGCCGAAATTCTTGTTTTCCGCCTCGTACATCGCTTTCATTTCGGACATATGCAGACTGATTTTGTCGTAGTATTCCTGAACGTAAGGCGCGGCGGCTTTGTAATAATTATTTATAAAGTCGGTCGTGAGCGCGTTCACGTCGCGATCGGGATTCCAGAAAAGCTGAGCCGAAACGTAAGCGCGCATGGGCTCGAACGTTGCCGCGCGGGTGTTGGTTGCTTCCATATGAATGAACTTGTACCCGTACTCGCCGTAAGTTCTGATATAGTCCGCCTTGTACGCGAAATCGTCGAAGAACACGAGCCCCGTGTTTACGAACCAGCCGTTGTAGGTGTACGCCGTGAGGTTGTCGGTGAGCGCTTTCCAACCGTCGAGATTCATTATCTGCGCGGAATTGCGCTTTGCGTCCTTGGGCGACGCCGAATGGTCGGTGTAAACGTAGCAGATATGAGCGTAAACGTTTTTATGCGGAACTACTTTCTCGTCGATCGCTTCGTACTTGCCGGTCTGCTCGTTCATAACGACGGGCGGCTTTTCGGTGTTGAAGTAGTTGAGCGTATAGACGTTCACCGTTCTGCCGAGCGGAGCGAAATGTTCCGTGAGTTTATCCGCGACGTAATTCGCGAAGATCAGATCCGTGCCCGTTTTGGTGTATTTCGTGTTGCTTTCGGTGCAACGATCGCAGCTGCAGCTTGACCAGCTGTCCTCCTGCCCGAGCATTATATTATCGGTGTCGGGGTTTTCTTCGGCGTAGCGGATAACGACTTTCGCCATTTCCTCCATAACCTCGGGGTTGGTAAGGCACAACGCCTTTTTGTCGCTCGAATACCAGCCCTCGCGGTCGCCGTAAACCGACGGCGGGAGGAAGCTGAAATGCGAATGCGGCCAGCGGCCGATCTGAAGATCCTTCGCCGCGCGGTAACGCATTTCGGAATTATAGTACGACGAAATCGACTTGTATCCGACCCAGTAGTCCTCGATATACGGCGCGTCCGAGAAGTTCACGTCGATAAGCTTACAGTCAGAAACCTTGTCGATTGCGATTTCGTCGCCCGCGTAATACCGGTAATTGAACTGTCTTTCCAGAAATTCGTACACACCGTAAGCCGTGCCTACTCCGTCCTGCCCCGCGATAACGACGGTTTTATCCGATCTTTTCAGCGTGAAACCGTGTTTCCCGAGCGAGGAAGTGTCCACGCCGAGCGCGCTTTTTATGGCGGTATCGCCCAGCGCGAACACGGGATCGCCCGCTTTGTCGCCCGCCTCTTCCGAGCGGATCGGAAGCGTGATGCCGGTAGCCGTTTCGAAGAACGTTCTCAGCTCTTCCGCGGCGGTTTGTTCGTTTTGTTCGGGATCGGCGGGGAGCACTATGGCGTAATCCGTCTTTCCGTCTTTCACGAGGTCGATTTGCGAAAATGTATTCTGATTGTCCCGATTGTCGGGGTCTTTCGCGCACCCCGCGAAAGTCGCCACGCTCAGGACGGCGGCTAATATGACCGCTACGATTTTTTTCATACGATCTCCTTTTTAAGCGACGGTTATGTTACGGACAACGATATTACTGCTGTAATCGGCGTTGTGCGCGTAGAACATAAGTCTGTAAAGTCCCTCTCTTTCCACGGTTACGGTCTCGCCCGCAGTCACTTCCCTGCGCACGCCGTCGGGCGAAACGAGGAAGATTATAAGCGTGTTGCCCTCGCCGACGCTTGCCTGCGGAACGACGAAAGTCTTGCCTTTTTCGAGCGAAGCGGGCACAGTACCCGTGATTTCGATTTCGGGCGCTTCGTAGTCGAGCACCTGAACGGACGCGTAAGACGAAACGCTGTTGCCCGACGAATCCTTGGCGGTATAGGTGAGGTAATAGACGCCGTACATATCGGCGGTGAACCGATCGCACTTGTCCGCGTCGCCCTCGTAAACGGTGCTTCCGTCGGGCGCGGTGACGGACAGTTTGAACGACACTTCGCCGTCGAGCACGTCCGCCGCGATCGATTGCGGCAGCATAACCGTATCGCCTTTCTTAGCCTCTCTTACGAGCTCTTCGTCGAATACGATCATCGGACGGATACGGTCAACTTTGACTTTGCCGAGCACCTGATTGCAAAGCTGTTTCATCGTTATCGAAGCGCTTCCGTTCACGCCCTCGAAGCGGAACGTAACGTAAGCTTTGCCGCCGGTAAATCCCGTAAATTCTTCGCCGATCGCGGTTTCCGTTATCGTCGCCGCGATATTGCCGTCTGCGTCTTGCAGGTTGTTGCCGTAAATGCCGAACGTAAAGCCGCTTGCGGCGACAAACGATCCTGAAATCTGACGGAAGTCGCCGCCGTTTATCGAGTAAAGCATTCTGCCGTCGTTCGACCTGAACGCGATTTTAACGACCTTGGACGAATCGGCGCCGTCGGTGAATTCGAGCGCGAACGTACCCGATCCGAAAGCCGCTTCGGTCGAAGAGAACGCGAGCGTAAATCTTCCGGTAGGAAGGCTGTTGACGAAACCGAACGACGCGTCGCGGGAAGCGGTGAATTCCACGCCGCCGTCCGTAACGAGCTTCGTCACGTTTTCGTCGGTAACGAAATGATCCGCGATAAAGTCGTCCGTGTCTTTGCCGACGGTAATCGCGCGGATAACGAACGTTTTCTCGCTCGTCCGACCGTTTGCGTCGGTTGCCACGGCTTTAAGCGTAAAGTCGCCTGTCGGCGAAATCGTCGTGCCCGCGCTCGTTTCGTTGCCGTCGATATAAAGCTTGACTTCGGCGGGTTTAATTCCGTCCGAATAGTCGGTCGCGGTTATATCCGGAACGACGAACGGCTTGCACGCCGCCGCATATTCGGGAACGGTAACGCTGCCGAATACGGGACCGTCGCTTTGTTTTACGCGGAAGTAGAAGTCGAAGTTCTCGGTCGTGCCGAGGTAGTCGGTAACCGAATAGCGAAGCATATAATCGCCCGTTTTCGTAAGAAGAAGCGATTTTTGAGTAAGTTCGGTCGTGCCGGACGCCGAGTAAAGATACTTGACGCAGGTGAGTTTGCCGCTGCCGCCGGTCGCGGGAATATCGCGGAGCAGAAGTCTGTCGCCCACCGTCGCTACCGAAGCGAAAACGTCGGACATTTTTTCGGTGAGTTCGATCGGGTCGAGCGCGGAAACGACGTCAACGTAAATCACGCGTTTTCCCACGTTGCCGGCGCGGTCGGTCGCGTAGTACGCAACCTCGTATCTGCCTTCTTTCGTCGGAACGAACGAGAATTTGCCGGAAGTCGGAACGGAAGTTTTTCTGCCGTCCTCGACGAGCCTTACTTCGATGAACGCGTCGCTTATCACGCCGTCGACGGAATCCACGCCGTAAGCGGAGGGAAGGTTGTATTCGCTGCCCGCGAGCCCTACCGCCGCTTCGCCCGTGACGAGCACGGACGGAGGCGTAACGTCCGAAACCGCTTCGCCGCCGAAATCGAGCCCGTCGAACTCGGTGACTATGATATGCGCGGTGTCCTTGATTTCTCTGAACACGAAGCCTATTTCCGCTTCGCCCGATTTAAAGCCCTTCCATTCGTTGCCCACGCCGAACGTTTCGGGCGCGTCGAGATCGGCTACGAGCATTTTCCCGCCGCCGCTTCTCGCAGGCGACATCCAGATCGAATTGTCCGCGCCGTCCCAGTAAACGGAGAACGGCTTTGCTATGGTCGGGTCGTAAATTATCGGGTCGGTGCTGATTTTGCCGCCCGTGAACTTGCCGTAAAGCGTGGCGGAAAGCAGCGCTTCGTCGTTGCAAACTCTGCCGTCCGAGGTGGAAACGAACACGTTGGTAAGCTGTCTGTAACCCCACTTATTCGGCTTGAACGCGACGACGATATAGTTGTTTTCGTCGTGAGCGTCGCGGATAACGAGCTCGAGATTGACTATTTCGTTAAGCTCCTGCTTTTCGGGAACGACGAGGAATTCGATAAGTTTTTCGTCCTTGGTCTTGCCGCCGAGGTTGACTGCGTTATCGAAGAATGCCTGACCCGTGGGAAGCGAAGCCGCAATCCCGAGCCCCGTCGCTTCGAAATCGTAATAGTTGGGCGTTTTCGCACCCGCTTCGAGCGCGACGCCGTTTTTGGTCGTGAGAAACGCTTCGGTCGAGAGACGAACGCGAACGTATTCTTCGAACGCGGTAGCGTTGCCGTCATAATAGCGGATCGTCCACACTCCCGCGCGGTCGAGCGCGATTTTGCGGTAATTCGTCTTCGCTCCGTCCGGCGAAATCGCTTCCGCCGTAAGGGTTTTGCCGCCCGCGGTCGCGTCGGAGAGATAAAGATAAGATCCGCTAAGCGCTTCGGCGGGTTGTTTTTCCCTGATTATCGGGCTGCCCGCCTTCGCCGTAACGGTATATTCGCGGGTAAAAGTCTTGCCGCCGTAATCTTTCGCCGAGTATTTCACGGTGTATTTGCCCGCTTCGGCGAACGTATAAGCGGTCGGCTCGCCTGCGTTTTTGCTAAGCGCGACCGAACCCGAGGGAGAAACGATTTCGATCGTCGTTTCCAAGGCGGGCGTATGGTCGGTAGCCGCCGACGAGACGACGGAAGCGGCGGGAAGCGTGACTTCCGTGCCCGCGGGGATTTCGCCGTCGTACACGGGGAAAGTCATATCCCACTCGGCCGAGGAAACTCGGGTGGACACGGTAAAGCCGAACGAAACCGTTTCGCCGTACTTTCCGCCCGCGTCTTTCGCGCGGTATTCGGCGGTGTAAGAACCGGTCTGCGGCACGAACGAATTCTGCGCGTCGAGGCTTACGTAAACGCCGCTTTTGTTTTTAACTCTGATTTCGCCGTCGAACGGTTTTTTGCCGTCCACGAGGTCGAAGTTGTCGAGCCCCGAAGCCGAAACGAAATACCTCTCGCCTTTCGTGCCGGTGTAAAGCGCGGGCGCGCCGCAAACGAGCGGACCTGCGGCGTCCGTGAGAGTTTCGCCCGAAAGCGGCTCTCCCGAAAGCGAAAAAAGACAGATTTTCGCCTGCTCGCCGCCGACTATCGAAGAAACGGTAACGGAGACGTCGTATTTATCGAAGGGAGCGAACGTATAAGGCGCGCCGAAACGCGACATGTCGCTTTCGGAGGAAAAATCGAGAAGTTCGGTTTTGCCCGAAGCGGTCACGACGGCAAGATTCATGCTTCTGCCGTCGAAGATAACGCCCGATTTGCCGCCCGTAAAAGACACGTCGTCGATCCTCGACCGAATATTCACGCCCTGATGCGAAACGCGCACGTTATTGCCCGCTTCCGCGCTCGACAGCGTGAGCGAGAACGCTTTTCCGGTCGCTTTGTCGGTAAATTCGAAGGAAACCGCGCCGAAAGCAGCCGCGCCGTCCTTGCCTTCGATCGCGAAATCGAGGTCGAACACGGCGGAAAGGTCGGTAAAAGTCGCTTTGCTCCGATCCGAACCGGTAGAAAGCAGAACGCCTTTCCTTCCGAAAATATCCTCGCCCGCGCCATAAGAAACGGAAAATCCTTCGGTCGTAAAGAGTTCGGACGTCGGTTTGACTTCTGCCGAAGCGCCGCGCGGAGCGGCAAGCGTTACGAAGAACGCCGCTACTACGACTAAGAGCGCCGCTACCGATAGAAATTTGGTCTTATATTTCGATTTAGACATATTTTTATCCCTTTATTCCTCCCATGCTGATGTTTCCGACGAGTTTGTTCTTGAAAATCAGCAGGATAATGAGCATCGGCACCATAGCGATGATACACGCGGTGAGCTGAAGCGGTATGCTTGCCGTGGCGTTTGCGGTGGAGAACTGGAAGCGGTAAAGCCCGTAAGCGAGCGTCGGCGAGGACGGAAACCACACCATAGCTGTTTCCCAGTCGTTCCAGCAGCCGATAAAGATCATAATACCGACGGCAATCATGGTATTGCGGGCAAGCGGAAGCATAACTTTATAGAAGATTTTGAAGTGCCCTGCGCCGTCCACGCGCGCCGCGTCCATATACTCGCTCGAAATGCCGTTGAAGGTCGCGAGGAATATGAGGAAGTGCGCGCCCGCGGGCGTAAACTGGAAGATCGCGGCAAGCGGCAGATTGTTGTAAGTTCCGATAAATTTCGAGACCGAAAGGCTGGAAGCCAGGCCTCCGACGATGGGAATAACCATACGGAGAATAACGACGGTCTTTACGATATCGCAAAGCTTCGATTTATACTTCGCACACCCGTAAGCGACTATAATGTTGGCAAAAAGCGGAATGAGCGTATACAGCGCGGCGTACGAGAGCGAATTGCCGATGAGGTAAATAAGAGTATATTTTCTGCCCGCGACGGGAACATAAAGGTTTTCGAACGCGAGTCTGAAATTCGAGAACATCCACTCTTGCGGAAGCCCGAAGAGGTTTTTGCGGAATTCGTAGAAGTCCTTGAGCGAGCTGATGAGCGCCCACCCCATACTGAAAAGGATCGTGAGCGTATACAGCGACAGGATCGCGAAGCCCGTCCATTTCATAGCGGGATGGCTGTTTATGAGTTCTTTCTTTTTCGCCATATCACACCTCCACGTTCGGACCCTTGCCGAACAGCCATTTCACGAAGAACGTGAGCGGCGCGACCACTGCAGTGAACATAAGTCCAGCGGCGGCGGCATAGGGATAGTTAAGCTCGGTATTTTTGCCGTCGACGATTATCTTGAAGAAGTAGTATCCGAACGTATACGTTTCCATCGGAGCGTCCTGCCCGAAGAACGCGTAAGTCGAGGGCGAGCCGCTGAAAAGCCCGATAACGCCGCATATGATACCCACGCCCCACGTCTGGAAGATGATGGGGAACGTGATCTGCCAGAATTCGCGCCACAGCGAGCAACCGTCGAGGTGCGCCGCTTCGAGACATTCTTTGGGAACGCGCATCATAGCGCCGGTGTTTATCAGAAGGTTTCCGCCGAAGCCCTGCCACAGTCCGAACAATAGCAGCATCGCGAACGACGATTTCGGGTTCATGATAAGGCTCATCATTTCGGGTTTACCGAGGATTTCGGGTAGACCGTATTCGATAAAGTACTTATAGATCAGCACCCAGACGATATTCGAAACGATCGCGGGCAGGAACAGAATAACAACGAAAAAGTTGCTTGCGGGGACTTCCTTGTAGATCATGAACGAAATATAAAGCGAAATCGAGCCGCAGACGATCGTACCGAAAAGGTAGTAAACGATCGAGTTCGTTACCATTTTCATCATCCCGGGGATAACGCGAAGTTCGTCGAAAATTCGCGTAAAGTTCCGAAAATCCGCTATAAATACGAATTTTTCCGCATCCACGTCGTATTCCTGAAACGCGAGGAAAAACGAGTTGACGTTCGACGCGACATAACCGACGAAAAAACATACGATCGGCCAGAAGAAGATCGCCCAAAGAAAGCGGAGTTCGCTTTTCTTGTAGCCGGACAACTTCTTCGTGCGCTTGTCTCTGCCCGTTTTTTTATGTATCCATACGCTTAAATCGTAAAATTTGTTTTTTATCGCGGATCCAAGCTTAGCGAACGGTTTACCGATAGCCGAAAACAGCTTGCCCGCGAAAGATTTGTTTTCTTCGTTTTCCAAAATCGAGCTCCTTGCACGCGTAGGCGAAAGAAGATATTTCACCTCTTTCGCCGCGTGCCGATAATCAACGGAAGTAAGTCTCCCACTTCTCCTTCGTGCACATTTTCTGAAGTCCCGCGAACCAGCTTTCGGCGTTGAGTTCGCCCGTCGTGTCGTAAGCCATATCGCGGATCGGGTCGCTGTAATTCTCTTCCCTGCCGTTTATCGTAACGGCGGTATTGTTTTCCCAGCCGTCGAAGAAAGTGTTGTTTCTGCCGCGCAAGGACATCTGCGCCTCGCGCGCCGTAAGCCCGTCCGAAACGCACAGAATATCCGTCGAACCGCTGTAAACCATCTCCACGTTATCCGAACGGAGAAGGTCGTAAACGCTGCGGGCGAGCGGCGTGAGACTACCAAGATCGTTGCTCATATCGTAGTCGTAAGCGCAGAACAGATTAGTCGTTTTCGTGAAGTTTCTCAGGCTCGTTTCGGAGCGCGAGAACAGAAGGAAATCTTCCACTTCGTCTTTGACTTTCGTGTTCTTGTTCACAAGCAGCAGGAAAGACGAAATATCGCGGATATACTGCTTGGTATTGATCTGATCTTTAAGTCCTTTCGTTCCGACAAAGCGCGGGATCGGGAAGTACCCGAAGCGGCGGGTGCCGCGCGCAAACTTCTTGTTGATTTTCGCCATACGGTCGAAAGTATCGCGCGCTTCGTACTCCCACCAGTTACCGTCGATAAGGAACGCGCTCGGCGCGTCCGTCGTCACGCTGTCGAGGAAATCGGCTTGCGCCATAAGGTGCGTCTGAGTCGATTTGAGCGAATCGTTGCTGTAAAGCGATTTTTTCGCGATCTCTTCCGCAACGAGCAGCATGGCTTTTCTGCCTTCCTGCTGTTTGAGCTGATAGCCGTTGGTCGAGTTTATCTCGCCGAAATCGGAGTCCGTACCGTTGAACGAATAGTTGAGCGCGTAATCGTTAAGCCCCTCGTAATTGAGGAAAACCGTGTCGAGCCAGAACGACCTCATCCAACCGTGCATGCCCGAGAACGTAAACGGCTTGAAGTTTTTGGTTTTCATTTCGCCAAGAAGCAGTTTCATATCTTCCCAAGTCGCGGGAAGTCCGTCGTCGTAAGTGTCGGGAAGTCCGTCCGGTCCGTAGAAATCGTCCTCCGTACCCGCAATTCCGTCGATACCCTTGTAGCCCTGCAGATTGAACAGGTTTTCGTCATTGAACAGGTCGATATCGTACCACAGCCCGTAAATCGAGCTGAACCACGGAAGCGACTTGAATTTCGGCTGATCGGGAGTGCCCACGTTGAACATTTTGTAGATATTCTCATAGGCTTTCATCTTATCTTCGAGCGTTTTCACGCCGTTGCCCTTGCCGACGTATTCTCCGTTCGCGTCGTAAGCCTTGATCTTAACGAGATCCGTAAGATCCATAAGGTAATCGTCGATCTGCGAAAAGTCGTTCGACCCGCCCATCATTACGATATCTTCCGCCGCGCTTTTCATATAGACGGTGCCGTTATTCAGCTCCGCGTCCTTCTGAACGGGTACGATTTCCACTTCGGGATTGTACACTTCGTAAGCCGCTTTGAGGTCGTAAAGGAATTCCGTACCTACGCCGTTGTCGCCGATCGCAACGTAAATCTGCGTTTTGTTAGGGTCGATATCGTCTCCGTCCATAGGCGGTTTGCAAGCCCCGAGTCCGAAAACGAGAATAAGTGCCATAAAAGTTGCGAGTATTTTTTTCATTATGAGTCTCCGTTAAGCAGTAAATTTTCTTGGTTTGACGGCGATTTTATCAGCCTTCCGTAACGTTAAGATCGGCTATCGTCGTGTTGCCGAATTTAAGCGTTTTACCGGTAATCACGGAATCACCGAGAGTAATGGTCGCAGCGGTCTCGTCCGTCCAGTAGTCTGCGCTGTTGAACGCCGTACTTCCTTCCGCGCCCGCTCCCGCGTCGTATGCGGCTTTGTCGAGCTTCTTGAAGCCGTTGAACGCGCCGTTTGCGGTATCTGCCGTTATAGCGTAGATACCCGAAATCTGATCGTTATACATTCCCTGCAGCGAGTTACCTAAGTCTATGCTACCGTAAACGTACGCCACGTTTTCGAAAGTCCCCTTGCCGAGAACGGTTGGATCGGTATTTTCCGCGCGCAGCATACGAAGTCCTTTTGCGTTGGGAATATAGAACACGCAGTTTCTGACTACGGAGTTGTCGTTAAGCCAGTATATCGGACCTGCTTTGGACATGTCCGTCGCTCCTCCGAAATCCGCGTCTATATCGAAGAAGCAGTTTTCGAGCGTTCCGAACATCTCGCCGAATACCACGCTCCGATCTTGATTGAGATTAGCCGAACCTATCGAAACCTGCAGGTGCAGATTTTTGATCGTTCCGGTTATTTTTTTGAATACAGCGTTTTGCCACCGATCGATCAATCCTGCGGTCGATTTAAGGTTGAGTATCGAATGACCTTTACCGTCAAGCGTTCCGGAAAATTCATAGTTAAAGAATGCTTCGCTGTCGCTCCACGGATTAGCCGCAAGGTAATCCGTCATATCGATATCCTGCGTAAGCTCGATATTCGCCCAAGGCTTATTTTTCATAACCGAAACGAGTTCCTCGGCGTTACTTACCTGTATTGCCGCGTTAAGGTCGCAAACGGTTTTGTCTCCGAATTTAAGCGTTTTGTCCGTAAACGTGAACCCGCTCATCGCTTCGGTAATTTCTTCGGCACTCGAAGCGGTCCAGTAGTCCGCGCTGTTAAACGTTGTGCTTCCTTCCGCCCCTGCTCCCGCGTCGTATGCGGCTTTGTCGAGCTTCTTGAAGCCGTTGAACGCGCCGTTTGCGGTATCTGCCGTTATAGCGTAGATATTCGATATTCCCGCGTTGTATTTGAAAGGAAGCGCGGCGTCGCCGGTTCTCGTATCTCCGTAAATGTAGACAAGATTGTTAAATGTTCCTCTTGCCTCGTAATCGCCTCCCCACGAGGACGCAACCATCATCCTCATAGAAACCGAATTCGGAACGTAGAACACCGTATTCGTCACCGAAGAAGTGTCGGAAACGTCATAAATGGTTGCCGTGCAGTACGAATCGTTGGGGTTGCTGAACTCTACGTCTACGTCGAAGAAACAGTTGTCGATCGATCCGTACATTCCGCCGAACAGTACGGATTTGCGGAAACCTCCTTTTTCCTGAAGTCCGAGCGCAACCTGCATGTGAAGATTTTTGATTTTACCCGTCGGAGAAACCTCTTTGAATACAACGTTTTGCCACCTCTCAATCATTCCCGCGGTCGATTTAAGATTGAGTATCGAATGACCTTTTCCGTCGAGCGTCCCCGAGAAAGTCTTGGTAAAGAACGCGTCGGTACTGTCCCACGGATTAGTCGCAAGGTAGTCTGCCATATCGATATCCTGCGTAAGCTCGATATTTGCCCACGGCTTATCGTTCATAACCGAAACGAGTTCTTCGGCGTTGCTTACCTTTATGATCCGGTTGAAATCGAAGATCGTCTTTTCTCCGTATTTAAGCGCTTTTTCCGTGAACGTAAAGCCGCTCATAGCCGCGGTTATATCCGAAGCGGTGACAGGATCCCAGTAATCCTTGCTGTTTGCATTCTCGGCTGCACCCGCTTCGTATTTTGTTTCGTTAAGTTTTCGGAAGTCCTTGAAAATTCCGTTTGCCGAATCCGCGACTGCCGCGTAAATATTCTTAAGATTCGGGTGGTAAACGGGCGGAAGCATCGTATGCCCGTCGTACCCGGGATTGCCGTAAATATACGCCACGTTATCGAACATTCCCTTTTTCTCGTACTCTTTGCCGTATTCCGTCGCGACGATACAACGAAGCCCGCTTGCGTTCGGAATATAGAACACCGTGTTTCTGACTACCGAAGTGTCGGCAAGACCCCAGATCGGCGCCGCGCCGTAAGCCATCCAAGCCGTATTGAACGTTACGTCCACGTCGAAGAAACAATTTTCGAGCGTTCCGTACATTCCTCCGAACAATACGGACATACGATGTCCTTCTGCATCGGCAAGCCCCAACGCCGCTTGCAAATGAAGATTTTTAACCGTGCCGCTCGCGGCTATTTCTCTGAATACCACGTTCGTATCACGTCGGATGAGCCCCGCCGTAGACTTAACACCGAGAAGCGAATATCCTTTACCGTCGAGCGTGCCCGAGAAGGTATTGTTGAAGAATGCGGCGGTAGTGTCGTTCCACGGATTAGCCGTAAGATAGCTCGTCATGTCGATATCGCTACCGAAAACCACGCTTTTGTCGGGGTTTTCGTTCATCGCGGTCATAAGCGCCGCCGCGTCGGTAACTTCGATACCGTATTCGGCTACGAGCGTTACGTTCTGCGCGGTGTTTTTCGCGATCGGGAAGGTGTTACCCTTGTCTATGTAGCGGTACGTTACGCCGCCCTCTTCCACGCTGTCCGTCGCGGTAAGCGAGAATGATTCCGTAAGATAAGTAAACGTTTCTTCCGCTACCGTGAATTCGGTAGCGCCGTACTTGCCGACGAGTTTTGCGGTGTAGTCGATAAGCGTATACGTTATCGTAATCACGGTATCGTCGCCGCCGTCGAGGGTCGCGCCGTTGTTCGCAACGGTTGCCTCATAGCCCGTTTTCGGCTCGGGCGTGATCGTGATAGTATCGCCGAAGAACGCGTTTTTGGTCTCGCGGTTTTCGTCAAAACCGCTTTCCGCGTTTTGGGTTCTGGTGAGAATAACGTAAGTTTCGGGCGCGCCCTTGAATACCGCGTAAAGCGTAACCACCGCGCCGTTTCTCGTCGCAAGTCCGCTTACCGTCGCGCCGTCGAGGTATATAACTTCGCCGTTCGGTTCGGTCGCCCAGCCTTTGAAGTCGAAATTCGTCTTGGCAAACGCGTTGGCGGTAAGCGCTTTTTCGTCGTCAATTTCGAACTTCTGATCGTCCATCGTGCCCGTCACGCCTTCGCCGCCCGCGAAGCGTACCGTGTAGTAGTCGCGTTCCCAGACCGCGTAAAGGTTGATTTCCGAGCCCGCTTCGGTCGAAAGCCTGCTTACCGTCGCGCCGTCCGCGTATTTTACTTCGCCGTCCGCCGTGGTCGCCCAGCCGAGGAAATGATACCCCTGCCGCACGAACGCGTTAGCCGTAAGCGCGGTTTCGCGGCTCATATCCACGTCCGCGTCGCTCATGCTCCCGAGACCGCCGTTGCCGTTGAACTTGATCGTGTAGAACTGTCTTGCCCACACCGCGTAAAGCGTTACCGTTGCTTCGTGCTCCGCCGTAAGCTTGCTTACCGTCGCGCCGTCCGCATATTCGGCTTCGCCGCTTGCCGACAGCGCCCAGCCCGCGAAAAGTCTGTCCGTATATGTAAACGCACATTCGGGAAGCGCGCTTTCCTGCGTGTATCTGAGCTCGAGCGAATTCATTTCGCCTTCGCCGCCGCACGCCGAAAATTCTACCTTGTATTCGTTCTCGTCGAACTTAGCGTTAAGAACGAGATCGCTCTCGATAGCCGCGTCGGGCGAGAATTTCTCTTCCGCGCCCTCCGCGTACCAGCCGTTAAACCGGAAGCCCGTTTTCGTCGGATTCGACGGAAGCTCGACCGTAGCTCCCGATTCGATCGACCCGACCGCTTTGTACTCCGCTCCGTCCACCATGAAAGTCACGGTGTAGGCTTTCGGTCCGCACGCGATCACCGTCAAAGCCAGTAGCGACAACATTATTGTTACGATTACTTTCTTCATTATTTTCTCCTTTTTCTTTGCGATTTTTGTCGCCCCTAACCCCGCGGTTGTCTCACGGGGTTTTCGGCAACTCTATACCTTGTTATTCCATTTTAGCACAAATTTTTTTAAATTTCGTATCATCAATGAAACAGTTATTCTCATATTTTTACCTTTTTGGTACTTTTTGGGAAAAATTCGCTTTTTTCACCCTTAATTTTCCCTCCCCTCTCCGCTTTTGTTTAAAATAAGACACTCCCGAAACCTCTCCCCTTGTTCCGATTAAGACACCCCATCCACCCCCTCGTTAGCCCGTCTGCGATGTCTGTATTTACTATCGGTAGAGCGTGGTAGGGGCGGACGCCCTCGTCCGCCCGTCGGCGAGCCGCCGTTGGCAAGTTTTGAGACATACCGTTCCGATACGCTCGTGTTCGCTCCCGCGAGATCCTTACGACTGCGCGCTTCGCGCTCCGCTCAGGATGACGAGGCTATTGAGCGTTCCGCTATGGTCTATAGAGCTCACCCGCTTCGGTAAGCGCAATAGGGGCGGACGCCCTCGTTAGCCTACAAATTTCGCGCACGCAGTCTTTATCTTGCCTTCCCCCTCGGGGGCGCGACGCGGCGGTGCGAAGCACCGTAAAAACAGTCCACAGGCGACTGTTTTTAGCCAAAGCGGCGAAGTAGCTATGCTACGAGCTGGGAGGTGGCACGAGTGTGAGCGTTAGCGATCCGAGTGACGAATGAGGGGAATATAACCTTATAAGGCTTCCCCTCGGGGGGAAGCTGTCGCATAGCGACTGATGAGGGGTTGTCTTTTACGTTGCGTTTGTCATAGCCCGACCCCTCATCCGTCTTGCCTTCGCTATCGCTTCGGCAATCCACCTTCCCCCAAGGGGGAAGGCTTTAAAAGGTATGGGCGTTCCTCGCCCCGTCATCTCGAGCGAAGTCGAGACCAAAGCGGGAGCGAACACGAACGCAAGTGAACGGTACACTCCAAATACCTGCCCGAAACTGCACGTTATGCGGCGGTCCGAGGGCGAACCGCCCTACCGTCGGCTTCGCCGACAAATAAGGAAAAAAAGGGTGTGGTAGTATCGTTATCGGCTGACGTCCGCGGGGGATTTCTCCACTGCGCTCGGGTTTTACCCTCGCTTCGGTCGAAATGACATTCGTACCCAAGCGGTCGGACGAGAAATGCCCCTGCAAATCGGTCGGAATGGCTTTAAAAACGACCGAATTCAAATCTCCACCCTCTGTTTTCACCGTTTTTTTGTTTCGAATATGATACCACATCTCCCCCCCCCGTCAAGCTTTTTCGGTACTTTCCGTAAAATTTGTTTCGTCATCGCTTATTTTAAAATCCCCCTCCCAAACCACCGCAAAAAAACATAAACGAACAACCACGCTCCGCCCTCGCCCGCCCGCGGTGGCTCACCGCCCCCACGCGCTTTAAAATGAAAAAAGCCCCGAGCGGAATTGTCCGTCGGGAGCTTCTTATAATTATTCTGTTATTTGTTCGATATTATCGAGCATAAAAATACCCCCTTGTACAAAAGAGGGCTACCGACTTCGGTCTGATTAGTGATTTAATGTAACTATACGAAACCTCGCCTGTTTTAGCAACCTTACCGCCGCTCTGCCACCCTTCGTGCCCTGTTTCGCGCATCTCTGTGAAGGTTTCTAATGACAGTAACGTTTCTCGCCACGCAACGAATTTACAAATTATCGTTCCGTAAAAAGTACGCGTAAAGCGCGATCGCGGTTTTGGCGTCGCGGAATTCGCCGCGCGTAAGCATTTCTTTCGCCTTTTTCTCGTCGATCCACGCAAGCGACAAAAATTCGCCTTCGTCGGGGTTCGGGTTTTCCGTTCTTCCGCCGCGCGCGAGAAAAACGAAAATCTGCTCGTCGGTGTAGCCTGTGGACGGATACACGATCTGCAAAAGCTCCATAGTTTCGGGAACAATGCCCGCTTCCTCTTTAAGTTCGCGGAACGCCGCGGCAATCGGCTCTTCGCCCGCCTCGACCTTGCCCGCGGGAATTTCGGTAATCGTTTCGCCGTAAGCGTACCGGAACTGTCTGACGAACGCTATTTTTTCGTCCTCAACGTACAGCACAGCCGCGCCCGCGCAGTGTTCGACGATTTCGCGAGCGCAAGGTTTTCCGTCCGGAAGAAGCGCGTCGTCGCGCCTCAGCGACAAAATTTTGCCCTTATAAATATAGTTTTTGTTTACCGTCTTTTCAGTAAAATCCATATTTCTCCTCCCCGAACGAAGCGATAGCGATACTACTTCAATCGTTTTCGACCTTATAATGTCGGCGCAACCGACGGTAAGGCGGTTCGCCCGCGGCGGCTCGCCGTCGGGCGGACGAGGGCGTCCGCCCCTACCGCGCTTTAACAAACGTTATAATTGCCACTTTTTAATGTCATTTCGACCGAAGCGTTAGCGAAGTGGAGAAATCCCCCGCGGTTGTCACCCGACAATGCCACTATTACAGCTATTTTCGACCTTGCTAAGTACCGTTACGCAAGGTTGGCGGCGGGACGAGGGCGTCCCGCCCTACCGAGGCAGTGTACGTTGAAAAAGCGATATACCGCAACCCTACGGAAGTCACCCGATAACGATACTACTACAACTATTTTCGACCTTTAAAGCGTTGCGGGGTCCGGGACACAGCCGCAAGGCGGTGAGCCACCGCGGGCGAGTATTCGGGATTTACCGTTCCGAGGCGACCGTATTCGCTCCCGCGAGATCCTTACGACTGCGCGCTACGCGCTCCGCTCAGGATGACTAAACAAAGTACCGTTTCCACTTTGTTTTATACTGTTATCATTGTAGATACGGGCATCGCCCACTTGCCCGCAGGGGTTCCCTGCCCATAGCGGCAGCGCGTTTATTTCACATAGTTTTGCCGAACGTACTCGTAAGCGACAACGCCCGCGGCAACGGAAGCGTTGAGCGAATTCACCTTACCGCGCATGGGGAGCGCGATAACACCGTCGCACTTGGACTTGGTGAGGCGTTTTACGCCCGCGCCCTCGCCGCCTATCACGAATGCGACCGCTCCGGAGAGATTAGTCGAATAAATGCTTTCGCCGTCCATATCGGCGGCATACACCCAAACGCCCTTGGCTTTGAGCTCGTCGATTACGTCGTTGATATTAGTCGCCTTGATGACCATAACGTGCGCCGCCGCGCCCGCCGAAACCTTAACGACGGTCTCGTTGACGCTCGCCGCCCTGTGCCGCGGAATAACCACGCCGTGAGCGCCCGTACATTCCGCAACCCTTATGACCGAGCCGAGGTTATGCGGATCTTCCACGCCGTCGAGTATAAAAATAAACGGCGGTTCGTTCTTCGAGCGGGCGAGTTCGAGCACGTCGTCGAGTTCGCTGTACTTAAAGTCGGTGACTTCGGCAATAAATCCCTGATGTTTCGCGCCGTCGCTTTCGCGATCGAGCACGGTTTTGTCGTAGAAAAAGACCTTGACTCCGCGCGACTTCGCCTCGTTGATGATTCTCTGCGCGCCGACGTCCTTCTGATCGCGCGCGGCAACAAGCCTGTCGATCGTTTTGCCGGACCTGAGCGCCTCTGTAACGGCGTTTCTTCCGATGATTTTCATTTATAACTCCTTAACCGCGGAATTGACGTACCGCGTAAATCTTATTTCGTAACCGTTCGTTTCGATCGGCTCGCTTACGCTTTCGCACTTCCATTCGGGCTTTTCGTCAAGGTTCTCGAAGAAAATCTCCGCGCCGCCGTCCGCTTTTACCTTCGTAACGAGCACGTCCGAACAGTACGGCAACATCGTGCGGTAAAACATCGCCCCGCCGATCACGAAAATTTCCTCGTCGCCGCGCGATTTAAGCTCGCGTACAAGCTCGTCGAAACTTCCGACGACAATGCAGTCGTCGCGTTTTTCGCCGTTCGGGTACAGCACGATATTCGTGCGTTTGGGAAGAGGCTTGCCGTTCGGGAACGATTTAAGCGTATTCGACCCCATCGCAACCGTTTTTCCGAGCGTCGTTTCGCGGAAAAACTTCATATCTTCGGGGATATGGAATAACAGATCGTTCTTTTTGCCGATCCCCCACTTCTCGTCCACCGCCACTATCGCGCGTATCATATCGCCACCTCGATTTTCTTGCCGAGCGGCGTGAAACGATAATCTTCAAGCTCGAAATCATCCACCTTAAAGTCGTAAAAATCGGTTACGTCGCGCTTTAATATAAGCTTGGGCGCGTCGTACTGCGGGCGGGTGAAAAGTTCCTCGCAGATCGGAACGTGACGATCGTAAACGTGCGCATCCGCTATGACGTGGACGAGCTCGCCCGCCTCGAGCCCGCAAACCTTGGCGAGCATTATAACGAGCATTGCATACTGAACGACGTTCCAGTTGTTCGCGGTGAGCATATCCTGCGAGCGCTGATTGAGTATCGCGTTTAGCGTGTTGCCGCTCACGTTGAACGTCATCGAATACGCGCACGGATAAAGCGCCATTTCGCTGAGGTCGGCGTGAACGTAAATGTTCGTCATGATGCGGCGTGACTGCGGATTGTGCTTGAGGTCGTAAATCACGCGATCGACCTGATCGAATTCTCCCTCTTTGTAGCGGTGCTTGACGCCGAGCTGATAGCCGTAAGCCTTGCCGATCGAGCCGTTTGCGTCCGCCCACGCGTCCCAGATATGCGAAGCGAGGTCGTGAACGTTGTTGCTCTTTTTCTGCCAGATCCACAGAATTTCGTCGAGCGCGTTCTGAAAATTCGTTTTTCGCACCGTAATGATCGGGAATTCGTCGCGAAGATCGTAGCGGTTCACGATACAAAACTTCTTGATCGTGTGTGCGGGCGTGCCGTCCTCCCAGTGCGGACGAACGGGCAAGTCCTTGTCCGAAAATCCGTTGTCGATAATGTCGCGAAGATTCGCTAAGAATTTTACGTCGGCTTTACTCATATTGTTTTTCTCCTTGCGCGGGGATTTTTATGTTTGATAAGGCGTTATAGGGGCGTCTCGTTTCGTCGATTGCTTTGACCGCGACCGCCATAAGATCGTTCAGTCGCGCGTCGTCTCCGATCAGTTTCAGATACCCGAACAGCCCTTCGAGCGCGGTGGCGCGACGGTAATCGCCCACTATCGCGTTCTTTGCACGGCTCGACGTATGACAGTTGCGGGCTCTGCGCGCAACGTCCGCTTCCTCGTCGGTGAGCGACGGCAAGATCGCTTCATAGGCGACCGATTGAGCGTGCGCGCATACATAAGAACTTGCGATTTTATGCAGACCGCCGCTCTTTTCGTCGTGATCCCGCACGAGCATTTCGCGAACGTACTGCGTGAAAACCGCGTCGCCGAGGAACGCCAGAGTCGCGGCGTTATACTGTTTTGCCGTTGCCTTGTCCATATCTATGATATTATAGCACACTTCGCCGAAAATCTCAATCGTTTTAGCGCAAATAAAAACGCGGGGCAAATTCGCTCCGCGCTTTTTCCGTGTTAAACCGGTCGCTATTACTTCTCGGAAATAGCTCCGACAGGGCATTGTGCCGCGCAAGCGCCGCAATCGATGCATTCGTCGGGATTGATTTCGTACTTGCCGTCGCCGAGCGAAATAGCATTTACGGGGCACTGAGCCTCGCACGATCCGCAAGCGATGCATTCTTCACCGATCTGATGTGCCATAGTAGTTATCTCCTTTTTATTTTTGTTGAATTTACTATATTATACCACCGATAGCGCTTTTTGTCCACAAAAAACGCCTTATTTTTCGCCAAAAACGGTTAGCCTATGCTATCTTAATATACGCTCTAAAAAGGCAAGTCATCAT
Organism: uncultured Clostridia bacterium; assembly: GCA_934270565.1. Taxonomy (GTDB): domain Bacteria; phylum Bacillota; class Clostridia; order Christensenellales; family Pumilibacteraceae; genus UBA10677. The sequence goes on along the minus strand of CAKQPR010000003.1, from coordinate 91,861 downwards.
ATTGTTTAATCTTTTGTTTTTCTCTTTTTTCCTCAGTCAAAGTCTCTTCATAGTTTATTTTATTGACTTCAATAAATGTTTTATTGAGTTTCCTGTCTAAAACCGTATCAATTTTGCCCATATCCGTTTTTTCGTAAGTACAAATAAGAGTTATACCTAATTTTCTATAAATCGGCATTTTGAATTTTTTCGTTTTTGTGTATTGAATATTGTTTTCATTATATCCCCAATGCTCAATATAAACATGTTTCCCCTCTCCCAAATAATTCGGAAGATAAAAATCAGGATGTAGAACTTCTTTTTCTGTCGCACCATATGGGAGTTCTCTTTCGTAAGCATGAGATATTCCATGCTCGAATAAATAATTATCAATATCACGTTCGGATTTGCTTTTTACAATGTGCCCGTCTTTACAGGTGTAACGCCCCTCATAATCTTCGTCAAGTAATTCTACATTCGTGCAATTAGTTATTCTGAACAGTAACTCTTTGTTTTTATATTTATGATAACAGCTTGTGCAAAAGAGCAATCCCCCTGTTTGTTTGCCACATGTAATACATTTTGATTTACTGTCCAGATCAATTACAACCACATTATTTGATTCGGGATCATTGTCAGATGTTGTTTCTTTCTTCTCTTGCGGTGCGACAGTCTCTTCAATTTCATCATCTTCTTCGATGTTAAAAGATTCTACTTTACTTTCGTTCAACATATTGAGCATTTCTTCTTCGGTGTATTTATTAAAACACTTCCTACAGAACGCATATCCTGATGTTCTCGCACCACAAGAAACGCAAGCGTTAAACCCTTCAGTTGGTAATTCTGTATATTGAGGCTTGCTGTTACATTGGCAAGGTTCATCGATAAAATGCCATTGCCCACAATCTTCACATTTAATAATTTTCCCCTCGTTTTTCATTTGTAAGTGCTTATAGCAAAAAGGGAAATATGAATAACCTTCTTTACCGCAAATAACACAATTTTTCTTCATATGCGCATCCCTCTAATACAGTTTTTAAATTATTGTACCAGATTTTACCAAATAAGTCAACTTTAACTCTTTAACAGAGTAAATATTCCGAGAATCTTCATTGCTTTAGAATGATTTCAGCCCACTTTTGTAATAAATCAGTTGGAAATGTAATGGCAGACAAGACACCCCCACTTTTAGATAACATCACCAACATTCTTATACAATGTAATTTCGACCAAAGTGAGGGTGTAAACCCGAACGTAGTGGAGAAATCCCCTGCGGTTGTCCGCCGATACTCTCTCTGCTACAACCTTTTCGACCTTATAATGTCGGCTTTTGCCGACGGTAGGGCGGTTCGCCCTCGGACCGCCGCATAACTTAATACCGCGGACAGGTATTTGAAACGTACCGTTCCGCAACGTTCGTATTCGCTCCCGCGAGATCTCTCGACTTCGCTCGAGATGACGTGGCGAAATACCGTTTCGCAAGGTTGGGCGGCGGGACGAGGGCGTCCCGCCCTACCGAAACAATTTTACGCCCTCCAAAGTATCGTTGCACGCACACGATATACCTTCGGGTGGACGAGAAACGCCCCTACCACGCTCTGTCGATAGTAAATACGGGCGTAGCCGACTTGCCAACGGTGGCTCACCGTCGGACGAGGGCGTCCGACCCTACCTGTGTTCTATCAAAAGTAAGTACGGGCGTAGCCGACCTGCCCGCAGGGGCTCCCTGCCTGCTTTGTATTTAAACAGAAAAAGGAGCGGCAACAAAGCGTTGTCGTTCCTTTTTTGTTGATTCGCGTTAAAAGCCGCGGGTTATCGGGGTGATTAAACCAACTCGATAATTACGGTTTCGGCAGCGTCGCCGCGGCGGGTGCCGAGCTTGATGATACGGGTATAACCGCCCTTCTGACCGAGTTCCTTAGCGCGCTGAGCGTACTTGGGAGCGTACTCGTTGAAAATCTTCTCGACGAGGGGGTGACGGATATTCTCGGTGCGAGCGCGGAAGTTGGCTTTAGTTTCCTTTTCCTGTCTCTGCTCCTGAAGGTCGTACACGCTGCCCATGATCTTGCGACGAGCGGCGAGCTTTTTGGGACCGTCGTTGACGAGCTCGACTTTGATTTCCTGACCCTTGTCGTTTTTACGGGTTTCGATTTTCTTAACGGTGTCGGTATAGGTATCGATAGCTACGGTGAGCAGCTTTTCGGCAATTCTTGCGACTTCCTTGGCGCGAGCGTCGGTGGTCTCGATCTTACCGTTCCAAAGGAGCTCCGTAACCTGATTTCTCAGCAGCGCCTCTCTCTGGTCGGTAGGTCTGCCTAACTTTCTCTGTAATGCCATAATGTCCTCCTAATCTTCATTGCTTCTGAGGTCGAAACCGTAGCTGCGAAGTTTGGCAATGACCTCGTCGAGGCTCTTTCTGCCAAGGTTTCTGACCTTCAACATATCGTCTTCGCTTTTCTTGGTCAGATCCTCTACGGTGTGGATTCCCGCGCGTTTGAGGCAGTTGTAGCTGCGGACGGAAAGATCCATTTCCTCGATGCTCATTTCAAGAATTCTGGTGTGCTTGTCGCCTTCGCTGCTGACGAGGATCGTCGTGCCGGAGAAGGTGTCGGAGAGGTCTACGAAAAGCTTGACGTACTCGCCGATAGCCTTAGCGGACAGCGAGAGAACTTCCTTAGCGGACAGCGAGCCGTCCGTTTTGACCTCCAAAATAAGCTTGTCGTAATCGATGCTTTCGCCCACGCGCGCGGACTCTACGCTGTAGGAAGCCGCTTTGACGGGGGTAAAGATCGAATCGATGGGAATATAGCCGATGGGTTTGGTGGGGTCGACGTTGTTTTTTGCGACGACGTAACCTCTGCCCGAACCGACCGTCATTTCCATATTGAATACCGCGCCCTCGTCGAGAGTACAGATGTACAGATCGGGGTTGAGAACGGTGATCTCGGGGTCGCGCTCGATATCGGCGGCGGTGACGATTCCCGGGGTTTTTCTCTCGATTTTGAGAGTTTTTTTGATGCTCTTATCCGAGTACTCCGCTTTAAGGTTAAGCCCTTTAAGGTTGAGAATGATTTCCGCGACGTCCTCTTTCACGCCCTTAATGGTCGAGAATTCGTGAGCGACGCCCTCGATGCTTACGCCAACCACTGCGGTACCGGGAAGAGCGGACAGAAGAACTCTGCGAAGAGCGTTGCCGAGGGTGATACCGTAACCGCGTTCGAGCGGCTCGACGACGAATCTACCCGAGCGGTTGTCTGCGCTTTCCTCCAAAGTGATTTTCGGCGTTTCGATTTCCATCATATTAAATTATCTCCTTATTGATTACTTAGCGGAGCGCTTATTACTTCGAATACAACTCGATGATAAGCTGCTCGTTGATGTTAAGGTCGATATCCTCGCGTTTGGGGTTATCGAGAACCTTACCGGTAAAGCTTTCGGTGTCGAACTCAACCCACTTGGGCATTACGATCTTTGCACCGCGAAGCTCTTTGAAAAGAGCGTTATCCTTCTTATTCTCCTTTACAGAAATGGTATCGCCGGCTTTGACTTCGTAGGAAGGAATATCGATGCACTTGCCGTTGACGCAAATGAGACCGTGGTTGACGATCTGGCGGCTCTGAGCGCGGCTCGAACCGATACCCATACGGTAAACGACGTTGTCGAGACGCTTTTCGATAAGCGCGAGCATATTTTCGCCGGTTACGCCGCGGAGGCGTTCTGCCTCGACGTAGTAAGCGTGGAACTGCTTCTCCAGAAGTCCGTAAGCGCGTTTAACCTTCTGCTTCTCGCGAAGCTGAACGTTGTATTCGCTTGCTTTTTTACGGGTAACGCCGTGCATGCCGGGGGCGACGGGGCGTTTCTCCATAGCGCATTTCTTGGTGGTGCAACGCTCGCCTTTGAGGAAGAGCTTAGCGCCCTCTCTGCGGCAAAGCTTGCAATCTGCGTTAGTATATTTAGCCATAATCGAAAATCTCCTTAAACTCTTCTACGCTTGGGCGGTCTGCAACCGTTGTGCGGAATGGGACTCACGTCGGTGATCGCGGTGACGGCGATACCTACGGTTTCGAGCGCGCGGATGGTGGATTCGCGTCCCGAACCCGGGCCCTTGACGAAAACTTCTACGCTGCGAAGTCCGTGCTCTTTTGCGAGCTGAGCGGCTTTTTCGCAAGCCTGCTGAGCCGCAAAGGGGGTACTTTTTCTCGAGCCGCGGAAGCCGAGCGCGCCTGCGCTGCAAGCCGAAATCGCATTGCCCTGCTCGTCGGTGAAGGTGATAAGCGTGTTGTTGAACGACGCGTGGATATGACACTGACCCTTGTCGATGTTTTTGGTTACTCTTTTCTTAGTAGTCTTTTTAACTGCCATAATCGTATCTCCTACTTAGTCGCCTTCTTGGCGCGTCCGACGGTGCGCTTCGGACCCTTTCTGGTACGCGCGTTCTGCTTGGTGCTCTGACCGCGGACGGGGAGTCCTTTGCGGTGACGCACGCCGCGATAGCAACCGATCTCCATAAGACGCTTGATATTGAGCGCCACTTCGCGGTGAAGGTCGCCTTCGACCACAACGTTATGCTCGATATAAGTTCTGAGGGCGTTTTCCTGCTCCTCGGTGAGGTCCTTGACGCGAACGTCGGGGCTTACGCCGGTTGCCTGTAAAATCTTGTTTGCCATAGGTCTGCCGATGCCGTAGATATAAGTAAGCCCGATTTCGACGCGCTTTTCTCTCGGCAAATCAATACCTGCTATTCTTGCCACAGTTTTTTCTCCTTGAAAATTTTAGATGAAATATGTTAAACGGCGCGTTGTTCCGCTTTGGAATGTAAGCGAAAGAGCGCGACGCGGGTATTTTTACGATCAAAACGTAAATAAACGCCCAAAAGCGCACCCGAAAACCTTACGTTTTCCGGACGCACTCTCGTCGTATATCCCGAATTACCTTACCGGACACGGGAACTATTAACCTTGTCTCTGCTTATGGTTGGGGTACTTGGAGCAGATAACCATTACTTTGCCGTGGCGCTTGATGACTTTGCACTTGTCGCACATGGGCTTAACCGAAGATCTGACTTTCATAATAAACTCCTTTAATTCTTGTTTCTGTAAGTGATTCTGCCTTTGGATATGTCGTAGGGAGACATTTCGATTTTAACGGTGTCGCCTTCGAGGATCTTGATGTAATGCATACGGATCTTGCCCGAAATGGTGCAAGTAACGATATATCCGTTGGCAAGTTTTACCTTAAAGGTGGCGTTGCGCAGGCACTCTACAACGGTGCCTTCCGCTTCGATGTTATCGTCTTTCGGCATATTACCTCCAAATTAACGGTTCTTACAAATTTCTCTGAGTTTTTTGTCGTTGAGCTCCGACGGAAACTCGGTTTCGCATAAAACTTCGAGGTGTTTCACGCGCTTTTGCTTGGGGTTATCGAGCTTGCGATACTTCCCGTCGCAAAGGAGAACGAAGTCGTTGCCCGCCGTCGCGACGACCGCGTAAACGCGACCTTCGTCGTGACCTTTGAGACTTTTTACGATCGTACCCTCTTTCACGCGCACACCTTCTTTAACAAACCGCACAAATTATTATAACATATTTTGTATGGGTTTGTAAACTGTTTTGAACTAAATTGTTAATATTTCGGGCTCGTTCCCCGTAACAAGTATGGTATTTTCGTAATGAGCGCTCGGTTTTCCGTCGGCCGTGCGGCAAGTCCAGCCGTCGTGACGGTCGATCGAAACGCGATAGTCGCCCATATTTACCATAGGCTCGATGGCGAGCGTGTAGCCCGAGCGAAGCAGAACTCCGCTTCCCGCCTGACCGAAATTCGGAATGTTCGGTTCTTCGTGGACGTGTCTGCCGATGCCGTGCCCCGTCATGACGCGAACGACCGAGAAGCCGTTTTGTTCGACGTGGGTCTGAATGGCGTGGCTGACGTCGCCGAGGCGTTTGCCCGCACGCGCCTGCGCGATACCTTTGAAGAAACTCTCGCGCGTGACGTCGATAAGGCGTTGTTTTTCGGCGGAGATTTTCCCGACGGGGAAAGTCCGCGCCGCGTCGCCGTTGAAGCCGCCGTAAGCCGCTCCTACGTCGATGCTGACGATTTCGCCTTCCTCGAGTCTGCGATCGGACGGAATACCGTGGACGACCACGTCGTCGATCGAGATACATGCGGAGTTGGGGAAACCGTAAAGATGTTTGAAATTCGGAGTACAACCCTGATCGCGGATAAACTTCTCGATGATCGTATCGAGCTCGAGCGTGGTAACGCCGGGTTTTATATACTCTTCGATCATTTTGAGCACGTCGCCCGTAACCTTGCACGCGCGGCGCATTTTATTAAGTTCGATCGGGTTTACAATACAGGGGATCATTTTCTGTCGAGAGCCTCGGAAATTTCCTCGAAAACTTCTTCGATTTTCTTCATACCGTTTACCGAAACGAGCTTGCCCTGTTTCGAGTAATAATCGATAAGAGGCGCGGTGGATTTGACGTAAACGTCGAGGCGGGAATTGACCGTTTCGGGTTTATCGTCGTCGCGATGGATAAGATCGCTGCCGCATTTGTCGCATTTATCGTCCTTTTTGGTGGAAACGTGATAGCTTTCGCCGCACTTGCCGCAGACGCGTCTGCCGCAAAGTCTTTCGGAAAGAGCGTCGAGATCGACGTCGATGTTTATAACCGTTTCAATGTCCGCGATTTTGTCGAGGGCTTCGGCTTGCGCGATGGTGCGCGGGAAACCGTCGAGAAGATAACCGTTTTTACAGTCCGGTTCGGCTAAGCGAAGGCGGACGATTTCGACGGTGACTTCGTCGGGAACGAGCTCGCCGCGGTCGATATACGACTTGGCGATAACGCCGATAGGGGTTTGCTCTTTGATGTTTTTACGGAAAATGTCGCCCGTGGAGATATGGGGAACGGAATATTTTTCGGCGATACGGACCGCCTGAGTTCCCTTACCCGCACCGGGTGCGCCTAACAAAATCAGATTCATAGCAACTCCTCTTTAATCGCGGTGCTTAGCGCCCGCACCTTTACGGCGCGGACGCTTCACCGACTATTACCTTATTTCAGGAAACCTTTGTACTGTTTCATCATCAGCTGGCTTTCGAGCGCTTTGTCGAACTCGAGAGCGACGGACACGACGATCAGCATACCGGTCGCGCTGAGCGCGTTTACGAGGGACGCGTCCGGAAGCACGATGGAGAAGATTACCGACGGAACGATCGCGATGAACGCGAGGTAGATAGCGCCGAAAAGCGTAATCCTCTTGCTGATGCGGACGAGATAATCGTAAGTGGGTTTACCGGGGCGAATGCCGGGGATAAAGCCGCCGTACTGCTGAATGTTGCGCGCGACCTCTTCGGGGTTGAACTGGATCTGAGCGTAGAAGTAGCAGAAGAACAAAATCAGAAGACCGACGCAGATGCTGTACACAACCGAGCCCGAGCCGAGCCACTTCGACCACCAAGCGTAGAACGCGCTGGTAGGCCAGAACATCTGGCAAATGAGCTGGGGGAAGGTGATGATCGCGGAAGCGAAGATGATGGGGAGCACGCCGCTCGCGTTTACTTTGAGCGGGATATAGGTGCTCTGACCGCCGTACTGCTTTCTGCCCTTGATCTGCTTTGCGTACTGAATGGGAATTTTGCGTTCTGCCTGATCGACGAAAACGATAAGTCCGAACACGACGATAACCATGAGCACGAAGCCGAGGAGCTCCCAGATAGCGGTATCGGACGTACCGGAGAAAGCTTCGCCGAGTTTCGCGACGATCGCAAGACCGGCGGAAGAAAGGATACCGATGAAGATGAGGAGCGAAATGCCGTTTCCGAGACCGCGTTCGGTGATCTGCTCGCCGAGCCAGAGGGTGAACATCGAACCCGCTACGAGCATAAGCCCGACGAAGATTCCGACAACCCAGGTCTTAGCGAAGAAGCCCGAGAAAATTCCGGTTTCGAGACCGCTGTTGTTAGCCCAGCTGATAGTGATCGCGACCGCCTGAGCGACGGCGAGAGCGAGGGTAACGTAACGGGTGATTTTGTTGATCTTCTTTCTGCCCTCGCCGCCCTGCTTGGAGAGGCGCTCGAGCGAAGGAATCGCAACCGTAAGAAGCTGAATAATAATGGAGGCGTTGATATAAGGTGAGATGCCGATGGCAAGGAAAGCTCCGTTGGCGAGCGCGCCGCCCGTGATGGACGAGAGAAGCGAGAGAAGCGAAGTATCGCTCTCGACGCTTGCCTTTACCGCGCCCGAAATACCGGGGATAGGAAGCCAGCATCCGACGCGATACACGAACAAAAGCGCGAGCGTTATCAGAAGCTTGGTTCTGACTTCCTTATTCTTAAAAGCGTTTGCCAAAGTTTTAAACATCATTCCACCTCTGCTTTGCCACCGGCTTTTTCGATTTTCTCCACAGCGGACTTGGTGAACTTGGCAGCTTTTACGGTGAGCTTTCTGGTAAGCGTACCGTCGCCGAGCACTTTAAGCCCGTAGGGTTCGATTTTGGAAATAAGTCCCGCGCCGAGAAGAATTTCGGCGGTAACTACGGCGCCGTCCTCGAACGCTTCGAAAAGGTCCACGTTGACGGTGGTATAAACCTTCTTCCAAGCGTTGTCGAAACCGGTTTTGGGGAGACGACGGGCAAGGGGCATCTGGCCGCCTTCGAAGCCGATACGGACTCCGCCGCCGCTACGCGCCCACTGACCTTTGTGACCTTTACCGCTGGTTTTTCCGAGTCCGCTTCCGATACCGCGACCGAGGCGTTTAGCCGAGGTGCGCGAGTTCGCTGCGGGGGATAACTGATGCATTTTCATAGTGTTAAGCCTCCACGGGTTCGACCTTAACGAGGTGCTTTACGACGAAGATCATACCGCGGGTGACGTCGTTGTCTTCGCGAACGACGGACGAGCCGATCTTTCTCAGTCCCAAAGCCTGAACGGTCTTTTTCTGCTTGTCGAGGCACGCGATGGTGCTTTTCACAAGCGTGATTTTAATCATATTGTTAGCCATTTTGCACCTACCCTAAAATCTCTTCCACGGTCTTTCCGCGAAGCGCGGCGACCTGTTCGGGCGTGCGGAGCGACTTAAGACCCGCAAGCGTAGCTTTTACGCAGTTGATCGGGTTGCGCGAACCGTAAGCCTTGGTGGTGATGTTCTTGATGCCCGCGAGCTCTACTACCGCACGGACGGAGCTTCCTGCGATAACTCCGGTTCCTTCGGGGGCGGGTTTAAGAAGCACGCTTGCCTTTCCGAACACGCCTTCCGCCTCGTGGGGAATGGTGTCGCCCGCAAGCGAAATCTTGACCATGCTGCGGCGTGCGAGCTGCTCGGCTTTCTTGATAGCCTCGGGAACTTCGGCGGCTTTGCCTGCTCCGAGTCCGACGCTGCCTTTGCCGTCGCCTACTACGACGAGCGCGGAGAAGCGCATATTTCTGCCGCCCTTAACCGTTTTGGATACGCGGTTTACGGCTACGAGTTTACTGGTAATGCCGTCATCCGGCTTAACGTCTTCACGTTCTCTTCTTGCCATGATAACCTCCCTCAGAATTTAAGTCCGGCTTCTCTTGCGGCTTCCGCAAGCGCCTTTACGCGGCCCATGTAAAGGTAACCGCCGCGGTCGAATACGACTTCGGTGATGCCTTTTTCAAGAGCCTTTGCGGCTACGTCCTTACCGACTACAACGGCGGCTTCGGTCTTGGAAAGACCTTCTACGTTCACGCCTTTTGCGATGGTAGAGGAAGAAACGAGCGTGTTGCCCGCAACGTCGTCGATGATCTGAGCATAGATGTTGGACGAGGAGCGGTAAACGTTAAGACGGGGTCTTTCCGCGGTGCCCGAAACCTTGTTGCGGACGCGGAGGTGTCTTTTAGCTCTGACAGCGTTTTTATTCTCTTTGTTTATCATAATGTGCTACTCCTTACTTACCCGCCGTCTTGCCTTCTTTCTTCACGACGACTTCGGTCGAATAGTGGATACCGTAGCCGTGATACGGCTCGACGGGACGCTTCGACTTGATTGTCGCGGCAACCTGACCGACGATCTCTTTGGAAATACCGCTTACGACGACCGTGTTCTGATCGGTGCAGGTAATGGTGATTCCCGCGGGAGCGACGTACTCGACGGGGTGCGAAAGACCGAGGTTCATAACGAGCTTGTTGCCCTGCATAGCCGCTTTGTAACCGACACCGTCGATGATAAGCGTCTTGGAGAAGGGGGTTACGACGCCCTGAACCATATCGTTGATAAGGACGCGGTAAAGACCGTGCATGGACTTGGTTTGCTTGTCCTCGGACGAGCGAACGACGTGAACTTCGTTGCCGTCGACGTTGACAGCGATGTTTTTGGAATCGATCTTGCGGCTAAGCTCGCCCTTGGGGCCCTTGACCGTGACGATCTGATCCTTGAATTCGACCGATACGCCTGCGGGAAGCGTGATGTGTAATCTACCGATTCTTGACATAATCGCTCCTCCTTACCAAACGTACGCGAGCACTTCGCCGCCGATGTTCTGAGCGCGGGCAGCCTTGTCGGTCATAACGCCCTTGGAGGTCGAGATGATCGCGATGCCGAGTCCGCCGAGGACGCGGGGAAGCTGTTCCGCTCCGCAGTAAACGCGAAGACCGGGTTTGGAAATTCTCTTAAGGTTCGAAATGACTTTCTCGCCTTTCTTGCCGTATTTGAGAGTAATGACGATGTCGTTGCCCTTTTCGGTTTCAACGACCTCGGCGCTCTGAACGAAGCCTTCTTCGACGAGAATGTCTACGATGGCTTTCTTCATTTTCGAGGCGGGAACGGTTACCGTTTCGTGTTTAGCGGTAAGAGCGTTTCTGATTCTCGTGAGTAAATCTGCAATAGGATCCGTAACTACCATGATCGTCCTCCTCTCACCAGCTGGACTTCTTTACGCCGGGGATTTCCCCTTTGTAAGCCAGCTCTCTGAAACAAATACGGCAGATACCGTATTTACGCAGTACAGCGTGCGGGCGGCCGCAAATCGAGCAGCGGGTGTACTCGCGGGTGGAGTACTTCTGCGCCTTCTGCTGTTTGTTAATCATTGCTTTCTTTGCCATTTGAAATTATCTCCTTTTTCCCGTCAGTTCTTGAAAGGCATTCCAAGCTTAACGAGAAGCGCCTTGGCTTCGTCGTCCGACTTTGCCGTCGTGACGATACAAACGTCGAATCCGCGAACCTTTTCGACGAGCTCATACGAAATTTCGGGGAAAATGATGTGCTCTTTGATGCCGAGCGCATAGTTTCCTCTGCCGTCGAACGACTTGCCGGAGATTCCGCGGAAGTCGCGGACGCGGGGAAGCGCGATCGAAACGAGCTTGTCGAGGAATTCGTACATTCTCTTGCCGCGAAGGGTTACTTTCGCGCCTACTGCCTGACCTTCGCGAAGTTTGAAGTTTGCGACGGACTTTTTAGCCTTGGTAACGAGCGCTTTCTGACCGCAGATCGCCTCTAACTCCTTGATTGCGGAGCTTACGCTCTTGGAGTTGTCCTTGATGTCGCCCATACGCATATTGACGATGATCTTGTCAAGCGCGGGAACTTCGTTCACGTTCTTGTATCCGCGCTCCTTCATAAGGGCGGGAACGATCTCGGTCTTGTAAGCGGTGAGCAAACGGTATCTTTCCGAATCGGTTGCCGCCGTTGCAGCAACCTGATTTTTCTTTTCAGCCATAATATCCTCCACTACTTCTCGGAAGACTCGGTAGTCTTCTTCGTTCTCTTAGCCGCGGGCTTTTTCTCGGTCGCGGTTTCGGATTTCTTGGTCGACTTCTTCGCAGTCTTCTTTTCTTCGGTCGCTACCTCTTCGGTTGCCGCGGCCTTGGCGGTTTTACGGGTTTTCTTCTCGGCTTTCTTGGCGTCGAGCGAAGCGCCGCACTTCTTGCAAAGGCGGATCTTCTTGCCGTCGGCTTCGCCTGCGGCGATTCTGGTAGCCTTTCCGCAAGCGGGGCAGACAACCATAACGTTGCTGATATCGATCTTGCCGTTTTCCTTAACGATGCCGCCCGGCTGATTAGCGCTTCTGGGCTTGTTGTGCTTGGTGATGACGTTTACGCCGTCCACGATCACAGAGCCTTCGGAAGGATTAACCGCGAGGACCTTACCGGTCTTTTTCCTATCTTTTCCGGCGATAACCGCTACGGTATCGCCCTTTTTAACGTGTAATGACATTGCTTAATCCTCCGTTAAATTACCTCGGGAGCAAGGGATATGATCTTCATATAATCCTTGTCGCGAAGCTCTCTTGCGATGGGCCCGAAGATACGCGTGCCTCTGGGCTGCTTCTGGCTGTCGATGATGACGGCAGCGTTGTCGTCGAAACGGATATGCGATCCGTCGGGACGATTGATACCCTGATGCGTGCGAACGATAACCGCGCGGACGACGTCGCCTTTCTTGACCGCGCCGCCGGGGGTTGCGCTCTTTACGGAGGCAACTATAACGTCACCGATGTTTCCGCTTCTGCGGAACGAGCCGCCGAGGACGCGAATGCACATAAGCTCTTTCGCGCCGCTGTTGTCTGCGGCTTTAAGATACGATTGAGGTTGAATCATAATTGCTCGTCTCCTTACTTAGCCTTTTCGACGATTTCCACAAGACGCCAGCATTTGTCCTTGCTGAGGTGTCTCGTCTCGGCGACGAGAACGGTATCGCCTACTCCGCACTCGTTGTTTTCGTCGTGCGCCTTAAGCTTTTTGGTCTTGTTGATGGTCTTTTTGTAGAGCGGGTGTTTCGCCTTATCCTTGATGGCGACGACGATGGTCTTGTCCATAGCGGACGAAACGACTACGCCAACGCGCTCTTTTCTGTTATTTCTCTCAATGACTTCTGCCATTTTTCAGTCCTCCGTTAAGCCTTTTTAAGCTCGCGCTCGCGCTGAATCGTCTTGATGCGGGCGATATCGCGCTTGCAGTTTACCATTTGCATAGGATTAGCGAGCTGTCCGGTTGCGTGAGAGAACCGAAGGTTAAACAGCTCTTGTTTAAGCTCGTTGAGCTTTAATTGAAGCTCGTCGTCTTTCATTTCTTTTAAAGCCGATGCTTTCATTACGCTTTAACCTCCTCGTTCTTGTCGGGGGAAACAAGGTCTCCCTTCTTGGCGATCTTGCACTTGACGGGGAGCTTGTGCGACGCGAGACGAAGCGCTTCGCGCGCGACGTCCTCGGCGACTCCCGCCATTTCGAACATAACTCTTCCGGGTTTAACCACGGCAACCCAGTACTCGGGCGAACCTTTACCGGAACCCATACGAGTTTCGGCGGGTTTCTTGGTGACGGGCTTGTGGGGGAAGATATCGATCCAGACCTGTCCGCCACGCTTGATGTAACGCGTCATGGCGATACGGGCTGCCTCTATCTGGTTGGAAGTGATCCAGCCGGGCTCGGTAGCGACGAGACCGAAATCGCCGTAAGCGATTACGCCTCCCGAAATGTCCTTGCCCTTCATTCTGCCGCGATGAACGCGACGTCTTTTTACTCTCTTAGGCATTAACATAATTAGTGCTCTCCTCCTTCCGTCTTAGCTGCGGGAAGAACTTCTCCCTTGTACACCCAGACTTTGATACCGATGATACCGAAAGTGGTATGGGCTTCCGCCGTGCCGTAATCGATGTCGGCGCGAACGGTCTGAAGGGGAATAGAACCGTCGTGATAGCTCTCGGACTTAGCGATCTCCGCGCCGTCGAGACGACCGCTTACGGTGATCTTAACGCCCTTGGCGCCGCTGCGCATAACGCGGCTCATGGCCTGCTTCATGGTGCGACGGTAAGAACTTCTCTTTTCAAGCGCCTGAGCTACGGATTCGGCGACGAGCACCGCGTCCATATCGGGGCGTTTTACTTCCATAACGTTGATGTGTACGCCGTTCTTCTTGATAAGAGCGACGATTTCTTTTTTAAGCGTGTCCACGCCTGCGCCTTTCTGACCGATGATCATACCGGGCTTGGAGGTAAAGACGTTGATGACAACCTTATCCTGAGCGCGCTCGATAGTCACTTTGGAAATACCGTAAGCGTAGTACTTCTTTTTGATGAATTCGCGGATTTTGTGATCTTCAAGAATGAACTTGGAAAAGTCCTTCTTGGAAGCGTACCACTGAGCGTCCCAGCTCTGAATGATACCTACTCTCATTCCGTGCGGATTGACTTTCTGTCCCATGATTACTTCGCCTCCTTAGTATCGAGGATAACGGTGATGTGGCTCGTGCGTTTGTTGATGCGATAACCTCTTCCTTTGGAGACGGGGTTCATGCGCTTCAGAATCGGGCCGCCGTCGGCTTTGATCTCGGCAACGTAAAGATCATTGCGAGCGAGACCGTTGTTGTGCTCGGCATTAGCCGCGGCAGATTCGATGAGCTTGTATACCACTTCGCTTGCCGCCTTCGGGGTGAAGGAAAGAAGGGCAAGCGCCTCGTTTACCGACTTGCCGCGAACGGTGTCGATTACGATTCTCACCTTGGAGGGCGAGATGCGGACGTAGTTGGCGTGAGCGTGCGGACGCATGTCCTTCGTCGCAGCCAGCTTTGCGGTTTTTTCTTTAATTCTCGTAGCCATTTTACTGCTCCTTATTTGCCCGAAGTGGTTTTCTCGCCCGCGTGACCCTTGAAGGTACGGGTGGGAGCGAACTCGCCGAGCTTATGACCGACCATTTCCTCGGTGCAATACACGGGAACGTGCTTGCGTCCGTCGTGAACGGCAATCGTGCAACCGATGAACTCGGGGAAAATCGTCGAAGAGCGCGACCACGTTTTGATCACCTTTTTATCGGTAGTCTGAGCCTGTGCAAGCACTCTTTTGTACAACTTTTCTTCTACGTAAGGTCCTTTTTTGACACTTCTACTCATAATTCACCTCTAATTTATGCGCTTAACGATAAAGCGGTCGCTTGCCTTATGATGCTTTCTGGTCTTGTAACCGAGAGCGGGCTTGCCCCACGGGGTAACGGGTCCGGGCATACCGACGGGGGATTTGCCTTCGCCGCCGCCGTGCGGGTGATCGTTGGGGTTCATTACCACGCCGCGGACGGTGGGGCGAACGCCCATGTGACGTTTTCTGCCGGCTTTACCGAGCGAAATAAGCTCGTGATCGAGGTTTCCGACCTGACCGACGGTAGCCTTGCAGGTGAGAAGAACGAGTCTCATTTCGCCGCTGGGCATCTTGAGGGTGGCGTACTTACCTTCCTTAGCCATGAGCTGAGCGGCAGCGCCCGCGGTGCGGACGAGGATACCGCCGTTACCCGGCTGAAGCTCGACGTTGTGAACGAGCGTACCTACGGGGATCGCGGAAAGCGGAAGCGCGTTGCCCGCCTTGATGTCCGCGTTCTCGCCGCTTACTACCGTGTCGCCGACGTTAAGTCCGACGGGAGCGAGAATGTATCTTTTCTCGCCGTCCGCGTAGTGAAGAAGCGCGATGTACGAGGTGCGGTTCGGATCGTATTCGATCGTTGCGACTTTAGCGGGGATATTGTCCTTGTTGCGCTTGAAGTCCACGATACGATACTTGTTGCGGTTGCCGCCGCCGATGTGGCGAACGGTGATGCGACCGTTGTTGTTTCTGCCGCCCGAATGGTTCTTGCTGACGAGCAGGGATTTCTCGGGTTTATTCGTCGTTACCTCGGCAAAGGAGGAAACGGTTTTTTGTCTTGTACCCGGGGTGATGGGTTTAAATCTTTTAACAGCCATTATGTGTCTCCTTGACTATTACGCGAGGCTTTCGAAGAACTCGATCGCCTTGCTGTCGGCGGTAAGCTTGACGTAAGCTTTCTTGAAGTGAGAAGTATAACCTTCCGTTCTTCCCTGACGCTTATACTTGCCGCGAACGTTTACGACGTTCACTTTCTCTACGGTTACGCCGAAGATCTGCTCGACGGCGGCTTTGATCTGGGACTTGTCCGCGCGCTCGTCAACGACGAAAACGTACTTTTTCGCGGGGATCCCTTCGTAGCTTTTCTCGGTGAGAACCGGCTTTTTGATTATATCGTATGCGTTCATGCCTTGTATGCCTCCTCGATGGATAAAGCGGCTGCCTTGGTCATAACGAGCTTTTCGTTCGCAACGACGTCGTAGACGTTGATGAGCGAAGAATCGATCGTGGTGACTTTGGGAAGGTTAGCGGCTGCTCTTACGACTTCCGCGTCGGTATCGGTGACGACCATCAGCACGCGCTTGTCGATTTTGAGAGCGGAAAGAACCGCAACCATCTCTTTGGTTTTTGCGTTGTCGAGCTTGATGCTTTCGACAACCGTAAAGTCTCCGTCGGCGAGCTTGCCGCTGAGCGCGCTCACGAGAGCGCCGCGCTTAGCCCACTTGTTGACTTTCTGCGAGAAGTCTCTGGGCTTCGGAGCGAACACCACGCCGCCTCCCGTCCACTGCGGGGAGCGGATCGAACCCTGACGGGCTCTGCCGGTGCCTTTCTGTCTCCAGGGCTTGATACCGCCGCCGCGAACCTCGGTTCTGGTAAGCGTGGATTTCGTACCCTGACGAGCGTTGTTTCTCTGAGCTACGACAACCTGATGAACGAGCGCTTCGTTTACTTCCGCTCCGAAAACGCTGTCGTCGAGGTTCATCGTTCCGGCAACTTCGCCGGTCTGCTTATATACGTTAATAGTTGCCATATCTTACCTCCGTTATTTCGCTCTTACCGCGCTCTTGACGGTAACGAGTCCGCCCTTGGGTCCGGGAACTGCGCCGCGAATGAGAAGCACGTTGCGATCCGTATCGACCTTAACGACCGTAAGGTTCTGAACGGTAACGTTGTCGCAGCCGTACTGTCCGGGCATGTGAAGTCCCTTGATGACCTTGCTGGGGGTGCTGTTCGCGCCGATCGATCCGACCGAACGGTGAACCGGTCCGGTACCGTGAGTCATCTTGAGTCTGCGCTGATTCCATCTCTTGATAACGCCCGAGAAGCCGTGGCCCTTGCTTACGCCCGATACGTCGACGACGTCGCCGGCGGCGAACATATCGCACTTGATTTCCGCGCCTACTTCGTAAGCTTCGTCGTACTTGAACTCTTTAAGGTACTTCTTGGGGGCGATACCCGCCTTAGCGTAAACGCCTTTAAGCGGCTTGTTTACGAGTCTTTCTTTCCGATCGCCGAACGCAACCACCGTTGCGGCGTAACCGTCGCGCTCGACGGTCTTATTTCTCACTACGGTCATAGGACCGGCTTCGACTACGGTTACGGGAATAACGAGCCCCGTTTCGTCGAACACCTGCGTCATGCCGAGTTTCTTACCTAAAATCGCTTTTTTCATAATCGTAATACCCTCCGCGTGACTTATAACTTGATCTGAATATCAACGCCCGCGGGAAGATCGAGTTTCATAAGCGAATCTACGGTCTTTGCCGAGGGGCTGTAAATATCGATGAGTCTCTTGTGCGTGCGAATCTCGAACTGCTCGCGCGAATCTTTGTACTTGTGTACCGCGCGAAGAATCGTCACTACCTCTTTCTCGGTCGGAAGCGGGATAGGTCCGCTGACCTTCGTACCCGTCTTTTTCGCCGTCTCGACAATGCGCGCGGCAGACTGGTCGATGAGCTCGTGATCGTACGCTTTAAGTTTGATACGAATCTTTTGACTTGCCATTTTTACTCCTCCGTTTTTAGCATTTGCAACAACTCGCTCGTGTGTGTCATTTCGCGGGATTTTTTTCGGGCCCGTCAAATAAGCCCTGCGAGGTTTGCAATCGCGCGGTTTCTACCGCACTTGTCGGTCTGAGTTATCGCCGCCTTGCTGATTTTGCGACGCAATCTCCGACGTCATCCCGTCCGCGAAAATACGCTATACCGACAGTATAGCTAAGCTATTATAGCACTTCCAACGTCTTATGTCAAGCCTTTTTGCCCTCGTTTGCGATGTTTTTAAAGAAATTTATCGCATTTCGGCATAAAAGGAAAAACAGTGTCCACGCGAGTAAGCGAGCGATGACGGCGGGCAAGTCGGCAACGGCAGGGAGCCCCTGCGGGCAAGTCGGCGATGGCAGGGAGCCCCTGCGGGCAAATCGGCGATGCCCGTACTTACTTTCGACAGAGCTCGGTAGGGGCGGACGCCCTCGTCCGCCCGCCGCCAACCTTGCGGAACGCTCCCTTGCCCCGTCATCTCGAGCGTAGTCGAGAGATCTTGCGGGAGCGAACACGGGCGTTGCGGAACGGTACGACTAAAAAGGCTTCCCCTCGGGGACCTCCGCCGTAGGCGGTGATGAGGGGTTGTCTTTTACGTTGCGTTTGTCTTAGCCCGACCCCTCATTCGTCTTGCCTTCGCTGTCTCTTCGGCAATCCACCTTCCCCCAAGGGGGAAGGCTTTAAATCGTCCGCCCGCAAACAAAACGGAACGCGCTTTCCTTACAAAATAATAATACCGCAATAGCGGTCGTTATCTTGCCTCCCTTGTGTAAAGGGGCCTTGATTTGTCCGCTGTCGCGGATATTTTCGGGCGAACAGATAAAAGCTTCCACCGTCCCCTTTAAAATAATGTATGCGCGCACGCACGCGCGCGGGAGCGCGTAGGCGGTTCTATACGGCTTCTCGAAAAAAATAAATAATACACTTCTCAAAAAATGAACGATACGACTTCCGAAAAAAGCAACAATCGGCATCAATAAAGCAACGTTTTTCCTTTACTTTTTTTACTTCGCGTGATATAATATCGCTTATCGAACGCCCCGGCAAGGCAAAAGGAACGAAGAAAGTGGAAAACACAAGCGCAATTTCGAACAAAGCGGACAAACGCAGACAAACTCTACTGATATTGTTGTGCTGGTTTGCGTATTTCACGTCGTATTTCGGCAGATACTCGTACAATGCGAACATAATTCCGATCGAGAACGCGTTCGGCGTGACGCACGCGCAAAGCGGGCTCGTCGTAACTTTCTACTTCTTTTCCTACGGCGCGGGTCAGATCATACATAGTCTTTTGTGCAAAAAATACCCGTTCCGCTACGTACTCACGGCGGTGCTCGTAATCGCGGCGGCAATCAACCTTTCGATAGGGTTCGGCTTGCCGTTCGGGGCGATGAAATACGCGTTTATATTGAACGGGGTCTGTCAGGCGGCGCTCTGGCCGTCGGTAGTGACGATACTTGCGCGCAACCTCGACGACAGAAACATAAAGCGTTCCACCTTCGCGATGGCAACGCCGGTAACGCTCGGCACGCTGTCCATTTACGGCATAAGCGCGATCTGCGCGCTGTCCGGCGGGTACAGAATGCCGTTCATAATTTCGGGAAGCGTGATCGCTGCGGGCGCGGTCGTATGGTTTTTCGCATACGGCAAGCTCGCGACCGACCCGTACCGCAAACCCGAAAACGCGCCGAAGCAAACGAGCGCCGCTACGCCCGAAAAAGGCAAGTCGGAATATATTCCCATGCTCGTGCTCCTCGCCTCTTTCTGCGTGATCGTCAACTTCCTCAAAGACGGCTTGCAAACGTGGGTTCCGTCGATAATGAAAGAATCGTTCGGGCTGGGCGACAGCCTGTCGCTGTTTCTCACACTCGTGCTCCCCGTATTCGGAATGCTCGGCTCGCTGACCGGCGTGTTCTTCCACTCGCTTATCCCCGACTGCGTTCTGCACGTCGGACTGAATTTCGCGCTTTCGGCAGGTCTTCTCGTTATCGTAATGTGCCTGCTCGGTACGCCGCTTTATATTCTCGCGCTTATCTGCTTCTCGGTAGTAATGTTCTTCTCTCACGGCTCGAATCATATTATGACTTCGGTCGCGCCGCTCGGACTTCGCGAACGTTTCGATTCGGGTATGCTCGCGGGACTGCTGAACGGCTGCTGCTACGTCGGAAGCACGCTCAGCTCTTACGGGCTTGGAGCGATTGCCGACGCAAAAGGCTGGTCGGGCGTGTCCGTAACCCTCCTCGTCGCGGCTCTCGTTCCGGTAGCCGTCGCCGCCGTCTACGCTATCCTCAAACTTTTCCGCAAACGCCGCACTCCCCATTCATCAAACTGACCAAAACCTCGTTACAATGAGCCGTCATTTATGTCATTTCGACCGAAGCGTTAGCGAAGCGGAGAAATCCCCCGCGGTTGTCACCCGATAACGATACTGTTACTGCATTTTCGACCATATTTGTCGGCGTAGCCGACGGTAGGGCGGTTCGCCCTCGGACCGCCGCATAACGTAACGCCGCGTTAGAAAATAAAAGTACCGTTCCGTTTCGATCGAATTCACTCCCGCGAGGCGCGGAGCTCGCGCGGTCGGGTATTTTTGGGTATACCGTTCACTTGCGCTCGTTTCGCTCCCGCGAGATCCTTACGACTGCGCGCTTCGCGCTCCGCTCAGGATGACGAAACTAAAGAGCGTTACGCTTGGTTAGCGGGCGGACGAGGGCGTCCGCCCCTACCACGCTCTACTAAAATTAAGTACGAGCATCGCCGACTTGCCCGCAGGTGCTCACTGCCATCGCCGACTTGCCGACGGCGGCTCGCCGTCGGGCGAACGTTGCGAACAATTTGAGGCTTCCCCTTGGGGGGAAGCTGTCGCGTAGCAACTGATGAGGGGTTGTCTTTTACGTTGCGTTCGTCATAGCCTGACCCCTCATCCGTCACTCGGATCGCTAACGCTCACACTCGTGCCACCTTCCCCCAAGGGGGAAGGCAAAATAAAGACCGCCATCGCCGACTTGCCAACGGCGGCTCGCCGTCGGGCGGTCTTTGTACTTAAAAAAGCGAAACGTATAAGGATTTTCGAGACAAAACGGGCTTGCCGTCCATTCCGCGGCAAGCCCGTTTTTTGCTTTTATTCCTTATTATCTTTTACCGTTTATGCTTTTATTCCTTGTTCTCTTTTATCGTTTTCGCTTGCGTTTCCTCTCGTCTACCGTTTCCTGTCTTCCATAACGGACAGGAGCGAACGCAACCTTATCGTGACGGCGCCCGAGTTGGAAATTTCGTCTATCTTGATCTGGGTATACGGTCTTTCGCCGCGTTCGACGATGGCGCGCGTTTCGTCGGTCGTGACCGCGTCCACGCCGCACCCGAACGAAACGAGCTGAACGAGCGCGATATTCATTTCGCGCGGGGCTTCGGCAACGAAGCGGGCGGCGTTATAGAGCCGCGCGTGGTACGTCCACTGATTTCTCACGCCGACGTCCTGTTTTAGGTGCGGGCGGCGGATTCCGTCCTCGGAAATCACGACCGCGCCGAGTTTCGTCAGAATCTTGTCGATGCCGTGGTTGATTTCGGGGTCGACGTGATACGGTCTGCCGCAAAGCGCGACTATCGGCAGATTATCCTTATTCGCCGTTGCGATAATCCGATCTGTTTCTTCGCAGATCGAATCGAGGTAAGTCCGATACGCGGCAAACGCCTTTTTCACGGCGGCGGCAACGCGTTTTTTCGTAAATCCGAGCGCGGGGAAATGCTTGCCGAGCACTTCCGCTATACGCTCGCGGAATTTCTTTTCGTTATGGAGCGGAAGAAAATCGCACACGAACGGCAGATTTTTAAGTTCGGGCACGTTGAGCCGCAAAACCTCGGGGTAATACGCCACGACGGGGCAGTTGAACTTGTCCACGCCCAGTCCCTCGTCGATATTGTACGAGGCGGCGGGATAAAAAATCGCGTCGGGCTTGCGGCTTAAAAGGTATTCGATATGTCCGTGCATGAGCTTTGCGGGGTAGCACGCGGTGTCGGACGGCACGGAATACTGCCCCTTTTCGTAAAGCGCGCGGTCGGAAAGCGGGCTCGTGATCACGTTGAAACCGAGCTCGGTAAGAAGCGTATGGTAAAACGGCAGAAGCTCGTAAACGTTCAGCCCGAGCGGAATACCGATATTTATCTTGCCTTCGACGGTTTCGCCGCCGATAAACCGACTTAAATACGCGAGTTTATACGCGAAAATATTGTTTTTGCCGTCGTCGCGCTTGCCCGAAACGGGTTTCGAGCACCTGTTGCCGGCGATAAACCGCCCGCCGCCCGAGAACGTATTCACGGTGAGCGCGCAGTTGTTCGTGCACCCGCCGCAACGCACGGTGCGCGTTTCGCGATTAAAGGAAGCGAGCTCGTCCGCGCCGAGAAGTTTACCCGAAGCTTTATCCCGTCGTTCGGCGGCGAAAAGCGCCGCTCCGTAAGCGCCCATAAGCGCGGAGAACGCGGGGCGCACGACTTCTTCGCCGATTTCGCGTTCGAACGCGCGAAGCACGCAGTCGCTTAAGAAAGTGCCGCCCTGAACCACGACGTTCTTGCCGAGTTCGGAAGCGCTCGCGCATCTTATAACCTTATATAGCGCGTTTTTCACCACGCTCACCGCGAGTCCCGCGGCGATGTCCTCGACCGAAGCTCCGTCCTTCTGCGCCTGCTTGACCGAGCTGTTCATGAACACGGTACAGCGCGTGCCGAGGTTGACGGGCGCTTTGGCGAAAAGCCCGAGCTTCGAAAACTCTGCGGACGAATATCCGAGCGAGGACGCGAACGTTTGCAGAAACGATCCGCACCCCGACGAGCAAGCCTCGTTGAGATACAGGTGCTCGATAATGCCGTCCTTGAGGTCGAAGCATTTTATGTCCTGCCCGCCTATGTCGATGATAAAGTCGACGTCGGGGCGGAATTTTTTCGCCGCGGTATAATGCGCGATCGTTTCGACAACGCCGAAATCGAGCCCGAAAGCGGCTTTGATCATATCTTCGCCGTAACCCGTCACCGCCGAAGCCGCGATTTTCAGATCGGGATAATCGGCGTATAGCCCCTTGAGATACCCGAGCACCGCCGCGACGGGATCGCCCTCGTTGGGCGCGTAATACGGACGGAAAACGTTGCCGCTTTCGTCGGTAAGAAGCGCTTTTATGGTGGTCGAACCCGCGTCCACGCCCAAAAACATAATTTTTTCGGGCTTTTCGAGCGTTTTTATACCCGCCGACGAGCGCTCGTGCCGCTCGCGGAATTCGGTATATTCCGCTTCGGAAGCGAACATCGGCGGCAAACTTTCGTAAGTTCCGAACCTCGATGTGCGCGAAAAATCGGCTATGAGCCCGCGCACGGAAACGGGTTTTCCCACCCCGCATTCGGTCGCGCCCATCGCCACGAAATACAGCGAATTTTCGGGGCAGACGCCTTCAAGTCCGAGCGTAAGGTCGAAAACGGCGCGAAGCCGCGGCAGAAACGTAAGCGGTCCGCCGAGATAGACGACGTTGCCGGTAATGCGCCGACCCTGCGCGAGCCCCGCTACCGTCTGATTCGCGACGGCGCGCAGAATTCCTTCCGCGACGTCCTCTTTCCGCGCGCCCTGATTAAGGAGCGGCTGAACGTCCGATTTGGCGAAAACTCCGCACCGCGAAGCTATCGCATAGACTTTTTCGTGCTTTTCGGCAAGCTCGCCGAGCTCGTCGGGCGTAACGCGCATAAGCGCCGCCATCTGGTCTATAAAAGCGCCCGTGCCGCCCGCGCAGGTGCCGTTCATACGCATTTCGAAACCGCCCGTGAGGAACAGAATTTTCGCGTCCTCGCCGCCGAGTTCGACTACGGCGTCGGCGTTCGGGCAGGATTTCTCCACCGCGCGCTTTTCGGCGTAGACTTCCTGAACGAACGGAAGCCCGAGCGTGTTCGCAACGCCCATTCCCGCCGAGCCGGACACCGAAACGAGCGCTTCGCCGACTTCGGGGAATTTTTCGTTCAGCTCGCCGAGCACCGCCGCGGCGGTTTCGGAAATTTTCGAGAGGTGGCGCACGTACCGTAAAAATACCGGCTTGCCCGCCTCGTTTATAAGCGCGGCTTTGAGAGTAGTCGAGCCGACGTCCAGACCGAGTTTATACATTTTCGCTCTCTCCTTGTCTCTCGCCCGCGATCGCAAGCATGAGCTTGATGCGGTTTTCCTGATTTACCGCCGAAGCGCCCGCGTCGTAATCGACGGGGAAAATATTCGCGTTCGGGTAAAGCTCGCGCATACGGCGTATCGTGCCCTTTGCGACGATGTGATTAGGCAGACACCCGAACGGCTGAGCGCAGATTACGTTCGGATAGCCCTTTTCGATAAGCTCGGCGATTTCGCCCGTGAGCAGCCACCCCTCGCCCATCTTTACGCCGCGATCGATCACGCGGTCGGACAACTCCGCAATCCGCCCGAACGGCAACGGCGCGGGGTAGAACGGATACGGTTTTACCGCCTCGATAAGCATTTCGTCGTATTTTTCGGCGAATCGGTCTATCAGCCTGCCCGCCGCCGCTTTGAGTCTGCTCCCGCCGTAGTAGCGGTAATCGGTCTGCATGTTAGCGGCGCAGTACCTGAAAAACCCGAACACCCCGGGGATCATATATTCGCAACCCTGCGAGGCGAGAAACGCTTCGAGATTGCGGTTGGCAAACGGCGAATACTTGACGTAAATTTCGCCCACGATCCCCACTTTTACGGCGTTCCGCTCTTCGCGTTCTATCGCGTCGAAGTCCGCCGCGATCGCCGCAAGGTTAGCCTTTACGTCGCGCTTGCTCACTCCGCGCTTGCGACGGAACTGCGAATTTATTTCGTTCGTCCAGCGTTTCACGAGCTCGTCCGACGCGCCCTTATGCGTTTCGTAAGGCGCGGTGCGGTTTCGCATGAGCATCAGCATATCGCCGTAAATTATGGACGTGACGCCCGCGCGGATCATCGGCAGAGTGATTTTGAATCCGCTGTATTTTTCGTACCCCGCAAAGCTCACCGCGATGACGGGAACGTAACTCATACCCATTTTTTCGAGCGCTTTGCGAAGGAGCATAACGTAGTTCGAAGCTCTGCACCCGCCGCCCGTCTGGAAGAAGATCAGCGCGGACCTATGCGGGTCGAAATCGCCGCAGGTAAGCGCGTAAATAAGCTGTCCGAGCGAACAGATCGCCGGATAGCACATGTCGTTATGAAGGTATTTAAGCCCCGCGTCGATTACCGCCTGCCCTTCGTAACGCACGACTTTCAGGTTGTATCCGCGGCTTACGAAAATATCCTCGATAAGCCCCATATGTATCGGGAAAATATCGGGGCAGATTATCGTGTAATCCTTTTTCATCTGCTTGGTAAAATCGATCATTAAGCCTTTCCTCGCCGATATTATACCAAATATTTAAAAGTAAATCAACCGATGCGCCGCCCCGATCCGAAAATGCGCGTCTTCATGCTTTTCAACGTTCGATTTTATTGTTTTAATCTCCGTCCGAGGGACGCAAACCGACGTAATACTCCCAGTATTTAATAGGATTTTTCTTTTTGTATTTGTATTCCGCTTCGATTCTCCCCATCGCCGATCTGTTTATGATTTTTTGATACCGATCATAAGGTAAGTTGCCGCGCGTCTCCGAAAATATCTTCTTTATTTCATCTAAATTTTTCAACGGTCTTATTTCGCCGTCAAACTCCGCCGCTTCCGTTTTGTTAAAATTTATACGCGGCAGATCGGAATCCGAATATTTAATTCTGCCTCCCCGCTTTATAAGTTCATACAAAACCGAATTATCCTCTTTCTTTCGATACAAATCCGTGAGAAAAGAATCTTTATCCTCCTGCGTCAAAGCACTGTACCACATATAAAATAAATCATCGTCTTCGGTTTCGCCGATTTCGTCGGGTGAAATCATTTTATCGTTCCGATAAATACGTTGCAACTCCCAAATAAAGGCTCCTTCATTGTCGAAACCGACGGCTTCGTTTAATGTTTCTGCAATCCATTTCGTTATTTCTTTCATGGGACGATCAAACCGTTTATCAAAGAAATAATCGCTTCGCCACGGATCCGGACGGAAGTGACTCCCGATGCGGGACAAATCGTCGGCGTCTGCGGAACTTATCGTACCCGCCATCTTCTTATAGAGCAGTTTATAAAACCTCGAATTTAAATTATTCAGTTTTTCCAGATACAGAGACATAGACTCCTTGTCGTCCGTTTCGACGAGCTCGGACCACACGTATCCGTCCGGATTATACATACGATCCCATTTCTGTTCGGGAGTTTCGTCGGCACGGCGTTCGTCTGCAAGTTCGTCAACGGTAATCTGAAACAGTTTTGACAACGCAAATAAAGTTTCTACGCTCATTCCGGAACACGCTTTCCATTGACTTACCGCCGCAGGCGAAATTCCGAGAATTTCGGCAAGTTCTTTCTGATTGATTCCGTGCTCGTCCATAAGCGATTTTATATAAGCGTTCATTCGTTTTGTCTCCTTGTAAAATAAGTTTGCCTTATATCGCTCAGCGACAAACCGTCTATTCTGCCGATAAGCTCGGCGGTCAGTTTTTCGTCGCGCGCCGAAAGATAATCTTTCAGCGACAAATCGCGTATAGTCAACCTCATATACCTTATCATTTCTTCTTCGGTCGTACCGCCCACCCATTCGGGAACCGTCTTTTCCGACTCCCGATCGCCGTTGTAAAGTTTGCGTTCCAGATCGGAATATTCCTCTTCGTCCAAAACTTCATTCCGATTGCCCCGACCTGCTTTTTCGCGATTCAACGGCGTGTTATCCACTTCGAAAAAGTTATAAACTCCGTTTTCATACACGGGAATAATTATGGGCTTTCTGA
The DNA here is from genome assembly GCA_934270565.1 of uncultured Clostridia bacterium. Classification (GTDB taxonomy): domain Bacteria; phylum Bacillota; class Clostridia; order Christensenellales; family Pumilibacteraceae; genus UBA10677. Next base: position 65,399 of record CAKQPR010000003.1, on the reverse strand, counting down.
ATTTTTCGTAAAGTTCGATAAGTTCGTTTAAAACGTCTACTTTTATAACTTTGTCGCGCCGATAGCCAAAAAGCAAAGTATTTAATCTTGCGCCGCACTCCACAAGCAATTTAATCGCTTTCTTAGTTAATTGTTCCTCGTTGTAAGGACGATTATATTTTTGTTCGTATACGCTCGGTAAGACTTTGCCGAGTTTTGTTATAGCGACGTCTTGCCTTCCGTAGGTATTAGTTACGTTTACTACTTGTATTGCGGCAAGGAGCATGTCCTTTTCGAAAGTTTCGAGACTTCTCACCCGATTGCGCAGAATTTCTTCCGCATCCTCCATACCATCGCATACGTCCCGTTCTACTTTCTGCATAAAGCGGCTTTCGAACGGTTTATACGCCTCCCAAAACTTTTCGGCGGGCGAAGAATTATGCATCAGAGAAACAGTTCTTACGATCCGGAATTTTACGTCATTGATACACGCGTAATCGTCCGATTCGGTCTCCGTATGAATTATGTAGAAGTTAGTAGCCAGATAATCGAATTCTGCGTTTTCCGACAACGTCAACCCTTCGACGATCATCTTCTTTAACAGCGATCTGAAGCGCGTTTCTATTTCGAGCTCTTGCCTCTCTCTGAGTTTATACAAGTCGGCTTCTTTTTGCTTGTTCATATACCATCGGGGGTTCGAGAGGAAGTATTTTTTGTCGAAATCCATTTCGGTTTTTTTCTCTCCGTCCAGAATTTCATCTGCGGTGACACCGTAAAAACGAGCCAGACGTCGAATATCTTCAATATTCGGCAACGATTCTCCTCGTTCCCATTTGCTTACGGTCGCGTCGGTGTAAATCCCCATCTCTCCACAGCAAAATTCACTGAACGCTCGAGAAAACCCGACCTGTGTAAGCTTCTTTTCTTTGCGCAATTCTTTCAGAAAAGAACCCGTTTTCTTCTTGTCCATTTATATCTCCCCCGCCAACTGTCGTTGCGTGTCTTTACGAATCATCCTTGCGAGTTTGCGATAATAGATCGATTTTTTGCGTTTCTTCCTCTCGGAGACTTCTTCCGAAATCACCCGATCGTAATCGACCGCTCCGCATCGTCTTTGTTCTGTCGAACTATGAACCCGAAAGTACGGATCGTCCGCCTGCTCGGCTCTTCCCTCCAGATATTCGACTTCAGTTATTGCCTCAACCGAAAGTATCGCATCTTTTCTATCGTGTTTCACCCTCGGGAAATATCTGACTTTGTAAGCCGCGGCTTTGCCGTCGTCCGCCGCTATAAAAAATTCTTTAACTATATAACGATTTCTGCCCACGTGTCCGCATTTTGCCATTACCTTGAAATACCGCATATTTTGCCTCCTTTTGTTAAGGTAATGATATCACAAATTGCACGCTTAGTGCTGACCTGCGTATTTAACACCGTTTGCTTAATCTTTTTAAAAAATTAAGTAATAGTAGAATTATAGCATATTTATCGGTGTAACGCAATCAAAAAATTACCCCCGCGAGGTTTTCCCTGCGGGGGTTTTCACATTTCTTCGATTGTTTTTGTTTATGTATTATTTCAGATTATTAAGGTTTTGCACAAGCACTTCGTTTCTGAAATACTCGTTATTCAAGTATTCCGATACAAGCGATATGAATTCCTTTATGCTTACTCTTGCGCTCGGCGTTACGTAGTTTATCCCAAGCACTCCGTTCAGCCGATCTTTTCCCGTTTAAAACAAAAAACGGCGACCCGATAAGCGAGTCGCCGCAAAAAGCGTTTTTTATTTTACTTCGTACTCGTCCTCGGCGAGTTTGCGGACCTGACGTTTTGCGTCGCGGATGCGGTTGGAGAACGTAAGCGTTATCACGAGACGGCGAACGCCTTCGACGATCAGCGATACGCCCGCGAAAACCATAACGAAATCGAACGTCGAGAAGAACATTACGAAAACGCCCATGATCGCGGTGATCAGCGACATTATAAACATCCACACCCAGCCTTTCTCGTGAACGCGCGCGCATTCGAGGCTTTCGGTGAGTGCGGAAGCCGAGTCAACGACAATATAAATTCCGAAGAGCACGGTGATTATTCCCTGCACGATTTCGGGGCACGCGAGGCAGAAAATTCCCGAAACGGTCGCGGTGAGCGCCGCCATAAAGAAATACCCGCCGAAAAGCAGTCCGCCGAACGCGAAAAACCGCGCGAATTCGGTAATTCCGATAGCGATAAGCGAAATTCCGAAGATGGTCGTTACTACCGCGCCCGAGCTTTCGGGCAGCGCCACGCAAACGATACCGACAACGATCGTAAGCACTGCGATGATGATGCTGTCCCATTTGATTCTCTTCGCTTCTTTTTTAAGTTCGTCCATATTTACCTCCCTCGTCGCAATCCCGCGGCGAAATTCTATCCATATTATATTGCCGCGAGCTTCGATTGTCAAGCGTGCGGCGGCGGAATTTGTAGACAGAATTTTATACACTGTCTAATTTCCTGCAACTTTCACGGTTTTAATACATAATTCATCGAAAACACGCGTAATTTTGCGCCGAAAAAAGCGAATTTATGCCGCTACCGCGCGTAAAATATTATGTCCGAGCCGCTGCCGGTTTTGTTTTGCGGGTCAAACCGATTGTGAAAATCGCGGGAAAATATCGGAGCGGCGGGCACGAAAGTTGACAAACGCAATATCGCGTGTTATAATACAAGCGAGAAAACTTGCTCGCAAGGGTTTTCGAGCGCAGTGTTTCAACGGAAACGGCGGATTTGCGAAGGCAAAGCCGTAAGCAACGACAGTTGCGGACAAAATCTATTTTGTCTCATTTCTTGTTATAATACAAGCGAGAAAACTTGCTCGCAAGGGTTTTCGAGCGCAGTGTTTTATTATAAAATACAAGGCGTGGGGTTCATTCACGCACGCGCGTATCGTAATCGGTTAAATTCAGGGGCGTTGCCCCACGGAGGTATAAAAAATGGCAACATCGAAGAAAAGTTCATCGAAAAAAAGTTCGTCGAGGAAAAGCTCTCTTACGGTTTCGGCGTCGCTTCTTACGGCGATCGCATATATCGTAATCGGCGCGCTGTTCGTGATTTTCAGAACAGCCGCACTCGGCTGGCTGATGACTGCGATCGGCATCGTTCTGATCGCCGTAGGCGTTTATTACGTTATAAAGAAAGACCTTGTGAAAGGCTTGATTTATATCGGCGTGGGCGCGCTGATCATCATCGGCGGCTGGACGTTCGTCGATATCATTCTGCTCGTTCTCGGCGTGCTCGCCGTAATCAAGGGCGTGCTCGACCTTATTCCCGCGCTTAAATCGAAAAACCTGCTTTCGATCCTTTTCGCGGTTCTCACGATCGTATTCGGCGTGCTCCTTATCGTTTCGAAATGGGCGATGATGGACTGGCTGATGATCGTCGTAGGTATCGTCCTTATCGTGGACGGCGTTATGGCGCTCCTCAAAAAATAAGATTACAGACGAAAACCCGCTTCGGAAACGCTCCGAGGCGGGTTTTTTCTGTTCTTTTTTGCGTTTTGTCGTAAAAATCACGATACGTTCGCGTTTTTTCGCGACAGTTTACTTGAAGTATCTGTCCAGAAGCCCCTTGAAACCTGCGCCGTGACGGGCTTCGTCTTTCGCCATTTCGTGAACGGTATCGTGGATCGCGTCGTAGCCGAGCTTCTTCGCGCGAGTAGCGAGTTCGAGCTTACCTTTGCAAGCGCCGCCCTCCGCCATATAGCGAAGTTCAAGGTTCTTTTTCGTCGAATCGGTGACGACTTCGCCGAGAAGTTCTGCAAACTTAGCCGCGTGCTCCGCTTCCTCGAACGCGTAACGCTTATAAGCTTCGGCAATCTCGGGATAGCCCTCGCGCTCGGCGACGCGCGCCATAGCAAGGTACATACCCACTTCGGTGCACTCGCCCGTGAAGTTCTCGCGAAGTCCCGCCATTACTTCGGCGTCCTCGACAACTCCGTCGCCGACGTGGTGCTCGCAAGCCCACGAAGTTTCGTTCTCGACGATCGGCTCGAATTTGGTCGCTCCGCACTGCGGGCACTTGTCCACTCCGTCCTCTACCACGCATCCGCACACAAGACATCTTTTCATAGTTTTAGTTCCTCCGTTTTGATTTTAATATTTATCTTTCGGCTGCGGCGTTATTTCTCCCCGCCGTCACCGTTAAGATCGCTTTTTCGCGCAGTCGGGGCAAACCCCGTAAAGCACCGTCTTTTCGCTCTTGACGATAAAGCCCGATTTTTCGGCCTTTTCGGTGAGCGCCGGCGGCTCGAAAATATCGATTATCCTGCCGCACTCCTCGCAAATGAAATGCGCGTGAGGCGATACGTCCGCGTCGTAATGAATCCGATCGTCCGTCGTCTCGAGCGTGACCGCTTTACCCTCAGCGACAAGCTCGCGAAGCACGCGGTACACCGTCGCAACCCCGATTTCGGGAAGCTTTTCGCGCACCGCCGCATATACCGCGTCCGTATCGGGGTGCGCCGTCGTCGCTTTCAGCGTTTCGTAAATCACTTCGCGCCGTTGCGAATGTCTTTTCGTCGAAGTCCGATTGTCCGTCATTGCGGCTCACCTCCTTTCACTCGTTTTTGCGAGTTTTTATAAATGACAATTATTTAATAATGATAATCATTATCATTTACATATATATAATAACACGGTTTCAAGTAATTGTCAACCGTTTTAAGCAAAGTTTTTTAAAATTTTTTCGGGCAAGCAAGATGGATAATGAAACGCGGGCAAGTGTTCGAGGCGGTCGTGTTCGGTTGATCTCGTACCTAACGCAGGGGATTTCTCGACTACGGCTTCGCCTTCGCTCGAAATGACAACGTGGACGTTTGGTTTTATATCGTCCTCTTTCGATGATATTCTATCGTAAAAAATAACGTCTCGCTTGGTTGCGGGCGGACGAGGAACGCCCCTACTTTTTAAAGCCTTCCCCTTGGGGGGAAGGTGGATTGCCGAAGCGAAAGCGAAGGCAAGACGGATGAGGGGTCGGGCTATGACAAACGTAATGTAAAAGACAACCCCTCATCAGTCGCTACGCGACAGCTTCCCCCCAAGGGGAAGCCTTGAATGGTCGCGTTTGTTGGTCGTGTTCGACTGTTTTCGTTTCTATTGCAGGGGATTTCTCGACTACGCTCGAGATGACAACGTGGGCGGTTGCTTTTTAATGTCATTTCGACCGAAGCGAACGGCGTGAGCCGTGAGCGAAGTGGAGAAATCCCCTGCGGAAGTCTCCCGATAACGATACTGTTATATTGTTTTCGACAGTATTTGTCGGCGCAGCCGACGGTAGGGCGGTTCGCCCTCGGACCGCCGCATAACGTGCAGTTGCAGACAGATATTTGAAGCATACCGTTCCGCGGCGTTCGTGTTCGCTCCCGCGAGATCTCTCGACTGACGCCCCCGGATGACGGGACTAAGTACCGTTACGCTTTGTTTTGTAATATATTTTATAAGTACGGGCATCGCCGACTTGCCTACGGCGGCTCGCCGTACGCTCCCGCCTTGGTCTCGACTGACGCCCCCGGATGACGAAACTAAGTACCGTTCCGTTTGGTTGGTGGCGGGACGAGGGCGTCCCGCCCTACCGAAGCGAAAAACGACATTTCAAACAAATTCTTGCCCACGGCGGCTCGCCGACGGGCGGACGAGGGCGTCCGCCCCTACCTATTCTCTCAAGCGTACGTTATCTCTCCCTCAGTCGCTACGCGACAGCTCCCTCGGCAGAGGACGCAAAGAATAAGGTCATTTTTCTCGGAAATCCGCCGACTACCCCACTGCTACAACTATTTTCCGACCTTTAAAGCGTTGCGAGGTCTGGGACACAGCCGCAAGTGTCCCAGCGACTTTTTGGTTCTTTTTCTTCGCTTGAAAAAGAACATTTATATTTCCCTTTCTTTCTAAAGAAAATATTTGTTACTATTTATAAAGTAAGCCATAGCGGCAGCGAAACCATAGCGGTAGCGCCGGCTTGCCCGAATCACGCGGAGAATTTGAGCAGGGCGATGGCGGCGACGGCAAGGACGATGGCGATTATGCGTTTCGGGGTCGGTTTTTCCTTGAAAAGAAACGTGCCGACGAGGAACACGCCTATCAGGTTGATAACGGACACGAGCGGGAAAAGCACCGAACCTTGCGAGGTTGCGGCGAGCAGAAAGGTAACGAACGCGCTCGAAGCGGTCGTAACGCCCGCGACCGCGCCGAAAAGCGCCGCTTTACCCGCGTTTGCCTTAGTTTCGACAGGTAAAATTTCGGGCGGGCATGCCGCTTCGTTTAACGTCACCGAAGTATCGGCAGACGGCGAGTTGCCGGAAGCTTCGGGCGGGCGTGCCGCTTTTCTTTTTATCGTCGAAAACAGGAAAACCGCTCCGAACGAAATAAACGGAACAATTTGAGCGCATGCGGTGAAAGTTATTCCGCCGCCGTCGCCGCCCGCGACAACGATGATTATCTGGCAAGCGGCGTTGAGCAAAAGCGTGGAGAGCGCGAGCGCCAGCCACTTGCGCTTATTAAAATCGCGGGAAGGTTTTTCGGCGTTCATAACGACGAGCGAGACGAGCGCGAGGATTATTCCCGCGGCTTTTATCGCGGTAAGCGGTTCGCCGCGAAAAATCACGCAAAAAACGGTGACGGGAACGAGCGAAAACGTTGCGATCGCGCTCGTAATTCCCATCGGTCCGCACGCGAGCGCGAAGTAACCGCAGACGGTCGAGCCCGCGAGACACGCGCCGTAAGCCGCTCCGAAAAGCGCCGTTCTCGCGGTAATTTCCCCGCCGAACACGAGCGCCGCCGCTCCGAACGCAACGAAGGGCACGAGCGCACGGAAAAAGTTGAATAAAACGGGGTCGCCGCCGCGTTTCGAGTTGAATTTGGTAAAAACGCTCGCCGAAACGTTGCAAGCCACCACGGCAAAATATAATAAATAGTTCATTATACGAAATTCTTCACGATCTGTTCGGTGCAAAAGCCCGCCTGTTCGTATTTTTTCGGTTTTTTGACGGCGCGCAGAATCCTTGCGGTTTCCGTTCTTGCGGGTGCAAATTCCGACCACCGGTTATGCGGATACCCGAAAAGCCGCGCGTTTATAAGCAGGTCGGCGTAATTCCTGTAAAGCGTGTGCCACGTCGTGAGCATTACGCCCTTGAGTCCGTTCGTTTCGTGATAGGCACGAATATTTCCGCACGTTTCCCACGGACAGCCGATTATATCGAAGCCGTACTTTTTGAGTTTTTCGCAAGTCGGTACGGGCGAACGTTCGATCTCGTACCACCAGTCGGCAAGCACCGTTCCTTTCGGCAGAATCGCGGCGAAGTCGTCGACCCGTTTTTCGTCGCTTTCGGTCGGCGTGTACTTTTCGATTTCGTAACAGTCGTTGAACCGCGCGGGAACGAGCAGATCCGACCAGATAATCGGCACTCTGCCCTCGCCTATGACCTCGCGGGCGCGGTCCGCAACGTAAGCGTTCACTTTTTCGTGCGAGTCATAACCGAGGTCGTAAATATACGGCTCGTCGCAACCGATATGGAAATACTTGCCTTCGCCGCAAAGTTCGCACAACTCGCGCCGCACGTTTCTAAGCAGATTTTTCACCTCTTCCGACTCGATATCGTAAGCCCACCCATCCGGCGTAAAAAGCCGCGCGTACTCGGGTTTCTGATCCAGAACGACGTGCTTCCCGCCCGAAACGCGGCACTGCGAAGCATGCCCGAGGTGGTTGAAAAACGGTATGATTTCGAGCCCGAGCGCTCTCGCCGTTCCGAAAACCTTCTTTACCTCGCGCTTGGTAAACGCGTTCCTGAACCCCAGCCAGCGCAGCGAATCGTAACGGAGCGTGCCCCAGAATTCGACCACAGCGTGAGTGTAGCACAAAGCCGCGGCGGCACGCAAAAACCGATCGAGCTCGAAAAGCGTGGTTTCGGGGAGCACGCAGAAGTGTACGGCGCGAAAGTCGGACGTAAACCTGCCGCGAACTTCGCCGTTCGGAATAGTCGTGCCGTTTCCGTTGCGCTCGATCCGCGCCATGAGCGCGTTTATTCCGCGTTTCAGTCCGTTCAAGTCCGCGCCTTTTACCGCGAAGCCGTCGTCCGTCACCTTAAAACCGAACTCGTCTCCGTCGTTCAGCGCGACTTCCTCGGTTTTTCCGCACGAAAAGCAAAGATTTTCGCCGTTTACGATCTTTATCGCGCTGCCGTGAAACCCGAATTCTTTCCACAAACCGGCGTATAACTTTTTGTCGATGTTCTCGTCCGAAAAAGCCGTGATTTTACCGTTTATAACCATTTCTTACGCCTCTCTGAAAACTTTTTCCGCGGGTTTGCCCTGAATCGTGAAACCCTTGTCCTTGCCCGCTTCGTCGTGATAATGCGGGCGGTTCTGCGTTTCGTCCCACTTCCACCATAATAGCCCCATCCAGAACGGCACTTTGTCAAAGATTTCGAACGACGCTTTCATAAAATTCGCCTGCTCTTCGCCGTCGTAGCGCGTGCGCCACTCGAAATTGTACGGGCGCTGAATACAGCCGTGAGCCGACCTTACGCCGTACTCGGTGAACAAAATCGGCTTGTTCCCGAAACGCGCGCAAATCTCGTTGATCTTTTGTTCGCGCGAGCTCAGAAACTCGCGCATTTCGTCGAGCGTATAGGTCGGGTTGTTTTCGGGATCGAAGAGGTGATCGGCGGGGCAAGCGGGCGGATAATAGCTGTACGACAGAAAATCGAGGTTTTCGAACCACTTGAGCTCGTGACGACGGCGCGAAGCGAAGGTAAATTCGTAGGTGAGAAGCCCCGAATAAACTTCTCTGCTCTTATCGATAATTCTCGTCCAGTAACCGTCCACCTCGTTTCCCCAGCCGCCTTCCATGCCCAGAAGCTCCGCGCCGATCATCAGCGCTTCGGCGCGCATTTTCTCGGCAAGCGCGGCGGCGAACAGCACGCACTGCTCGTAACTGATAAACCACTTTGCGCGGTAATCTTCCCTTATGCCCTCGATCTGCGTTCCCACCGCGGGGAAATCCACGCTGCACATGGGCTGTCCGTCGAGGCAAGTCATACACGGCTTGAGAATAACCGAAATCCCCTCGGCGTGGAAAAGTTGCGCCATTTCGACGAGCTCGTCCTCGCCCACGCTGTAATCGAAATCGAGAAAAATCTTCGTCGAGCTGTACTTTTCCTGACAAACGTTGAGGTTGAGCGTAACGCAGTTTACGCCGAACTCGCGCATAATCGCGGGCTGGCGTTTCGCTTCGTCGGTCGCGTAATATCCGCGCTTGCTCAGAAACCCGAAATTCATTCCCTTGATCCGCTCCTTTATAAGCGGCGAATTTTTCATTCTTTCCGTAAGGTTTACTTTGCTTAAATCCATTTGTCTTCTCTCCTTTTTCGCGGGTATACGAACATTATACGACGGACAAGCGGGTTTTCCAACCCCGCACGCGACACAAAAGGTGGACTTTTCGTTCAATACGCTTGACTAAACGCCGCCGCGCCGCTATAATCGTAAGCGGAGGGCGAAAAAATGTTTTTCGATCAGCAGAATTTTTCGGCGAGAATGCTCACCGCAACGAAATTATCGTGGGAAAGGCAGAAAGTAACCGTTCAGATGCGCGCATACGACAGTTTATCGCTCAGACTCGTGGGAAACGGCACGATAGTTCTCGGCGGCGCGACTTACACGGTAAAGGCGGGCGACGTAATGTATCTGCCGGCCGGATACGGGTACGAGGCGGATTATTCCGCCACCGAAATGATTGCGATACACTTTTACGGGTGCTTCGACGTCCGCCCGAGCGAAATCGAGATATTCGACTGCTCGGACAAGGTTCTTTCGCTGTTCGAAAAAGCCGCCGCTCTTTACGATGAAAAGCCGAGCGGCTTCAAATTCTCGGCTACGGCGGTGCTTTACGAAATTCTTGCGGCTTTATCGTCCGCTCCCGACAAAACGGACGAAATTTTGTTGCACGCGCTCGCGTACATATCCGAGAATTACGGCGATCCCGAAATGAAACTTACGGACGTCTGCCGCGCGGTAGGCACGAGCGAATCGTCGCTTCGGCGCAGGTTTTACGACCGATACGGCGTTTCGCCCGTCGATTACGTTATAGAATACAGGCTCGACCGCGCATGCGATCTTCTGTCGGCGAAAAACGCGACGGTCGCGGAAACCGCGGAAAAATGCGGGTTTTCCGAGCCCAAATACCTCTCGCGGATCATGAAAAAAAGACGAGGGATTTCTCCGTCGTCTCTTAAAATCAAGGTTTTATGATCGGTTTTCCGAAAAATCGGGCGTAAACGCGGCGGTTGCGGACGAGGCGTCCTGAATAAACCCGTCGAGCCCGAGCCGCACGGCTTCGTCCACTACCGAGTTGTACTCGAACGAGGTCACGCGGCGGTTGAGTTCGCGGTACTCCGACCGATTGAATTCGGGCGTGTACTGCCGCATAAGGCTCAGTTTTACAGACGGAAAACGATCCGCGAGCAGCCGCATTACGGCAATCGAATCGTCGCGGTGCGCGGGCAGAACGAGGTGGCGCACGATAACGCCGCGCTTCGCTATTCCGCGATCGTCCGTTACGAATTCGGGCTGTTGTCTCGTCATTTCTTCGAGCGCGGCTTCGGCAACCTCGGGATAGTCGGGCGCGAACGAGAATTTTTTCGCGAGCTCTGCCGACCGATATTTATAATCGGGCAGGTATACGTCGACAAGCCCGTCCAGAAGTCGGAGCGTTTCGGGCTTTTCGTACCCGCCCGAATTGTACACGATCGGGATAGATAGCTTCGGCTTGACTTTTTCGAGGATCGGCGCGAGGCAGGGCACGAAATGCGCCGCCGTGATAATGTCGATATTGTGCACGCCCTTTGCTTCGAGGTCGAAAACAATCTTTTCGAATTCCGCCGCGCTCGTGGGTTTACCCGCCGCCCGCGCGGAAATTTCGGCGTTCTGACAATAAACGCAACCGAGGTTGCACCCGCCGAAAAATATCGCGCCGCTGCCGTGCGCGCCGCTGATCGGCGGCTCTTCGAACCGATGAACCATCGTTTTCGCTATTAAGATTTCGTTGCCCGCACCGCAGTAACCGCGCTTTTCGTCGCGATCGACCCCGCATTCGCGCGGACACGCATAACATTTTGCCATAACCGACCTCGCTTTTGTTCTCTATCATTATATCACACGCCGAAAAATTCGTCAATCGCCGTTGCCCGCAACGCGTTGACAAAAGCGGAAAATCGGGGTATAATCAAGGCGAAAACAAATTTCGGGAGGATCGGATATGATTACGGTATTACTTGCGGACGGATTCGAGGAAATCGAGGCGCTCACGCCTGTGGATATGCTTCGGCGGGCGGGCAAAAAGGTGGTTACGGTGGGGATAACCGGCAAGACGGTAACGGGCGCGCACGGAATTCCCGTAATCGCCGACTGCGAGCCGAAAGATCTGCCGCACGACAAAATCGAGTGTCTGATACTGCCCGGGGGAATGCCGGGGACGAAAAACCTCGACGAAAGCCCCGAAACGGACGCGCTTATAAACCGCACGTTGTCGGACGGCGGAAGGCTGGCGGCGATCTGCGCCGCTCCGTCGGTGCTCGGCAAGCGCGGACTGCTTCGCGGCAAAAAAGCGACCTGTTATCCGTCGTTCGAGAGGTTTCTCGAAGGCGCAACGGCTTCAACCGAAAAAGTCGTTACGGACGAAAACGTAACGACTTCGCGGGGCGCGGGCACGGCAATGGATTTCGCGCTCGAGCTTGTTTCCCTGCTCGTCTCGCCCGAAAAGTCGGAAGAGCTCGGAGCGGGAGTTATATTCGGATAAATTTCAGGCGAGCTCGGCTTCGGCGGAGCGCATACGCATATCGTTGAGGTTTTTGAGCTCGTAAAACGCGCCCTTTTTCGCCATAAGCTGCTCGTAAGTGCCGCATTCGACCGCTTCGCCGTTTTGCATAACGACGATACGATCGGCGTCGCGGATCGTGGACAGTCGGTGCGCGACGATGAATGTCGTTCTGCCTTTCGCGGCGGCGGCAATCGCGCGCTGAACGTGGAGCTCGGAGATATTGTCGAGAGCGCTTGTCGCTTCGTCGAGGATAAGGATACGCGGGTTGCGGATAAGCGCGCGAGCGATCGTGATACGCTGGCGCTGACCGCCGCTGAGCTTACCGCCGCGCTCGCCCACGTCGGTATCGAGCCCGTATGGAAGATCCTTTACGAACTCGGAAACGTTGGATTCCTCCACAACGCGATTTAGATCCTCTTCGGAGTAACACGACATTCCGTAAGTTATGTTGTCGCGGATCGAGCCCGAAAACAGAATACTCGACTGCGAAACGACGCCTATACGGTGGCGGTACTCGCTGAGGTTGTAGTCCTCGATATTTTTGCCGTCGATTTTGAGCTCGCCGCCGGTCGGCTTCATAAAGCCTATACTAAGGTTCATAATCGTGCTTTTGCCCGAGCCCGAGCCGCCTACGAACGCGATACACTCTCCCGCGCGGACGTTTAGCGAGAAATTGCGGATCACGTCGTGATCGGAATCGGGATAGCGATACGAAACGTTATCGAATTCGACGTCGCCGGTAATGTCGGGCGGAACGAATTTGCCCGCGTTTATTTCCACATCGCGGCTGTTCATGATTTCCGCAATCGATTCGAACGCTTCCGCGCCGGCTCCTATCTGCGGGAGCGAGTTCGCGAGCGACGAAACGTAGGCGTTGAGCGCCGAGAACATCGACTGATACAGCACGATTTCGCCGAGACTGATAACGCCGCGAATCGCGAGGACCGAGCAGAATGCGAGGCAACCGAGACTGAGAACGGAGTTGGTTACGTAAGACCACGCACCGAACGAAGCCGCCGTGCGATCGACGCGCATGCCAGACCCTTTAACGCCCGCGATCGTGCGTTCGGCGGACTTGATTTCCACCGTTTCGAGCCCGTGCGACTTGGTTACGGGCAGCATTTCGAGCATGCCCGAGAGCCGCGTGCTCATATCCTCGGTTTTGTGGCGAAGGTCGCGGTATCCGCTGCGGATCTTTTTATTGAACGCGCGCGTGAGAATTACGTTGACGGGGATCACGACGAGGAAAAACAGCGAAACGTAGCCGTTTTTGTAGATCGAAATCGCCGTCGATATTATCGCGCTGACGATATTCGGAATTATTGACATGAAGATCAGCGACAACAGCTGATCGACCGAATCGGTGTCCTTGAGGAATTTGGACTGGACTTTGCCCGTTTCCATATCCTTTTGGTACGTCAGCGACAGGCTCTGAAGCTTTCTTACGACCGAGCACTTTATGCCCGCGCTCGTGTCGCGAAGCATCCGGCTCGTAATGCTCCACCGCCACTTGGTGAACGGCACGTTCAGAAACAGCGCCGTCAGCGCTACCGCCACGTTTATGAGAAGCGGAAGCGTGACGTTCGCGCCCGAGTTTACCGCCTGCGTTACGAGGTCGATTATGTTCGACGTGACGATCGGCGTTATGTATACGGGAGCGGACTGAAGTATGTAAACGAACGTCGAAAGTATTACCGCGCCGAGGTTTATGCGGATAATCTTTTTCAGAAATCGCGTTTTCTGCTTTTTGCCGCCCGTCTCCTGCTCCGAAAACAGATAATCGTAATCGGGAACGTACTCGTCGGTACGTTTCTTTTTCGTTCCGTCCGTGCGTTTCGGTTTCGTCTCGTCGGTGCGATTCGGTTTCATTTTCCTTTTCCTTTCGCGCGGGCTGCGCGCGTTTGCGGAAGAGATCTATGGGTGGATAAAACTAAAAGCGTTTAACCTCTGTGAAGATTAAACGCTTATCGTACCGACATTATATACCTGTTTTTACGTTTTGTCAATAGTTTTACGCAAAAAAGTTTTTTTATTTTTTTGAAGGGGAAACAAGCCCCTTTTTGAGGAAACGGTATAACATAAATTATCCGCGCAAGCGGACGAATTAAGGCCCCTTTGTGCAAAGGGGGCTCCCGCCGCAGGCGGGTGGGGGATTGTAGCGAAGCTGTACGAATAGCAGTTGCGTTAAAACAATCCTACCGACACTTGCTTAGCTTACGCCTACGCTTCGTGTCAACCCCCGGCTCGTAGCACAGCTACTTCGCCGCTTTGGCTAAAAACAGTCGCCTGTGGACTGTTTTTACGGTGCTTCGCACCGCCGCGTCGCGCCCTTTACACAAAGGAGGCTAGATATTGTCCGCTTGCGCGGAATTATTCATTCGTAAGCAAATACCTTTCCGTAAGGTTGAGCGGCGGGACGAGGGCGTCCCGCCCTACCGAAGCGAAAAACGACATTTCAAACAAATACTTGCCAGCGGCGGCTCGCCGTCGGGCGGACGAGGAACGCCCCTACCATATAAGGCTTCCCCTTGGGGGGAAGCTCCGCCAAAGGCGGTGATGAGGGGTTGTTCTTTACATTACGTTTTTCATAGCACGACCCCTCATTCGTCACTCGGTTCGCTTCGCTCACACTCGTGCCACCTTCCCCCAAGGGGGAAGGCTTTAACCGGTCTCTTTTTAATGTCATTTCGACCGAAGCGAGGGTGAAACCCGAGCGAAGTGGAGAAATCCCCCGCGGAAGAAAACAAAAGTACCGTTCCGCAAAGATCGTATTCGCTCCCGCGAGATTTCTCGACTACGCTCGAAATGACGGAGGCGAAATACCGTTCCGCTTGGTTGTCGGGCAGACTTTTAATTTTACTTTTCCGCGAAGAGGTGTTCGGCGCGGGCGACGTCCTCGGGGTCGGCTTCGCGGTACTTTGCGAACGGAAATTCGCGACCGAGCTCGGCGTACTTTCCCTCGCACATCTTATGGAACGGCAGAAACTTAACTTTTTTCACGCACGCGTGTCCGTCTTTTAAAACGCGCAACGCGGCGATTTTTTCTTTCGAGTCGTTGACTTCGGGTACAAGCACGTTACTGAGAACGACTTCTTTACCCGCGCGGTCGCACTCGCCGAGAAACCTTTCGTAAGCGGAAAGATCGTCCGTAATCTGGTTTTTCACGTCCGCGATAAACGAATCGGCGGTGGCGATGATTTCGCGGTTTACGATATGACCGTTGGTTTCGACGGCAACGTTCACGCCCTCGCGTTGCAGTCCGCGTATGATCGCGAGGCAGAATTCGGGTTGCAGAAACGGTTCGCCGCCCGAAAGCGTAACGCCGCCGCGACGGATATACCCGCGATATTTAAGGCACCGATCGACGACCGCCGCCGCGGTGGTTTTTCCGCACTCGCGGTAGAGCGTTTCGGGGTTGTGGCAGAACGGACAGCGCAGATTGCAGCCGCCGAAAAACACGACCACCCGAAGCCCCTTTCCGTCCACGCCCGAGCCGCAATAGACCGACTCGATCGCGCCTTCGATTTTCGCCGCGTCACATTCTGCCATGGTAAGTCCGCTTGATTACTTCGAGCTGATGCGCGCGGCTGAGCTTGTGGAAATTCACGGCATAGCCGGACACGCGGATCGTTATATTCGGATAAAGTTCGGGGTGTTCCATCGCCCTTATGAGTTTTTCGCGGTCGAGAACGTTCACGTTGAGGTGGTGAGCGCCCTGCGCGAAGTACCCGTCAAGCATATCGCAAAGGTTGTCCGCGCGGTCGTCCGCGGTTTCGCCGAGAGCGTTCGGCACGATCGAAAACGTATTCGAAACGCCGTCGCGACAGCACTCGTAGGGGATTTTCGCGACCGAATTGAGCGAAGCCAGCGCGCCGCTGTGATCTCTGCCGTGCATGGGGTTAGCCCCGGGGGCGAACGGTTCGCCCGCGCGTCTGCCGTCGGGAGTATTGCCCGTTTTTTTGCCGTAAGCGACGTTCGAGGTTATGGTGAGCACGCTGAGGGTGTGTTTCGCGCCGCGGTACGCGGGAGTGAGGCAAAGGTCGGCGTAGAAGCCCTCGACGAGCGATTTCGCGATTTCGTCGGCGCGATCGTCGTCGTTGCCGTACTTGGGGAAATCGCCCTCGGTGTTAAAGTCGGTAATCACGCCGTTTTCGTCCGCGATCGGCGTAACGGTCGCGTATTTTATAGCCGAAAGCGAGTCCGCAACCACCGAAAGCCCCGCAACTCCGCACGCGAGAAACCTTTCGACTTCGCCGTCGTGGAGCGCCATCTGGATCTTTTCGTAGGCGTATTTGTCGTGCATATAGTGGATAACGTTGAGCGTGTTGACGTACAGCCGGCACAGCCACTTGCGGTATTTTGCGAATTCGGTCATAACTTCGTCGAAGTCGAGTTTGCCGCGGAAAACTTTGCCTTCGGGAGCGATTTGCAAGCCGCTTTTCTCGTCTCTGCCGCCGTTGAGCGTGAGCAGAAGGAGCTTTGCGAGGTTGCACCGCGCGCCGAAAAACTGCATTTGCTTGCCGACTTTCATCGCCGACACGCAGCAAGCGATTGCGTAATCATCGCCGTAGATCGGGCGCATGATATCGTCGTTTTCGTACTGGATCGAGTCGGTATCGCAGGACACCCGCGCGCAGAATTTTTTGAACGGTTCGGGGAGTTTTTCCGACCACAGAACGGTGAGGTTCGGCTCGGGCGTAGCGCCGAGGTTGTACAGCGTATTTAGCATACGGTACGAAGTTTTCGTGACAAGCGTCCTTCCGTCCTCGCCCATGCCGCCTATCGCTTCGGTTGTCCAAGTCGGGTCGCCGCCGAAAATCTCGTCGTACTCGCGCGTGCGGAGCTGACGGGAAAGCCGAAGCTTGATCACGAAATCGTCGATGATTTCCTGCGCCTGCGATTCGGTGATTTTGCCTGATTTGAGGTCGCGCTCGATATAAACGTCGAGAAACGTCGAAACCCTGCCGAGGCTCATCGCCGCGCCGTTCTGCTCCTTGATCGCCGCAAGATACCCGAAGTACGTCCACTGCACGGCTTCGCGGGCAGACTCGGCGGGACGCGAAACGTCGTATCCGTAGCCGAGCGCCATTTCTTTAAGCTCGCCGAGCGCCGCGATCTGACAGCTGTTCTCCTCCATCGCGCGAATGTTGTTTTCGTCCATATCTCGGGCGGAAAGCAGCTTGCGGTACTCTTTTTTGTCCTCGATCAATCTGTTTACGCCGTAAAGCGCGACCCGACGATAATCGCCGATTATTCTGCCCCTGCCGTATGCGTCCGGAAGCCCCGTCAAAAGCCCCGCATGCCGTGCGGCGCGCATCTCGTCGGTGTACGCGCGGAAAACTCCGTCGTTGTGGGTCGTGTGGTACCTGAATTCGTCCTCGATTTTATCGCTCATCTTGTAGCCGTAAGCTTCGCACGCGCTGCGCGCCATGCGAATCCCGCCGAACGGATTTACGCCGCGACGAAGCGGCGCGTCCGTCTGAAGCCCAACGATGATTTCGTCCTCGCGGTCGATGTAGCCCGCGGGGTATGTCGTAATCGCGGACACGCGTTCCGCGTCCACGTCCAGAACTCCGCCCTTAGCCTGTTCCTCGGCTAAAAGATCGTTTACTTTTTTCATAATACGGGCCGTACGCTCGGTTTCTTCCGCCAAAAATTCCGCGCCGCCCGTGTACGGCGTGTAGTTTGTCTGAATAAAATCGTGAACGTCGATTTCCTCGGCGTATCTGCCGGTCTTGAATCCTTTCCAAGCTTCCATACGGTCTCCTTTTCGGGTGCAAAAAAACACCCGAGCGAAAATATTCTTTTTGCCCAGATGGTCGGCTTCCCTCTGCCTGTTCGCTCCCCCGCGGTTAAACCCGCTTCTTACCATCGGTCACGAACGGCGGCGCGACTTAACGCGCTTACGTTAGTGTATATAGTATACAACGCCGCGCGAATTTTGTCAAATAAAACTCTACCCGCTTTGCGACTTTTTCAATATTTCATCTTTGCCCATAATTACATTAAATACCGACGCAACACCGCGTTACGCTCTCACCGTGCAAAAAACAATTCCGCGCAAGCGAACGGCGAGCCACCGTAGGCAAGTCGGCGATGGCAGGGGGCCCCTGCGGGCAAGTCGGCGATGGCAGGGAGCCCCTGCGGGCAAGTCGGCGATGGCAGGGAGCCCCTGCGGGCAAGTCGGCGATGCCCGTGCTTACCTTCGGCTGAGCGTGGTAGGGGCGGACGCCCTCGTCCGCCCGCCAACCCAAGCGTAACGGTGTTTAGCCCCGTCATCTCGAGCGCAGCCGAGACCAAGGCGGGAGCGAACACGGTCGTAGCGGCACGGAACACCCCAAATACTTGCCGGCGCGGGCTCCGCGCCTCGCGGGAGCGAACACGGTCGTAGCGGCACAGTACGCTTCAAATACCATATCAAGGTTACGTTATGCTCTCACATTACGAAAAATAATTCCGCGCAAGCGCCCTTATAAAACCAAACGTAACGCTCCTTAGCTTTGTCATCTCGAGCGTAGTCGAGACCAAGGCGGGAGCGAATACGGTCGTAGCGGAACGGATCACCCCAAATACTTGCCGGCGCGGGCTCCGCGCCTCGCGGGAGCGAACACGGTCGTAGCGGCACGGTATACTTTACCCCCACACGCCCCGTCTTCGGCACAAAAAAACGACGCCCCCCACACGGAAAACGTCGTTATTTTTGCTATACGTTATCGTTTTTTCGCGACGAAACAACTATTTTATCGTCTCGAAATCGCGGTCAAAACCACAGCCGAAAACCGTCTTTTCGGAGCGCGTTTTACTTACACAAACGCTGCAAAATCCAACCTCGGCGAACGGCAATTTTAAAACCTGTCCTCGGTCAGCTTGCCGCTATCCGCAAGAAGCAGAATGAACAACCCGCCCTGAACGGTGCGATTTTTGAAATCGTGATGCCTGCCGCTTACGGTTTCGTACCAGTCCGAGAACGGCACGCGCGAGGGCGTTCCGCGCAAATATTCCACAATCGGAGCAATGAGTTTTTTGCGTTTTTCCGTATCGCTCGTAAGCGCCGCCGCCCACAAGATCCAGTCGCTTTTCGTGAACTCCGCGCGGCTGTCGAGCGGCACGCCGAAACGATTGTTGCGCGCGATATATGCGTCCGTCTCCGCTTCGCGCAACTCCTTGTCGAACAGACCGAAGCCCATCAGCACGTCGAACGCCATATTGTATTTCAGCGAGAATGTTTCGCCGCCGTCGAACGTGAGCGGGGTCGGGACGCCGACTTTATAGCATTTTTCGCGCCACTTTGCGGCGTACTCTTCCGCAAGGTTGGCAAAGCACAGCGCGTCCGTCGTTTTTCCGAGCCGATCGCAGATATACGCGAACGCGCGAATCCCGACGATCGCCTTCACGGAAAGATTGACGTTCTTGTCGAGATGTCCGGCGAAATCGTCGGTGCAAAGCTGATCCCCCGGCATAAGACCGTATTTTTTAAGGTACTTCACCCACGTTTTAAGCGTTTTGAAGTTCTTCTTCGCGATCGAAACGTCACCGTCGGCGGCAAGGGTCGCCGCAACCATAATCAACATGTTTCCGCATTCCTCGACGGGCATCTGGTACTTGAATTCGTACATTTTGCCGTTCGGATTGGGCATTGCGAAGATATTCGGGTAGGTGTACGCAACGTCGAACTCGTTACCCTGACGATCGTTGTTGCAGTTGACGAACATACTGTCACCCGCGTTCGCCTTTTCGTCGTCGGCATAGTTGCGCTCGGTGAAAGCGTAAATCTGCCCGCAGCAATGCGGATAAGTTCCCACGTCGTGCGGCGCGAAATCGTAAGTCCACACCGGCATATCGGCAAATTTGAAAATCGGGCGCAACATACCCTTAACGAGCTCGGGGTTATAAAGAAGATAGAGCGGGATCGACGGATAACTTACGTCCGCGGTCGCTATGCAGCCGTTACTGTTGCACTCCTTGGATAAAAACAGAACATTGCCGTCGCGATCAAGGGCAAGCTTATGTGCGCCGACCGACTGTCTGAGTCCCGCGTAAAGCACCATAAGATAATCGTCACCGTACTTCTCGGTTTTTACCTTTAAATCCTCGTCGAAATCGTCGAGCTTTTTCATTATTAAATCATAACTATTCCAAGCTTCGGCGATTGCGTCGTAAATTGTCGCGCCGTTACGGAAATAATAGCCTTTCAGATAATCGCCGAAATAATTTATCGAAAGCGTATCGTCGAAAGCCAAAGTCATTTTACCGTCAACGCTTGCGGTTATTAAATCATAACTATTGTAAGCAACCGCATATTTTTTCGCGCCGTTACGATTATGAAGCGCACCGTGCTCGTAAAAATCGCACATGCCGTAATCGTCTGTAAGCACCGCGTTTTGCGCAGTCAAATACCAGTGCCCCCACTCTGCCGCAGTTGTATCGGTCGTTTGTGACATAAGAAGCTGCTTTTTAAGCCCGAACCACGCGGTTTGCCCTTGCGGTAATGTCATTACCCCGCCGTGCACAGGCATAGCAACGCTATCATAACATATATCGTCTCCGATAACGAGCGCAACTTTAACGTTCTTTAATTCTCTCTTCGGCGTGATCGTATACGCCATATAACACACGGGGCAAGAAAGCAACGTCAGATCGTTCGGCGTAAGCGGCGAAATAAACGACACCGCCAGATCGAACGCATCGCATTTAAACTCATAATCCGTCGTAAACGAGGAAATGGAAACGCTTTTCTGTTTCAGATTCTCCCCGCAGACTTTACGACCCAAAAACGTATACGCAACGCCGTCGGCATACACTACCCCATACATTTTTCTTTTAAGCCCTGTCCAGAACTCGACGTCACCCCCGTTCAGAGTGTCGCAAGGCGACCAGATCGAGAAAAACGGATCTTTTACGAACAACGGATACGACGGGAGCAATCTCCCCTCGGATTTGATTCCCATAAATATTCTCCTTTTAGGTTTGTATTACTATATTATCATATATAAATGCGGCGGTCAAGCATAAAACGTATCCATTTTCTTTTGAAATGTTTACTTATTGTACTGTTTTTACTACAAAAAACGCTTCAGACATTCTTTTTTTCTGCAAAAACAGGTGTTTACAAGCAAAAGCGGGTGTTCGTCGTAAATTCCGGCGTGTTCTAATCTGTTTCACGTGAAACATTTCCACCCTCACCCCGACATTGTTTCACGTGAAACAATCAAACATTTCGCTTTACGATGTTTCACGTGAAACAGTACGCGGTTTTGCAACAACACAACAAACCCTATGTTTCACGTGAAACATACCAAGAAACAAGAAAAACCGCCCAAAACGGACGGTTTTGATGGATTTATTAAGTTTTTCGAGGCAAAATCGATTAAATTTCGCTCGGTTTGTTCTTTTCGAGCACTTCAAGACTCTCGATAATGCGGTCCAGATCGTCGCGCGTATAATAGTCTATGTATATTCTACCCTTGTTATCGTTGCCGAGCGCAGTAACTTTTGTGGCGAAAACGCGCTGAAATCTCGAAACCATATCTTTAAGTTCGAGACTTTGCTCAACTTTTGCCTTAGCCGGCTTGGGATTGAGGTAATTCTTTACCATTTTCTCGAAATCGCGCACCGTAACCTTTTCGTTCGCGCCGCGTTTCGCAAGATCAAGCTGCGCGTCGGGGTCGGATACAACGACAAGGCAACGTGCATGCCCCGCGCTTAATTTACCATCAGAAACCATTTGCATAACCGGCGCCGTAAGCGTCAAGAGGCGCAAAGTGTTCGCAACGGCAGGGCGCGACTTACCGATGCGGTCCGCAACCTGCTCCTGCGTGTACGAATAATCGTCCATAAGCTGTTTTATAGCGGACGCAGTTTCGATCGGGTTAAGATCTTCGCGCTGTAAGTTCTCGATAAGAGAAATTTCTTTGATTTGCTGCGGCGTATAATCGCGAACAATGGCAGGCATCGTCAACAAACCGGCACGCTTGGAAGCTCTCCATCTGCGCTCGCCGGCAATTATCATATATTTGCCATTATCGCGCTTTACAACTATAATCGGCGAAATAACGCCGTGAATTCTGATACTGTTGGCAAGCTCGGTAAGCGCAACTTCGTCAAAAACTTTACGCGGCTGATTTATATTCGGCTCGATCTTTGTAATAGGTATTTCGTACGGAGCTTCGGAAGACTGAACTTTTTCAAACTCGCTTTGCTTCTCTTCCCGCGCGGAAAATTCCTGCTCCACGTCTCCGAGCAAGGCACTTAACCCCTTGCCCAAACCTTTTTTTATCGCCATTATCGATTACTCCTTTGTTATGAAAATATAACTTGCAACGTTATACTTTTATTATAATCTATAAACGAAAAAAAGTCAAGAATAATATATTCTTCACCGAAGAAAAGAGTCGAATTTTTAGTTATGATTTCATATTTAAACACGTTTGAAATTATAATTCCGACAAATAGACTGTCAGAGCCATATAGTTATGTTTTTGTAATCGTTTTTTTGGCGATTTTTCTCAGCCGGAATAATACGTTTTTTACAGAAAAGAGCGCCCGAATTTCGACAAAACCGAATAATTTATACTTAATTTCAGCTTCGTATAAAAATTCGACAAAATCTCCAAATAAACTGAAATGACAAAATCACACAAAAACCAAAAACTTGCCGCGCTCAACCTAAAATAAAGCAAGCCTACACAACAGACAAAAAGCCACCACCAAATTTCTGTCAAACAAAAAAAGCAACAAGACAGCACAAAGCCAAGCGCAGCACAAAAATACTACACAAGCAACCCCTATCGACCTGTTCTAAAAATGTAACCAAATCGCGCAGACAGGAATTATAACTAAAAAAACACGCCGCCGCGAAAAATTTTAATTCGGACGATGCAATTCAGCCGACGGAGCACAGCGCATAGTCGGAAAAAATCAACCGCACAATTTGGAAATAAAAAGCGATCGTTGATTTGCATGGATTTACCCACGCAAAAAAACGATCGCCTCGTTTAACTCTTCGCAAAATATTCGGTTGTTATGTAAAATTACAGCGGACTTTCCGCGTTTCCCCAAAGCGAAACCCACTTGTTCGACGTCGATTTTCCTTCAAGAAGTTTTTCGTTGATTCGCACGACCTCAAGCGACTCACGAGGGTCGAACGGCATTTCTCCCGAAGTGAAGAATTTAAGAATTTCGATACTCAATTTGTCAAGAATTTCGTCACGTATCTCAATTCTTTTAACATCTGTTATAATTTCGAAACCTAAACGCGGCGCATACAACAGCGTTACCATACGACTGTCGGGGTAGTGAATTTTCACTCCGTAACCGCACTTATCAACCTCGAAATCCCTGCCGTCGTCAACACGAACAAAGTCCGCTCCGACCCCCACAATCGCGGTTGCGGCTTCGACCTGATGAACGATAAAATTGTCGAAAGTTTCGCCCCCGCCGGTTATGACGATCATATTTTCGTTCATCGTTTTTACGCCGTCGGCAAACCGCAACGCGGACGCCGAGAAGAATTTCGTTCCGTATTTTTTCGCAAGATCAAAGATTTTTTCCGCGCTCGCATAATCGGAAGCAAGCGGCGCGTCTATAAAAGTGTTTTTACCGAACGGGAAAACCTTTTCGGCATAACCCAAGTGTTTTTCGGGATTCAGCGGCGATAAGATTACGATATAATCGGACTTTTCGCAAAGCTCTTCAACCGAGCCGCAAAGCCGAACGTCGTTTTTCTCGCACCATTGCGCGCTCGTCACCCCGTCCGTCGGCGAAACGCCCCGTTCCGCCCAAGCATATGCGACTTCGCACTGCTCCGACTCTTTCATCGATTTATTTGCCTTGACTATCCGCTTCAGATAGTTGTCGGCGTGCCACTCGCTTAAATAAAAGTCCACAAGTCCGATTTTCTTCATTTCATTCTCCTTTTGTTTAGGTTGCGGCGACGTAATCGCTAAACTTCGCACTATATGCACTATATATATTATAATAATTTTTCGTCGTTTCCGCAAGCGTTGCGGCGGGGGTATGCAAATAAACTTTATGTTAATTTTGTCGAATTTCGACGGCGTAAAAATAATGGCGGACGAGCTGGGTGGTGCGGGTGTTTCAGGCGTAACGTTATTCATATACGAAGTGCGGAGTTCGCGCGGGTAAACATTATGGATAATCGTGCTCGCTTTTTTGCATTTTCTGTTGCAGGGGATTTCTCGACTTCGGCTTCGCCTGCGCTCGAAATGACGTTGTGTACGTTTGGGTTCTTGATACCATTTCGACCGAAGCGTTAGCAGAGTGGAGAAATTCCCTGCGGTAGAAAAAGTACCGTTTCACTGCGTTCGTGTTCGCTCCCGCGAGACGGTGAGCCACCGCGGGCAAGTATATATGGCTGTACCGTTACGCTGCGTCCGTATTCGCTCCCGCGGGATCTCTCGACTTCGCTCGAGATGACGGGGCGGTGGAGCGTTCCGTATTGTTTTATAATGTTAATTTGTAAGTACGGGCATCGCCGACTTGCCCACAGGGGCTCCCTGTCGGGCGGACGAGGTCGTCCCACCCTACCGAAGCTTGATACGTTGTTAAAAGCAATATACCGCAACCCCGCGGAAGTCACCCGACAACGATACTACTTACTACATTTTCGACATTTAAAGCGTTGCGGGGTCTGGGACACAGTCGCAAGGCGGTGAGCCACCGCGGGCGAGTGGACAGGTTTCGTTCTTTTCATTAGTTTGTTATATGCACTACCCAAATACTTGCCACAGGGGTTCCCTGCCGGCGGCTTTTTTGTTGCTTTTTTCTCCGCCTGAAAAAAGTAAAACACCTTTACCTTCTTTTCTAAAGAAAATTATTTGTACTATTCTAAAAGCAAGCCATAGCGGCAGCGCATACTTGCCTACGGCGGCTCGCCGTCGGGCGGACGAGGAACACCCCTACCTGTTCTTGCTAAACATTACGCCCTCAACCGCAACACAACAGCTCACCGCGTACAATGGCGCCTAAAAACAATACTTTACCCCCTTACGCCTTTTTTCGTCTCCACCCGCCGGCGGTAAGCCGTTTTTACTCCGCAAAAATCTGCATAAAACTAATTTTATGCAGAATATACAGTATAAAATGGCTGTTTATGCATAAAACAAAACTTTTTCAAAAATTTTTTGAATTTTTATGCAAAAATAGTTGACAAGAAAAAATCGGAGTGCTATACTAAGCGCGTAATCAACGAACGGCACACACCGCAAGGCGATTACAAAAAATTCGAAATCAATTTTTTTATAAGGAGAACAAAAACAATGAAGAAGGTAATCAAACTCGTAACGGCTCTGTGCCTTGCCGCGGTAATGGTACTTGCGGCGGTCGCATGCGGAAGCAACAGCGCGGACAAGCGCGAAACCCTCACGGTTTACACCAACGCGGGATTCGCACCGTATGAATACGTTGACGACAACGGCAACGTAGTCGGCGTAGACATCGACGTAATGACCGAGATCGGCGAAACGCTTGGGTACAAGGTTGTCGTTAAAGACGTTGAGTTTAATACTATCCTCGAAGAGGTCGCAAAGAGCAAACTTGCGGTAGGCGCAGCCGGCATGACCAAGAAAGCCGAACGTGACGAGGTGGCTCTTGCTTCCGACGTATACGCACAATCCGTTCAGTATGTAATCGCCCCCGTCGGAACATTTGAAGACGGAGCCAAAGTAACCGTCGATCAGATCCTCGAAAAAGCAGGCTCCAAAACCATAGGCGTTCAGAAAGGAACAACCGGCGAAAGTCTTATTGCCGACGCAAACGCGGAGAAAGTAACGAGTTACACCAACGCCATCGTTGCAAGCGGCGATATCGGAACCACCGTTGCGGCTGTCGTAATCGACAAACTTCCCGCCGAAAGCATAGCGTCGAACAATGCAAACCTTGCTTGCTGGGAAATCGACGCCGACGTTGAGGACTACGTAATCTACTTCAACAAAGCAGCAACCAAACTTGTCGAGAAGGTGAACGCCGTTCTTAAAGTGATGAAAGAAAAAGGCGTAATCGACTACTACACGATGAAACACACCGGCGGCATCGTAGCCTGAACCGTGCATTAAAAAGGTAAACATATGACGTTTCTTGAAAAATTAGGACGATTCTGGGATCTCCGAGGCTTGTTTCTGGAAAGCCTCGGTTATTCCTTAATTATAGCATTCAGTTCATTACTGTTAGGTTTCGTTATCGGTGTTGTGGTTGCCGTCGTTAAGATTGCGCCGAAGAACACGCTGATAATGAAAATACTCGACAAAATTGCCGGTATATACATTACCGTTATCCGCGGAACGCCAACACTCGTGCAATTGCTCATAATGTACAGTTCGATTCTGGTAGCGTTTAAGAGTATGGACACGAACCTTGTCGTTCCGATCGTCAGTTTCGGAATAAACAGCGGCGCGTATATGGCAGAAATTATCCGCTCCGGAATTCAATCCGTCGATCCGGGACAAATGGAGGCGGGCAGAAGCGTAGGTCTTTCGTGGATCACAACAATGCGCAAGATCATAATTCCGCAAGCGATAAAGGTTGTTGTTCCGACAATATTTAATGAAATAATAATGCTCGTCAAAGAGACTTCCGTGGTCAGCTACATAGTCCTGATGGTCGGAGGTAAACAAAAATACGATCTGCTCGGTATTGCCGACAAACTCGGACTTTCAAACCCCGCATGTTACACCCTGTTCCTGTTTGCAACCGCGGCAATGTATCTGGTAATCGTAATGTTGCTCACATGCTTGCAGAAATTTATCGAAAGGAAGTTGACGAAAAATGAAAGATAACGTTCTGGAAGTAAAAGGGTTATACAAACAATTCGGAAAGGTCAAAGTCCTCAACGGGATTTCATGCGACATAAAAAAAGGCGAACAGGTTGCCGTTATCGGACCTTCGGGATCAGGCAAATCAACGTTTTTACGTTGCATGAATCTGCTCGAAACTCCGACTTACGGCGAAATCTGGTTCGATGGTAAACTTCTTACGCCTGTCGATCCGTACCTGCATTACGATATTATCGAAAAATCGAAAACTTTCAAAAAATTATTCGACGAAAAAGCCGGACCGTCGGACGTAGAAAAGTTAGAAGCCGAATTAAACAAAGAAGAGTTAAAATCCGAAATCGTCAAAAAGATCAAACAAGAGGATCTTTTGAAAGAAAAGAGCGAAGGCGGAGAATTCAAACAGGCAACAAAGCAATTCTATAATGCAAACGCGATCGACATTAACGTTGCGCGACAGAAAATCGGAATGGTTTTCCAGCATTTCAACCTGTTCAATAACCTTACGATTTTGCAAAATCTTACGCTTGCTCCCGTTCAGCTCAAGCTCAAAACAAAAGAAGAAGCGGAAGCAAAAGCTTTCGACCTTCTTAAAAGAATCGGGCTCGAGGACAAAGCGAACGTTTATCCGTCCACGCTTTCGGGCGGGCAGAAACAGCGCGTCGCCATAGTTCGCGCGCTCAATATGGATCCCGATATAATGCTGTTCGACGAGCCGACAAGCGCTCTCGATCCCGAAATGGTAGGCGAAGTTCTCGACCTTATGCGCAAGCTTGCCGAGGAAGGAATGACGATGGTTATCGTCACTCACGAAATGGGCTTTGCGCGCGAAGTCGCGAGCAGAGTGCTGTTCATCGACGGCGGAGTTATCGCCGAAGAAGCGCCGCCCGCCGAGTTTTTCGGAAACCCGAAGTGCGACCGCCTGAAAGACTTTTTGTCCAAAGTTTTATAATACGCATCGCCGTTTTTACGACAAACAAGAAAATTCAAGGAGCGAAACAAAATGGATAAATCCAAGATCAAGAAGGTCGTTCTCGCGTATTCGGGCGGGCTCGACACTTCGATAATAATACCGTGGCTTAAAGAAAACTACAACAACTGCGAAGTCGTAGCCGTTTCGGGCAACGTCGGTCAGGCGGATGAACTCGAAGGTCTCGAAGAGAAAGCGTTGAAAACGGGCGCAAGCAAACTTTACGTCGAGGACCTCACCGAGGAGTTCGTAAACGATTATGTCGTGCCTATGATTAAATCGGGCGCTAAGTACGAAGAGTATCTTCTCGGTACGGCGATCGCCCGCCCCGTTATCGCAAAACGCATCGCGGAAATCGCAATCAAGGAACACGCGGACGCGATCTGTCACGGCTGTACCGGCAAAGGTAACGATCAGGTTCGTTTCGAGCTTGCGATCAAGGCGTTCGCTCCCGATATGCCCATCATCGCTCCGTGGCGCGAGTGGAACATCAAGTCGCGCGAAGAGGAAATCGAGTACGCCGAAAAACACAACGTTCCGCTAAAAATCAACCGCGAAACCAACTATTCGAAAGACAAGAACATGTGGCACCTCAGTCACGAAGGACTCGACCTCGAAGACGCGGGAAACGAGCCGCTTTACGAGAAAAAAGGCTTCCTCGAAATGGGCGTTTCGCCGATCGACGCGCCCGACAAGCCGACTTACGTCACTCTCGACTTCGTAAAAGGTGTTCCCGTCGCGCTCGACGGCAAGAAAATGAGCGCTAAAGAGATTATCCTCGCGCTTAACAAAGTGGGCGGCGAGAACGGAATCGGACTTCTCGACATCGTGGAAAACCGTCTCGTCGGAATGAAATGCCGCGGCGTGTACGAGACCCCGGGCGGCGAAATTCTTTACTTCGCGCACTCGTACCTCGAAACGCTTTGTCTCGACAAAATGACGATGCACAAAAAGCAGGAGCTCGCCATCACGTTTGCCGACCTCGTGTACAACGGACAGTGGTTCACTCCCCTTCGCGAAGCGTTGTCTGCGTTCGTGGACAAAACGCAGGAAAACGTTACCGGTACGGTAAAAGTCAAGCTTTACAAGGGCAATATGATCAAAGCGGGCGCGTGGAGCGACTACTCGCTGTACTCCGAAGAGATCGCTACTTTCGGCGAGGATCACGTCTATAATCAGGCGGACTCGAAAGGCTTTATCGAACTGTACGGGCTTCCCATCAAAGTTCAGGCTAAGGTAAACAAGGCTAATGGCAAAAACTGATAACAAGCTCTGGGCGGGCAGGTTTTCCGGCGAACGTGCTTCAGTCGCGGACGACTTCAATTCGTCGATAAGTTTCGACGGCAAGATGTACGCGCAGGACATAGAAGGCTCGCTCGCCCACGCCGAAATGCTCGTAGAATGCGGGATTCTGACCGAAGAGGACGGCAAAGCGATACAAAACGGGCTTACCGCCATACTTTCCGACCTTAATTCGGGTAGTCTTTCGTTCGATCCGACCGCCGAGGATATTCACACGTTTGTCGAAGCGGAACTTACCAAACGTGTCGGGGACGCGGGCAAGCGACTTCATACCGCCCGCAGCCGTAACGATCAGGTCGCGCTCGATCTGAGGCTGTACGTCCGCGAAAAAACCGGAGAAATCCGCAAAAAACTGTTCATTCTTATATCAGCGCTCGCCGACAAGGCGGACGAAAACCGCAATTCGGTTATGCCGGGGTATACGCACCTTCAACGCGCTCAGCCGATTACGTTCGCGCATCATCTGCTATGCTACTGTATGATGTTTTTGCGCGACGCGGACAGATTAAACGACGCGATAAAACGCCTTAACGTTTGCCCGCTCGGCAGCTGCGCGCTTGCAGGAACGACCTATGCAACCGACCGCGACTACGTTGCCGAAAAACTCGGATTTACCGGCGGCGCGTGCCTCAACTCGCTTGACGGCGTATCCGATCGCGACTATTGCGTCGAACTTCTCGCCGCGTACTCGCTGATAATGACGCACCTCTCGCGCCTCGGCGAAGAAATCGTGCTCTGGTCGAGTTGGGAATTCAAATTCGTCGAGCTCAGCGACGCGTTCTCCACGGGCTCGTCCATAATGCCTCAAAAAAAGAACCCCGATATGGCGGAACTTATGCGCGGCAAAACGGGCAGAGTTTACGGCGATCTTATGGGAACGCTCACCGTTCTCAAAGGCTTGCCTCTCGCGTACAACAAGGATATGCAGGAGGATAAGGAGTCGATTTTCGACGCGATCGACACCGTAATAAAATGTCTCGACGTTGCCGCTCCTATGGTCGCGACGATGAAGTCGATCCCCGCGAATATGCTTGCGGCGTGCAAAAAAGGATTTATAAACGCTACCGATCTTGCCGATTACCTAACGAAAAAAGGCATGCCTTTCCGCACGGCTTACAAAACCGTCGGATCGATCGTGGGCGAGTGCGTAAAGCGCGGAATTACGCTCGAAGACGTGCGGCTCAGCGAATACAAAGCTTATTCCGACCTGTTCGAAAAAGACCTCTACGAAGAAATCGAGCCCGAAACGTGCGTTAAAAAACGCATATCAAAAGGTTCGACGAGTTACGAATCGGTCGAAAATCAACTCTCTTTCGTCCGTGCCACGCTCGCCGAAAATAAGTAATCCGAAAATAAGAACATATTGTTAAAAGGCTCACGCCTATGAGACGTGAGCCTTTTTGTCGTAAATCTTAATTTTTCCGTCTGAAAACCGCGACGGTTTCGAGGTTGGACGTTTCGGGGAACATATCGAACGGTTGAACCTCGATAAGCTCGTAGCCGCCGTCCGCAATGATCCGCGCGTCGCGGGCGAGAGTGGGCGGGTTACAGCTGACGTACACGATATTGTCCGCGCCGGAAGAGGCGAGAGTAGCCGCGGCTTCGGCGGAAATGCCCGTTCGCGGCGGGTCGAGCACGATAAAAGTTTCCTTGTTCCCGACGCCGTGATTCTTTTCGTTTTCGGCGGCGGCCTCTTTCAGAACTTCGCCGAGTTTTTCGCCCACGTCGCCGAGCACGGGCGTGAAATTCGTAATATTATTGTCGCGGCAGAGTCTGAGCGCGGCTTCGTGCGACTGCGGATTGAGTTCGATGCCGTAAACGCGCGCAGCTTTTTTGGCGAGACGAGCGCTCAGAAGCCCCGCACCCGAATACGCTTCGATCGCAACCGCGCCGTCGCAGAGATCGGCAACGTGCGCATAGAGTTTTTCGCGAACGTCGTCGTTCACCTGAAAGAATCCCGCGGGGTGAACGTCCGTTTTCAGCCCATCGATAACGGTCGGTTCGGGGTCGCAATAAACCGCGATCCACTTCTTGCCGAGAATAACGTTACTGCGCTTGGTATTCACGTTCAGATACACCGAAATGCGCGGAAAAACGCCCGAAAACGCCTCTTTCAGCCCTTTTACGGGGATTTCGCGGGTCGCAACGACGGTAATCGTCAGCCTTCCGCCCGCCTCGCGCGCGACAACGTGCCGTATATCGCCGGTATCGTTTTCCTCGTCGTAGCCCTTAAGTCTGCCGCGTTCCATAAACTCTCGAAGCGCGGGAGCAAGCCGCGCGTTCCATTCGGGCTGAAGAAAACAGTCGGGCGTTTCGACTATGCGGTGCGAGCTTTTCGCGAACAGGCCGATTTTGAGTTTTCCGCCCGTTTCGCGTACCGGCAACGAAATTTTGTTGCGATAGCGGTAGGTAAACGCGCTCGGCACGGGCATAGCGACGGCGATTTCGAACCCGCCGATTTTTCTCAGAGCGTCCGAAACGCGCTCGCGCTTGAATTCGAGCTGAGCGGGGTAGGTAAGGTGCTGAAGATCGCACCCGCCGCACTTGCCGTACACCGGACAAACGGGCTCGGCGCGGTCGGGCGAGGGCGTAATAACCGTCTGCAAAAGCCCGACGTCGAACTTCGGTCGGGTCGCGATGATCTTTGCCCGCACACGTTCGCCGCGGATCGCCCCGCGAATAAAAACGGCTTTGCCGTCTATCCGCGCAACGCCTTCGCCTTCCATACCGAACGACGCGATATCCGTTTCGATAACGTCGTTTTTTTCGAGCTGTCCCGTTTCGTCCATAATTATCCTTTTATGCGAATTTACGTCGTTTTTTGTCTTTTTTCGGGTTTTTATCGCGAAAAACGGTGAAAACCTACCGAAAATCGCTAAAAAAATCGCCCCGACGAGCTATCGGGGCAGAGTTAAACTTGCTTACGTTAGTCTACAATGTAGTCTTTAAGGTCGGCAAGAAGCGCGTCGCAATCGTCCGAATGAACTTCGAGAACGACGGGCTTGCTGAGGTCGAGGCTGAAAATGCCGAGAAGCGACTTCGCGTCGATCACGAATCTGCCGCTGCGAAGGTCGATGTCGTAGGGGTATTTGCCTACGATGGCAACGAATTTTTTAACGCTTTCCGCAAGTCCGAGCGAAATTTTAACCGATTTCATAAATAATATCCTCCCTGATACATATCGTAACTCCATTATACCCGAAATCGCTCCGTTTAGCAAGCGTTTTCGCACCCGTCCCGCGAAATTTTCTTAACGCGGCTTCGGCGAACCGCCCTACCGTCGGCTTCGCCGACAAATAAGGTCGAAAAAGTATTAACGGGGGCTTACTCGGCTGACTTCCGCGGGGGATTTCTCCGCTACGCTTACGGCTACGCCGTTCGCTTCGGTCGAAATGACGTTAAATAGTGGCAATTATAACGTTTGTTAAAGCGCAGTAGGGGCGGACGCCCTCGTCCGCCCGCAATTCCGAACAAACGAACAATATTTTGCCTTCCCCCGAGGGGGGCGCGACGCGGCGGTGCGAAGCACCGTAAAAACAGTCCACAGGGGACTGTTTTTAGCCAAAGCGGCGAAGTAGCTATGCTACGAGCTGGGAGGTGGCACGAGTGTGAGCGTAGCGATCCGAGTGACGAATGAGGGGTCGGGCTATGACAAGCGTAACGAAAAAAACAACTCCTCATCAGTCGCCGCGCGACAGCTTCCCCCAAGGGGGAAGCCTTATAAGGTCGAATTCACATTAACCTTATAAAAACCAAACGTACACGATGTCATCTCGAGCGTAGTCGAGACCAAGGCGGGAGCGAATACGATTTTTGAGGAAAGGTACGCTTTAAATAACTTGCCCGCAGGGGTTCCCTGTCGGCGGTCCGAGGGCGAACCGCCCTACCGTCGGCTTCGCCGACAAATAAGGTCGAAAACATTATTGCAGTATCGTTATCGGCGGACAACCCCAAAACGCTCCCTGCTTCCCCCATCTACTTTTTTGTGGTATAAAAAACCGCAAACGGTCGATAATCTTCAAAAAACGAGGAGAACACCGTAATGATCGTTTATTGTCTGGGCGACAGAGCCCTTATCGAAAAAGAATTCGCCGCCGCGGGCGAGCGCCGCGAGGCTTTGAACCTCAACGACGACGAAGTTTTGTTTTCGTCCGTTTCGGACGGAGTGAGGTACGCCGCCACGGGCGAAATTCCGTTCGGGAATATGAGCGTGCTCGAATACGTTTCCTACAACCGCTCGACGGCGCTCGGGCGCAGAATCCGCGACGACGAAACCCGATACTACGCGCGGCTTTTCGGCGTAAAAATCGGGCTTAAACGCCGCCTCGGCACACTCGATCCGATCGATTTCCGCTCGGTGCAATTCCTCGCCTCTTACGATATGTCGGTGCGGGAAGTGTTTTTGCGGTTCGATTCGCTGCTTTTCTGCCCGAAAAACCGCAAAAAACTGCTTTCGCTCGTAAAACGGCTGAGCAAATATTTCAACGTGTTTGTGTCCGTCGCCGATTACAGGTTCGTGCCGCGCGGCTCGGCAGTGCGGTATTACGACGGCGACCGCGCCGTCACCGTGCCCGTAAACTCGTTCGTTACGCGCAAAAAATCCCGCCGCTTCGCCGCGAAAACGTTCGGCTCGTCGTCCGGCGGGCTGAAAATCCGCTCACTCGTCCAGATCGGTCCGGAACACTAAGCTCGCTGCACGCGCTACCGCTATGGGCAGGGAGCCCCTGCGGGCAAGTCGGCGATGCCCGTATTTACTTTCGGTAGAGCGTGGTAGGGGCGGACGCCCTCGTCCGCCCGCCAACCTTGCGAAACGGTACTTTGTTTCGTCATCCTGAGCGGAGCGCGAAGCGCGCAGTCGTAAGGATCTCGCGGGAGCGAACACGGACTTAGCGGAACGGTACTAAGCCCAAAATACTCGCCCGCGGTGGCTCACCGCCTTGCGACTGTGTCCCAGACCCCGCAACGCTTTAAAAGTCGAAAAAGATTGTGGTAGAGAGGGCATCGGCGAACTTCCGTAGCGTTTGAGAGAACAGGTAGGGGCGTTCCTCGTCCGCC
Organism: uncultured Clostridia bacterium; assembly: GCA_934270565.1. Lineage (GTDB taxonomy): Bacteria > Bacillota > Clostridia > Christensenellales > Pumilibacteraceae > UBA10677. The sequence continues at coordinate 31,457 of CAKQPR010000003.1, read as the reverse complement.
CGACGGCGAGCCCCCGTGGGCAAGTGTTTGTTTGGAATACGTCCCACGCCTCGGTAGGGCGGGGCGCCCTCGTCCGCCCGCAAACCTTGCGGAACGATGTTTCGCCTCGTCATCCTGAGCGGAGCGCGAAGCGCGCAGTCGTAAGGATCTCGCGGGAGCGAATGCGAACGTGGTGGAACGGTACAACTCGAATACCCGCCCGTCGGCGAGCCGCCTCGCGCTCTTATCACCCTTTGGTTTTTTCCTCGTAGAAATAAAGATTGCTTTTCAATCGTTCGTCGTCGGGCGCGAGTTCGAGCGCGCGTTTCCCTGCTTTTGCGGCGTCGTCGTAGCTTCCGAGCGCAAACAAACTCAGCGCGAGAATATCGTAAGGCGCCGCGCCCCACGCTTCGGGCGACGAAATATAGCTGAGCGATCGCACGGTGACGGCGAGCGCTTTATTTATCCAGAAAACCGCGCCGGCATAATTCCCCTCGGCGTACAGCATTCGGGCGTAATCGAACGCCGGTTCGCGACTGTCGGGGCTTTCGAGGTACGCGCGCACATACCATTTTTCGGCTTCGGGCGAATTCCCGAGCGCGCGGTAGCTCGCGGCGATATACCGCATCGAAGCGGCTCGCTCCTCGCGCCAGACCGCCGACGGCAAGGCAAGGTGTCGGCTAAGCTCCTTTATCGCCTTGTCGTACATTCCGCGGAAATAATATTCCCTGCCGAGGTAGTGCGCGTTGCGGTCGTTGTTCGGGTCCTCGCTCACCGCAAGCTCGAGAAGCGGCAGATACGCCGCGCGCGACTTGCTCGGATCGGGGTAATGGTGAAGCGTGAGCCCGTCGATAACCGCCGATTTCTCCGCGCCGTCGGGCACGATCACCTCGTGAACGGGGTTTATCCAGCGATACCCGCGCCGCGCGTGGATCTTATCCGCCAGAAATTCCACGCCCGCGCGCTCGCCGTCGTGCGACCAGACGTAACGATACCGCCCGCGCGTAACGCCCGCTTTCCAAGCTTTTTCTATCTTTTCGCGCCATTTCGGCTCGAAAACCTCGTCAAGGTCGGTGCAAACGCAAACGTCCGCATCCTCGGCAACCATCGCAAGCGACAAATTCCGCGCGACGTCGAACCGCCACGGCGAAACGACCGCGCTTTTCACCCGCACCCCGAGCGCCGCAAGTTTTTCAACGCTTCCGTCGGTCGATCCCGTGTCAAGCACGGTGATTTCGTCCGCTTCGCTCATCGATTTTACCCACCGTTCGGCGAATTTCGCCTCGTTTTTACATATCGCATAAACGCATATTTTCATACGATAAATATATGCCCGCGCCCCGAAAAACGTTACTACGGTAGGCAACAAGGCGACGAACCGCCGCGGGCAAGTCGGCGATGGCAGGGAGCCCCTGTGGGCAAGTCGGCTACCCCCGTACTTACTTTCGATAGAGCGCAGTAGGGGCGGACGCCCTCGTCCGCCCGCAGGTAGTTTGTTTGTATACGACAAATCCTTGGCGGGCGTAATATCGCCACGGTAGGGCGGGGCGCCCTCGCCCCGCCGCCAACCAAGCGAACACGATGTAATTTCGAGCGCAGTCGAGAAATCCCCCACAGCAGGAACGAAAACTATCGAACACGATCAGCCCAAAATGCCCGCGCAAGCGGACATAATAAGGCCCACATTGCGCGGAAGGGGGCTCCCACCGCAGGTGGGTGGGGGATTGTAAAGTTACTGTACGGAATACAGTTGCGATAAAAACAATCCTACCGTTGCTCGGGTCACTGTGTTCCCACTCGCAACTACCCCCGGCTCGCAACACAGTTGCTTCGCCGCTTTGGCTAAAAACAGTCGCCTGAGGACTGTTTTTACGGTGCTTCGCACCGCCGCGTCGCGCCCTTTACACAAGGGAGGCAAGATATTGTCCGCTTGCGCGGAATTGCGGCGGTCCGAGGGCGAACCGCCCTACCGTCGGCTGCGCCGACAAATAAGGTCGGAAATGTAATAACAGCGGGGTAGGCGGCGGGCTTCCGCGGGGGATTTCTCCACTGCGTTCGGACTATCGTCCTCACTTCGGTCGAAATGACATTAGAAAGTGGCGATTTTAACGATTGTTAAATCGCTGGCGGGCCTTTCACCTCATAAGGTATACTATCCTTTTCCGACGTTTTCTTCGATATTTTCGGCTTTTCCGACGTTTCCGACCGTCTCTCCGACATTTTCCGCGACTTTTTCTTCAATCGACTCCGCGTTTTCTGCGGGTTTCCCACCTATCTTTTCCGCGCTCTGTTTTTTGCTCGTTTCGTCGGGTTTGTCCTCTTTTTTCGGGATCGAGCCCGACTTAAACAGCGCGAATTTGGCGCACGCGGGACCGATCAGCTCGTAAAGCACGCTCGAAGCGAGAATTACGGTATTAAGCGCCGTTCCGAGCGACCCGCCAAGCGTTCTCGCCCCGATCGCGGCTAGTCCGATCGCAACGCCCGCTTGCGGAACGAGCGCAAACCCGAGGTAGTTGCGGGTTTGTTTTTGAGTTTTTGCGACGGCGCACCCGACGAACGCGCCCGCGTACTTACCTGCGATACGACTCACGAAATACGCGGCGCTCACGAGCGCGAGCGGCACAGACCCTACGAGCGTAGACGTATCGAACAGCGCGTCCAGCCTGAAATTCGCGCCCGACCGCACGAAAAACAGCAATAGCACCGGCGGCGAAAAATAGTTCAGCTGTTTGAAAAGCTTGTTGTCGTCCGTGAGGTTGATATACGTCGCGCCCATCGCCATACACCCGAGAAGCGGCGACGTTCCGGCGGCGGCACAAATTCCGCAGAATGTGAAAAGTACCGCGACCGTAACGATCAGCCGATTGTCCGTCGAGCGGTGATTGAGCAGAATTTTGAGCAGAAACCCGAACGCCGCGCCGAGAACAAGCGCCGCGATATTATAAAGAACGGGGAGAAGCACGCTGCCCGCGCTTACCGAGCCCGCCGCGCCCAGCGCTCCCACGACCGCGATCGCCGCCGCGTAAGCGACCAGACTTACGCCGTCGTCGTAAGCCACGACCTGCAACAGAACGTCCACGAATTCGCCGCGGGCGCGGGTCTGGCGGATCGTCATCATCGTCGAAGCGGGGGCCGTCGCAGAAGCGAGCGCCGCAAGCACGAGCGAAAATCCGAGGTCGAGCCCGAGCGCCCAAAACGACACCGCAAAAACAGCCGCCGAAGCCGCGAGCGCTTCAAACAGTGTGATTACGACAGTCTTGCCGCCGCACCGCCTGAGCGTGGAAATTCTGAAAAACTCGCCCACGCCGAACGCGATAAACGACAGCGCGATATCGGACAAAAAGTCCGTGCCCTCGATGACCGACGGCGGAATCATATCGAGGCAGTACGGTCCGATCACGATCCCCGCGAGAACGTAACCCGTCACGTTCGGCAGTTTCAGAAGCTTCGTGATCCGCGTAAACCCGAACCCGAAAAGCATCATCACCGCAACGCTTACCATTGCCGCCGTAGCGCCGCCCGCGCCCGCGAGCCACTCCGAAAAACTTCTCAATTCCGTCTCCTTTCGCCGCACGTCAAACGGCGGCTCGGCACCGAAAAACGCGACCGCTCTTTACCGGAAATAAAAATTCTTACCGTTGCCGCGCATTTTCGTTGCAATAATTTTTAATATATGTTATACTGACGGTGTCATAATGTCAAATAATATTTTGTTTTGATATAATAACTATCGCTTATAAGGAGGCTTTATGCAAGACGTTCGTTTCACCACGCTTCTGTGCGTTGCGGAGCAGAAAAACTTTACGCGGGCGGCGCAGATACTCGCGCTCACTCAGCCCGCCGTAAGTCAGCATATAAGCTCGCTCGAGTCCGAACTCGGCGTAAAACTCGTTCTTCGAGGCAAAGGGGAGATAAAATTGACCCCCGAAGGGGAAATCGCGTGCTCGTATGCCCGCAGAATCAATGCTATGTACGACAAAATGCTCGCAGAACTCAAAGACCCTTCGTCCACCGTCACAAAGCTCAAAATCGGCATTACTCACACCGCGGAGAACAACCGGATACCGCAGGTTCTGGCGCGTTACAGCTCGCTTTTAGGCAAACCGAGCATTACGGTAATTACCGATACGATAAAAAATCTTTATACCTTGCTCGAAAATTACGAGCTCGACATGGCGATTGTCGAGGGGAAAGACACCCGCGACGGGCTCAGAAGGCTTATGCTCGACACGGACTATCTCGTGTGCGTCGTAAGCCCCGATTCCGCGCTTGCCCGCCGCTCGATGCTCACTCTTTCCGACCTCAAACGCGAACGTATGATCATGCGCCTGCCTTCGAGCGCCACCCGCGCTCTGTTCGATTCCACGCTCGAAGCGCTCGGCGAAAACATAGCCGATTTCGATATTATTCTCGAGGTGGACAATATCTCCACCATAAAGGACCTCGTGCGCCGCGACCTCGGCGTTTCGATCCTCGCGCGAAGCACCTGCGAAAGCGAAATCCGCAAGGGCAAGCTCGTCGCGCTCCCCATCGAAAACCTCAGTATGGCGCGCGAAACGAATATCGTGTATAACAAGGACTTTTCCCACCCCGAAGCGGTCGAGGACCTCGTAAAAATGTACCGCGAAACCACCTCCCGCAAATAAAACAAGATAAGACAATAATGTCATTTCGACAAAAGCGATAGCGAAGTGGAGAAATCCCCCGCGGTTGTCTGCCGATAACGATACTGCTACAACTGTTTTCGACCTTATTTGTCGGCTTTGCCGACGGTATGGCGAATACCGAAGAACGCGCATTACATTTAAAGCCTTCCCCTTGGGGGGAAGGTGGATTGCCGAAGCGTTAGCGCAGGCAAGACGGATGAGGGGTCGGGTTATAACAAACACAACGTAAAAGACAACCCCTCATCAGTCGCTTCGCGTCAGCTTCCCCCCAAGGGGAAGCCTTTTTAATATACCGTTCACTTGTTATCGTATTCGCTCCCGCGAGATTTCTCGACTAACGCTCGAAATGACGAGACTAAATACCGTTCCGCTTTGTTTTATAATGTTATTATTGTAGATGCGGGCATCGCCGACATGCCAACGGCGACTCGCCGTCGGGCGGACGAGGAACGCCCCTACCACGCTCTATCAAAAGTAAGTTCGGGCATCGCCGACTTGCCCGCAGGGGCTCCCTGCCATCGCCGACATGCCAACGGCGGCTCGCCGTCGGGCGGACGAGGAACGCCCCTACCAAATAAGGTTTATTCCCCTCGTTCGCCACTCGGGTCGTTTTGCTCGCACTCGTGCCACCTTCCCCCAAGGGGGAAGGCTTAAATTCAGTCGCATTTTAACGTCATTTCGACCGAAGCGTTAGCGGAGTGGAGAAATCCCCCGCGGTTGTCACCCGATACCGATACTTCATACTCGTTTTCGACCATTGCGGGCGGACGAGGGCGTCCACCCCTACCACAGTTCTAACAAACGTTATGGAAAACACCCGATAGCGATACTAATATAATATTTTCGACCTTATTTGTCGGCTTTGCCGACGGTATGGCGGTTCGCCCTCGGACCGCCATACCGTACAGTAGCGGAAAGGTATTTGAATCGTACCGTTCCGCTAAGTCCGTATTCGCTCCCGCCCGTCGGGGAGCCACCACGGGCGAGTGGTTTGGGAGCTGTCGTGTTCGCTTGGTTTCGTTCCTATTGCGGGGGATTTCTCGACTGCGCTCGAAATGACATCGTGTTCGCTTGGTTTGCGGCGGGGCGAGGGCGCCCCGCCCTACCGAAACAGAATACGACATTTCAAACAATTACTTGCCAACGGCGGCTCGCCGTCGGGCAGACGAGGAACGCCCCTACCACGCTCTATCAAAAGTAAGTTCGGGCATCGCCGACTTGCCCGCAGGGGCTCCCTGCCATCGCCGACATGCCAACGGCGGCTCGCCGTCGGGCGGACGAGGAACGCCCCTACCAAATAAGGTTTATTCCCCTCGTTCGCCACTCGGGTCGTTTTGCTCGCACTCGTGCCACCTTCCCCCAAGGGGGAAGGCTTAAATTCAGTCGCATTTTAACGTCATTTCGACCGAAGCGTTAGCGAAGCGGAGAAATCCCACACGGAAGTCACCCGAAAACCTTTCTGCTACAACTATTTTCGACCTTTAAAGCGTTGCGGGGTCTGGGACACAGCCGCAAGTGTCCCGGCGGCTTTTTTGTTACTTTTTTCTCCGCCTGAAAAAAGTAAAACACTTATTATTATCTTTCTAAAAGATATTTGTTACTATTTACAAAGTAAATCATAGCGATAGCGCGTTTTGTTACTATTTATAAAGTAAGCCATAGCGGCAGCGACCCCATAGCGGCAGCGAAAATAGTACATTCTTGCTATAACTTTCCGTAAGCAAGACAAAAACGAGCAACGTTTCGGCGTTGACTTTTCTTTTTGTCGGTGATATAATTTAATAAGATTACAAACAAAAAACGGGAGGAACAATATGTTTACGGTAAAAAAGCCCATATTCGGCTCGAATTACTATCCGGAAGCATGGGATCGCGGCGAAATCGACAAGGATCTCGACCGCATGCAGGAAATGGGACTTAATTGCGTTCGCATAGCCGAATTCGCATGGAAAACAATGGAGCCGGAAGAGGGAAGATACGATTTTTCGCTCTTCCGCGAGGTCGTGGACAAGTGCCGCGATCGCGGTATCTCGGTGATAATGGGCACGCCGACCGCCTGCCCGCCGCGCTGGCTGGAAGAGAAGCGCCCCGAGCTTCTCGCGACCGACTTCAAGGGGGTTAAATTTCACCACGGCGCGCGTCGCAACGTCTGCCCTAACGACCCCGTATTCCGCGAGTACTGCGTAAAGATCACGGAAGCGATGGCGAAGGAATTCTGCCGCGACGATAACGTAATCGGCTGGCAGATCGACAACGAAATCGACCCCGCAAAGGACGTTTTCGGCTGTTGCTGTCCGATCTGCACGGCGAAATTCCGCGAGTACGAGAAGAAGAAATACGGCGGCGACGTAAACGCGCTCAACCGCGAGTGGGGCAATTACGTTTTCTCTCAGCAGTACGACGATTTTTCGCAGCTCGATCACCCGTACCCGCAGTGGAACCACCCGAGTTTCGTTTATAACTGGTCTGAATTTCAGGTCGAAAGCCAGCACGAATTCATAAAATTACAGTACGATACGCTCAAAAAATACGTTACCGTCCCCATAGGCACGGATATGATGCCCACATTCGCGCACGACTACGACATGTGGGCGGAAAGCGCGGACGTAATGCAGTTCAATCAGTACTTTTTCGGCGCGGATCTTCCGACGGCGGCTATGTGGTACGACTTCATGCGCACCGTCAAACCCCGCCCGTTCTGGCTCACCGAAACTTCCTGCTGCTGGAACGGCGGCACGGTAAAGAACAACATGCGCCCCGCGGGCTTCAACCTCGCCAACGTATTCCTCGCGTACTCGCTCGGCGCGGAAACGGTAAACTACTGGTTGTGGCGCGCGCATTACGGCGGGCAGGAGCTCGAACACGGCGCGTGCACGCTCTCATCGGGCGCTCCGAGCCACGTCGCGGGCGAAATCAAGCAGCTTTCTGACACGCTCGGCGAGCTTAGCGCTTATCTTAACGGCACCAAACCGGACAAATCGGGCATAGCCGTGCACGTTTCGACCCCCGCCGCGAACACGTTCCGCTTCCAGGGCATGGTTCCCGACTTCAACTACCACGCGGCGATCGGCAAATTCCATTCGGCGATTCGCAAAGCCGGCTTCCGCCCCGACCTCATCGTTCCGAGCGCGGATCTTGCCGATTACAATCTGATTTTCACGCCCTGCATACCCGACCTTACCGACCGCGACCTTATAACCCGAGCGACGAACAGGGTAAAAGAAGGCGCGACGTGGGTTGTCGGACCGCTTTCGGACAACCGCAACCGCTCGGGCGCAAAGCCGACCGACCGCAACCTCGTCCACCTCGAACGGCTCGCGGACGTAAAACAGCTTTATATCCTGCCCGCCGACGAAAAATACACCGTCGGGCTCGGCGAAAAAACCTTCGTTCCCGACAAAACCGTCTACGAAGTTTACGAATGCGGCGAAAAATCGAAGCCGCTCGCAACATACCTCGACGGCGCGTACACCGCCGGAAAAACAGCGATCGCAGTCGCTCCGCTCGGAAAGGGCAAGATTATCGTTCTCGGCGTAATTCCCGAAGAGACCGCGTTTATCGATTTCGTGGGAGAAGAGGCTAAAAATTGCGGCATAACCCGCCGTTTCCGCGCAACTTACAACGTTGCGTGCGCTTTCCGCTCGGGCGAAGCGGGCGAAATTCTGACGGCTACCGAAACTCTCAACGAATACGGCTCGTTCGCCGCGCCGTTCTCCTCGGTTGACTTAATCACGAAAACGTGTTATAATGAGGGCGAAAGCGTGACGCTCGCGCCTTACGGAATAGCCGTTCTGAAAAAAATCGACTGATTTCCGTGATTTTCGGGGATTTATAACGAAAAATTTAAGGTCGGAGCTCACCCCTCTTCCCGACCTTTTTTCTTGCGATTTTCACCGCGCGACCATACCGCGACAACCGAAAAATCGTAAAATATTACATTGTGTGACGATAGGTGAAAGAATTTTTGAAACAACACAAATCGGAAATTCTCCGCATTGCGGCGGCGATCGGCATTGTCGTCGGCGTTTCGGTCGCGATTTTTCTCGTTCTTCTCGCGTGCGGCGTCGTTTACTACGACGAGGGAATGAAACTCAACGCCGCTCTCGTCGAAACTTTCCGCTCGAGCGTTTGGGGAATAATCGCGTTTCTCGCGCTCCAGACCGTTCTCACCGTCGCGTTATGCGCTATTCCCGGGACGAATATGACCTTTATTCTTCTCGCGGTCGCGCTTTTCCCCGAGCCCGTCAAAGCGTTTTTACTCGCGTTTATCGGCGTTATGCTTTCGAGCGCGGCTATGTACCTTACGGGCAGAGCAGGCGGCTACAAACTCTGCGAAAAACTGCTCGGCGGTAAGGACTGCGCGCGTGCCTCCGAACTTCTTCGGAACAAAGGTTCGGTTTATTTTCCGCTGATGATGCTTTTTCCCGCGTTTCCCGACGACGCGCTCGTTATGGTTGCGGGCGTTATCAAAATGAAACTCGGCTGGTTTATCCCTTCCGTGCTTATCGGCAGGGGAATAGGGGTCGCGACGATCGTTTTCGGACTTAACGTCGTGCCGTTCGCGTCGTTCTCGCTTTACGACTGGTTCGTGTTCGTAAGCGCGTGCGCGTTCTGGATAATCGTCGTTTTTTACCTCGCTCACAGACTCAATCTCAAAATGGAAAAATCGCGCGAACGTCGCGAAAAAAGCGAAACGTATAACGCTTTTATCGACAAAAACGAAATAAACAACGATAAAGAAAACGTTTCGACCGAAAACAACGGAGAACCGAATGAGTAAAGATTACGACAAAAAAATATTAACTATCCCCAACGTCCTCACTTTGGTGAGGCTTATTCTTATACCGTTTTTCGTGTGGCAGTATCTTATCGGGAATTACGTCGCGGCAACGATTATCGTCGTCGCAAGCGGCTTTACGGACGTTATCGACGGGTTTATAGCGCGTAAATTCAATATGGTCAGCGCTCTCGGCAAAGCCCTCGATCCCGTTGCGGACAAACTCACTCAGATCAGCGTTATGCTCTGTCTCGTCCGCTCGTTCCCGAAAATCTGGTTTCCGCTCGCTCTCCTTATCATAAAGGAATTCGTTTCGGGTATTCTCGGGCTTATGATCGTCACCCGCACGGGCACGACTTACAGCGCCGAGTGGCACGGCAAAGCCGCTACCGTTTCGATCTACGCCATGACCGTCCTTCATATCATCTGGGTCGATATTCCCGCGTGGGTCTCGCTCGTCAGTATCATCGTTACGGTTTCGCTTATGGCGTTGTCCTTCGTTCTTTACGCGATCCGCAACGTCCGCACCCTTCGCGGTCTTAAACGAGAGGACGAACTTTCGGATCCCTCCGACAGCGTGAACAATCAATAACAAGTTGGCGATGGCAGGGAACCCCTGCGGGCAAGTCGGCTACGCCCGTACTTACAAAATAACATTATAAAACAAAACGGAACGGAACGGTATTCAGCCCCGTCATCTCGAGCGTAGTCGAGAGATCTCGCGGGAGCGAATACGATTGCCGCGGAACGGTACTTTTATTTTCTATCGCAGGGGATTTCTCCGCTTCGCTTACGGCTATCGCCGTTCGCTTCGGTCGAAATGACAGTAAAAAGTAGCAATTAAAGGATTCCCCTCGGGAACCTCCGCCGTAGACGGTGATGAGGGGTTGTCTTTTACGTTTCGTTCGTCATAGCCCGACCCCTCATCCGTCTTGCCTTTGCTGTCTCTTCGGCAATCCACCTTCCCCCAAGGGGGAAGGCTTTAAATGGTAGGGGCGTTCCTCGTCCGCCCTCAAAACTAAACGTACACGTTGTCATTTCGAGCGAAGGCGAAGCCGTAGTCGAGAAATCCCCCTCATCGGAAACAAAAACAATCGTACACCTACAACAAAAAGGCGTTTTTATCTCCATGTTCAATATGGACATTATAATCAGCCTCCGACAAATTTAATAATATTTTGCATTGACATTTCCCCGCGCTTGTGATAATCTTAATTATATTCGGAAGCGCGGGGTTTTTTATGAAAAATATTATTTTCAACGCGGATAAGGACGTAAGGCTCGTTCCTTACAGTCCCGTAAGTCAGTACGAAAAAATCGATATTCGTCTGCAATTTTTCAATGCGGGCGATAAAAAAGAAACGGTGAAAGCGAGCGTTTATCTCGACGAAAAAACGAAAGAAAACGAACTTTACAGCGCCGAAATCTCCGCCGAACCGAAAAGTTTCGGTTTCGTTAAAATTCCCGCTTCTTTTTTAGGCAAGGTCGGCAGTCACTCGCTTTTGTTCTGTATAGACGATCGGGATTCTCAAACCGTTCCGCTCGTCGTTCTTAAGAACTATCCGAATATAGTGGACGGCGGTTTCGTCGTCGTAAACGGAACGGTGGACGAACGGCGCGCGGGCAAAAAACTCCGCGACGAAGACTGGGTTACTCTTACCAACGATTACGACAATCTCGGATTCAAGACGATAATTGTTCAGTACTGCGCGGGCATAGTGAACGCCGAAAGGAAAGAATACGCCGCATATTACGACAATTCGTCCGTTTTCGGAACAGCCGACGGGTTTGAAAACGTCCACGCCATCGACAAAATTCTGGAAACGGCTGAAAAGAACAGACAACACGTCTTTCTCGGCCTTTTGTTCGGAAAAATCGATCTCGATATACAGTCTGCTTTTATAAAAGATCTGTACGATCGGTTTTCAAAGTACAAATCTTTATACGGCTGGTATTCGACTTGGGAATACTCCATGTGCAGAGAAGTGAACGAGTACGATTACGGCACGTCGGTGATAGAAAGCGATATTGTAAACCTTCGCGCGGTTGCAGACAAAGTTTCTCCGTGTATGCCGATTCTTTATTCCCCGTACCTTACTTCGGATATGAATTGCGGGCATCGGTGCGGCACTTCGGCAAGCCTTCTCGAAGCGATCGCGGACGGCAGAATAAAAATAGATATTCTCGCGCCTCACGATCACTGCGGACAGATTCACAAACTCAGCAATCAGCGAATGATCACGATCGAGGACGCCGTGAGAATGTACGCGACATTAAAGCAAGCTTGCGATAAAGGCGGCGTTCACCTCTGGGCAAACTGCGAATGTTTCAATTTGTCCTTTACCGAAAGCGAAAACGGCACGGGCGGTTATTATAAATTCGATTATTCCTTAATAAATAAACATATAGGCGGAACGGTGGACGGCGAAGGAAACCTTATTTCTCACGCCGCGGCTTTGAGAAATTACAGCGAGCGAATTATTACGTTTATGCTTTACCGGATGTTTAAAAATCCCGATTCTTCCGTTCCTCTCGGTGGCGAAAAGAGCGAGGATTTTTATCGTCGTTACGCGGAGTATATCCGTTTTCCGTACCCTCGTTACAGAAACGTCGCGCGCGGTAAAACCTATTATCTCGTTTCATCCAAGCCTCTTTGCGAGCCCGACCGATCTTATACTTTTTACGATCAGTTCAAGTACGGCGGGCGGGATATTTTCCATAAGGATCACGAAAAAGGCGGGCTTCTTACCGACGGACTTATGTTCGGCTCAACGCCCGACGATTCGGACGTTTACCTCACTTTGGGATCTCCTCTCGAGGAATACGGCGAGCAGTGCCGCATAGAAGTCGTTATCGACCTGTCGCGCGAAACTCCTTTCGAAAAAGTCAGATGGTTCGCCCCGAAAAACGAAAAATTCTATCCCGACAGGGTCTTAATCGAATATTCTCACGACGGCAAAAACTTCTTTTATTTCGGCGAAGATTACGGCAAATTCGTAAACGGCTGGGGATCGGTTTCCACCGACAGGGAAATCGTCGGAAGATACGTTCGGCTCGTTTTCGAAAAAACCAACAGGGAAAACTGGAAAAACTGGCTGATTCTCGACGAAATCGAAGTTTTAAGCAAAGAATAGTTTTATTTGTCGGCTACGCCCGTACTTACAAAATTAACATTATAAAACAAAGCATAACGGTACTTAGCTACTGTCATTGCGAGGAGCGAAGCGACGTGGCAATCTCCCGGAAGGGAATACGATCGCAGCGAAAAGGTACACCCCCAAATGCCTGCGCGGGCTCCGCACCGAGCGGGAGCGAATACGATTGCCACGGAACGGTACTTTTATTTTCTATCGCAGGGGATTTCTCCGCTTCGCTTACGGCTATCGCCGTTCGCTTCGGTTGAAATGACAGTAAAGAGTGGCAATTAAAGGCTTCTCCCCAAGGGGAAGCTCCGCCGTAGGCGGTGATGAGGGGTTGTTCTTTACGTTTCGTATGTTATAGCCCGACCCCTCATCCGTCTTGCCTATGCTATCGCTTCGGCAATCCACCTTCCTCCAAGGGGGAAGGCTTTAAATGGTAGGGGCGTTCCTCGTCCGCCCGACGGCGAGCCGCCGTTGGCAAGTCGGCTACGCCCGTACTTACTTTCGATAGAACAGGTAGGGGCGTTCCTCGTCCGCCCTCAAAACAAAAACGTACACGATGTCATTTCGAGCGCAGGCGAAGCCGTAGTCGAGAAATCCCCATCATCGGAAACAAAAACAATCGTACACCTACAACAAAAAAGGGCGTTTTTCGTTTACACGAAAGGACGCTTTTTTTTTAATCATAGTTACTTTCCTTTTGTTTAAACGATAAACCCACAGAAAATTTAAGTTATCTACAATTCGTTTTATAAAGTTATCCACAGTGTGAATAATTGAGTGGATAACTTTTTATTACCGTTTTTCACTCTTATTTTTTCTTTTTTGCCGAGTTGCGGGGTTTGTTTTTTTTCCACAAGCGGTCTTTTTTGTCCACAGTTTATCCTCTTTTTTCCACGCGGAATCTACAAAATTACTTTTTCGTTACCAAATCAATATCTTGCGGTTTTAATTTTCGTCTTCGACTAAAAATTTCCTTATCTTGTGGTCTACAAGGGTCGTAAAAAATTATCCACTTATCCCGAAACACTACTTATACTTATACTATTATTTAAAATAAACATTATATGCTACGAGAAAAAGGGTGTATGAGAAAATCGGAATGAGAGGAAAAAAGAATTGTGGATAAATCGGAGAGAGTTTCAACGATTGACAAAGCGGCGTTTTTCAAGTATAATGATAGGGATTTCAAGGTGAAATTTATGACGGACAGAGAAAAGACGATAATAGCGATCGCCACCCCCGCGGGAACGGGAGCGATCGGAATAATAAGGATAAGCGGCAAAAACGTCAGAGATGGAGTAAACCGCATTTTTTCGCGTAAGCTCACAACGCCGAGGAGAATGGAATACGGCGTTATTGAAGCGGGCGATTACCGCGACGAGGCGATGGCTGTTTATTTCGAGGAAGGGAAGAGTTATACCGGCGAAGAAAGCGTCGAGATTTACTGTCACGGAAGTTACGCGCTGCTAAACGGAATAGTAGATTACGCGGTCGATAACCTCGGATTCACTTACGCGGAAGGCGGGGATTTCACCGCGCGCGCGTTCATGAACGGAAAAATGGACCTCACCGAAGCGGAAGGCGTTTGCGATATCATAAACGCGGTTACGACCGCCGAGCTTCGCGGAGCGTTCTCGCTACTGACGGGTGGGCTCAGGGCAAGAATAGAGGATATTCAAAAGAAGATAATCACGGCTCGTTCGGTGATCGAAGCGCCGCTCGATTATCCCGAAGAAGAGGTCGAGGAAGAAACGACCGAAGAGGTAAAAAAACGCATTTACGAAGTAAAAAAGGAGCTCGGCGAGCTGATTTCGACATATAAATCGGGAAGGCTTATAAGAGACGGAGTGTCGGTCGCGCTTGCGGGCAAGCCGAACGCGGGTAAAAGCAGTCTTATGAACGCGCTTCTCGGCTACGACCGCGCGATAGTTACCGCCGAAAAGGGAACGACGCGCGACACGCTTACCGAAAGTTACGTTTATCGCGGGGTGAGGTTTAACCTTACCGATACCGCCGGTATACGCGAAGCCGAGTCTCTGCCCGAAAAAATGGGCGTAGAGCGCGCCGAAAACGCCGTAAAACAAGCGGACGTAACGGTTATCGTTATAGACGCGGGCGAAGAAAACAAGGACTTTTTTATCGACGAAATAAGGAAAAAAGCTTGCGGCGAAGTGATCGTTGCGGAGAATAAAATAGACCTATATAATAAGGAAAAGGAGTTTTCGCTCGGGGTGAGCGCTCTCAAAGGCACGGGCACGGAAGATCTTAAAGAGGCGATTTTCAAGGCAAGCGGCGTGGGAGCGGTCGGCGCGGTTTCGCTCAACAACGCGCGGCAGAACGCCGCCGCTACGGAGAGTTATTCGGCGGTTTTACGCGCCCTCGACGCGTGCGATGAGTACACGCTCGACGTCGTTTCGATGGAGCTTTACGAGGCGTTTACCGCGCTCGGCAGAATAACCGGAATTACCGGTTCGGACGCGCTCGCCGAAGAGATTTTCAAAAATTTCTGCGTGGGGAAGTAAACTATGGGTATCAAGGAAGTCGCCGTCAACAGAAAGGCGCGGTTCGATTATTTTATAGAGGAAACGTTCGAAGCGGGCATTTCGCTGTCGGGCTCGGAAGTCAAGTCCGCGAAATTAGGACATATCAACGTCGCGGACGCGTTCTGTTTTATCGAAAACGGCGGGATCACGCTCAAAAATTGCCGTATCGCGCCGTATGAAAAGGGCTCGGCGTTCAATCCCGACCCGCTCCGCGATAAAAATTTATTGCTCCATAAAAAGGAAATAAATCGGCTTATCGGCAAGGTTCGTGAGAAAGGATATACCCTCGTGCCTCTTAAAGCCTATTTTAAGGGAAGATTTCTGAAAATCGAGCTCGGACTCTGCAAAGGTAAACATAGTTACGACAAAAAACAAACAATCCGCGAACGCGATCTTGACCGTCAGGCTCAACGAGATATCGCGAATTATAAGGGAAGTAGGTGAGACCATATGGGGCGTGGAGCCCGTGCGGGCAAGTCGGAGATGACGGCGAGCCGCCGTGGGCGAGTATTCGGGTAATACCGTTCCGAGGGGATCGTATTCGCTCCCGCGAGATCTCTCGACTTCGCTCGAGATGACGGGGCTAAGGCGCGTTTCGAGGGGATCGTATTCGCTCCCGCGAGATCTCTCGACTACGCTCGAGATGACGAGGCTAAGGAGTGTTTCGCAAGGTTGGCGGCGGGACGAGGGCGTCCCGCCCTACCGAAGCGGTTTTACGCCCGTCAAAGTATCGTTGTACTCAAACAGTATACCCTTGAGCGGACGAGGAACGCCCCTACCACGCTTGGACGCGACAAATAGGGAAGCCCGTTACCTTTTAAAGCCTTTCCCCCAAGGGGAAGCCTTACAAAAGGTCGCGCGCTCGGAGAGAATCCACAAAGGGGAAGCCTTGAATTGTAGGGATTGAAAAGTCCGAGGGAACGTAGATTTTTCTTGCTTTTAGCGGGATTTAGTGATATAATAGCGTTATGAAGATAACGCGCGTGACGCTCAATAATTTCAGGTCTTACCCTGTCGCCGAGGTGGAGCTCGGGGGCGGGGTAAACGTGTTTACGGGCAGCAACGCGCAGGGCAAAACAAACCTGCTCGAAGCCGTGTATCTGACGGCGGTGGGGCGGAGTATGCGCACGCCGCGCGACCGCGAGCTTATCAGGTGGGGCGAGACCCGCGCCCGCGTTAAGGTGGAAGCGGAAGGCGTTACGGGCAAGCGCAAGGTCGAAATCGTTCTGAGCGACAAGGAAAACAAGCGGGTTGCCGTGGGCGGCGCGCAGGTTACGAAGCTCGGCGAGCTTATGGGCGTGATCACCGTCGTTCTGTTTTCGCCCGACGAAACCGCCGTTATCAAGGACGGACCCGCGGAACGGAGAAGGTTCGCCGACATTGCGATCTGCCAGATTTCGCGCGCGTATTTTTACCTTTTGTCGAGGTACAACAAGACGCTCGCGCAACGCAACAAGCTGATAAAGAGCCGTGCGGACGGCGATACGCTTGACGTCTGGGACGAGCAGCTTGCCCGCGCCGGCGCGAAGCTTATACGGACAAGAAAAGGGTTTTTCAGAAGGATTTCGCCGCTTGCCGCCGCCGCGCACGAGTTTCTGACGGACGGCAAGGAGTCTTTGACGGTCGCTTACGAGAGTATCGAGGGCGAAACCGACGACGAGCTTTATAAAAATCTGCTTGATCGGTTACGGCGCGATCGCGATCGCGATTTAATGCAGGGTTTTACGCATTCCGGACCGCAAACGGACGATTTCGCCGCGGTTATCGGGGGCGCGGACGTGAGAAAATTCGGTTCGCAGGGGCAGCAACGCACCGCCGCGCTTGCGCTGAAGCTCGCGCAACTCGACCTTATGGAAGAGGAAACCGGCGAATCGCCCGTGCTTCTGCTCGACGACGTTTTCAGCGAGCTCGATCCGGCTCGGCAGAAGAAGCTGATCGAGCGGCTTTCGCGCTGTCAGACGATCATTACCGCTACGCATATCGACCCCACGATCGAGGACGCGTTCGTCGGCGCGACGAGGTTCATCGTTACGAAAAGCGATAACGACACGCGCGTCGAGAGAGAAAGTTAAACGGAGAGGGGCGGTGAGCCACCGCGGGCGAGTGTTTGGGCGTTATCTGTGTACGACTGTTTTTGTTTCTAATGCAGGGGGATTTCTCGACTACGCTCGAAATGACAACGGGTTCGTTTGGATTTATAAGGTTAATGTGATTCGCGCTTATAAGGCTTCCCCTCGGGGACCTGTCGCGTAGCGACTGATGAGGGGTTGTCTTTTACGTTACGCTCGTCATAGCTCGACCCCTCATCCGTCTTGCCTTCGCTACCGCTTCGGCAATCCACCTCACAGCTCGCAACACAGTTGCTTCACCGCTTTGGCTAAAAACAGTCACCTGTGAACTGTTTTTACGGTGCTTCGCACCGCCGCGTCGCGCCCCCAAGGGGGAAGGCTTTAAAAAGTCACTTCTTAACGTCATTTCGACCGAAGCGCAAGCGGAGTGGAGAAATCCCCTGCGGAAGTCAGCCGAGTAAGCTCCGGTTACTCTATTCTCGACCTTGTTTTGTCGGCGAAGCCGACGGTAGGGCGGTTCGCAATACCTTACGGAAAGATTTAACCTTATGATAGAACACCCGCCAAAGGCGGACAATATCTAGCCTCCCTTGTGTAAAGGGAGGTGCTACGAGTGTGAGCGAAGCGAACCGAGTAGCGGTAGGATTGTTAGAACGAAACTACTATTCGTACAGCAACTTTACAATCCCCCACCCACCTGCGGTGGGAGCCCCTTCCGCGCAATGTGGGCCTTATTTTGTCCGCTTGCGCGGGTTTTTAATGGTATACCGTTCCGTTACGTTCGTGTTTGCTCCCGCCTTGGTCTCGACTGACGCCCCCGGATGACGGGACTAAGTACCGTTCCGCAAGGTTTGCGGGCGGACGAGGAACGCCCCTACCTGTTCTATCAAAGGTAAGTACGGGCATCGCCGACTTGCCATCGGGGCTTCACCGACGGGCGGACGAGGAACGCCCGTGCAATGTTCTATCGAGGCAGGTAAGCCCTATAACTCCTTGCGGAATGCTCAATAGTCTCGTCATCCTGAGCGGAGCGCGAAGCGCGCAGTCGTAAGGATCTCGCGGGAGCGAATTCGGTTGACGCTGAACGGTATTACCCGAATACCCGCCCGCAACATTATATACAGCGGGCGGACGAGGAACGCCCCTACCTGTTCTATCAAAGGTAAGTACGGGCATCGCCGACTTGCCCACAGGGGCTCCCTGCCATCGCCGACTTGCCAACGGCGGCTCGCCGTCATCGCCGACTTACCCGCGCGGGCTTCGCGCCCCATGGCGGCTTGCCGTCGGAAAATTCCATATATTTGACGGAAAAAGGCTGATAAAATATCGGAAAAAAGTTATATAATAGAGGGGTGAATATGGAGCTGACCGTAACGCAAACGCCGAAGGGGATCAAGGAATTCCCTTTGCATAAACACGAGACGGCGGAGGTGATGTTGTACCTTCGCGGCGAGGGCAACCTTGTCACCGAGCGTGGCAACGTGCCTTTTTCTGCGGGAACGGCGATCGTCGTGCCTGCGGGGATTAAACACGGCTCGAAATCGGTCGGCGGGTTCGAAAACGTTTGCGTTTACGTTCCCGTGAAGTGTCGGCTGAATTCGTTCGCGGCGAGCGAGGAGCTGAAAAGGCTTATTCTGCTCACGCGCGATCTGTATTTCGGAGGAAAGACGAGGGCGGCGGAGTTCGTTGCCGAAGCGGTCGTCGAGCTCGCCGTTTCGCCGAACGCGGAAGAGGACGAAACCGAGAAAATCAGGCGCGCGATAGGCGAAAAATTTACCGATCCCGACTTCGCGCTCACTTCCGAAATCGCGAAAATGGGCTATTCGGTCGACCGTTTCAGGGTGGTTTACCGCAACAGATACGGCGAAACTCCCGCAAAAACGCTCGCGAAAACCCGACTGAGTTACGCCCGAAAGCTGTTCGACTGCTACGGCGAAGCGATTTCCGTTTCGGAATGCGCCTACCGTTGCGGGTTCGGCGACGCGCTCTATTTTTCCAAAAAATTCAGAACCGAATTTGGCGTAAGCCCGCGCGAATACGCCGCAAAAGGACGGAAAAATGACCAACAAACTGATTAAAGGTATGGGAATCGGCGGCTGGCTGACGAATTACAAGCGTTTTAACGTTCTGCCCGACGAGTGGCGGCTCGCGCTCACCGAGGGCGACTTCGAGCATTTCGACAGCTTTATCACCCGCCGCGACATAGACTATATCGCATCGCTCGGGTTCGATCATATACGGCTCGGATTCGATCAGATCGTTATTGAGGAAGCGCCGTTCGTTTATCGCGAACGCACGATCCGTAAGCTCGACGATTTCGTCGAATGGTGCGAGGCGGCGGGAGTGCGTCCGATCCTCAACCTTCATAAGGCGGTCGGCAATTATTGCGACATTCCCGAAAAAATTCAGCTGCTCGACGACGAGACTTTGCAGAACAGGTTCGTGGAGCTCTGGGTCGAGCTCGAACGAAGATACGCGGACAAGCCGTCCGTCGCGTTCGAGCTTCTCAACGAGGTGCGAGACGTGGACGCGGACAAGTGGAACGCGCTTTGTGCGCGCACGCTTGCGGCGATCCGCGGGCTTAATCCCGAGCGGCTCGTTATAGTCGGCGGCACGCAGTGGAATTCGGCGCGGGCGCTCGACAAGATGAAAACTTACGACGATCCGAACGTTTTTTATACGTTCCATATGTACGAACCGTTCGAATTCACGCACCAGCGCGGCGTGCTTCAAGCGCCCACGCTTTACTACAACCGCGCGCTTTCGTATCCGTGCGCGGACGTCGAACGTTACCGCGATTATCACCGCGTCGTGTGCAAAAATCCGAATACGTATCGCGATTTTTCAGTCATCGACATAAATTATCTGCGCGAAGCAATGGCGGGCGCGAAGAAATTCCGCGACGAAAATCCCGATAAAATTCTGTGGCTCGGCGAGTTCGGAACGATTCGCCACGCAGACCCCGAATCGCGCGAGAATTATATGCGCGACGTGATTTCGATTTGCCGCGAGTGGGGTATTCCGTACTGCGTGTGGAATTACCTTTCCACGCCAAACGACGGCAATCGTTTTTCGCTCGTGGACGACGACACGCGAAAGGTACTTACGCCTCGCCTCGAAAGAATTATCAAGGGCGAAGAGCGCTGCCGCTAAGGGCGCTGCCGCTATGGCTTACTTTATAAATAGTAACAAATATTTTCTTTAAGAAAGAAAGGGAACAGAATTCATACTTTTTTCAAGCGGAGAAAAAAGTATGCAAAAAAGCCGCTGGGACACTTGCGGCTGTGTCCCAGACCCCGCAACGCTTTAAAGGTCGAAATATGTTGTAGGATAGGCATTATCGGGTGACTTCCGCAGGGGATTTCTCGACTACGGCTTCGCCTTCGCTCGAAATGACGTCGTGTATGTTTGGTTTTTAGATTGTGTCCTTATTTGGTCGGCAAAGCCGACGGTAGGGCTGTTCGCCCTCGGACCGCCGCTTAACGTAACGATACGGAAGAAAATAAAAGTACCGTTCACTTACTATCGAATTCGCTCCCGCGAGATCTCTCGACTACGCTCGAGATGACGGGGCGAAAGAGCGTTACGCTTGGTTTTATAATGTTAAATTGTAAGTACAGGCATCGCCGACTTGCCCGCAGGGGTCCCTGTCGGCGTGGCGAGGGCGCCCCGCCCTACCGAGGCATAAAACGACATTTCAAACGAATACTTGCCCGTGACTGTTTGTTAGCGGGCGGACGAGGGCGTTCGCCCCTATAATGTTCTACCGAAAGTAAGTACGGGCATCGCCGATTTACCCGCAGGGGTTCCCTGTCGGCGGGGCGAGAGCGCCCCGCCCTACCGAGGCGGGAAACGATATTTCAAACGAGTACCTACCCGCAGTAGTTCGTTTTTAGTCGGACGAGGAACGCCCCTACCTATAAAGTTGAAACGACATTATAAGGCTTCCCCCGAGGGGAAGCCTTAACATGCCTGCCCGTAAACCTCGCGGTACGCTCCATAGCTTTGTCATCCTGAGCGGAGCGCGAAGCGCGCAGTCGAGACCAAGGCGGGAGCGAACACGGACTTAGCGGAACGGTATATCCCGAATACTTGCCCGCGGCATTATAAGTCGCCGGTCGGCAGGATTTAAAAAGAAAACCACCCGATGGCGGGTGGTGTGTTTTTTATTTACGCGAAGCGGTTAGAACGCGCGCGAAAAGAGAGGGGCGATTACTCGGCGTCCTCGGTTTTCTTTGCTTTCTTAGCGGCGGGTTTTTTAGCGGGCTTTTCCGCGTCGTCCGCTTTCTTAGCGGCGGGCTTTTTAGCCGGTTTTTCCGCGTCGTCAGCCTTTTTAGCTGCGGTTTTCTTCGCGGGCTTTTTGGCGGCTGCCTTAGCTGCCTCTTCTTCTGCCTTTTTAGCGGCTTCGGCGGCGGCTTTCTTCTCGGCGTTGCGCTTAGCTATTTCGGCGCGCTGAGCGGCCTTTGCTTCCTGAGCGGCTTTCGCTTTCTCGGCGGCGATGGTCTTGTTATCCTTCTTGATAACGATTTCCTTCTTGCCCGCTTTTACGTCGGCGATGCGCTTTGCGATACCCGACTTCTTGTTAGCTGCGGTGTTGCGGTGCATAATGCCCTTGGCGACCGCGGAGTCGAGCACGGACATAACCTCGGGGAGGAGTCTCTCCGCTTCGTCGAGGTTGTTGGTGTCGATAGCGTTGTTGATCTTCTTGACGGCGTTCTTGACGATCGTCATCTGAACTCTGTTCTGAGCGTTTTTCTTCTCGTTGACGAGGACGCGTTTTTTCGCGGATTTAATGTTAGGCACTGTTGTGTTCTCCTTGGATTTTCTGATTAAAGCTCAATAGCCTAATTATTTTAGCACAATCCGAACGAAAAATCAAGCGTTTTATCGGTATAATTTTATTAAATCGGTGCAATATTCCCGAATATGACCGCAAAACCGATAAAAAAAGCCTGTAAACACACCGACCTCGCGTCCGAGCTCGTCCGCCCGCGCGTAAAAAAGATAGACGAACTCATAAGCGTCACGACCGTTTCCGTGAGCGCCGCCGACGCCGAAAAAATCGGCAAGCCCGAGGGCGTTTACACTTCGGCGGTTTCGCCGATAGTCGCGGGCGGGGATACGAATTCCTATCCGCGGCTGATCCGGGCGCTTGCCCGCGTGCTCGAAAAATATATCGGCGGAGCGAAAAAAGTGCTTGTCGCGGGGCTCGGCAATCCCGAAATGAAGGCGGATTCGCTCGGCGCGGAAACTCTGCGGTTTGCGGCGGCGGGCGAGAAAATAAAGACTTTTCTGCCGAACGTTCCGGCGGCTACCGGAACGGAGAGTTTCGACCTTATCCGCGCCGTCGTGCGCGAAATCGGACCTGACGTAGTGATCGCCGCGGACGCGTTGTGCGCGGCTTCGGTAAAGCGGCTCGGAACGGTGTTTCAGGTGTCGGACGCGGGGATCACCCCGGGGAGCGGAGTGGGGAATTCCCGCCGCGAAATCAGCGCTAAAACGCTCGGCGTGCCCGTTATAGGCGTGGGCGTTCCGTGCGTGGTTTACTCGCGGACTATCGCGCTCGAAACCGGCGGCGACGGCAAAACCGCGGGCGAAATTATCCTCACGCTCGGCGAAATCGACCGCGTGGCGCGCGACGCCGGCGCGGTGATCGGCGAGGCGATAAACGTCGCGGCAGGCGTCGTACCTAAAAACAGTTGCTTTAACTCCGACAAAGTGGTATAATACAAGCGAGAATACGCAAGCGCAAAGCGTTTGCAGGTATTTTCGCGCAGCGATACAACTTTGTAGGGGGCATTTCTCGTCCGCCCGCTTTGGTTGTAACGTCATTTCGACCGAAGTGAGGGTGAAACCCGAGCGAAGCGGAGAAATCCCCTGCAATAGAAAAATAGACGTTCCGTTCCGAGACGTTCGTGTTCGCTCCCGCGAGGCGGCGAGCCGCCGCAGACGAGTATTTTGTGGTTGGTCGCGCACGATTGTTTTCGTTTCTGTTGAGGTGGATTTCTCGACTACGGCTACGCCTGCGCTCGAAATGACATTGCGTTCGTTTGGTTTTTTCACGTTACAACAAGCGAGAAAGCTTGCGCGGCTCGGGTTTTCGGGCGCGTTTCCCGATCGCGACGGTCAACGAAAAGCTTAATCGTAAAGGCTTTACGGCGACCGCGGGTTCGGAGAGGGCGAGACGCGGGCTTTACGGAGGTAAAAATGAACATACTTATCGTCGGGTGCGGCAGAGTGGGCAATAAGCTCGTGAAAAGTCTCGCCCGCGAAGGTCACGACGTCACGGTCGTTGACGAGGACAAGGAAGTTATCCGCGCGGTCACGGACTCGTGCGACGTTATGGGGTTCTGCGGCAACGGCGCGAACGGCGAAACGCTGCTTGCGGCGGGCGCGGACAAAGCGGATCTTGCGATCGCGGTCACGCGTTCGGACGAGCTGAATATGCTCGTCTGCTTCCTGTGCAAAAAGATAGGCGCGAAACGCACCGTCGCGCGCGTTCGGGGCGATTACTATTTCGCAAAAGGTTTCGATTTCGTCAAGGCGAGCATCGAAGCCGACCGCGTGATAAACCCCGAGCTTCTGTGCGCCGAATCGGCGTTCAATATTCTGCGCCTTCCGTCCGCGATCAAGATGGAAACGTTCGCTTCGGACAGGCTGGAAGTCGCCGAATTCATCGTTCCCGAAGATTCGCCGGTGGCGGGCGTTACGCTTGCCGACCTCAAAAAGAACCGCGGCGGCAACTTCCTCATCTGTGCGCTCGGAAGAGACGGCGAGACGATTATTCCCAAGGGCTCTGACGCTCCGCGCGCGGGCGACAGAATCTGCGTTGTTTCGGGCGTGAGCGAAATGGGAAAGGTGATCAAAACGCTCGGGCTCGTGAAACGCGCCATGCATTCGGTAACGATCGTGGGCGCGAGCCAGACCGCTTTGTATCTCGCGCGCATGCTTGCGGCGGCGCACGTTTCGGTTAAAATCATCGAAAAAGACCCCGACAACGCGAGAGACGCCTGCGTGCGGCTTGCGGAAAACGTCACCGTCGTTTGCGGAGACGGGCTCGACCTCGAAATGATGAAAGAGGAGCGGCTCGGCGAAACGGACGCGCTCGTCACGTTTACCGGCAAGGACGAGGAAAACATACTTCTCGATATGTACGCGCGCGGGCTCGGCGTGAAGAAGGTCGTCAGTGAGCTCAGCCGCGACGGGCTTTTGCCGATGGCGGAAAAGCTCGGACTTACGAGCGTGGTTTCGCCTCAGCGCTCGGTCGCCGACGTTATGGTCAGTTATGCCCGAGCGCTCGAAAGCGAGGACGGCGCGGCGGTCGAAACGCTCTATTCGCTTATGGACGGACACGTCGAAGCGTTGCAGTTCGCGGTGGGCGAGAGCTGCCCCGCGGCAGGTAAGAAGCTGAAAGACGTCGGGATCATACGCGGCGCGATCCTCGCGGGGATAATCCGCGCCGGCGAAGTCACGATTCCTTCCGGCGAGGACGAAATCCGCGCGGGCGATAAGGTTATCGTCGTTTCGTCGGTGTCGGGGCTCGGTTCGTTCGACGAGGTGCTCAGATGAACCGTAAGATGATCGTTTGCATGCTTCTGCGCGTGGCGTTGATTTGCGGCGTAATGCTCGCGATTCCCGCGGTCGTTTCGCTTATCTATAAGGAACGGCAGGCGGCTGCGGCGTTCGCGATCACGAGCGCGGCAAGCGTTGCGGTAGGGTGCCTGTCCTTTATTCTCAAACCCGCGGACAAGGCGATTTACGCCCGCGAGGGATTTCTGATCGTGTCGCTTTCGTGGGTGGTCGTTTCCGTCGTGGGCGCTGTTCCGTTCGTCGCGAGCGGCGCGACGAACTCGTATATCGACGCGCTTTTCGAGACGGTGAGCGGGTTTACCACTACCGGCGCGAGCGTGTTTTCGGGCGCGGAAATCGAGGCTATGCCGAAGGGACTTTTGTTCTGGCGAAGCTTTACGCACTGGGTGGGCGGTATCGGCGTGCTCGTGTTCCTTATCGCGATCGTGGGGTCGTCTACCGACCGACCCATTCACGTTCTCCGCGCCGAAATGCCCGGGCCCGTCGTGGACAAACTCGTGCCAAAAAGCCGCAATACGGTACGGCTTCTCTGCCTTATTTACGTCGGGCTGAGCGCCGTAATGACGGTTATGCTGCTTTGCGGCGGCATGAGCCTTTTCGACAGTCTCGTGTATACGTTCGGAACTGCCGGTACGGGCGGATTCGCGATAAAAGCGGACGGCGTGGCGGGATATAATCACTACATTCAGTGGGTTATTACCGTTTTTATGCTGATTTTCGCCGTGAACTTCAACGTTTATTACCTTATTCTGATAGGCAAAGTAAAATCCGCGCTTAAAAGTACCGAACTGTGGGCGTTCGTCGGGATCGTCGTCGTTTCGGTTGCCGCGATCGCCGCGAATATCTACCCGATTTATAATTCGGTTGCGGACTGTCTGAGGCTCGCGGGGTTTCAGGTCGCGAGCATCGTTTCGACTACCGGCTTTACCACCGCCGATTACGCGCAGTGGGGAAGCCTGTCGCAAACCGTGCTTTTCGCGCTCATGTTTATGGGCGGGTGCGCCGGATCTACCGCCGGCGGGCTCAAAACGATCAGGGTCGTTCTTTTGTTCAAGTCGGGCGCGCGCGAAGTTAAACGTATTCTCCGACCGCGCGACGCTTCGGTCATTCGGCTCGACGGCAACGTGGTGGACGAGGACACCGTAAAGGGCGTTTGCCGCTACTTCGTCGTGTATGCGCTCGCAACGATCGTTCTGTTCGTTCTGCTCGGGTTCGATCCCGCGGCGGGCAGTGTCGAAACGAATTTTTCGGCGGTCGTCAGCTGCTTCAATAACGTCGGTCCGGCGTTCGGCACGGCGGGTCCCGCATTCTCATACGGGTTTTACGGCGTTTTCGGCAAGATCGTGCTTACGTTCACAATGCTGCTCGGCAGACTCGAAATCTATCCGCTTCTGATGCTTTTCGTTCCCGCAACTTACAGAAAGTGAGGCGCTGCCGACGGCGAGCCGCCGTGGGCAAGTCGGCGATGCCCGCACTTACAAATAACATTGTAAAACCTTGCGAAACGGTACTTTGTTCCGTCATTTCGAGCGAAGTCGAGAAATCTCGCGGGAGCGAATACGAACGCCGTGGAACGGTATGTTTCAATTACCCGCCCGCAACTGTACGTTAAGCGGCGGTCCGAGGGCGAACCGCCCTACCGTCGGCTGCGCCGACAAATAAGGTCGAAAATGCAGTATCAGTATCGTTATCGGCTGACTTCCGCAGGGGATTTCTCCGCTACGGCTACGCCTTCGGTCGAAATGACATTAAGAAGCGACCGAAATCAAGCCTTCCCCCCAAGGGGAAGCCTTATAAGGTCGAATTCACATTAACCTTATAAAACCCAAACGAACACGATGTCATTTCGAGCGTTAGTCGAGAAATCCCCTGCATAAGAAACGAAAACATTCGCACACGAACACCCCAAATTTGCCAAGTGAACACAACTATCCCAAAATACTTGCCCGCGCGGGCTCCGCGCCGAGCGTTAGTCGAGAAATCCCCTGCATAAGAAACGAAAACATTCGCACACGAACACCCCAAATTTGCCAAGTGAACACGAACCCCAAAAAACTCACCCACGCGGGCTCACCGCCTTGCCGACCCGCAAACCACACATAACGCTATTTAGCCCCGTCATCCTGAGCGGAGCGCGAAGCGCGCAGTCGTAAGGATCTCGCGGGAGCGAATTCGATTGTAGCGTAACGGTACAACCCCAAAAACTCACCCACGCGGGCTCACCGCCTCGTCCGCGCTTTGGAGAAACACATATGAAATTCGACGGAATACTGCTTTGCAGTGATTTTGACAGAACGTTTACCGATCACACGAAGAACTATTACGAGGGCGAAAACGTGCTCGCTCACGTTCCCGAAAAAAACCTCGCCGCGGTAAAGCGGTTTACCGACGAAGGGGGCGTTTTCGCGATAGTTTCGGGCAGAAACCCCGACGAAATTTCTCTGCTCGCGAATTACGCGCCCATCGCCGATCTGTGCGTTGCGAGCAACGGCACGGCGGTTTATTCGATTTCCGAAAAGCGCGCCGTCGTTTCGTACACGATGAACGAGGGCTTTTTGCGCACGCTCCGTTACCTCGTTTCGGGCGGCGGAATGACTTTTTTCCGCATAACGGACAATGATTTCCGGTTCGCGTACTGGCGGGAAGGCGACGATTTCGGCAAGGCGGTCAGGGCGGCGAAATTCCCCGTTTACAAGGCGATCGTCGAGAACGAAAGCGCGGAGCTTATCGAGAAGTGGCGCCGCGAGCTCAGCGGGAAATTCGGCGGCGAATACTCGATCGAGCTGTCCGGTTCGAGAACGCTCGAAATCTGTCCGCGCGGGAGCGGCAAGGCTCAGGCGCTCGCGAAAATGCGGGAGCTTCTGGAGCGGAAACGCGGCAAAAAATTCGACAAACTCGTGTGCGTGGGCGATAACCAGAACGACGTCGGTATGATCGCGCTTGCCGATATAGGCTTCGCGGTCGGGAACGCGATCCCCGCGGCTAAGGCGGCGGCAACCGAAATCACCGTGCCCGCTTCGGACGGCGCGATCGAGGCGGTTGTGAACAGACTTTACGAAATGGCCGACGAAATAAAGAAATAACGGAGGTTGGATATGAAAATCATTTACGACAAACAGGGTCAGCCCGATCCGTATGTCATACGGGCAAACGACAAATTCTATATTTACGCGACGGGAATAGCCGGCGTAACCTGTTACCGCGCCGATAGAATCGACGGCGAGTGGGAAAACCTCGGCTTCGTCCTCGAAACCGAAGGCGAAAAAGAGTTCTGGGCGCCGTGTGTTATCGAACAGGACGGCACGTACTATATGTACTATTCGTCGGTAAAATCCGACTCTCGCGACGTGCACGACGAGCGTATCAAAGTCGCGGTTTGCGACCGTCCGGACGGTAAATTCCGTTACGTCTGCGACGTGCTTCCGCCGTTTTCGATAGATCCGCACGTGGTCGTCAGCGGCGGCGATCTCTATATGTTCTATTCGCTCAACGACTACTCGTCCGATCGTATCGGAACGTATATCGCGGTAACGAAAATGGCTTCGCCGCTTGCCGTTACCGGCGAGAGCGTCGCGGTCGTTCGCCCCACCATAGACGAGGAAGTGTTTATGAAAAACCGCTTCGGCGACGGCAGAGACTGGCACACGATAGAGGGCGCGTTCTACTTCCGCGACGGCGACGCGCATTACCTTATTTACAGCGGAAACTGCTATCAGAACGAATATTATTTCCTCGGTTACGCCTCCGCCGTTACGTCCGAAACCGATCTTACGAAGATAAACTTCGTAAAACGCCCGTCGCCCGACGAGTACTCGCCGCTTATCGCGAAAAACGAATTCGAGTCGGGAACCGGACATTGCAGCGTGATTAAAATCGACGGCAAACACTATTGCGTTTATCACGGCAGAGACGGCGTTCCGAACGAAAAAGGCATCGAAAACCGCACCGCCCGCGTATGCGAACTCGTCGCCGATAACGGCACGCTTACGGCAAAAAGACACAAGGACAAAATTTAATCGTCGTATTCGACGGATTTCGACGGGAAGGGCTATTCTTCCCGTTTTTTCGCGCGCGTTCCGAATGTATAATAAAAGAAAAAATTCGGGAGAAGGCAAGTGAAAGACGACGAAAAACCGACGACGGACGGAAGCGAAAAAGAAACCGATTTTTCGGTTGAGGTGCGCGATGGGGCGACCGACCGACCGCAGGATTACATCGGGCTTCCCGAGGGCGGCGAGGTGATCTTTTGCGGCGACGAATATTGCCCGAAAAAATTCACCGACGTCGCGTTTTCTCGATACCGTATGCGGAAAATCGCGACGGCTGACGAGGTAAAACGCGCGGACGGCGAGCTTGCGATAATAGCCGCGGGCGGGAAAACCGCAACCGAAAACGGAAAAAAAGTCGCGGCGAAAACGGGTTTGCCGATCGTTATTTTCGCGTTCGACGCGGGTTACGTCGGATACGGCGACCGCAAAATCGAAGTCACGGACAAGTACGGCGAAACGCGGTATTTCACCGTCGGAGAGAAGATGAAAATCGTTTTCGATCCGAGTGTTCCGCAGGACGGCGATCGGGTTGCGGCGGGGTACGGCGCGATCTGTTCGTCGCTCGTTTTTCTGTTCGAAAAAGAGGTGCGGTCGCTGCTTTGCGGCGAAAATTACGACCGAAAGACGGCGGCGGAAGCGTTGCGGGCGGTCGCGGACATGATTAAGACGGAAGCGTTTTCGGCGACCCGCGCGGTCACAGAGGGGCTCGCGGCGCTTACGAAGGCGTTTCGGGGCGAGCGGTTTCTCGGCGGCGAAAGCGTTGCGAAGGTGGCGGAGCTTATCGGCAAGCGCAAGTCGCGCGAGGAGAACGCCGCTTACTTTGCGCGCGAAACGCTGGCGGTTTACCGCGCGATCATGAGGGTGGTTACGCCCGCGATCGTCGTTCCCGACCTCAACGCTCGGCTTGATTTCATGGCGAAAAGGTTCGGCGTGAGCCCCGTCGTTCTCACAAAAACTCTCGGCAAATATCTTTCGGCGCGTGAAATCGCACAAAAAACCTATTGCGTCCGCGAGTTTGCGCCCGAACTCGACCTCAAAGCCGCGGCGTATCTGAAAATTCTCGATTTTGCGGCAAAAAGGTTCAAAAGACTTTACAAAGACCGCGGTTTTTCGTATAATGGTTACGCTCGCGCGGAAGAGAAAAAATTATGTTTCGCGCTCGCGCCCGAAGTCGGTCTGCCGTTTACGTTGCTCGACCTTGCTCGCCAGACGGGGCTTTCGGACGCGCTTTTGCAAAGGACGAAAAATGGCCCGCTCGCTCAAAAACATTAAACGTTTTCTTCTCGATCTCGACGGCACGGTGTACCACGACGATGACGTTATCGACGGTGCAATCGACGCCGTCAAACGCATGCGGCAACAGGGAAAAGTGTTTTTTCTGACGAATAACAGCTCGCTGTCCTGCGCCGATTACCTTTCCAAGCTTTCGCGGCTCGGTTTCGATCCGAGACCGGACGAGGTGATCACCGCCGGCACCGCGACTATCGAATATGTACGCGCACGCTATAACGGCGGTCGCGTTTTTGCTATGGGAACGCCGAGCTTCCTCGCCGAAGCCGAGAAAAGCGGGCTCAACCTCGTCGATTCCGATCCCGACGTCGTTGTCGTTAGCTACGACACCGACGTGACTTTCAGGAAGTTCGAAAAGGTGTGCGATTTCGTGTTCGACGGCGTGCCTTACGTCGCTTCGCACCCCGACGTCGCCTGCCCGAAAAAAGGCGGTATGAAGCCGGACGTCGGCTCGTTCGTCGCGCTTATCGAAACCGCGACCGGCGTTAAGCCCGAGGCGATCTGCGGCAAGCCGTTCGCGCCGATGGCAGAAGTCATAGGCAAGCTTTGCAACGTTTCGCCCGCCGAAACCGCAATGTTCGGCGACCGTATGGAAACCGATATCAAGTTCGGCGTGAACAACGGATTCGTGTCCGTTGCCGTGCTTACCGGCGCTACTACGCGCTCGTCGCTTCGGGAGTACGATTTCGCTCCCGACGTGGTTCTCGACTCGATAGCGGAGTGGGATTCTCGCTGCCGCTAAGGGCTCTCTTTCGGAAATGAGACAAACAGGTTTTTAATAAGTAACAAATATTTTCTTTAGAAAAGAAAGGAAATGTAATTTACTTTTTTCGAGCGGAGAAAAAAGTAACAAAAAAGCCGCTGGCAGGGAACCCCTGTGGGCAAGTATTAGGATAGTGCATATAATGGGCTAACATAAAGAACAATCCCCTATACTCGCCCGCGGTGGCTCACCGCCTTGCGACTGTGTCCCGGACCCCGCAACGCTTTAAAGGTCGAAATAGGGTGTTATAGTGTGGTTATCGGGTGACAACCGCAATGTTTGTTAGAAACGTGGTAGGGGCGGACGCCCTCGTCCGCCCGCAAAGGTATAGCTTGTAAACGTAACAATTCTTTGACGGGCGTAATATCGTTTCGGTAGGGGCGGACGCCCTCGTCCGCCCGCAAAGGTCGAAAAGTTGCAAGTAGTGTCGTTTTCGGGTGGCTTCCGCGGGGGATTTCTCCACTCCGCTAACGCTTCGGTCGAAATGACATTAAAAAGAGACCGGTTAAAGCCTTCCCCCTTGGGGGCGCGACGCGGCGGTGCAAAGCACCGTAAAAACAGTCCACAGGTGACTGTTTTTAGCCAAA
>CAKQPR010000002.1 GCA_934270565.1 uncultured Clostridia bacterium | reverse complement strand
CCTCAGTAGCTCAGCGGTAGTAGCACTCGGCTGTTAACCGAGGTGTCGTAGGTTCAAATCCTACCTGAGGAGCCAAAAATACGAGTTTTTTCTTCGTGATAATGCTCGTATTTTTCTTTCGACACTACCTTAACACTTATGTTACGTCTATTATAACTTAATATATATGTTAATGTCAAATCTTTTAAAGGTGCTTTATGAAAAATTGTAATTTTCTTTTAGAGAAAGTAATGAAAGAAAGAGGTTTCACGCAAGAAGTCTTAGCAGAAAAGTTGGGAATAAAGGTTCCAAACGTATCACGTTGGATAAACGGACACGTTTGTCCGACGATCGACACCCTCGCAAAAATATGTCGGTGTCTGGATTGTACGCCTAACGATCTGATCGTTCTCGATTAGATCTTCGGGAATAACGTAAACTTTTTCGCTTCGCGGAACTGTACTTCGTCGAGGTGCGTGTAGACGGCTTCCGTCATACGCGAGGTTTTACTATGCCCGAGCCAACGTTTATAAACCTCGATCGGGATCCCGCTTTCATAGCAACGGGTCGCGAACGTGTGCCGAAGATCCTTGACGGTGAAGTCGGATATTCGCGATTGCTGAACATAAGCGTAATTTCGGGTGTATGGAAAGTACGGCTCGTTTCGTTTGCGCTTTATTCCCCGAAGTAACTTTTTCACTTCCGGAAAGAGCGGGATATAACGGTCGGAGTCGTGCGTTTTCGTGCCGCGGATATGGAGTAAGCCGTTTTCTTCGTCAACGTCGGCGGGTGTGACGGCGAGTGCTTCGCTTACGCGACAGCCGGTGAGAAGATAGAACCGGAACAGTTTTTCGAGTTTGTGACCGCGGATCCGTTCGAGGTAAGCCGCTTGCTGCGCAACCGTCATAGCCTTGCCGATCTTGCGAACGTGCTTTACCGGTTCTACGCAGTCCATAGCGTTTTTGCGGACGTATTCGAGCGCGCACGCTTTTCTTAACGCTTCCGACCAAGTGTCGTAAGTGTATTTTTTCATACGGTTAGATTCGATCGAGTTAAGCGCGGTTTGAAGTCTGATCGGGTCGAGTTCTTCGAGCGGCATTGCTTTAAGTTCGGGCGGGGTGTGTTTGCGGATACATACGTCGAGTTGATAAAGGCTACACGCTTTGAGTTTCGGAACCTTATAAACCCGATACCATTCTTTGAGCCAGCCGCCGAACGTAAGACTCGACTTCGGGGCGGTGAAGCCTTGAAGTCGAGCAATAATGTCGGATAATGCGGATATAATAAAATTAACGTCGTTTTGCGCGTTCATACTTTCTCCCTTCGAACCCATTATATCACGGATTTTTCGAAAGTCAAGGTTTTTTGGATTTTTTTGCACGTGAAATTTCTTTTACTTTTCTATCACTTTTCTAAAAACGACGATCCGATCGTTTTCTTTTATAGGGACGAGACCGAGTTCGGCAGCCATATCGTCGATTTCGTCCGGTTCGCAAATAAAGAGGCTTTTGTTTTTGAAGTTGAGGTTTCGCGTGCGGTAGAAACGTTTTTGATTGTAGCCTATGTTTCCGTCCTTGCTTATGTATTTCATAACGTAGTTAGCGACCCGTGCATAGTTGTTCTCGGGCGGGATAATAGCGAGGGAAGAAAAGCCGTTCGTCCATTCTTTTATGTTCCAGAGCGGAGAGCCGAAAGCGCACGTTTTCTGTTTGCCGGTTTTTTCGTCAACGAACGGCGTAAGCGTTATGCTTTGGTTTTCGGACATAAAGCCGTGAAAGTGAAGCGCGCCGTCTTTATGGCGTTCGGGAACGGCGAGGATCTTGACGTCGGGCGAGCGGCGTTTGCACCACCGCTCGAATTCCGACCATAACGCTTTGACAGCGTTATCGTCGTAACGGTTTACGACTTCGGGCGAAAAGGTGAGGGTGAAGAAGTACGCCCAGTCGTTGGCTTGCGCATAGCCGTAAAACGAGTCTTTCGAGCGTTTGCTCGCGTTGCGGATCGAGCGTTGAAGCGCGCTTACGGTGAAATCGTCGTTCACCGGCACGTATTCGCCGCTTTCGTTCTTCCTCATCATACGTTGTCTTTCGACGGGATCGAGGTTGCCCGAATCTTCGAGGTAAAGGAACGGATCTTTGTAGTAAATGACTTCGGTGTAGTCTGAGTTCGGATAGGCGTTGAGAATGACGTTTCGCTTCGTGTATATTTTGAAAGGCAGGTTACGTTCGGTACGGCATTTTCGGTAATTCGGGCAAGTCGCGCAATAGTTTTCGGCGCTGAAAGTTTTTCGCGTTCGGTATACGCATTTACGGTAAGTTTCGCTCATAGAAGCCCAGCGACACTCGTCGTAACGATCGCAACCGTCGCAACAGTTATAGTTTCCGGTACGAGCATAGCACGTTTGGTAATGGTAAGGGGTAATAGTGTTTGGATTTATCATAGAACCTCCTTTTTGAGTTTTTCAATTACGGCAAAATAAACCCTTTCGGGTTTGGTGAGTTAAGTGTTGCCATTATCGAGTATGGCAACACGGACGCCGCCGCGGGCGGCTTGCCGGCGCAACGGCACGGGCGCGCCTCGTTTGCCGTTGCTTGCGGCATTGTGGGGGCGCGCTTGCGAGCAAGCGCGGGCGTAGACGCTGGGGTAGTTTGCCCGCAATGGCGAGGAAGCGAAGGCGAGGAGGGCAAGGGGACGGACACTCCGTGCGGAACTCCGTTCCGCCGCGTGCGCGGTCTCGTCCCCCTGCACCCCTCGTTAATATTGCGGGGTGGGAGTTATCGGTAGCACAAGCGTTGAAAGTCAATAAGCAAGCGTTATTGCAGGGTTTCGTCCTCTTTCGGTGCTACCTCTTTTGTCGGAAGAACGGCGATCAGAGCGGTTGTTTTCTCGGGTTCTTCCGGTTTTCGGTCCGGTTCTTGCGGCGGATCTTCGGGCGGTGGGGGAGAAGTTTCGGCGAGAACGGCGGCGAGGTATTCTCGGAAGTCAGCTTTGCAACGTCGCATAAACGCTTTGCCGATCCGGTTGTATCCGAAGATCAGACGTCGCGGGATATACTTGCGGATCCGGTAGCGCTGAACGAAGTCCGCTTCGGCGGTATCGAGCATAAGCGAGCCGGTAAGCGTGCGAAGCTCATCGTCGTATTGCTTGTCGAGTGCGCGGCTCATAGCTTTATACGCATTAGCCGAAACGAACTCGCGGTTTTCGTTAAGCCGTGAGTACAGTTCGAAGTATTTTTCGTTAAGCTCGTAAATCGTCATTTATAGAACCCCTTCGGCGGAAGTTGCGAATACAATTCTCTCCCGAGCTCGGTCTGAGCGACGGGATCGTCCGAGAACGTGTGTCTGAGAGTTGAGTATTCCGCCCCTTTCGGTATGAATTGATTGAAGTAGCACCGGCTTTCGTAAGCCTTAAACACGTTGCCGTGATGAACGATCGTTTTCCGTTCGGCGTTGTCTGAAAATCCGGAAGAAAGGTATTTGTCTACGTGCGCCCACGATCCGAACACTTTGACGTTGAATTTGTTGGCAATGATCGTGCCTTTTTCGTCGTGAACGTTCTCCATATCCTCGATTTCGAAGAAGCGCCCGCAAAGCTCGCGGATATTGAGGTCTATAAGCCCGGGGCGCTGAACGTCGAGCCAGATCTGAAGATCGGCGTGCCGGTGTTCTTCGTACCAACGCGAAACCCAGTCGGGAAGATCCTTGCTTTTACGCGAGTTGTAGTAGCGTTGAGCTTCGCTCAGAAAGATGACGGCGTGAGGAAGAACGGGAATGACTTTGACGTCGGGGTTCTGAAACCCGAGGTGAAAGCCGTCCACGTAGAACGTTTCGGCGTAACGTTCGTAGCCTACGTGCGCGCGGATCGGAAAGTTACTGTAAACGGGAGCCTCGTCGGGTTCGGGGAAGTCGTAACCGAGCGCGTTTACGGCGGCAACGTCGTTCCGGCACGCGTTAAGAAGATCGCGGTTTTTCGCACCGGGCGTTAAGTATTCGAGCGCTTGGCTTACCATAAAGGCGGTTTTGCCGGCTCCCGGCTTGCCGAAAACAATGTTAATCACGGTTTTTACTCCCTTTTCGTTGACAAATGCGGTTTTGTGTGGTAGAATATAAGCAAGGTAGCGTGGGTTTCGTCCCAAATGCGAGAGGGTAAGGCTTCTTGTGGACGCTACTTTTTTTATTTCTTCGGATACTTCCACGGCAAAGGCTTTTCCTCAAACCGTTTCTTTTCGTCGTGTTTGACGCGCTTACCTATATACATAGGATCCGGATCTTTCGGGTTCGGGTTCGGATAAACCTTTTCGTTCGGACGGTTGCCGTCGCGTTCCGCGTGCATTACTTTTCGGTACTTATACTCGTCCACGTCTCCGGTTTTCTGTTCTCCGACGATCAACGCGGGGTGACCGGACTTTCTATAATACCGGAAATGCGGGTACGGCGCTTCCACACGTTTGGAATTGCCGGACTTTTTCTTTTTCCGTGTGTTTTCAGCTGCTTTGCGGCGGATCATAGCGCGTTTCTGCGCTTCGGTTAAAGTTCTTCTGCGGTTGGATTTCGTCATCTTCTGTCCTCTCTATGTTCCTTAATTGTTC
The DNA here is from genome assembly GCA_934270565.1 of uncultured Clostridia bacterium. Classification (GTDB taxonomy): domain Bacteria; phylum Bacillota; class Clostridia; order Christensenellales; family Pumilibacteraceae; genus UBA10677. The sequence goes on along the minus strand of CAKQPR010000002.1, from coordinate 242,557 downwards.
GTATAAGCGCGGCTATACCTCGGAACGGTAACGTCACGATCCAAAATATGGCTTTTACGATCCAGACTATAACCTTGACTATAACCGAAAGTATCGTCGGCAGGAACGGCAAAAGCACGATCAGAAGCACGACCGAAGCTACGGCTATAAGCAACCACATAAGCCAGTTGCTCGGATCCCAGAAACTGTCAGACTTCGTATATACCGGCGGAGTGGCGGCGGGAATAACGTCGATCGGATTCATAGCGACCGGAATAACGTGGTATTCACCGTTGTACATTGTTATGTCGATTATTTCGAAATCGAGGTGCACGTCCTCTTGCGCGAAATATGCGTTTGTATCGACCACACCAACTAATCGTTTTCCCAAAGCATTTACTGTTGCTTTTCGCAACGTTGCTTCCTGCGAAACGTAATCGGAGACGTCATAACGTAAAACATACATATCGTCACCGTTAAGACGAACGCCCTTGTTGTATACACTCTTAAAGTCGTTGCAATCGGCTTTGGAAATGTAGTAGCGATTAGCGACTTCTTCGGCTGTTCCGGAAACGTCCGTTATTTGCTCGATCCCTTTCAGACCGTTGAAATTCTCGGTGTACTCCGTGCCTTTCAACCCCCAAAGCTTGTCCCACCACGAACGGGAAACCAACGTGTTCGTAAGATCGTATTCGGTATCTTCGAAGCGTTCGTCACCGGTGCGTATGTCAAACACGGTGTAGTCGTTATCTACTGTATCGAACATACATTTCGCATACCTACCCTGAACGAGCTCGCCGCCGTATTTCGTTTTGCTTTCCTTAAGGGCGGATAAAATATCTTCGGATCTTACGGTGTAATTGTCCGCGCTGTCCGTACCTTCTCCGGCATTGAACATCATGTACAAAACAGACATATCTTCGCCATAATGGGTCTGCTTAAAAGCAGAAGCATCATTATCCCACAAATTATATGCATAGCCATAATACAGAATATACACATTGATATCGGCACCAGGGATAAGCACACGGTTGTACGCGCCATAATACTGATAATTAAGGTTGTCGGCATTGACTTCTTTGCCGAGCATAGGTAAGATCGCGTTATACGCTTCTTGATTGCCCGTAACGAGGAACGGAGCGAGCGTAGCTCGTTTGAACCGACCTTTGGCGCCGACCATTTTCCCATAACTCGAAACGAACTTCTTCGGAAGCGTGAAATACACGCTATGCAGGCTGTCCTGCGTGTAGTCGTTCTTGCCGTTCGTGCCGGCGGGGCGGAACGTCGTGGGGTGACACTCGAGCGAAATAACGTCGAGACGATCCGTAAAACAGGAAAGCGTGCTTTCGTCCTTAGGATCGAAGCCGTACCCCGCGGCATAGCCCTTGTAATAGAATTTCTTCTCTACAATAACGGAGTCCGCGTTCGTTTCGCCTTCGACGAGGAGATTTATTTCGGCTACGTTATACAGGCGTTCGGCGCTGTTGAGCGACGAAAGAACGTTCTTCTTCTGATCGTCGGTCAAAATGACCTTGTACTTGTAAAACAGCCCTTTATACTCGGTGTTCGAGTTGTTGAGGAACTTAAGCGGGTAAACGTCGTAATGCTCCGGATTCTTTGCCGTGGCAAGCGAAATGTTGTTGAGCTCGCTTTCACCTACGAACTTTACAGCCGTCGGGTTATGAACGTAAACGTAAAGCCCGTAATTGTCCTGCTCGGACTCGCGGAACGCGTAACAATATTCGAGCACCGAAAACACCGTCGTTTTGCCGGAGCTGTCGAAAGCGTAGTCGGTTATGTCGAAATTCTTGCCGTCTATAACCCCGCCGGTGAGGTCGGATATAACGTCCGTACCGTCGAGATCGAGCGCGTTCTCCGGTTCTTCGGCATAGGCGAAAGCTCCCCACGACCCGAACAGGATCGTAAGAAGCATAAAGAGCGAAAGAATAAAGCTTCGGATATGTAACGTGTTTCGTTTCATAGCGCACCGCCTAAACGAGAGTAAGATTTAGAGGGATAATTACGGTTGCGTTTTCCGCCGCGTATACGACTCTGAGCTCGAAATAATTGCCTTTGTCCGTCGGCGTTCCCGTAACCGAAGAAAGGTCTTTGCCGATCGCTTCGGATATAGCCGCTCTGAGCTCGAGCTCCACCGGAATAAACACCGAGAAAGTCGCGCCTTTCTTGCTGACCTTGAACGCTTTGGAAAAGTCCGTATCTCCGCTGAGGTAAGTTTCCTTTTCTTCGCCCACGCGGTACCTGATCGCCGTAACGAGCTTTTGCGTGGGAACGACAGACACGGTGTAGTTCTCGACCTGCGTGCTTTCGTCGCTTACTCCCGCGATCGTTCGTCCGGTAAAGAACACGGTGGTGTTCGACGGGAGCTCGATTTCGTTCGTTCCCGCGAGGATCTTTTCGTTGCCGTAGCTAAGGTAAAAACTCTTTTGTCCGTTGCGGACGAAGTTATACACGAAGTACCCTATGGCGGCAAGAACGGCTAAGATCGCAACCGTGACGATTATGTACGTTATGGCTTTTGCGGCTTTCATAGGTTTATCTCCTTACTTTGCAAATAACGGCAATCACGATCGCAAGTCCTATGGCAGACCCGCCGCCGATCGCGTACCATTTCCAGTTGTTGCGGAAGTGATTGCAAACGGCTTCCCACGCCGTAACGAAGAAGCCAGAAATCTTCGCCCAAAGGTTAACGAAGAAGTCCGCGATCTTTTCCCACGTTGCCTTGAACCAGCTTGTAGTCTGTTCTTTAGCAGCGTCGAGCGCGGAAACGTCAACGTTCGCCTTTATATCCGAAGTGAGTTCTTCGGGGATCGTCTGATCTTCGGCGGGAGTTTCTTCGCCTTCGCCGGCAACGGAAGCGAGCCGGATAACGGACTTGACCGAGCTTTGCTTCAGACTTGCCTTTTCTACCGCTTCGGAAAACTTCGAGCCGTAGGGAACTTCGACCGACTTATATTCCGCGTCGTCCACGAAGAAACGGACTTTCAGCATAATGACTTCGAACTTCGCGGTAAGCGTAAGATCGGAAGTCACGGCTTGTCCGTCGTACTTCGTGCCGTCGGGAAGAAACCAACCGAGGAAGGTATATCCCGTTTTCGTCTTAGTCGGAAGCGAAGCCGCTTCGTTATACTCGACGGTAAGGGTTTCGGTTGTGCCGTTGTTGTCGAGGGTTATAACGGGCTTTTTACGGTACTTTGCGGTGAGAGTAACGTTCGAAATTATAGCCTGATCGACATACTTTGTATCGTCGGAGAAGTACCAGCCGAGGAAGTCGTAACCGTCTTTCGTTTTATCCGGAAGCGTTACGGTGTTTCCGTACTCGACGGTCGTTGTCTCCGTCGCGCCGTCGTTGTCGAGCGTGACGGTGAGGATTTGCTTTTCGTACCCCGCGTAAAGCGCGGTATCCGCGGTTACTGTTGTGCCGGTGTACTTATTCGTGCACGCTTCGTCCGTGTACCAACCGGTGAAAACGTAGCCTTCCTTTTCCGGTGCGGTGGGAAGTTTGTAGTACTTTGTTTCGCTTATAGTTAGACCTGAAATGTAGGCAACTTGAAACAGTTGTGAAGGGGAACCTGCATATGCAAAATTAGTAGCGGACACTACACCGTTAAGAACGTTAGAAAAATTCGAACCTGTAACGTCTGAGAAGTCCGAAACCGACAATATACCCGAGACAGTATCACCGACACTACAAGTGCTTGCAAGAGGAGTAAAATGTAAATTAGTTGAATAAACGTTGCCGTTTAAATTGTCATAAAGACCAAATTCCCAACTAAACAAATACGGAAAATCCGTGATATCGTAACCGCTTTCCACAGACAGATCCGTAAATGTCATTGAAGCATATATTTTCCCATCGTTAATAATTATTGACGTGGTCGCGCGAGAGTTCAAAGGGCTATTATCAAATGAAACTGTTCCACCCACGAATTTATACTCCGTTTTAACTACTTCCCACTCGGAAGTGTTTACTTCTTCGGCGTAAGCGACGGCAAGAAAATCTCCGCGCTTGGCTATCCCCGCAACGGCGATCGAGCCGAACAGAACCGCAAGCATTATACCGAGCACTATAAGCTTGCGCCGTAATACCTTTTTACTTTCTTTGTTCATTGTGATTACCTCGTTTTACGCGTATAGTTCGGGTTCTTTGCTTTGAACGCCTTTGCGCTGTCCGACTGCGCCGCAAGATACCCCGATCTCCACGCCGCTTCGGTATTAGTCAAAGCTTGTCCTTTCGGTTTGCGTTCGTTGGTGTATTTTTCGCCGGAGGACAACTCCATAGCGAATTTCTTTGCCTTACCGTGCGGAGTAAGCAGAACTTTCGTTGTACCGGTTTCGGTATTCACAATGCGCGAACACGCCGAGTTTCGATTGACAACTTTCCATTTCTGATTTTTACTCGTTTTCTTCGCCGGTTTAGAATGAAACGACGAACCGATTTTCGCTTTCGTCGCTTTCTTCGTCGAACTCACTTTCGTTTGTCTGTTTGCCATAATGTCCACCTCATAAATTAAATTTTTCCTTTCGGAGACGGGTAGGCGGAGAACAGTATGAATAATGCCTTACCCGTTTCGTCGTAATTTGCAACGACTCGTCAGTCCGATTGACTTCGACCTTTGACAACGTTAAATAACTCAACTTGTTAACCCAGAACGTTGACCACGGTTAACCCCAACTTAACGCCATTGCTTCGGCTACACCCTCAAACGTTTTGCTTCGGTTCTTTTGTCGGTACTTGCCGAAACTGTTCTTGAACAAAGGAAACGTTTCAAACGTGTAAAGCGGTTCGACTACGTTAGTCGGGCAAAGTAGCGAAACACCGCGTAACCACAAATACGTTTTCTTGCTCACGGGTTCGCCGAAATAGTACGGCTGAATACATTGTGTCGGCTTCGGAAGCCCGAAGCATTTCAGCGGTACGGGGTTCTCGATTACGATCTTGTCGCAATTCGCCGTCCATATCTTATAGAAGAATTCGGCAGCTTGTTGACCCCGGTTGAAACGTTCTTCGTCAAACTCGCCGTTTTTGTAAAGATTGACACCGCCCGCTTTGCTCAAAAACGTACACGGCGGAAACGCTATGATCATATCCCACCGCTTGACGGTATGACTTACGCCGTCGCAAGTACGGAACGAGCAATCGCCGTTAAGAAGCGGGAGAACGTCGTTCCAAACGTGATACGACGGCAAACCGCCCGAACAGAACTCCAAATCGCAACTATATGCTTCGTGTCCTCTATCCCTAAACGCTTTGCATACGCGTTGACTTTCCTCGCAAGCAACTAATATTTGCATTTTTCCTGACCTCGATTTTTCACTACGTTAGTTAACGCAGCTTGTTCACCCGTGACGTTAACCACGTACGTTGACCACGGTAAAAACTAATCTCTTTGGGTTTCTACATAACACCACGAACGCGGCGGTCGGGTAATTACAGAGCGGCAGGGTCTGTAGAACTCATTTAATTTCTTCGGTTTATCGTATATCTTTAAGTCGGTTATACGCCAACCGTAAAGCGGTTTCCCTTTTGAATACGTTATCAATTCTTCTTCCGTCAGACAACTTTCTTTTGCCATTCGTCGTAAGCTGTCGAACGGTTGCATTATTCCGCGGCAGACGAATTCGCCTATCACACGCTGTTGTGCATAAACGATTTCGCCGTCGCTATTTTGATATGCGCCCTCATAGTCGCATAAACTCCATTTCTTTTTCGCTCTCGTACAGTAAATATACGCCTTAAACGGCGCTCCTTTCGGTGCGGATTTGCGCACGAGTATCTTACACTTGCCACTCGTGATTTTCCCGCACAAATACGGCGATACTGCTGCCATAATACTTTTCATTCTTTCTTTCACCTCGATTTTTAACGACGTTCATCAACCCAGCTTGATCACCTAGAACGTTGACCTCGGTGGAAAAGCGGATTGACTTAAATGAAAACGCGAAAGCGGAAACTTTTCGTCTCCGCGTTTCGCGCAACTCAAAAGGAGTTACTTAACGCGCTAAATCCGAACGCGATTAAGCCTTTTTTATTAATCCCGTCGTTGCGGGTTCCTCGAAAGGAAGTTCAACGGTGGGAACGTTCGAATCGTCGGTTTTCGTAACCTTGTACGTTTTACCGTTAAGGTTGAACTCCCTCAGACCGATGAAGTCACCGTTGATATTGATAAGACCGTCGACCGGGGTTCCGGATTTAAGAACGGAACCGATTTCGGCGGGCATCCAACAATTTATTGTTGAAGGCTCCGTGAACAGCCCGTCCGCGTCCTTGGTTTCGTAGTAACTTGCGATAAAAACAACCTGCGTTTTGCCGGTTTTGGAAACCGCACTGCGTGCGATAGGGTAAAGATTGGTTCTGGATAACATAATAAAAATCTCCTTTTAAGATAGTTTGATAAGTTTGCCGCCTACTGCCGGACATTGATTTTTCGGGATCTTTCCGCAAGTGCGGATCAACGCTTCGAAACTCTGTCCCCATAGGCACTGTTTCTGATACTTGCAACTGTAGCATTTTTTCGGATTTATGCTCATAACAACTCCTTTATATAAACCGACTTTCGCCGGATCTATATCCACACAAACCTGTTAACCGAGGTGTCGTAGGTTCAAATCCTACCTGAGGAGCCATCTGAATAGACCTTGAAATATGAACCATTGATGTTCGGTTTCAAGGTCTTTTCTTATGCAAAAATGTAGGTTTTTTCTGATAAAAAGTCATGTTTAAGGATATATTTCAAACTGAACATTTAATTGCGAAAAGTAAGGAATATTAAGCAAGAACGATTTAACGGTATTATTTCGAACCGTCAGTGTTCGGTTCCGATGGCATTTTATTCATTATGTATCCTGAAGTATTTGGCTTCGAATTTATCCGGTGTTCGGTTCATTAAAACAGAGTGCGGTCGATCGTTGTTGTAGAAGTTAATGTACGTTTCGACGCTTTCAAAAAAATCTTTTTCCGTTTTGAAACGGTAGCGATATAATGCTTCTCGCTTAAAACTGCCGAAGAAAGACTCCATAACCGAATTGTCGTAGGGCATTCCAGGATTTGAAAACGATTGTATGATATTAAGGCTTTTTAAGTATTTTCGGAATTCGCTTGACATGTAATTGCTCCCTTGATCGCTATGAAACAGAAGATTTCCTGTCGGCTTTCTCGCTTCATAAGCTGCTTTCACTGTAGCTTTCGTCAGTTGCGTGCTGTTGTGTCGTGAAATTTTATAGGCGATAACTTTTCTCGCGTATAGGTCTAAAACAACGCAAATATACGGGCATTAGGTTTAAGTGCATATGCGGGGGTGCTTTCGTCGTTATGTACCACCGCCGCGATAATATTTTCTTCGCCGTAACGTTCCGCAAAAAATTTATAACAGTCCGAGAAAAAGTTATATTGTTCTATCTTGGCTAAACCGTCGAAAAAAGTTTTATCCGAACCTAACACGAAAGAGTTCATAACAACCGCGTCTTTGCGCGAGGATAAGCCTAACTCTTTAATTCTGCCGTTTATAAACTCCGTGTAAGTTTTCCCGAAATACGGCGTGAAGCGATAGTTATTTTTCGTTCGTTTGCTGTCTATTTGCGGATTTGCCGCTTCGTAATTCTCGTCTCGTTCGTTTTCCTTTTCGATAGGGGCGACGTCCTGTTTATGGTATTTCTCCATATGACACACTAAATATGAAATGATGATTTTCCTCCTGAACTTTGTTTTTGTAATCATTGAGCAAAGTGTGTAAAGAAATCTCTGCCGACTGTTTTTATAGTGGATTCACAGCCTCGCAGAGCACACAACTTCGCCTGCGAAGTATAGTGGGCTACACTTTGCTCATAAGCCTTCTGTTTTGCTTCGCATTTGCTTCCAAAGTTTTCTCCCGCTACGGCGGGTGATATTGATTGTAATTTTTCATTGTTTTACCTCCTGAAAGACGACAAAAAAGCCGCTGATATTTTTCTATCACCGACTTAAAGCATGAGTATTAAGTTTTTGTTTTCGCTACATAATGCATCTCCGATTTTGTATTTATGGATAAAAAAATCCGTGCGATTTCGGTTGCCTTTTTAGGCTCGTTCTTCGCACGGATTTTAATCCCGATTATTTAATTTTTAGCCGATTTTATCTGAAAAATCGTACTACAATAAAACCCACGTCGAAATCTCTCTTTTTTAACGATTTCAACGCCCGTCTCGGAATTGCTACACCTAATCGCAATTCTATGGTAAACGACGGTAATTATTCTGTCCGATTCCACAAAAGGGAACGAACAATCGGGCAACATTTTCACGCCCGACAACGCCTTTTCTTGCGGCGCAATGCTTGACCTTATATCAAATCTATTCTAGTATAACATACGAACATTTGTTCGTCAAGTGTTTTTCTTAAATATGCTTTTATTTCTAAATCGACAATAATTTTAACATACAGCATAAAAAGGGACAATATAAGGGACATTTTGTCTTGACATTTGTCCCTGATTTTGATATACTATTGTTGAAATCATAGAGTGGAGGTTTGAGATGATAAATTTCGGACACGAAACGGAAGAGCTTGAATTTAAGAAAAGTACAAGTGAAATGCACGATGCAATGAAAGACATTGTTGCAATATTAAACAAGCACGAAAAAGGTATATTATATTTTGGCGTTGCGCCCAACGGTGACGTAAAAGGTTTGCAGGTTGTTGAATCGACTTTGCGCGATGTTTCGAGAGTGATTTTTGAAAGTATAAAACCGCAAATTTATCCTCAAATTCAAAAAGTTACGATTGACGGGTGCGATATAATCGAAGTGAAATTCAGCGGGCGAAATAAACCGTATTCGGCTTACGGGAAATATTATATCAGAGTTGCCGACGAGAGTCGTGAATTGACGCCTGCCGAACTTAAAGAAATGATGGTTGCAAGTGAATATTCCGAGCGCTGGGAACAATTTGAAACTCCTTACACAATTAAGGATATTGACGAGTCGGCTATGAAAGATTTTTATAACCGCGCCATCGCTTGCGGAAGATTGCCCGACGATGGATACGACGCAGAAAAGTTGCTTAATAAACTCGGTTTATTAAAAAACGGCAATTTGAATAATGCGGGATACGTTCTCTTCGGTAATAACGGTCCGGTTACACTTAAAATGGCGGTGTTTGCAAGTGATGAAAAGCTGACCTTTTTGGATATAAACCGAACCGAAGATAATATTTTTAGGTTAGTTGATACCGCTCTTACTTATATTAAAAAGAATATTCGCTGGCGTGCAGAAATCGGGAATGTTACGAGGGAAGAGATACCCGAAATACCGCTCAGAGCTTTGCGCGAAATTGTAATAAACAGTTTTGCGCACGCAGAGTACGGAACGGGTTCTCAACACGAAATTGATATTCATCCCGGTAAAGTTGTAATATATAACCCCGGAACGTTTCCTTCTGAATTTTCCCCCGAAGATTTTGCAACGAAAAACCTATCTTCGATTATACGAAACGAGTTAATTGCAAAAGTGCTGTATCTTTGCCACGATATTGAATCTTTCGGCAGCGGTTTTAAGCGTGTCTATGCTCTTTGCAATGCCGAAAATGTTTCGTGTTCTTATGAGAAAACCCCGATAGGTTTCTCGTTTATCTTCCTGAGAAATGACCCTAATGCGTTGAAAAATGTCCCTGTATCAAACCAAACTGTCCCTGTTGTTTTGTCTAAAACGGAAAAGTCGGTTTATCAGTTATTGAAATTGCAACCCAATTTGACGCGAGAAGAACTCTCAATGGAAATTTCTAAAACCGTAAAAACTGTTCAGCGCGCTCTTGACGGATTGAAAGAAAAAGGGCTTATTGCTCGCGTTGGTAATACCCGTACGGGCTACTGGGAAATTTTACAACAATAAGAAAAAGGAGCTTACTATGGCTTCAGGCATAAAAAAATCTAAGGCACCAAAAAAAGAAAAAGAAGTTACGCTGGAACAGGTATTATGAAATTGTCGAGTTGCTCTTCGTGGCTTTGGTAGTTTTGAAAAGAATAGGGATTCCGTTATCGGTTTGGCATTTCTTAAATTTGCCGGGGATAAGTTTGAAAAACGTCGCAAAGAAATAATTGCAGAATACGGAGATATTCCCGTATTCTTGGAAAAACCTGCATTTTATAATTCACAAAACGTTTACTATCTGCCTGAACATTGCAGATGGTCTTTTATCGTAAAAAATGCCGAGATAACGATATTGCGGCTAAACTTGATACGGCAATGAAAGATATCGAGGATGCGAATCCTCCGCTTAAAGGCAATCTTCCGCAAAACAACTATGCTTCTTTGGGTGCGGATAAGAATGCAATAAAATCGTTGATTGACGAAATAAACAAGTTGGACGAAAGTCGTTTCCACGAAGAAGACTTGATAGGGCGTGTTTACGAATACTTTTTGCAAAACTTCGCGGCATCGGAATCAAAGGAAGATGGCGAATTTTACACGCCCGCGTGCTGCGTAAAATTGATTTCGGAACTTATTGAACCCTATGACGGAATCGTTTACGACCCTTGTTGTGGTTCTGGAGGAATGTTTGTTCAATCAATGAAATTCGTTGACCAGCATAAAGGCAATCGCAAAAAAGTGTCCGTTGTCGGGCAAGAATCTAATCCTGATACTTGGCGGCTTGCAAAAATGAACTTGGCTATTCGCGGAATCTCGTGCGACTTGGGCGAAAAGAATGCTTCGACGTTCACCGACGACCAACATAAGGACACTATCGTTCAATACATAATGGCAAACCCGCCGTTTAACCTTAAAAATTGGCGTGGAGAAGATGAGCTTGTAAACGATCCTCGTTTCAAACCATATAAACCGGCAATGCCGCCCGTTGCAAACGCAAACTATGCATGGATTTTGCATATGCTTTCTAAATTTGACGTTGAAAGAGATATAGCAGGATTTCTGCTTGCAAACGGAGCATTGAATGCCGGTTCCGGCGGCGATGACGAGGATGATGCAAGTGGGGCGGCTCAATATCAAATTCGTAAAAAATTACTCGAAAACGATAAAATCGAAACAATTATCGTTTTGCCGAGAGATATGTTCTACACCACGGATATTTCAGTTACGCTGTGGATAATGAACAATATGCTGCCGTTATTCAGAAACGAAGCGGACGCGTCATATTTCATTGACGAGCAATGTAGAAGAAAATGGCGAAACGCCTATACTCGCAAACAGCGATTTGCATATAAGGCGTATAACCAAAACTACGAATATTTTTTTACGATTACTTTCGATTCCAAAAAGCACACCGAAGAAAGTTTTGAAAAGAGTTTGAAGAACGCTCTGTCTAACTTACATAAACGTTACGGTTGTTTATATCTGACAGGCACACACTTTACGGTCAAACGGAGTATTATCGGACTTAAAAAATAACATCATATTATAGAGCGACATTAGGCAACGGAGTCTGTGCCGCAATGCTTGCCGTTGTATCAATTGGCGGCAAAAGTGAAAAATATGGCGTATTTTTGCTCATAAGATAGTGTATTTTTGACCTATTTTCAAATGGGTATTGACAACGGGCGGATATGGTTTTATAATAAATGCAAAGGAGCGCGCGAATGGGAGTCGATAAAAGAAAAGGATGCTGTTTTTTTACCGAATTTTACGGTAACGATTTGGCGATTATGTCTTTCGGACATCAAGACTTTGCGACTGTACAGGCGTATAAGCTCTGGCGGCAAGGCGAAGAGGTTTCGTTGCACTTGGTGCTTAAAGGCAAAGGTACTCTGACGCTGGGCGGAAACAAATATCGAATTTCCGAAAAACAGGTGTTTTGTATTCCGAAAAACACGCCGTGCAAATACTATCCCGACGAAAACGACCCGTGGGAATATATATGGTTCACGTTCAAGGGGCCCACGGACGAAATTCTGACAAAGCGAGCGGGCTTTTCGTTCGACGAACCCGTTAAGACGTTTGATAATTTTTATGCGGTCAAGAACGAAACGGAAACGCAGATAGCGTCGCTGAATAACGGATACGCGGGATATTTGTCAGTGTTGGGGCTGTTGTACCGTATTATCGATTTGCTGTCGGAAACGCCGAGCGGATTATATTCGGATAAAACGCCGAACAGACTCGTATTCGAAATGAAACGAAATATCGAAACGTGCTATGTAGACGCCGGATTCAACGTGTCTTTGCTGTGCAAAATGCTTTACGTTTCGGACGCATACGCGTCGCGGCTTTTCAAAAAGACCGTCGGAGTAACGTTGAAAAACTATCTGACCGAAACGCGTCTCAAAGCCGCCAAAAAACTTTTGGAAACGACGGATTCCACGGTAAAAGAGATTGCGCGCAGGGTAGGGTACAACGATTACACGCATTTCGTCAAAGAGTTCAAACGGCTCACGGGGATTAACGCGACGGAGTATCGAAATACGGAGTACCGCAATAATATAGGCAAATCAAATTCGGAAATATCCGATTAAGGAGAATTATGATGAAAGAAAAAAAGACAAGAAAAACGTTCGTTTTATTTGCGCTTGTTTTGACGTTTATGCTCGGACTTGTCGGGACGAGTCTTTTTGCGTTTGCGGAGAGTTCGGGCGCGGAAACGATTTCTGTGCAAAATTTGATTACGGCTGACTCGGGCGCAACTGTAACGAGCGTTGCGGAAGTTGAGGCTTATCGGCTTGATAACGCGAAATTAACTCATGAATGGGGTTTCTTTGATTGGAATGGCGGTTATAGATTTTCGAACGTCGCGTCCGAAAAAGAATACGTTAAAGGAATAAAAATACCTTTAAGCAACAACGACGAGGAATATAAGATACACGGGACTTTTAACGGCGCGTTTGAAATGGATTACGTTTTCGGTTCTAAGTTAAGCGTTAACGGCGACGTTTTCTTTATATTCAAGGATTTAAGCGGCAAAGAATTATTTCGAGTAGGCAGAGTAACAACAAACAAAGATATGTGGGGTGCGGAGCAAGCATATGTTCGTTATACGGAAAACGGCGACGTTAGATTTTCAAGCGAATATATGGAAAGAGGCACAATAGGAACATATTATCCGTGGGAAAAAGACGAAAACACAGGGAAAGCGGATCCCGACGCGGTAAATACCGATTACAGTGTGTGCGGCGGCAATCAATATTTTCTTCCGGGGCAGTATTATAATAGTAACGAAGTTACGGTCGAAAGTTACGGCACTAATTATGACGTAAAAAACATTACGGGAACTATTTCGGTTTCGTACGGAGATAAAGGAAATTCTCGAACCCCCGTATCGAGCGGCTTGACGGAAAGCAGTACGCTTTTTATTAACGTTACGTCAAAAGACGGAGTTAGGAGTATCGGACAGATAGACTGTTCGGACGATAAAAACAGCGTTATTAAGGACGCAATTGAAAAAGGATTTACCGTATCGATAGCGGGCGGCGCGAGAGAGGCGGAAAAGCACGGCGCGGACGTTATAGTTTCGAAAATCAACGGCGTTTCTCTTTCCGTCGATAATATCGATATCGTTGAGGAAATCGGAGTCGTATATCCTACCGAATTCGAAATCGACAGCGAAAAATACATAGACACAATTATCGGCGAAGATTTGCGTTCGTTTGAAACGGTAAATCGAAAGAAAATAGGCGGTAATGCAAACTGGACTACGTTGAGTGAAAAGACGGTTGTACAGGCAACCGATTTCGACAAAAATAAAGTCGGATTGCAAAAAATTACCGTTAGCGGCAACGAGTACAACGTATTCGTCGCGCCGAAAGTTACGGGTTTCGATTTGTTGGACGGAAACGACTATAAATATACGACGCTCGAAAGCTACGACAGTACTTGGTCGGGACTTGCGGGTCAAGGGCACTATATAAACAAGGGGATAGAATTCCCGTTTGACGACGCGACTAAGCCCGATTCGTACTATTTGCCCGGGACGTTTGTCGGCGGTTTCGATACGGAATACGCGTTTTCTTCGAGAGGAAACGGCAGTAACGACGGTACGAAATTCGTATTCGAGAATTTATCGGGCGATGAGCTGTTCACGGTCGAGAGATATCACGTTTGGGGCGAGGTAAGGCAAGGCGGCTCCGTTAAAGTAACGAAAGGCGGCACGGAATTATTCAAAGAAGAAGCTATGATTTATCCGTCGAAATACTTGACGGACGATTATCAGGGAGACAAACCCGATGGGTGCGTTCAGGACGCCGTCGCTCAGCGCCCCGGAAATATAAGGGTCGACGTAAGCGATTCTTCCGTAACTGTAAGCGTAACGAAAATCGTAAATTACAAAGATTTTACGGTTTTGGGCGCGGAAGGCAGTCAGAGTTTTACTATAAACGTGGATAAAGCGAGCGATATAGCTACGATTATAAGCGCAATGAACACGGGCTATAAAGTAAAAGTCGAGAGAGGAGAGGCGGGACGTCAAAACGTTTTGATTATAGGCATTAACGGCAAAAAACTGACGGATCAAGCCGTAACGTACCGCGCTTTGAGCACCGATAAATTCGAGTACGACGGAGATAAGAACGGTAGCGGAGACACTCTGTACATAGCGCGCCGCGGCACGCTTGAACCCGTTACAGTTACGGGAAAAGTAGCCGTTGCGGGAGTATCGGCTACTGGCGAATGGAAACTGCCTTATTCCGCGAAAGGAACCGTAAAGGCAACGGACGGAAGCGTCGTTTCCACCGATACGGCGGGCAATCAAACCGTAAATATGACGGCTGTGTTCTTTGCGCGAGAGTTCGTGCAATCCGTAACGCTTGTCGTAGAAGAATCGCAGAAACTCGTTTATCAGACGAATTACGGAACGAACGGCGGTACGGCTTTGGACGATTTGTATTTCTCGCAAAACGATCCGATAGGCGATTTGGCTACTCCGAGCCGCACGGGCGGTTGGACGTTCGAGGGTTGGTTCGCAAGTTCCGATTTGAGCGGCACCGCGTTGACTTCCGCGCCCGTATACAGCGCGGGGGGTACTTCTAACGACACCGTTACGCTGTACGCAAAATGGGGCGATTACGAAAAACCCGTCGTTGCGCTGAAATCGGGCGTAAACTCTTTGACCGTTTCGGTAAAAGCCGACGGCGGCTCGGTGTCGGTTTCGGAAGCCGACGTTACGGCAGAAGACCGCGCGTGGGGAGTCATTTCCGCGGACGGAATATCGGTTGAAATAAAAGCTCCGAACGCAAGCGATTTCGTCGATATAAGCGCGTTTGTTTTCGACGACGCTCTTTACGGAAATTATACGGTAAAATACACCGCGACCGACGGGAGCAATAACGACAGCGAACCCGTAGAGCGCATTATAAGATATATTCCGCAGTTGCCGTCGATTACTCTTTCAGGCGATAGGATTTCGGACGGCTACGTCAACCACCGTATCGATTTGCCCGCGGGCACGTCGAGTTCGGCGGTTACCGTAAGCGTGGTTGCGGGCGGCAAGGCGGTCAACGTCGTCGACAACGGATTTACGCCTACGCAATCCGGCACATACACCGTCGCTTACTACACGAAAGACGAGTACGGCAGCGAAACCGTCGAGACTTTCGACATAGAAATCAAAGCCGACGGCGAAAAACCCGTTATAACCGTAGATTTCGATATCGAAACGGGGACGGTAGGAGCGGAAATATCTTTGCCCTCGGCAACGGCGACGGACAATGCGGACGGCAACGTTTCCGTAAGCGTGTCGGTTACGTTCGGAGATAAGGAAATAACCGTAGAGGACGGAAAATTCACGCCGTCGGAAGCCGGCATATATACCGTAACTTATACGGCGACGGACGCGTCGGGCAACACCGCGATTGTTTCGCGCGAGATTTTGGTATCGGCGGCGAGCGGCGGAAAGAAGGGTTACGGCTGTAAGAATGCGACTGTCGGAGATTTTGGTATCGGCGCAATCGTTCTTATAGCGGCGTCGCTGACTTTGCTGATCGCCAAGCGTAAGATAGTTTGAAAAAGATATAAAAAGGAGAAAAATATATGAAAAAGATTTTGACGCTTGTTTTGGCTCTTGTTATGGCGCTCGGCGTTTTGCCGTTAGCCGGTTGCAACAAAGACGGCGAAGAAGGCGGCATCGACTACACGGGTAACGAAACCGAATTGCGCGTGGGCGTTTGGAACGGCGGTTTGGGTTACGAGTGGCTCAACAAGGTAAAGACGGAATTCGAAAAGCAATTCGCAAACGTCAGTTTCGAGGAGGGCAAGACGGGAGTTAAGGTAAAACTGAATCCGTCGAAAACCGATATGCTCGGCGATAAAGTCGAAGCCGCGATAGACCTCGATCAGAATGCGGAGGACATATATTTCACTTGCTACTACACGGGCACGCCGTACATATATCAAAACCGTTCGCTTAACATTACCGATGCGGTAGAGCAGAAAGTTTATCTCGCAAACGGCGAACTCGCGGATATGGAGTGGGACGCGGCGAGCGGAAAACTCAAACTCAAAGACGGCGCGGAAGCTCCGACAAAAAGTATTGCCGACAAAATGACGGACAACAACCGTAGCGGTTATTATATGAGCGCGGAAAAACTTACGGGTAATTATGCGGAGGGTTATTACGCTCTGCCGTTTGAAAATTCGCTGTCGGGCTTTATTTACGACTACGATCTTTTCGCGGCGGAAGGCTGGCTCGATTACGACGGAGTAGACGGACTTCCCGACACTTTGGACGATATGTGGGATCTGTTCGACAGAATAGTTGACGCAGATATGATACCGTTTACGTTCTCGCGCGCCGTTTCGTATTATTGGGGCGGAATCTGCGACGCGTTTTTGGCGCAGTACGAGGGACATGAAAACGCCGAACTCGACTATACGCTCAGCGGCGAATATACTTTTCCCAAAGATACGTTCGACGCGCAGACGGTGGCGGACGAACATATAACCGTCAACGGCGACGGCACGCAGACCGTTACGATAACGCGCGATAACGGTTGGATGCTCGCGTACGCCCCCGGCAAATCCGAATTTATAAAGTTTATGCGCAAACTTTGCACGCCGAAATATTACGACCAAAAACTGTACGATTCTATTTACGACGAAAACTATAAAATGCCTGCGCAGAACTTTATTCTGAGTATGCTCGGAAAACAGGGGCAAAAGCGCATAGCAATGCTTTACGAGGGCGAATGGTGGGAGAACGAGAACCGCACGCAGTTCAACTATACGGGCGGTTACGGTACGCGCGATTTCAGATTTTTCCCGCTCCCGTATATCGACGGTCAGAAAGACCCCGATCAACGCACCGTTGCGGATTACAGCCGCGGCGTCGATCTTTTCGTAAACGCGAAAACGAAAAAAGCCGCTCTGTCTAAGCTGTTTTTGCAATTCGTTCACAGCGAAAGCTCGCTCGAAACGTTTACCATCGAAACGGGAATTACGAGAATGTACGATTACGATTTGAGCGACGAGCAGCTTGCAAAAGTAAGCAAGTTCGGTCAGAACGTATATAAAATCAAAATGACGAAAGATTCGGGCGTTACCGTTACGGCTTCGCGCGCGGCGCTTATAGCCGACCCGTTCTGGGCGCAGTTCCAAATGGGTTACGGCGGTTACGTTGTTTCCGACGTGGCGGGAGACGGTACCGCGTGGGATTTCTTCGGTCATCCGAATCGCTATTTCGTAAATAACGCAGGCGTAAACGGCGCGCAATTTGTTTCGGCGGATAAGTTTATTCAAGGAATGTACCGCTTCTATTCAAAAGAAAAGTGGGAAGCAAAACTCAGTTCTTGGCAAGGCGCTTAAACGGGGCGGAACCGTATGATCGACATTAAGAAAAAAGCTATGCGCCGAAGCGCGAAACTCGACAACATATTCTGCATAAGTTTTTTGGCTCTATTCCTATTGCAGTGGATTGTTTTCTGGGTTTACGCGAATTTCAATTCGGCGGCGATAGCGTTTATGCACTACGATCGCGTAAAAGGCGAGCACGTATTCTTCGACGCCGCGCATTTGTTCGACAATTTCAAGCTCGTGTTTACCACAATCGCGGGAACGTCGGGCAAGTACGTTACGAACGGCGTTATTATGCACCTTATCAGTACCGTGGTTTGCTTGCCCGCAAGCTATATGATAGCGTATATCATATACAAAAAACTGCCCGCAAGCGGATTTTTTCAAGTCGTGCTGTATCTGCCCGTTATACTCTCGTCGCTCGTTACGACGCTATTGTTCAAGCACATAATAGAGTCGGGACTTTACGGTTTTTGGGAACGGTATTTCGGAAAGCCGCTTCCGCACCTATTTTCGGATCCGCGCTATAATTGGTGGATAGTCGCGGTATACATAATCTTTTTCGGGCTTCCGGGAAGTTTGCTCATAAATCTCGGTTCTATGGCGAGAGTGCCGAAAGAGCTTATCGAGTACGGCGAACTCGAAGGCATTTCGCTTTTCAGAGAATTTACGCTCATAACTCTACCGATGATTTTCCCCGTTTTGCAAGTGCAGTGTCTCGGATTATTTACGGGCTTTTTTACGGCGCAGGGACCTTTGTTTACTCTGTACCGAGACGCCGCGCCCGATAACCTGAAAACGTTCGGATACTATATGTTCGTGTCGGTTTACTCCGGCAGCGCCGACGCGCAGAGTATGTTCGGGTTCAACTCGGCGGCAAACCTTATGATAGGGCTTCTGTCGATACCGATAGTTCAGGGCACGAAAATGCTGTTCGACAAATTCGATCCGGGGGCGGAGTTTTAGTATGGAAAAATCAATTAAAGCCCGTAAACGCACCGTTGCGATGTTCCCGATAACTATATGGATAGTAACTATGCTTTGGTGCGCGCTGTTTCTCGGAATGTTCTTTTGGGGAGTCGTTCAAAGCCTGAAAGACCCCGTAAACTTTTGGTTCGACGCGATATGGTTTCCGCAGAAAAAATACGGCGGCTGGAAATTCTCGAACTACGCTTTGGCTTTTCAAAGCATACGCATTTACATTCGCGCGGGCAGATGGGTTTATTTGCCCGAAATGCTGTACAACACGCTGTTTTACTGTATCGTTTACGGACTCGTTTCCGTAATTGCGCCGATGATGACGAGTTATGTGTACGCCAAATACAATAAACGCGTGCCGTGGGTCAAAATCGTTTGGGTAATCGTTCTTATCAATCTTTATGTGCCGCTGTCTGCGTCATTGGGGGCGTCCATAAGGCTTGCAATGCAACTGAGGTATTATGACAATCTATATCTGTTCATAATAGCCGCGACGTCGGGTTTCAACGCAAACTTTCTGATTTACTATGCGACGTGGAAAGGACTCAGCTGGGAGTTCGCCGAAGCCGCTATGATAGACGGCGCGAACCCGTGGAAAATATTCTTCAAGATTATGATGCCGATGACCGCGAATATTTTTTCGGTGCTGTTCGTAACTCAGATAATAACTTTTTGGGCGGATTATCAGACGCCTATGGTGTTCTTGCCGAGCCACCCGACTCTCGCGTACGGCGTTTACAGCTTTCAGCAGTCATACGAAGCGGGTGCGAGCGAGCCGCCCGTGAAAATCGCCGCGCTTATCGTCGTCGCAGTGCCTATGTTAGCATTGTTTATGGCATTCCGTAAGCAAATGATGAGTTCGCTGACTATCGGCGGTCTCAAAGGTTAGAAAATTTCCTACTTTTATCAAAACGGAGAAAACTATGAAAATCGAAAAGGTAAAACTAAAATGCACGGTAGCCGTCGTTATAGTTGCGCTGCTGTGCGCGCTCGCGGCAACAGTTATCTGCGCGCCGCCGAGTTTAACGGTTATCTGCGCGCCGCCGAGATTGAATGCGGAAGAAAGTACGGCGCTTTCGCCCGCAGACCTGTGGCGCGTCGGGAACGGAGTTACCGTACAAGCTAACGAGAATTTGCCCGAACATATGGTAAACGGGTACGAAAATCACGGTATAGGCGGTTATAAAAGAGTTACCGCAGACGATTTGGGAGAGGAGCGGACGAACGGCGTTCTGTTTACCGTAACGGACGAAAACGCGACGATCGAATTCGCGAATACGATCGATATGAGCGGAATTACGAAAGACGATTCGATAATAGAAATTATGCCCGTTTCGTCTAACCCGATTTATTCGCTCGATTTTACCGATTTGCGCGTAAGACTCACGGACGCGGACGATCCGACTAATTGGTTCGCAGTGCATTGGAGCGCGGGCGATATAGGCGATTTCGATATATCGAATTTGTTCGCGTGCGTTTCGAGTTTGCTGGTCGAAACGTCTACGGGCGTAAATACGGCTTTTCAGTACGGATGGGTCCCCGGCACGCCGCTCGATCAAACCTCTTGGGGCGGTCCGATATGGCATCAGTGGGGTTTCGGTTTTACGTCGTTGTACAGCCCTTTTCATAATTCGACGTATCCTGCGGGAGACAGAGGCGAATTGAAGATAGGCGATATGCGCGCTTTGCCTTGTTCGTTCTCGTTCGATGTCGAAAGCAAGTATGTATGGATTACGAGATATGATTTCGAACGCCTTGTGGCTTTGCCCATAGGTACGGAAGAAATTACTTACGTTCCCGCGTTCAAGAAAAACGACAAAGGCGAAATAGTCGGAAACGACGGAACGGACCCCGTTACCGAAACGATAATGGGCTACGGGAAAGCTTTTAAGGGATTTAAGCATAATCGCGTAAAGCTCTCTATCCAAATAAGCGGTATGCAAAAAGACTCCGTTCAATTCTATGTTACGAACGTAGCCGGCAGACCTATGAACGGCGAAACGGTTACGGATACGGAAGCGCCGTCGGTATTCTCGCCGCTCGACGATTCGGATTTGCCGAAAGCCGACGTAGGAATGGTTTATCCTTTCTATGACGAAGTCGAATTCTATGACTTTTTCGACGGAGTTTTGCCGTACGACGTTTACGTCAAAGAACCCGACGCCGCGGATTTTTCCGCGGACCCCGTTACCGATTATGTGCCGCAAAAAGAGGGCGAATACGTTTTCAGATACAAAGCCTCGAACAAATCGGGTAACGAAAAGCATAAAGACTATAATGTGTTTGCGCAATATGCCGCCGATGAAATAAAAATAAACGTCGCAGGTGTTACGAAAATTTACTGCGCGGGCGAAAAAGTTCCCGTTTCTTCCGTCGAATTCCTCGGCGGAAGCGGCAAACTCGAAACCGCCGTTTCCGTTACGCGGCTATCGGACGGGAAGAAAATTGCCGTCGAAAACGGCGCGTTCGTACCTACGCTTTCGGGCGAATACGCGATAACGTACTCCGCCGTCGATTTTCTGGGGCGCGAAGCCCACAAGACGGTAATAGTTACCGTAAGCAATACGGTAAAACCCGTGTATGCGTCGGAAATCAAAATGTACGAAAAGCTCGTATCGGGCGAGCGCGTTAAACTGCCGACCGTTACGGCGTACGATTATCACACGCTGAAAGGTCAGAAGATCGATGCGATAACCGAAATAGAGGTCAGCGGAAAGGAAGATTTCGCGGGCGTCAAAGAGACGCTTACGGACGGAATTTTCAAGCCGACGATCGAAAAATTCGGCGAAAAAATCGAAATCGTTTACAGAACGTATTGCGGAACGGCCAAAGGCACCGCAAACGAATTAAAGTTTGACGTCGACCTTATTCGACCCGATTATGTTTGGGACTATTTCATAACGGACGGCAATACGACGATAGGGTATAACTCGGCGGACGACGAGGAAAATTTCGTATCGTTCTCGGCAACCGCAGACGGCGCGGCGAGCGTCGAATTCATAAACTCTCTGCCTGCGGACGGATTTACGGTTCAGTTCGGAACAACGGCGGAAAACGCCGAAAAGTTCGATTCGTTTACCGTTTCGCTTAACGATTACGACGACTACTCGATAGGATACGAAATAAAGGTAGAAAGGAAAGACGAAAAGGAAACGTTCGTCGTTTACGGAGACGAAAGAGTCGCTATGAGCGGCGTGTTCGGCGGCGAGGGGATTTTGCAGCTGACGGTTCGCGACGGACGACTTATCGATTACGGCGGAAACGTGCTGTTCGATTTCGGACGCGACGCGTTCCCGAGCGGACGTCTTTGGGTCGCTTTGAAACTCGAAAACGCGAAAGCGGGCGCGACTATGCGTTTGCAAACGCTCGGGTCTCAGTTGCTGCGCGCGGCTTACCGCGGAGGCGAATTGCAGAAATTCGCTTACACCGTAGCGCCGTCGATACGCGTTGCGGATTTCGATAATTCCGTAGATTACGGCAATACGTTCGTCGTTCCCGAGGCGAAGGCTTACGATATGTTTACGTCGTACGTCGAAACCGTTTATTCGCTCGTGGACCCCGACGGAAACGTTCTTGCGTCGGAAAAACCCGCAAACGGCGCGGACTCTTACAAGTTCGACAAGTACGGCGAGTATACGCTTACTTTCACGGCTCAAAACGGCAACGGAAGAAAGCGCATCATTCCGTATACGCTCTACGTTTTCGACAGAACGGCTCCGCTTATCAAGTACGGAGGAAAAGATTCGTACGAGGTTAAAGCAGGCGAAACGGTAACGTTTACCGCCGCCGAAATATTCGACACCGTCGACGAAAATCCGAGCTACTGGCTGTTCGTCGTCGAAAAAGATATGTCGTATGTAAACATTACGGCGACGCATAAGTATGTTTTCGATCGCTTAGGAGTTTATGCGGTAAAATACGTCGCATACGACGCGAGCGACAACACGTCGGTAAAAGAAATCCGAGTAACCGTTAAATAAGGAGAATGGAAATGAAACGATTTGTAAAAACATTTGCGATTATTTTGAGCGCGCTGTTGCTGTTTTCAGTCGTCGGCTGTAAAAAGAAACCGAGCGGCGAGGGCGGCGGTTCGACTACGCCGGAAATTCCGGCAATTCCCGATACGGGCATAGTGCTTGCCGAAAACGGCGCGTCCGATTATAAAATAGCGCTGAAAAAGGACGCCTCGGCGGCGGATCGGTTTTCGGCGGAAGAATTGCAGACGTATATTCGTCTTTCGACGGGCGCGACGTTGCCGATTGTCGAAGAAACGGACGGCGCGAATTTCGGAAATAAGTTTCTGTCTGTCGGGCGCACCGCGCTTTTCGACGCGAGCGGAATTACCGCGACGTTCGACGAACTCGGACGCGACGGCTTTAAGATTGTAAGCAAAGACGACGCCGTTTATATTTGCGGCGGAATGGACAGCGGCACGGCGTTCGGCGTATTCGAGTTTTTGCACGACGAGGTGGGTTACGAGGCCTATGCCGCGGACGCTATTTATTACGAAAAGCACGATAAACTGTTTTTGAAAGATTTTAACAAGACGGATAAACCCGCGTTGCCCGAACGGTATATGGACGGCACTATGCACACGAAAGACGTCGATTCTTCGTACCGCTACCGTTTCGTCAACGAAATAGTTTCTCCCGCGAAATACACGACTTACGGCAAAGACACGTGGGTGGGTTCCGCCGCGCACGCTTTGCACGATCTTCTTCCGCGCAAGGAGAACATTGCCGCTCATCCGAGTTGGTATCCCGACAACGCGCAGATATGTCTTACGAACGAAGAAATGTTCGAGGCGTTCATAGAGGAACTTGAAAAATGTATCGACGAGAACAGAAAAGGTTACCGCATAAGTTTGGGTCAGGAGGACGGTTTTACCGCGTGGTGTCCTTGCGAAAAGTGCAAAGCGGAGTGGATGACGTACGGCGGCACGGGTTACTGGATAAGATTCTGTAACAAAGTCGTCGAACGCGTCGAAAAAGATTTGAAAGACCCCGAAAAACTGAACCAACCCGACCGCGAAATTCAATACGCGGCTTTCGCTTATTCTATAACGTTCAATCCGCCCGTAAACGCAGACGGAGAACTTATAGACGAGAGTTGCCGTCCGCACGAAAAACTCGGAATTCGTCTTTGCACGGGTTTGCAATTCTGCCATTACCATAAATTCGACGATCCGAATTGCAAGGCGAACGCCGACGCTTACGCGGCTTGTCTGAAATGGCTCGATATCTCGGATAAAATTACCGTTTGGGGCTATTCCGCAAACTACAATCACTATCTGCCTTTCTACGACAATTTCGGTATGATGCAACGCGAAATTCAGCTGTACAGAGATTGGGGCTGCCAAAATCTGTATATGGAATACATAAGCGGCGCGAATATGACGTCGTTCGATTATCTTCGTTGCTATTTGTTCGGAAAACTTTGCTGGAATCCCGATATCGATTTGGAAAAGGCGATAGACGACTTTATGCAACATTACTATCTCGATGTCGGCGACGATATGAAAGATATATTCGTTACATACCGCGACTATATGGCGAAACAGGACGCCGCCGGCATACATACGGGAGCTACGGGCGGAATGGCGCAGAATTTTCAAGCGTGGTCGAGAAATTTCGTCGACGGTATGATAGCAAAAGTCAACGCCGTTCTCGACAAGTGCAAAGCACTTGAGGACAGAGAGCGCGGCGAGATGCTGTATAACCGCATTTTAGGCGAAAGAGTAAGTATTATGTACGCGAAACTTTTATCGTACGAAGAATACGGATACCCGATACACGAGCTCGAAAGCGCGATAAATTTGTTTGAAAGCGACGTCGACGCTACGGGTACGCGTTCGCACAAAGAGGGCAAAAGCGTGAAAGATTTCATATCGGATATGAGAAAGAAAGTTTATGCTTGATATTTTTAGAGAAATAGAGACCGAAATAGATTACGCGTTCCCGACCGAAACGAAATTCGTAAAGAGCGATAAATTCGCCGTGGATGAAAATATTGTTTTTTACCGCAATTCGGCGGATATATTCCGCGCCGCGTTGCGGTTGAAAGCGGGGCTTATATGCGGGGACGCAGGTTATTTCGAACCCGATAAATTCGACGGGCTGAGCTTTTTCGTCGATTGTTCGAGGAACGCCGTTCCGACCGTAGCGACGGTAGAAAAAATAATTCGCATTGCGGCTTTGCTCGGCTATAATTCCGTTATGCTGTATATGGAGGACGTTTTCGAGACTGACGGCGAACCCGTATTCGGTTATATGCGCGGCAGGTATTCGAAAGCCGAGCTTAAAGCAATGGACGCGTACGCCGTCGAAACGGGCATAGAACTGATTCCGGCCATTCAGACGCTCGCGCATTTCGAAAAACTCAAACGCTGGTATAAAGAATACGACGCTCTTTTCGACTGCGAAGACATTTTGACGGTCGGAAACGAGCGCGTATATAAGTTGATCGAAAATATATTTGGTACGCTGTCCGAGTGTTTTACGTCGCGCAGAGTCCATATCGGTATGGACGAAGCGCATATGACGGGGCGCGGCAGATATCTCGACGAGAACGGTTTCAAACCCATTTTCGATATTTTCATTTCGCATCTCGAAAAGGTAACCGCAATTGCAGAACGCTATGGATTTTCGTGCGTTATGTGGGGCGATATGTTTTTTTCCGAGACTCGGCGAGCGGGTGGAAAAACGCTGTCGATACCGAAGTCCGTCGCGTCGCGCTTGCCGAAGAACGTAAGCGTGTCGCATTGGTGCTACGAGGCGGGCGGAGAACGTTATGCGGAACGCTACAAAGCGTTCGAGGTTTTCGGCGACTCCGTCTATATGGCGCTGAGTACGCATAAATGTCTCGATTTTCTGCCTATGAACCGATACGCCGAGCACGAATACGACGTTGCGTTTTCGACGCTCGAAAATTGTCCGTTTATGCGAAATTTAATAAATTGCGCTTGGAGCGACAACGGCGGCGAATGTTCGATATTTTCGGTTTTGCCTGCTATGACTTATTTTGCGTGCAAAGCGTACGGACTTTCTTTTTCGGACGCGAAGAAACTGTTTTTTGCGCTTACGGATACGGAGTACGACGATTTTTGCAAACTCGAATACGCTAACACTATGTGCGGGACGGTAACGGACGACTATGCTTCTCCGTCCAAACTTTGTTTGTATAACGATGTTTTGTGCGGACAGTTCGACTGCGAGATTACTCCCGAATACCGCGAAACTTTCGTAAAAGCCAAAGCCGCGGCGGAGAGTTTATCAGACTCGAAATACGGCGTTTTGTTCCGCAATACGGCGGCGTATATGGACGTTTTGATTCCCAAATTCGATATGGGCTTGCGCGTGCGCAGCGCGTATGCGGAGGGAGACAAAGCGGAACTCAAACGCATTGCGGACGAAATTCCGTCGATCGTTTCGAAAACGGACAAGTTTCTCGAAACATTGCGCGAAAGGTGGTTTGCCGAAAACAAGCCGCAAGGCTTTGAAATACAGGAATTGCGTCTCGGCGGCGTGAAAGAAAGATTTTCGGGCGTCCGCAAACGCCTTATCGATTACGCGTGCGGAAAAGTTTTTTCTATCCCAGAACTCGATGAGCCGATTTTGCCCGATATTTATCTGGGCAGAAACGAAAAGACCGGTCGCTTGCAATGGAGCAGTTTCGCGCTGACGGTAAGCGTCAATACTTTATAAAGGAAAAAATATGCCGAAAAAGATTTATACTGTATCGATTATCGGATGTGGATCGCGCGGCGCTATGGCGTACGGAACGATAATCGCCAAGCAAAAAGAACGATTTAGTATAGTTTCTATATGCGATAAATCAAGCGAAAGGACAGAACGGTTTGCAATCGAATGGGACATCAAGAAAGAAAACGCATTTACGGACGAAAATAAGTTTTTTTCCGAAAAACGTAGCGATATTTTAATAATCGCAACACAAGACCGCGATCACGTGCGTATGTGCAAACGTGCATTGGAACTCGGGTATACGATATTACTCGAAAAACCTATATCGCCGATACGGGAAGAACTGGACGCACTGCTTGCGGCGCAAAAAAAGTACGACGGCAAGGTGCTCGTGTGTCACGTTTTGCGATATGCGCCTGCTTTCTTGAAAATCAAAGAACTATTGGATAACGGAACAATCGGAAATTTGGTGTCGGTGGAAAGTACTGAGCAAGTGGGGTATTGGCATTATGTGCACAGTTTTGTGCGCGGCAATTGGCGTTGCGATACGAAAACGTCGCCGATGATTATGCAAAAGTGCTGTCACGATTTGGATTTGTTGCAATATTATATCTGTTCGAAATGTGAAAGCGTATATTCCGTCGGCGGATTGACGCATTTTACTTCGATAAATGCGCCTACTGGCGCGGCAAAGCGATGTGAGAACTGTAAATATATTTACTTATGTCCGTACTCTGCCGAACGGCTGTATGTAGAGCGCTGGATTGCGGAAGGTAAAAATTCCGATGTATGGCCGTATAACGTGGTGTGCGAAGACGTGCCGATCACCGAAGAAAAATTGCGTAATGCATATCAAACGAGTGCATACGGTAAGTGCGTGTATCATTGCGATAATAACGTTGTCGATCACCAAAACGTTTTTATGCAGTTTGCAAATGGTGTTTCGGCAACGCTGAATATGGTGGCGTTTACCGAGAATATGGGGCGTAAAATGACTTTTTACGGCGACAAAGGCGAGATCAAGTTTGACGAAACGGAAGGAATGTTTAAGGTTTGCACTTTCGGTAAAAAGGTGGTCGCATATCGGTTTGATGAGCTTTTGCCGGAGAAAATGAAAAATTCTTTCGGACACGGCGGCGGTGATTATATGCTCATCGAAAACCTATACGATATGGTGGCAAACGGTACATCGGCTCCTACAAGCTTGGAAAGCTCGGTGGAAAGCCATTTGATTGCGCTTGCGGCGGAAAAATCAAGGCAGTGCGGCACAGCGGTGCGGGTGCATTAGGTCGAAAGGAAATAATATAAACTTTTCGAGCCTACTGAACGATAATGCGAAATATAAAAAATCTTTCAATAGAACTTAAAAGTAAATTGACAAATGCTAAATCTTGCAATATAATGAAAGCGGAGGTATATTATGATAATACGCGACCGTTATATTGCCGAAGTGCGTCAGTTTTACGATTCGGACTTAATTAAAATCATCAGTAATCAAAAAATAGGAGGAACTAGGACCATGAAAATAGGCGCGATCGCGGAGAGTTTCAACAAACCGTTCAAAGAGGCAATAGAGAGTATCGCCGCACTCAAACTCGACGGCGTGCAAATGTATGCAGATACGAAAATCGTACACATGACGGTGAAAGACATCAAAGAGGTCAAGAAGATCATCGACGGCGCGGGAATAGCGGTGTCTGCGCTATGCGGAGACTTCGGTTGCGATATGTACTATACGCGCGACAGAGCGGCGATTGACAAAGAAAAGCGTATTATGGAGATTGCCAAAGCGCTCGGCACGGATATCGTGACGACGCATATCGGCGTAGTGCCCGAAGATTTTGACTGCAAACAGTACGAGAGTATGCACGAAGTGTGCCGCGAGCTTGCCGAGTTTGCCGACACCATGGGCGGACACTTTGCGGTGGAAACGGGACCGGAAAGAGCGGAACTGTTAAAGAAGTTTTTGGATAACCTCGGCAGTCGAGGCGTTTCGGTCAACCTCGACCCGGCAAACCTCGTCATGTGCGCGGGCGATGATCCGGTTAAAGCCGTGTATACACTGAAAGACTACATTGTACATACCCACGCCAAAGACGGCAAACAGCTGAAAGCGGTGGACACACGCACGCTCTATTGTCCGCAGTATTACAATCTGGAGCCGGGCGATTGGGGCAGTATCATAGAAATGCCGCTCGGCGCGGGCAACGTGGATTGGGAAAATTATTTGAAAGCCCTTGAAGAGATAGGATATAACGGCTATTTAACGATAGAGCGTGAATGCGGCGAAAATCCCGCGGCGGATATCGCTCTTGCCGCAAACTTTTTGCGGGAGAAACTGTCTAAACTGAAATAATAAACGAAACGAGGAAAAATCATGGAAAAATATAAAATAGCGGTGATCGGCGTAGGAGGCATATCGTCTACGCACATAGACGGATATTTATCCGATTCGCGTTGCGAGCTGTACGCATTTTGCGATATAAATGAAAAAACACTCAAAGAGAAAGGCGAACGCTACGGCATAACGCGGCTATTTACCGATTATAACGAAATGTTTAAGGCCTGCCCCGAACTGGACGCCGTAAGCGTTTGCACCTGGAATAACGCGCACGTGCCGGCAGGTCTTGCGGCGGTGAAAGCGGGTTGCCACGTGTTTTGCGAAAAGCCTATGGCAATGAGCGCGAAAGAGGCGAAAGAACTGAAAGCCGCTGCCGATAAAAGCGGCAAAGTGCTCGGACTCGGGTTTGTGCGCAGGTTCGGCGACGACGCTTCTCTCGCGAGAGAAATGGCAAGTAACGGCATGCTCGGTAATATCTACTACGCAAAAGCGGTGTATTTGCGTCGTAACGGCAACCCGGGCGGATGGTTTAGTGACAGCAAACGTTCGGGCGGCGGTCCGCTTATAGACCTCGGCGTACACGTGATAGACCTTGTACGCTATATTGCGGGCAATCCCAAGCCCGTATCGGTGTACGGCGCGACGTTTCATAAGTTAGGCGACCGCAACGAACTCAAAGATAAAAAGTCCTTTTTTCTCGGCGATTTGGCTGGCGAGCGGGGAAGCAAAGTGTGTGACGTAGAAGATTTGGCAACCGCCATGATTCGCTTCGACAGCGGACTTGTGCTTTCGGTAGAAACGAGTTACAGCCTTAATATGGAGAATGACTCGGGACGCGTGGAGATATTCGGTGACAAAGGCGGAATCACCATCGACCCCGACCTTGTATATCACGGCGAAGTGTGCAATAGATTGGCGGATATTCATTTCAAATCTCCCACACATTTCAACGGTTCGGAATACACCGCCGAAATACATAACTTTATTTCCGCGATAAACGGCAGTGAAACGCTGAAAGCCACCGCCGAAGACGGCGTTGAACTCATGAAAATTCTCGACGCTATCTACGAATCGGCGAAGTCGGGACATGAAATGCAAATATGAATAATCGACAGTGAAGGTGTACGATCGTAGGCGTGCAATAATAGAAACATTGTGTTTGCGAAAGCATGATATACATAAAACACAAAAAAGGACGGCCGAGACATTCTCGGTCGTCCTTTTACGAACTCGCTGTTTACGCTGTTTTGATTTAATATTCTTGAAATTCCCCAAGAGTATCTAACATTTGACCTGTTTTTCAAAAAACAGGACTCGAACTGACGACTTTGTTTTAATCTCCGCCTGACACTTACAATTTAATATAAATCTTTTAAGAGAGAACAAGGATAAATGTTCTCTCTTTTTTTATGCCGTTTTGAGGGGCAATTTCCTATTTACGGTGAGAAAAATTATAATAAAAACAGTAAATCGAAAGGAGTTTTCAATGAAATATAAAGATTGGTTAACGCAAGCCGTTTACGCCGAAAAAGAACAGAAGATAAAAAGCACAGGAACGCGGAAAGGTCTTGTGCTTTTTGCATACATACGGTTTGCGGGCAAAAGAATTGCGAAATAAATGATCTATCGGAACGGCTTCTGTAAAAACAATCGGAAAGTTATGCTCGAGACAAGTAACAAATATAATAGAAGCAGAGAAGGGTGCTGCCGAACGCAAACGGCGGCAATACCGATTGAATTTTCAAAATAGGGAAAACGCGCGGTTTTAGGCGGCTATTTTACCGTCATAACTATGGCTTGGGGATAGTCACCGAAATTTCTGCCGAACAGGTTGAGGCCGCCGCGATGAACGGCGTCGTTCTTAATACCGATAGTGAGGCGGACGGCGCTGCCTTCGGACAGAGCGAGGTCGGCGATCGTAACGTGCGAGTGAACGAAGGTTTTATCGACGAAAACGCCTTGCGAGTTTACGGTAATCGTTTTCAGAATTCCGAACTGAGTGGACGTGATCGGCCAGAAATCGGGCGTATACCTGCCTCGTCTGCCGCCGAAGTCCCCGGGCGACGTGAAAGTAGTGATTTCCGCGTCGTTTACCGAAACGGTTATATCGCTCGGCCAGTTGTTGTTATAATAGACGGTTTCGGAGCAGATTTCGAAAGAGAACGAAATCTCCGAAATTTCGCTCGGCTCGGAAGGCTTAGGGAAGTTGTAACTGATAAAGCCGGTATCGAACCATATACATTCGGCGTTTACCCGATCGGGGAGGAAGAAAGTGGACGGATCGTCGTATGCGCCGATAGTGCCGTCCTTGCTCGTCATTCCGCAAGGCGCTTTTATATGACAGTGCGAGTACAGCCCGACGGGCATTTCGACGATATATTCTTTCGCGAGAGATTCGACCGCTCGCGGCGCGTCCAGCGAAACGGTATAGCTCATTACCATTTGCGAGCAGTATTTCGTATGTCCCTTCGGTCCGGGCTGATAGTTGACGAAGATAAGCTGAGCTTTGTTGAGTTCGTCGATATGCCGCGAAACTGACGACACGGGAATATCGAGTTCCGCATAAAGTTCGGACAGGTTTTTGGGTCGGAGCAGCAGGCTTTTCAGAATTTTCACGCGGTCGGGCACGGCGAGAGCGTGCGAAACCTTTACGATCATATCGTGGTCGTGCTCGTTTGCAACGTACAGAGTAATGTCCTTTTCGGAGTTGATGATATCGCTCAAAAATCCCTCCCGATCGGTTTTGTTTTTTTTACTATATTATAGCCGAGCGAACACGAGCGGCTGTTTTTGCATTTCGGTGCGGTAAACTACGAAGCGCGCGTTTACATAAACGGCGCGTGCGTCGGAGAACATCGCGGCGGATATACTCCGTTCGCGTTCGATATTTCGGGTTTCGTTACCGACGGCGAAAACGAAATCACGGTAAAAGTGCGCAACGACGTGCGGGCTAACGTTCCTACCGGCAAGCAGTCCGAAGCGGAAGCGTCGCACGGCTGTTTCTATTCGCGCGTAACGGGTATATGGCAACCCGCTGCAAATTGTATCGGCATAAGTTTGAAGGTGGGTAATGCTACCGAACAGTCTAATGCGTGGAGTCCGCTCCCCTGTATCCAAGTAGGAAACCTCGCAGATTTCAGCGGAGACGACAACGGCGTCAAGTCCTTGCACCTCTGGAAGGTCGATGGGGATCATCCGTGCGCGGTAAGCGGTTGTTCGTCCTACGAAAGCTGGATCGGCACGAACCCCGACACCTCAGTTTACACCAACGGAACGTGGCATATCGACGAGACGACGAAGAAAATCGTCGTAAACAACGAAACCGCTAACAGTCTTTTCGCGGCAATGCAAGCTTAGTATAGGCTTACTGAAAAAAGGGCTTTCCCGACGGGAGAGCTCTTTTTCGTTGCGGGTGGGGTTCGGACTTACCGTAAGGTTTGACAAACGCGCCCGAAAGTGCTATAATCGTCGTATGAACGAAATAACGGTGCGAACGTATGCGAAAATCAATCTGTTTCTTACCGTCACGGGTATCGAAAACCGCGACGGTAAGGCTTTGCACGCGCTCGACACGGTTATGTGTTCGATCGGCGTTTCGGACGACGTGAAAGCGGTAAAACGCTCGGACGGCGAGATCCGCGTATTTTTCAACGGCGAACTCACCGAGAATACCAACGCCGAAAAAGCCGCAAAGGCAATGCGCGACCTGTTCAGACTGCTCGGCGCGGACTTTTACGTTACGACCCGTATTCCGTCGGGAGCGGGCTTGGGCGGATCGAGTGCGGACGCGGCGGGCGTAATCAACGCGTATCGGTTGCTTTACGGCGTAAACGCAAGCGAAACGGTGCTTAAAAGGATCGCTTTTTCGGTGGGGAGCGACGTGCCGTATATGCTCGGCGGCGGGCTGAAAAGACTGAAAGGAACGGGCGAAAACGTAACCCCGATAAACGCGGACTTCGGCGGCGAAATTCTGCTGTGCGGTCGCGGAAAAGTGGATACGTATGCGTGTTTTTCTGACTTCGACCGACTGAATTACGCGGTAAAGACTTCGGCGGACGAGTTTATCGACGGACTGAAACACGGCGAAATCGAGCCGTATAACGCGCTCGAAACGGCGGCTGAAAGAATGGAACCGAATATAAAAATCATTCGCGATATAATGTCGGACTGCGGGCTGAAGTCCGCCATGACCGGAAGCGGCGCGTTCGTTTTCGGGCTCGGCGGCGACTTAGAGCGGGCAAAAGCCGAGCTCGGCGCGCGCGGATACGATTCGGAAATTATAAATATAGTGAAAAACGGCTACGAAACGTTATAAAATCATACAAACGCGTACATAATCTCTCCGTACATAGCGGAGGGATTTTTTATGAAGAAAATTACAAGTTATTTGCTCGCGGCGGTCGCGATCATGATATTTTGCGGTTGCTCCGTACATACTACGGTGGCCGAAGGCGAAGCGCTGATACGGATTCATATCCGCGCGAACAGCAACGACAGCGCCGATCAGGCGGTAAAGCTCAAAGTCCGCGACGAAATTACGAAATATCTTAATCGCGAAATCGGAGACGCTCGGTCGTTTTTAGAAGCGTATGCGGGCATCGAAGCTCGGCTCGGCGAAATCGAGCGGATAGGCGCAAGCGTGCTCGGGCGCGAGGGTTACGATTACGGCTGCAGAGCGCGGCTCAACGAGGAGTTTTTCCCGACGCGCGCATACGAAAACGTAGTCGTGAATTCGGGCTATTACGACGCTTTGATCGTCGAGCTCGGCAGCGGCAAAGGCGACAACTGGTGGTGCGTGATTTACCCGCCGCTTTGTTTCGTTTCGCCGAGCGGCTCGGGCGGCGAAATCAGGTATCGGTCGATTATAGCCGAGCTTTGGCGCAAATTTATAAGGAGAGAAGAAGATGATCGAAAACAGAAGTGTGAAATCGAGGGTCGCTCTGATCCTGCTGGCAATCGTTACGCTTTTCGGAGCGTTTTTCACGATTGCCGAGCCGGCGGAAGCGAAGAATATCGTTAAGGGCGATACGACGGCAAACGTCAGACTCGTGCAGCAACGCCTCGCGAACCTCGGCTACTATTCCTTTAAAGTGGACGGGATCTGGGGTTGGCGCACGACCGCCGCGGTAAAGAAATTCCAGAAAGCGAAAGGGCTTACCGCCGACGGTATCGTGGGCGCGAAAACCGAAAAAGCGCTCGGAATAACGCTTTCGGGCGGATCGTCGAGCGGAACGCTTTCGTCCACCGAGCTCAACCTTCTGGCGCGGGCGGTTTACGGCGAGGCGCGGGGCGAGCCTTACGCGGGACAAGTCGCGGTCGCGGCGGTAATACTCAACCGCGTGCGTTCGTCCAAGTTCCCGAACACCGTTTCTGGCGTGATTTATCAGAAAGGCGCGTTTACCGCCGTGAGCGACGGTCAGATCAACCTTACGCCGAATACGTCCGCCTATAACGCCGCGCGCGACGCGATGAACGGCTGGGATCCCACGAACGGTTGCCTTTATTACTACAACCCCGCGACGGCGACGAGCAAGTGGATATGGTCGCTGAAAGTGGAAGTGAAAATCGGCAGACATTCGTTTGCGCGCGGCTGAGGAGGAACGATGAGAAAGAACAATTATCCGTTCGCGGTTGTCATAACTTCGCTTTGTATGCTTGTAGCCGTGCTCGTTTCGGGTACGGCGGTAATCAACGCGGGCGGCGTGCACAGCAAACTCGCGCTCGAAAACGGTTACAAACGCGCGTATTACGACGTTTGCGACAGCGTGAACAACCTCGAAGTCAATCTGTCGAAAGTAATGATCGCTTCGTCCGTAGCGGAAACCGTTCCGCTTCTTACCGACGTTGCGGCGCAAGCCGAACTCGCACAGAACTCGTTGTGTTCGCTCCCGATAGAGAGCGGCGACGTGCGCCTTACCGGCAAATATTTCAATCAGGTCGGCGACTGGTGCAAGTCTTACGCAGGCGCGATCATGGAGAAAAAGGACGTTTCCGAGTACCGCGAACAGGCGATAACGCTGTATAACGCGTGCGTGCGGCTCAACGCGGCGCTTCGCGAAAGCTCGGATCAGGTGACTGCGGGCAGTATCGCGGCTAATATGGGCGAAGCGGGAAGGCTGTCCGCGAGCGGCTGGAAGCTCGATTTCGGAGACCTCGAAAACCATACGGTCGAATATCCCGAACTCATTTACGACGGACCTTTTTCGGACGCTAAAAAGTACGCTTGGCGCGCGCTCGAGGGCAAGGAAGAGGTGAGCGAGGAAACCGCGGCGGCAATCGTTTCGGAAAAGACCGGCGCTAACGATATAGCGCTTGTCGGCAGAACGGACGGCAAGGCGGATCTATACGAATTCACCGCGAAAAGCGACGGCGCGGACGTTTACGTTTCCGTGTCGGTAAAAGGCGGTTATATCGTAAATTACAGCGCTTCGCGCAATATCGACGCGAGCGGTATAACCGAGCGCGAAGCTCAGAAATCGGCGGTCGAATTCGCCGCAAAACTCGGTTACGAGGGGCTCGAACCCGTTTGGTATAACGCGCAGAACGGCATCGGGTATGTGAACCTCGCGCCGAAACCGAACGGTGTGACGATGTACCCCGACCTTGTGAAAGTGAGGGTCGCGCTCGATAACGGTCAGCCGATCGGGATCGAAGCGGGCGGGTATTGCTCGTCGCACCGCGACAGAAGCACTTCTCCCGTGCTTAGCGAAAAAACGGCGCGTGCGCTCGTTTCGGACAGACTTGCGATCACCGCGGTGAACCTTGCGGTTATTCCCGTGGGCGAGGACGACGAAGCGCTTTGCTACGAGGTTTGCGGGAGCTTTATGGGGCTCGACTACTTTGTGTACGTTGACGCGATCGACGGAACGGAACGCGAAGTTATGCGCGTGGTCGATTCCGATCAGGGCACGATGATAATGTAATCCGAATACGGCAAATCGGTGCGCGGGGTATCCCGTCGCGTAACGACTAAGAGGCGGGCGAAGTGCGTCCGCCTCTATATATTTTGCGTAACTATGCCTGATTGTCCGCCCGCGCGGGATCGGTGCGTTTTTTTAGTCGAAAAACGTTGACAACGCGTGAAAAGCCGAGTATAATAGAGCTATGGAAAAATTTGACGTAATCATTATAGGCGCGGGACCCGCGGGGCTTACCGCGGCGATTTACCTTGCGAGGGCGAATCGCAAAGTCGCGGTCGTCGAGCGTATGACCGCCGGCGGACAAGCGGGCGCGATCAACGATATCGAGAATTACCCCGGAGTTAAGAACGTGAGCGGTTACGACCTTATCGAAACGATGGAAGATCAGGCGAAATCATTCGGCGCAAAATTCGTGCGCGGCGACGTGGCGAAATTCGACGCCGGAACGAAAACCGTTACGCTCGCAAAGGGCGATACGCTTACGGCGAATGCCGTTATTCTGGCTACCGGCTGCAAGGCAAAGGCACTCGGAGTCGCGCGCGAGGACGAGCTTCTCGGCAGGGGCGTGAGCAGTTGCGCGCATTGCGACGGTTTCTTCTTCAAGGGCAAAGTCGTTGCCGTTGCGGGCGGCGGTCCGAAAGCTCCCGAAGAGGCGAAATACCTCGCTTCGGTCGCGAGCAAGGTTTACTATATCACCTCGCGCGGTGACGAAATCGAGGGTTGCGAAACGGTAAAGGGCAGAGTTACCGAACTTATCGGAACGCCGCTCGACGCAATCGTCGTGGCAAACGGCGGCGAGGAAAAAACGCTCGAAGTTGCCGGTCTTTTCACTTCGGTCGGTTACGTTCCGCAAACGCATCTATTCCACGCGTTCGCGGGCGAGGACGGCTATATCGCGACGGACGAATTCTGCAAGGTCGCGGACGGGCTTTACGCGGTCGGCGATATCCGCCGTAAGCGCCTGCGCCAGATCGTAACGGCTGCGGCGGACGGCGCGATTGCTGCGGACGATATTATACGCTCGATACCGAAAATGAGGTAAATTATGGCTTTCCTGGAGCTTAAATGCACGAATTGCGGCTACGAGTTCGAAGAGCTCGTGCGCGGCAACTATCCTAAATGCCCGAAATGCGGCGGCACAACCGAGCAAAAATACAGCGGCAGAATGTGGGTAAATTCGGTCAAGGAACATAAATGCAACGGCGACTGCAAGCACTGCGGTGGCTGCAAATAGGAGGTTCTTATGGATTTTAACGACGTGATTTTCAGTCGGAGAAGCGTTCGGAAATACCTTCCGCGCGCGGTGGAAAGAGAAAAGCTCGAAGCGGTCCTAAAGGCAGGCGCTTACGCTCCGACGGCAATGAACAACCGCAACCGCAAGTTCGTCGCGGTGACGAAGCCCGAGCTTCTCGCGCGGCTCAACGAAGCGGTCGAAAAAACCGTGGACGAGGGAACGCGGGAAAGAATAAAGTCGCGTAACGGCGGCAGATTCGATTTCTTTTATTCCGCGCCCGCGCTTATTTTCGTCGTTTCGTCAGACAAGCTTTATCCCGAAGCGGACTGCGCCTGCGCCAACGAGAATATGTTTCTCGCGGCGAAAAACGAAGGCTTGGGGACTTGCTGGATCAATCAGCTATATTCGGCTGGCGAAAAACCCGAACTTCGCGCGTTCTACCGTGAGATCGGCATAACCGACGACGAGAAAGTTTACGGCTGTTGCGCGCTCGGCTATGCGGACGGCGAAACGCCGCTTTCCAGGCCGAAAAACGACGAAATCATCATTCTTTAATTATATCGAGGCAAGCAAAATGAATATCGAAACAATCGAACTCAGCAAACTTTACAAGATCGAGGGCACTGCAACCCTCAAATGTTTCAATCACGACACGGACGAGGAGATGAAACGCTACAACAACAATCTTCCCGCCATGATCGTCTGCCCCGGCGGCGGTTACAGATTTACTTCGAGAAGGGAAGCCGACCCGATCGCAATCGAGTTTTACGACCGCAAGTACGCCGCTTTCGTGCTCAATTACGATATCGCGCCTTACCGTTATCCCGTTGCGCTCACCGAGCTTGCGGCGGCGGTCGATTACGTCCGTAAAAACGCCGAAAAGTTCCGCGTAAACCCCGACCGTATCTTCGTGGTGGGCTTTTCCGCAGGCGGTCACCTTGTCGGCAACCTCGCAAACTTCTGGCACAATCTGCCCGTTCCCGAGGCAAACGGCAAAAAGCTCGACGCGAAACCCAACGCCGTCGTACTGTCGTATCCCGTCATTATGCCTTATACGAACGCGGACTCGTTCGCTAACCTCGTGGGTACAGAGGATATGTCCGATCCGCGCATTGAGGCGCTGTCGCTCGACAAAACCGTTACAGACCTCAACCCGCCGTGCTTTATCTGGACAACCGCGGAGGATACTTGTGTAAACCCCGACGCAACGATTCAGTATACGATCGCGCTCAAAAAAGCGGGCGTCAGATACGAAACGCATATCTTCGCCGACGGCTGGCACGGACTTGCAACCGCCGACGAACGGACAAACGCCGACGGAACCGATATGCCCGCGCGGATATGGTTCGACCTCGCCGATACCTTCCTTCATACGATAAAATAAGAAAAACAACGCAGAAAGCGACGGATCGATCCGCCGCTTTTTCCACAAAAAAAGCTCGGTAAGCGTAAAGCTTCCGAGCCTTTTCGTATGTATTCGGTTATTTTATTACTGTGGACCCTGAGCGAGCATAGCGTCCGCGACTTTCGTAAAGCCCGCGATGTTTGCGCCGACTACGAAGTCGTCCTTTCTGCCGTACTTTTCGGCGTTCGTCGAAATCTGACGGTAGATGCCTTTCATAATGCCGTGAAGTTTCTGATCGACTTCTTCGAAAGTCCAGCTGAGGCGCAGGCTGTTCTGGCTCATTTCGAGCGCGGAAGTAGCAACGCCGCCGGCGTTAGCCGCTTTACCGGGGGCAAAGAGCACGCCGTGTTTCTGCAGGTATTCGACCGCGTCGGGAGTAGAGGGCATGTTCGCGCCTTCCGCAACGACCGTTACGCCGTTTTTGACGAGGTTCTTCGCGTCACCCTCGACGAGTTCGTTCTGAGTAGCGCAGGGAAGAGCGACGTCGCACTTAACCTGCCAGACGTGACCCGAAGTTGAGTATTCCGAAGCGGGGCGGAACGCCTTGTATTCGCTGAGGCGTGCGCGCTTGACTTCCTTGATTTCCTTGATCGCCTTGAGGTCGATTCCCTCGGGATCGTAGATCCAGCCGGTGGAGTCGGACATGGTGACGACTTTCGCGCCGAGCTGCATAGCCTTTTCGGCGGCGTAGATCGCAACGTTGCCCGCGCCCGAAATCGCGACGGTTTTGCCGTTAAGATCCTGTCCCTTTTCCTTCAGAATTTCGGAAACGAGATAAACGAGCCCGTATCCGGTAGCTTCGGTTCTTGCGAGCGATCCGCCGTAGGTGAGCCCCTTGCCGGTAAGCACGCCTTCGTAAAGACCGGTAATGCGCTTGTAAGTGCCGTACATATAGCCGATTTCCCTGCCGCCGACGCCGATATCGCCCGCGGGAACGTCGGTGTCCGCGCCGATATACTTATAAAGTTCGGTCATAAAACTCTGGCAGAAACGGAAAACTTCTGCGTCCGACTTGCCCTTCGGGTCGAAGTCGCTGCCTCCTTTGCCGCCGCCGATGGGCAGACCTGTAAGCGAGTTTTTGAAGATCTGCTCGAAACCGAGGAACTTGATAATTCCGAGGTTTACCGACGGGTGGAGACGAAGTCCGCCCTTGTACGGTCCGATGGCGTTGTTGAACTGAACGCGGAAACCGCGGTTGACGTGGATATTACCCTGATCGTCTACCCAGGGAACGCGGAACATAATTTGTCTGTCCGGTTCGACGAGGCGCTCCAGAATAGCGTTTTTGCGGTACTGCGGGTTAGCTTCCACGCAAAGTTCGAGGCTTTCGAGGACTTCCTTTACAGCCTGTTGAAATTCGTCCTGAGCGGGATTTTTGATTTTCACGCTTTCAAGGACTTCCGATACGTAAGACATATTTTTTACCTCCTCCGAGTAAGTAATATGTAAAATAAAATACCTTTCGATTATACCACTTTTATGCGCGCCGTGTCAAATATATGAAATATTCGCGATAAAAAAAGTTCGATTTTTTTGTGAGGCATACCGTTTCTTCGCGCGAGGGGAGAAGAAGTCGGAATCTTCGTAACCCCGCGTAGGGCAAAATCCGACAAATTTTGCCTGATTGAAAAATTTGTCCGAAAACCGTTGAAAAACTATAAAATGCGTGGTATAATATCATAGTATGGAAAAGTTCGAACTTATATCGTCATACAGCCCCACGGGAGATCAGCCCGAGGCTATAGAAAAGCTTGTTGCGGGAATAAACGACGGGCTTCGTTCTCAGGTGCTTTTAGGTGTAACCGGCAGCGGCAAAACGTTCACTATGGCGAACGTTATCGAGCGCGTCGGGCGTCCCACGCTTATAATCGCGCACAACAAAACGCTCGCCGCTCAGCTTTGCAACGAGATGCGCGAGTTTTTCCCGAACAACCGCGTGGAATTTTTCGTGTCGTACTACGATTATTATCAGCCAGAAGCGTATATCGCGAGCACGGATACTTATATAGAAAAGGATCTTCAGATCAACGACGAAATAGACAAACTCCGCCATTCCGCGACTTGCTCGCTCCACGAGCGGCGCGACGTAATCGTCGTGGCTTCCGTGTCCTGTATTTACGGGCTCGGCGCGCCCGAAGAGTATTACAGACTGTCTATTTCGCTTCGTCCCGCGCAGGAGCTCAGCCGCGACGAGTTTATCCGCAAACTCGTGAACATAAACTACAAGCGGAACGATACCGAGGTCGAGAGAACGAACTTTCGAGTAAAAGGCGATACGGTGGACGTATTCATCGCGTCCTCGTCCGATCGCGGAATAAGAGTGGAGTTCTTCGGAGACGAAATCGACGCGCTGAGCGAATTCGACGTAGTGACGGGCAAGATTACCGCTTCGCTCAACCACGTCGCGATTTTCCCCGCGACGCATTACGCCGTCGGCGACGACAAAATGGAAGGGGCGATCGCGGCTATACTTCGCGACCGCGACGAACAGGTTAAATATTTCACCGATTGCGGCAAACTTATCGAAGCGCAGAGAATCGGGCAGCGCGTAAGCTACGACGTGGAAATGATGCGCGAAATCGGCTATTGCAGCGGAATCGAAAACTATTCGCGGTACTTCGACGGTCGCCGCCCGGGCGAACCGCCGTACACGCTTCTCGACTACTTTCCGGGCGGATTTATAACGTTTATCGACGAAAGCCATATGACGGTGCCTCAGATCAGGGCTATGTATCACGGCGACGTCGCGCGAAAGAAATCGCTTGTCGATTACGGTTTCCGTCTCCCCGCGGCTTACGACAACCGCCCGCTCAATTTCGACGAATTCAACGCGCGGATAGGGCAGGTTATTTACGTTTCCGCAACGCCCGCGCCTTACGAACTCTCGCTTACGGGCGGAGAGTTTGCCGAACAGATTATCCGCCCCACGGGACTTCTCGATCCGCCGATCACCGTGCTCCCGACGAAAGGGCAGATCGACGACCTCATCGGCAGAATCCGCGAAGTCACGGCTAAAAACGGTCGCGTCCTCGTAACCACGCTTACCAAGAAAATGAGCGAAAGCCTTACTTCGTACCTCGCCGAAAACGGCGTAAAAGTAAGGTATCTTCATTCGGATATCGACACTATGGAGCGTATTTCGATTGTCAACGACCTGCGCTCGGGCGAATTCGACGTCGTTGTCGGAATAAACCTTCTGCGCGAAGGGCTCGATATTCCCGAAGTCCGTCTCGTGGCGATCCTCGACGCGGACAAGGAAGGCTTTTTGAGGAGCGAAACTTCGCTTATTCAGACGATAGGGCGAGCCGCGCGTAACGCCGACAGTTACGTCGTGATGTATGCAGATACGATGACGGGATCGATGAAACGCGCGATCGACGAGACGAACCGCCGCCGCGAAAAACAACAGGCTTATAACGCCGAACACGGCATCACGCCGCAAACCATCGTAAAACCGATCAAAAACACGATAGAAATAACGAAAAAAGCAAGCGGGAAGGTGGATTTACACGAAATCCCCGACGAAATCGAAAAACTCAAAGCGCTTATGAACGTCGCTTCGAAGTCGCTCGATTTCGAAACCGCTATCAAAATGCGCGACCGTATCGCCGAACTGAAAAAGATTCAGTCGAAGTATTCGGGGCGCAAGGGAACCGATCTCATTTAACCGCACGAGGCAGAACAATGGATAAAATAATAATTCGCGGAGCAAAGGAAAACAACCTAAAAAACATAGACCTCGAGCTTCCTCGCAACAAACTTATAGTGTTTACCGGACTTTCTGGGAGCGGAAAAACTTCGCTCGCATTCGACACGATTTTCGCCGAGGGGCAGCGGCGTTATGTCGAATCGCTTTCGTCTTACGCCCGCCTTTTCCTCGGTCAGATGCAAAAGCCCGACGTCGAGAGCATAGAGGGCTTGAGCCCCGCCATTTCGATCGATCAGAAAACAACCGCCCGCAACCCGCGCTCGACGGTGGGAACTGTAACCGAAATTCACGACTACCTCAGGCTTTTGTACGCGCGCACGGGCGTCGTGCATTGCCCGAAATGCGGCAAAGAAATCGTTCAGCAATCGATCGATCAGATCGTCGATAAGGTAAAGTCTTACGGCGAAGGTGCGAAAATTCTCGTAACCGCACCGTTCGCGAGGGGCAAGAAAGGCGAGTTCAAAAAGGAACTCGACGGCTTCCGTAAGGCGGGTTATCCCCGCGTAAAGGTGGACGGAACCGTCCGCAGTCTCGACGAAGATATAATTCTCGACAAGCAGATAAAGCACAACCTCAGCGTAGTCGTGGATCGTCTCGTGATAAAGGACGGCATAGAAAAGCGTCTTACAGACAGTATCGAAACGGCGCTTAAAATCGCTAACGGCATAGTCGTTATCGACAACGGCGGAGAAGAACAGCTTTTCTCGACGCGTTACGCCTGCCCCGACTGCGACATTTCCATAAGCGAAGTCGAACCGCGGCTTTTCTCGTTCAACTCTCCGTTCGGAGCGTGCCCCGAATGTTCGGGTCTCGGCTTCAAGCAGAGTATCGACCCCGAACTTATTTACGGCGACGGAAGCAAGAGTCTGAACGAAGGCGCGTTGTCCGTGTCCGCGTGGAATTTCGAGACGAGCTCGATAGGCTCGATGTATTTCAAAGCGATGAGCAAGCGTTACGGTTTTTCGCTCGACACGCCGTTCCGCGACCTGCCCGACGACGTAAAGCAAAAGCTTCTTTACGGTACGGGCGACGACAAACTCGATATGAAGTACTCGACCGCGAACTTTACAGGAAGCTTTACGCGCGGATTCGAAGGCGTCGTGAACAACCTCGAACGCCGCTATCGCGAAACGACCAGCGACTATATTAAAAGCGTAATAAGCAAGTATATGCGCGAAACTCCTTGCGAGGCTTGCCACGGTCAGAGACTTAAACCCGAAGCGCTTGCCGTAACCGTCGGCGGTCTCAATATTATGCAGCTGAGCGCGCTTCCCATCGTAAAGGTTCGCGATTTCATCGAAAACCTTACGCTTTCGCCCTCTAACACCATAATCGCGCAACCGATTATCCGCGAAATCAAAGCGCGGCTCAACTTCCTTATCGACGTCGGACTCGGCTATCTTACCCTGTCGCGCGGCGCGGCGTCGCTTTCGGGCGGCGAAGCTCAGCGCATAAGGCTCGCGACCCAGATCGGCTCGGGGCTTACGGGCGTTCTGTATATCCTCGACGAGCCGAGTATCGGACTTCATCAGCGCGACAACGCGCGACTTATCGCCACGCTCGAAAAGCTCCGCGACCTCGGCAATACGCTTATCGTCGTCGAGCACGACGAGGACACAATGCGGGCGGCAGACTTTATAGTTGACGTCGGTCCCGCCGCGGGCGTTCACGGCGGCGAAATCGTCGCAACGGGTACGGTCGAGGACATCGAAAAGGTAGATCGCTCGATAACGGGACAGTACCTCAGCGGCAGAAAACGCATCGACGTTCCCTTGGCTCGTCGCGAAATTTCGGACAAGTTCATTACCGTGTGCGGCGCGAGACAAAACAACCTTAAAAACGTTACCGTAAAATTTCCCGTGGGCGTATTTACTTGCGTTACGGGAGTGAGCGGCAGCGGAAAATCGAGCCTCGTCAATCAGATTTTATATCCGTCCGCGGCGAATGCCGTTATGAAAACCCACCTTACCGCGGGTAAGTGCGACGGTATCGACGGGCTTGAGTATATTGACAAAGTTATTTGTATCGACCAGACGCCCATCGGCAGAACTCCGCGATCAAACCCCGCAACGTACACGGGTGTGTTTTCGGCGATCCGCGAGCTTTTCGCGAAAACGCCGGACGCACGCGAGCGCGGCTACAACGCGGGCAGGTTTTCGTTCAACGTCAAGGGCGGCAGATGCGAAAACTGTTGCGGCGACGGAATTCTTAAGGTCGAAATGA
Source organism: uncultured Clostridia bacterium (assembly GCA_934270565.1). Classification (GTDB taxonomy): domain Bacteria; phylum Bacillota; class Clostridia; order Christensenellales; family Pumilibacteraceae; genus UBA10677. The sequence goes on along the minus strand of CAKQPR010000002.1, from coordinate 198,347 downwards.
ACTTCCTTCCCGACGTCTACGTTCCTTGCGAGGTGTGCGGCGGCAAGCGCTACAACCGCGAAACGTTGCAGGTGAAGTACAAGGGCAGAAATATTTACGAAGTCCTCGAAATGACGGTAGAGGAAGCCTGCGATTTCTTTGCCGATATTCCCGCGATTTACAACAAGATAAAAACGCTCAAAGAAGTGGGGCTCGGGTATATCAAGCTCGGTCAGCCCGCAACCACGCTTTCGGGCGGCGAAGCTCAGCGCGTAAAGCTCGCAACCGAGCTCAGCCGTCAGTCCACCTCGAAAACGCTCTATATCCTCGACGAACCGACTACCGGACTTCATATTGCGGACGTTGCGAAACTTCTCGAAATCTTACAGCGGCTCACGAGCGGCGGAAATACCGTCGTCGTCATCGAACACAACCTCGACGTTATCAAAGTCGCCGACTATATCGTCGATATGGGACCGGAAGGCGGCGACGCGGGCGGCACGGTAATCGCAACCGGTACTCCCGAACAAGTCGCAAAAGTCGAAAAGAGCTTCACCGGTCAGTTTCTCAAAAAGATTTTAGGATAAAAGGAACTATATGCCGTTTTCCGCGGGGGATTTCTCGACTTCGCTTCGCTCCGCTCGAAATGACATAATGGACGTGAAAAGTCGATAAAAATGTTTTGGTTACGATGTCATCTCGACCGACGAGAGGCTGAAAGCCGAACGAAGTGGAGAGATCCCCTGCGGAAGAATAAATCGCTTATGGAATATTTCGTCTATATTATGACTAACGAACATAATACGGTATATTACGTCGGAGTGACTAACGATATCTGTCGTCGTGTGTGGGAACATAAAACGCAAATAGAGCCGAAAAGTTTTACGGCGCGTTACAATGTCAATAAACTTGTTTACGCGGAAGTTTATAATGAAGTATATGATGCGCTAAAACGAGAAAAACAATTGAAGAAATGGAATCGAAGTAAAAAAACCGAACTTATAATCGGCAACAATCCCGATTTTATTGAAATCCCGTTGATTTAATATTCAACAAAAACAAAAAAAGGCTTTCCCTTTGTGAGGGAGAGCCTTTTCGCATAGTCCGTAAATTACAAATCGAGTTTGAGATCGCCGTACTTTATCCAGCCGAGACGGCGCATAAGTTCGGAGATTGCAAGGCACAAAGCCGCGGGCAGAAGCATATCGAAGCAAACGATTTCGGCAATCGCGAGCCAGACGTTCATACCGCCTTCGACCATCGAAGTCACGGTCTCGAAAATTCCCACAAGTCCCGCGGTTCCCATGCCCGAACCGGTTGCCGTACTCGTGATTTTAAGCGCGCAGGTCGAAATCGGACCGAGTATCGCGCTTACGATCACGGGCGGAAGCCACAAGATCGGCTTGCGGACGAGGTTCGGCATTTGCAGCATACTTGTTCCCACGCCTTGCGCCAGAAGTCCGCCCCATTTGTTTTCGCGGAAGCTCATAACGGCGTATCCGACCATGTGCGTGCAGCACCCTACGACCGCCGCGCCCGCGACGATTCCGTCAAGTCCGAGAATAAGTCCGATAGCCGCCGAAGAAATCGGAAGCGTGAGGAACACGCCCATAAGCACCGCAACGAGTATTCCCATAAGGAACGGTTGCTGTTCGCCGGAATAGCGTATCACTTCGCGGAGAAATCCCATTACCGCGTCGATCGGCTTGCCGAGCAGAAGCGCGACGAGCGCGCCCGAAGCGACGGTAACGAGGGGAGTGACGATAATGTCCACTTTGGTTTTTCCGGACACGAGCGACCCGACTTCGAGAGCGACGAACGAGGCTATAAACGCGCAAAGCGGCTCGCCCACCATCGTATAGTCGATAACTACCGCGTTGTTTGCGACGATTTTTCCGGCGAACGAAGCGAGCATACCCACAACCGCCGCCGAAATAGAGACGAGCGGAGCTTTTTTGAGTTTGTACCCCATGCCGAGCGCAATGCCCGCGCCCATCATAAACTGAGCGAATTTGCCGACGATTACGATATAGCCGCCGAACGTACCGCCGATAAGCGAGCCGATTTTGCCGATAATCGTTCCGATTATGAGTGTCGCAAACAGTCCGAGCGCCATACCCGAAAGTCCGTCGATAAAGATATATTTCAGTATCACTACGAATTTTTTCCACGCGCCCGACGGAGTTTTCGGTTTGTCCGAATTTACCGTCATTCCGAACGGGTTTCCGTCCGCGCTGTTCTTGATTTCGTACCCGTCCGAAGCGTTCGCTTCGTCGTTTACGTCGTTACTCGTCGCGTCGTTTACAGCGGCTTCGGAGGCGTTTTCGTTCAATTTGTCGATTGCAGCATTGTAAGCTGTTTCGTTTACTTCGTTGGTTTCGTTTGCGGAGTTTTCAACCGCGCCGATTTCGCGGTCATCGATTTGATTTTTCATAAAAAACTTTCCTTATTAAATATAGTATAGTGATTTGTATCCGAAGTTCGAAGAATAACGGTTGAAACACCGAGCGGAAAGAAATCGACCCATTAAGGCCCACATTGCGCGGAAGGGGGCTCCCACCGTAGGTGGGTGGGGGATTGTAAAGTTGCTGTCCGAATAGTAGTTTGGATAGAACAATCCTACCGTTGTTCGGGTCACTAACGCTCGAACTCAAAACTACCCCCCCCCAGCTCGTAGCATAGCTACTTCGCCGCTTTGGCTAAAAACAGTCACCTGAGGACTGTTTTTACGGTGCTTCGCACCGCCGCGTCGCGCCCTTTACACAAGGGAGGCTACCGTCGGATCGCCTTTCGGCGGGGATTTCGCGTTTTCGAAAAAGTTGCCTTCGTTCGGATAAATTAAGGAAAGCAAAACGGCGCGTGCGTCGTTTTTGCGGGTGGTCAACCGATGCGTACACCGGTTTTGGCAAAGGGGCGGAGCATTGCGTTCCGTCCCTTTTACCGGCTTATAGAAGCGAGTAATTACTTGCCCGCTTTGATTTTGTAGGTTTCGAGTCTTGCCTTAGCGTCCTCTTCCGCCTTCGTGAACAGCTTCTCGGCGGCTTCGGGGTTAGCCTTAGCGAGCGAGGTGTAACGAACTTCGCCCATAAGGTAATCCTTATACGAAGCGGTCGGATCTTTGCTGTCGAGAGTGAAGGGGTTAGTTCCCTCGGGAGCGGCGGGGTTGTAGCGGTAAAGCTGCCAGTAACCGGCGTCAACCGCCTTCTTGGTTTCGAGCTGACCCTTGCTCATATCGATACCGTGGTTGATGCAGGTAGCGTAAGCGATGATAAGCGACGGTCCGTCGTAAGCTTCCGCTTCCGCGATAGCCTTGATAACCTGATTCTTGTCCGCGCCCATAGCGACCTGAGCGACGTAAACGTAACCGTAGCTCATAGCCATCATGCCGAGGTCCTTCTTCTTGGTGCGCTTTCCGGCAGCCGCGAACTTAGCGACCGAGCCGGTCGGGGTAGCCTTGGAAGCCTGTCCGCCGGTGTTCGAGTAAACTTCGGTATCCATAACGAGCACGTTTACGTTCTCGCCCGAAGCAAGTACGTGATCGAGCCCGCCGTAACCGATATCGTAAGCCCAGCCGTCGCCGCCGAAGATCCAGATCGAGGGTTTAACGAGGCAATCGACGTTGTCGCGAATGTCTTTAAGTTCGGCTTTCTCGGTAGCGAGCGCCTCTTTGACGAGTTTGGCCGCTTCCTTGGACTTCTTAGCGTCGTCCTTGCCTTCGAGCCAAGTAGCGAAAGCCGCGTTAGTCTTTTCGTTTACGCTGTCGTAAGCCGCGCGGATATCCGCTTCGAGCTTGTTGCGGCGAGCCTTGTAAGCAAGGTTCATGCCGTAACCGAATTCGGCGTTGTCCTCGAACAGGCTGTTAGCCCAAGCGGGACCGTGACCTTCCGCGTTCTTGGTGTACGGGCAGGTGGGAGCAGAGCCGCCGTAAATGGACGAGCAGCCGGTAGCGTTCGCAACGATCATGCGATCGCCGAACAGCTGAGTAACGAGCTTGACGTAAGGAGTTTCGCCGCAGCCCGCGCATGCGCCGGAGAATTCGAAGAGAGGCTGTTTGAACTGAATACCCTTGACGCTTTCCGCTTTGAACTTCGCGGTAACGTCCTTGATCGAAACGGTCTCGGAGAAGTCGTAATTCTCGGCTTCCGCTTTGAGAACGGGTTCGAACGGCATCATTTTAAGAGCTTTTTCCTTAGCGGGGCAAACGTTAGCGCAGCTTCCGCAGCCGGTACAATCGAGCGGCGAAATCTGAATTCTGTAGGAGTAGTCCGCAAGTCCGATAGCGGGTTTAACCGCGAACGTAGCGGGAGCTTTCGCCATTTCCTCTTTGGTGGCGAGGACGGGACGTATAGCGGCGTGCGGGCAAACCATTACGCACTGACCGCACTGGATACAGTTGTCGGGAATCCAGACGGGAAGAGCGGAAGCGGTACCGCGTTTCTCGAAACGGGTCGTGCCGGTCGGAACGTGTCCGTCCGCCTCGAACGCCGAAACGGGAAGTTTGTCACCCTGCTGAGCGGCGATCGGTTTGATAAACGACTGGAAGTAAGCGTCGTCCGCGCCCTTAACCATGGGAGCGCCTTCGGTGGTTGTAGCCCACGCTTCGGGATACTTGACTTCCACAAGGTTGGTGATCGCGTTGTCTACGCAAGCGTAGTTCATGTTTACGACCGCGTCGCCCTTCTTGCCGTAAGCCTTCTTGATCATATACTTCATATATTCCTCGGCTTTCTCGTAAGGAATAATGTTGGCAAGTTTGAAGAAAGCGGCTTGGCAAACGGTGTTTACGCCCTTTCTTGCGCCGATTTCGGTAACGACTTTGAGCGCGTCGAGAGTGTAGAACTTGATGTGCTTCTTCGCGATAGCGTTCTTCATGGAAGCGGGAAGCTCGTTTTCGAGCTCTTCGGGCGTCCAGTTGGTGTTGAGAAGGAACACGCCGCCGTCCTTAAGGTCGGAAACCATATCGTAACGGGTAACGTAAGACTGGTTGTGGCAAGCGACGAAGTCAGCCGAATCGATGAGGTAGGTGGACTTGATCGGGGTCTTACCGAAACGAAGGTGAGAAATCGTCAGACCGCCCGACTTTTTCGAGTCGTAAGCGAAGTAGCCCTGAGCGTACATATCGGTGTGATCGCCGATGATCTTGATGCTGTTCTTGTTCGCGCCGACGGTACCGTCCGAGCCGAGTCCGTAGAACTTGCAGCTGGTAAGTCCCTCGGGAGCGGCGTTGATGAAGCGATCGACAACGAGCGAAGTACCGGTAAGGTCGTCGTTGATACCGACGGTGAAGTGGTTCTTCGGGTTTTTCTTTTCGAGGTTCTCGTACACCGCGCCGACCATCGACGGGTTAAACTCTTTCGAGCCGAGACCGTATCTGCCGCCGACGACGGTGATACCCGTTCTGCCCTGTTCGGCAAGAGCGGCAACGACGTCGAGGTAAAGCGGTTCGCCGAGCGAGCCTGCTTCCTTGGTGCGGTCGAGTACCGCGATCTTCTTGACGGAAGCGGGGATAGCGTCCACGAAATCCTTGGCGGAGAAGGGACGATAAAGTCTGACTTTGAGGAGGCCGACTTTCTTGCCTTCTTTAGCGAGGAAGTCAACGGTTTCTTCCGCGGCTTCGCAGCCCGAACCCATCATAACGATGATTTCTTCGGCGTCGGGAGCTCCGTAATACTGATAAATTTCGTACTTTCTGCCGGTAAACTTGCTTACCTTTTCCATCATCGTCTTGACGATTCCGGGAACGGCTTCGTAATACTTGTTCGCGGCTTCGCGGTTCTGGAAGTAGATATCGCCGTTCTGCGCGGTACCCATCTGCACGGGGTGCTCGGGGTTAAGCGCGCGCGACTTGAACGCTTTGATATCGTCCATATCGACGAGCGGAAGAATTTCGTCGTAATCGATGACGTCGATCTTGCTTACCTCGTGGCTGGTGCGGAATCCGTCGAAGAAGTGAAGGAACGGAACGCGCGCTTTAAGCGTGGAAAGGTGAGCGACGAGCGCAAGGTCCATAACTTCCTGCACGGAGTTGGACGCAAGCATCGCAAAACCGGTCTGACGGCAAGCCATCACGTCCGCGTGATCGCCGAAAATGTTAAGCGCGTGAGCCGCAAGAGCACGAGCGCTGACGTGGAATACGGTGGGAAGAAGTTCGCCCGCGATCTTGTACATGTTCGGGATCATAAGGAGCAAGCCCTGGCTCGCCGTGTAAGTAGTGGTGAGTGCGCCCGCTACAAGCGATCCGTGTACAGCGCCCGCCGCGCCGCCCTCGGATTCCATCTCGGCAAGCTTCAGGGTTTGTCCGAACATGTTCTTTCTGCCCTGAGCCGACCATTCGTCCGCAACCTCTGCCATGGGAGAGGAGGGGGTGATGGGGTAAATAGCCGCTACTTCGCTGAACGCATACGCGATATGCGACGCCGCGGTATTACCGTCGATTGTCATTTTTTTCATAGTAGTCCTCCGGATAATAATTTTTTCAACCGTGAAATTCGAACGCTTGTCCGAAAGTTTTTCTGCCCAAAAACCCGCAAATAAGCGAATTTAGACTGCAAAAAGCCTCGCGCACGCGCGTACCAGCTTATTATAGACCTTTTGAAGAAATAAGTCAATTATTTTGCGCTCGTCTCGCGCATAAAATAACGCAAAAAGCAAAGTGAGCGGCGATACTTGCGGGTGGCGGATAGTCGGCAATGCCATAACTTACTTTGGGAGAACGCGGTAGGGGCGGACGCCCTCGTCCGCCCGCAAACCTTGCGGAACGGTATTTCGCCACTGTCATTGCGAGCGAAGGCGTAGCCGCAGCGTGGCAATCTCCCGGAAGGGAATACGAACGCAAGTGAACGGTACTTTTATTTTCTTACGAGGCTGAACGTTATGCGGCGGGACGATGGCGTCCCGCCCTACCGAAACGATGTTACGCCCGCCAAAATATCGTTGTATTCAAACGGTATACCTTTGGGCGGACGAGGAACGCCCCCTACCTTATAAGGCTTCCCCTTGGGGGGGAAGCTGTCGCGTAGCGACTGATGAGGGGTTGTCTTTTACGTTTCGTTTGTCTTAGCCCGACCCCTCATTCGTCTTGCCTACGCTATCGCTTCGGCAATCCACCTTCCCCCCAAGGGGAAGGCTTTAAAAAGTCACTTTTATAATGTCATTTCGACCGAAGCGTTAGCGGAGTGGAGAAATCCCCCGCGGAAGTCACCCGATAACGCCACTACCTATTCTCACAAACGCAACGTTATCTCTCCCTCAGTCGCTACGCGACAGCTCCCCGCGTACAAGGGCGCCGAGAATAAGGATAAATTTCCCTCATTCGTCACACGGATCGCTACGCTCACACTCGTGCCACCTCCCGGCTCGTAGCATAGCTACTTCGCCGCTTTGGCTAAAAACAGTCACCTGTGGACTGTTTTTACGGTGCTTTGCACCGCCGCGTCGCGCCCCCAAGGGGGAAGGCATTAGCGGTTGCTACTTCATAACGTCATTTCGACCGAAGCGTCAGCGGAGTGGAGAAATCCCCCACGGAAGTCACCCGATAACCATACTACCACACCCATTTTCGACCTTTAAAGCGTTGCGGGGTCTGGGACACAGCCGCAAGTGTCCCAGCGGCTTTTTTGCTACTTTTTCTCCGCTTGAAAAAAGTAGAATACATTTCCCTTCTTTTCTCAAAGAAAATATTTGTTACTATTTTAAATTAAACCATAGCGGTGTTGTATTCCGCAAGGTCTGAGGGCGGACGAGGGCGTCCGCCCCTACCACGCTCTATCAAAAGTAAGTACGGGCATCGCCGACTTGCCTACGGCGGCTCGCCGCTTTGTTACTATTTTCAAAGTGAGCCATAGCGGCAGCGCTCACACGTTAGTATTTTTGAAAATTTCGTCTAATTTAACCGCGAATTCGCGGATTTCGTCTTTCGTGATCGTGAGCGGCGGGAGTAACCGTATAACATTCTGCTTGGTGCAGTTGACGAGAATTCCCGCTTCGGCGAGTTGTGCGCCGATATAATTTCCGTTAAGTTTATTCGTAAGCTCGATGCTTTGCAGAAGCCCTTTGCCGCGGATGTCTTTTACGAACTTATATTTGCGGAAATGCGCGAGCTCGGCTTCGAAAAACTCGCCCTTTTCGGCAACTTCGTCGATCAGTCCGTTGCGAAGTCTGTCAACTACGACCGTAGCCGCAACGCAAGCGAGCTGATTTCCCGAAAGAGTAGAGCCGTGATCGCCTATCGCGAACGCGTTTGCGACCTCGCCGCGCGCGAGTACAGCCGAAACGGGCACGCCGCCGCCCATACCTTTGGCGACGGTAACGATATCGGGCTGAAGTCCGTAATGCTCGAACGCGAACATTTTTCCCGTTCTGCCCATGCCCGTCTGGATTTCGTCGAGAATAAAGAGCACGTCGCGACTGCGGCAAAGCGCGTAAGCGTTTACGAGATAATCGTAAGAGGCGGGGCGCACGCAACTGCGGCTTTGAATGACCTCGAGCATAATCGCGCCCACGTCGTCGGTGAGCGCTTCTTTGAGCGCGTTGATATCGCCGTAAGGAACGTGACGGAATCCCGGCATAAGCGGCTCGTAAATTTTGTAGTGGCTTTCCTGACCGGTCGCGGTGAGGGTAGCGAGCGTTCTGCCGTGGAACGACCCGTTCGCCGTAACGATAACGGGGCGGTTCTGTCCGCGGCGGTTGTAATGTTTGCGCACGAGCTTGATGGCGCATTCGTTGGCTTCCGCGCCGCTGTTCGCAAGGAACATTTTCGTGAAAATCGTGCCTTTCAGCATCTTTTCGCACAAAATCGCCTGTTCTTCGTTATAGAAAAGGTTGGACGAGTGGATAAGTCTGCCCGCCTGCCACGAGATCGCCGCCGTAAGCTCGGGGTCGTTGTAACCGAGACTGTTTACGCCTATCCCCGAAACGAAGTCTATGTATTCCTTGCCGGTCGTGTCGTAAAGCCTATTGCCTTCGCCGTGCGTAAAGCACAGATTCTGACGGCTGAACACGTTCATGTAATTGCGGCTCGACAACTCTTTTATCTTCTTTAAATCCATCTCGTCCCCTGCATGCTTATCTTGTATTCTTAATATATTATACGCGATTACCGCCGCTAAGTCAAGCGAAAACTAATCGCTCGGGGCTTTGTGTCGGAAGCGTGCACGGTTTATAAAAATTCGGTCGGCATAGACAGGGATCGACAAAGCTCAAAAGCAAAACCGCCCCTTGACTATGCAAGAGGCGGTATGCGGATTTGTTTTCCGGTCGCGATTACTTCTTGATACTTCCGGAGAACTTCTGCCGAGCCTGTTTGACTTTTTGGACGGGCGCGGGTTCGGTCGGGTACATGCCGCGCGCGTTCATATAATTAAACGCGTCGAACTGATCCTCGGCGCATTCCGCCATCTGACAGCTCACGAGATCGCGAAGATCTTCCGACCCGATTTCGCAAAGCGCCGTGCCGTAAAGCTTTATAAGCGATTTGTGAGAACCGAGAATATCCGAAATGATATCGTAATCGGTAAGCTTGCAATCGCGCTGAGCTTCGGTAGTCGCCCTGCATGCGGTCTGTTTCTTGTTCTGCGCCTGTTTAGCCTGCGAAGTCTTGCTTTGCGTGGTGCGGTTGCGGGTAGCCGAAGGCTTTTTCGCGCTTGCGGATTTCGAGGCGGTTGCGCTCGTCCGAGCGGAAGCGGAGCGGGTAGCCCGCGCCGAGCCGGACGTGGTTTTCTTTGCCGCGGAAGTCTTTTTGGTCGCGGCGGTTTTCTTTTTTGTTTCCTCTGCCATTTTGGTACTCCTTACTGATGATTGTTGAGATAACCGTAAAGCGTGTCGAAACGCGCTTTGCAGTCGTCTGCGTACTTACCGAGTTTGGTTTTTAGTACGGGGTCGGTGCAAGACGCGACGTAATTGCAGCATTTCTTGTAGCAAAGTTGTTCGCTGCCGAGCAATTCGCCGAGTTCTTGCAAGGTTTTGGTTGTCATTTTCGACGGCATAAGCGTCCTCCTTAAAAAGAATTTGGTACTTATCATATTGCCCCGTTCGCAAAAATTTAAACCTGTCCGCGCAAAAACCGCAAATGCGATTGTCAAAACGTGAAAAAAGTGGTATAATTCCGGTATGGCAACGGTAACGGACATCACAAAACAAAAGAAAAAAGGCCGCGTGAATATTTTTCTCGACGGCGAGTTTTACTGCGGGCTCGACGAGTTCACGGCGCTCAGTCTTCGTATAGCCGTCGGCAAGGAGTACGACGAGGATGAACTCAAAGAAATCGTAACCGAATCGGAAAGGCGAAGCGCGTTCGATAAAGCCGCGAAATACGTTTCGTTCCGTCCGCGCACCGAGCGTGAAATAAGAAAATATCTTTCGGGCAGAGAGTACTCCGCCGAAATCGTCGATTACGCCGTCGCAAAGCTTGCCGAATACGGCTATGTGAACGATCTTCGCTTTTGCCGCGAGTATGCGCGCGCATATTCGGTTAAGTCGGGAGTGAACAAGATCCGCGCCGATCTTATGCGGCTCGGAGCGAAACGAGAAGCGATCGACGAAGCGCTTTCGGAGATCGAGGATCAGTCCGAAGCGGCTTACGTTGCCGCGCAGAAATGGGCGAGAATGCACCGCGTTTTCGATATCCGCAAGCTCAAAGCGCACCTATATTCGAAAGGTTTCGAGCCGGACGATATAAGCGAAGCGGCGGGGAAAATCGCGGAAGAATACGGAAAAGACGGGGAGGACGAAGAATGGTCGGAATAGACGTCGTGGCGGTCGAACGCATAAAAAAAGCGATCGGCAATCCGAGGTTCGTCGAGCGCGTTTTTACAAAAAAAGAGTATACGTATTATAAAATTCGCGACAATGCCGAAACTCTCGCGGGCTTTTACGCCGCGAAAGAAGCTTTCTGCAAGGCGTTCGGCGTCGGTATCGACCCCGGTATTTTTTCGGAAATAGAAGTCGATCACACTCCAAGCGGCGCGCCGTTTTTTAATCTTAGCGGCAGAGCGAAAGAGCTTTGCGGGGAGAAAAAAGTTTACGTCAGTATCAGTCACGACGGAGGGATCGCCGTAGCGGCGGTCAGCGTTGAATGAAAGTAGCCACCGTAGAAAAAATAAGAGAAGCCGAGCGTTTGGCGATCGGAGCGGGAACAAGCGAGGAAGAACTCGTTTTCCGCGCCGCAACCGCTTTATCCGAAAGGTTGGCGGAACACGCGGGCAAGGGAAAAATACTTTGCGTTGCGGGCACGGGAAACAACGGAAGCGACGTTCTCGAAGCGGCTTGCATATTGCGGGGAAAGGGGATAAAGGCGGACGTTTTCGCGTTCGATTCGCCGTCTAACGCGTGTAATGCCGCGCTTCGCGAAAAAGCGAAAAAGCTCGGTGCGGAATTTACGACCGATCCAAGCGGTTATGCGGTGATCGCCGACGGACTATTCGGCGTGGGACTTAACCGCGAAGTCGCGGGCGAGGCGAGAGCGATTATAGATAAGATAAACGCCTCGGGCGCGTATGTGATTTCTGCGGATATTCCGTCGGGGCTCGACGCCGAAAGCGGTTTTCCGCTCGGCGCGGCGGTGACGGCAAACGAAACGATTTCGTTTATCGCGGCTAAGGTCGGACACCTTCTCGGCGAGGGCAGAAATTACTGCGGCAAGCTGTCGGTTGCGGATATAGGCGTGAGCGCCGAGTGTATCGGCTCGGTTACGGAAGAAATCGAAGCGCGACTTCCCGACAGAAAAACCGTCTCACATAAGGGCGTTTACGGCAGAGTGAAGATTGTAGGCGGATCGGAAGAAATGGTCGGAGCGCCGCTTATGAGTTACGAATCGGCTTCCGCCGCGCTTCGTGCGGGCGCGGGGCTCGTCACGTTGTGCGTTCCTCGATCCCTTGCCGCGGCTTATCAAAAAAGAACGGTCGAAAACACCCTTATGCTTATGCCGGATCGCGACGGCAAGCTGATTTTCGACAAGGCGACGATCGATAAAATCATTTCGGACGCGACCGCCGTGGTCCTCGGCAACGGCGCGGGCAAAAGCGACGAAATAGCCGAAATCGCATTTTATATCGCGCGCAACTTCGAGGGGACTTTAGTGCTCGACGCGGACGCGCTCAATTCGATAGCAGGCAGAGAAAACGAACTTTCGGGACATAAATGCAAGCTTGTTCTGACTCCGCACGTCGGCGAATTCAGCCGCCTTGTCGGAGGGCAAATCGAGGGCGATTGTCTTAAAAAAGTGATAACGTATGCTAAAATTCTCGACGCGGTAGTGTGCTACAAGTCCGCAACCACCGTGATTACCGACGGTGAAAGAGTGCGTTTCAATCTGACGGGAACGCCCGCGCTCGCAAAGGGCGGCAGCGGCGACGTGCTCGCGGGAATTATCGGCGCGTTCTCCTGCGTTCTGCCGCCGTTCGAAGCCGCCGTCGCGGGGTGTTACCATTTCGGCTTGGCGGGCGAGCGCGCGGCAAAGCGGCTCGGCACGGTTACGAGCGTTCTTGCAAGCGACGTGATAATCGATCTTAAATACGCAAAATAGATTTATAAAAAACAAACGAAACGGACGAGCGAAAACTACCGATCGCTCGTCTTTTTGCATATTCGCGCCCGAAAATATTCATAATAACGGTATAAAGGAGGAAAAAGAGGGGATAAATTATGAGTAAATATTTCATCACGCTCGGAGAGGAAACCGAAAAGGCGCTTGTGCGGCGCGCAAAGCAGGAAGGAAGAAGTCCCGAAGAGGTAGCCGAAACCTTGCTTAACACAATGCTCGTGCCGTCGCATAAAATGAAAGTGAAGGATCAGGCGAAGGTCTACGGCGAACTGCGCGAGTTCGAGCTCGCGACAGCCGAAAAGGGTACGGACGGAGCCGTTTAACCTCGGAGCGAAAAAACGGAGTAAGAAATGGAAGTCAGGCGCGGAGAGATTTATTATGCCGATTTAAGTCCGGTCGTGGGTTCGGAGCAGGGCGGCGTTCGTCCGGTTCTCATCATACAGAACGACGTCGGCAACAAGTATTCGCCTACGGTCGTCGTCTGCGCGGTGACGAGCCAGCTTACGAAGGCGAAACTCCCCACGCACGTCGAGCTCGCTTCGGGAGAAAGCGGGCTTACCCGCGCTTCGGTCGCGCTTTTGGAGCAGATACGGACGCTCGACAAACGCCGCCTCAAATCGCGGCTCGGCGAGCTCCCGCACAGCGTCATGCAAAGCATAGACAGAGCGATACTCGTTTCGCTCGGGTTCGTAAAGTAAATAATATTGTCGCGTTTCGGAGCAAATTACGCCCGAAAAGCCCCAAACGGTTGACCTTTTTCCGCCGTCGTTGTATAATAACGGTATGAAAAAGGTCTTATTCGTTTGTCTCGGAAATATCTGCCGCAGTCCCATGGCGGAATATCTGTTCAACGCGCGTAAAGCAGGCGGTTTCCACGCCGATTCCGCCGCGACGAGCTCGTGGGAAATCGGTAATCCCGTGCACGACGGAACGAAAAAAATTCTCTCTCGGCTCGGTATCGACTGCTCTGAAAAACGCGCCCGCAAAATAACCCGCGCGGACTACGACGAATACGATTACATAATAGGTATGGACGAGCAGAACCGCCGCGACCTCGTTTCGTTTTTCGGCGGCGATCCGGACGGAAAAATAAGCCTTTTGCTCGATTATACGAAAAACCCGCGCGACGTCGCCGATCCGTGGTATACGGGCGATTTCGAAACGACTTATAAGGATATAAGCGCGGGAATCGACGCGTTTTTAAGCAAAGTAAACGGCGGGAAAACAGATGGAAAGCGCTGAAAAAATCATCAAAAAATACTGCGACGGCTTGCGCGTCGGCGTTGCCGTTTCGGGCGGCGCGGACTCGATGTGCCTTCTTCGCGTTTTCTGCGGAATTCTCCCGAAAAAGGATATAGTCGCGCTCAACGTCGAGCACGGCATCCGCGGCGATCGTTCGATTGCCGACAGCGAATTCGTCAGAGCCGAGTGCGAGAAGCTCGGCGTGAAGTTTATCGGCATAAGCGCCGACGTTCCGTCTCTTTCGAAATCAAGTGGCAGGAGCGAGGAGACCGAAGCCCGACTTGTAAGAAAGAAATTTTTCGCAGACGTTCTTTCCCGCGGCGAGGTCGATATAATCGCGACCGCTCATCACGCGGACGACAACGTCGAAAGCGTGCTTATGCACCTGTTCCGAGGTTGCGGCACGGCGGGACTTATAGGCATGACCGAGTATTCGGATCGGATCGTCCGACCGTTTATTCATACGACCCGCAAGGAAATCGAAGCTTACGCCGAGGCGAATAACGTACCGTTCGTCACCGACGAAACGAATTCTGACGACGGCTACACCCGCAACTTTCTGCGGCTCAAAGTCATACCGCTCATAAACGAAAAATACAATCTTTTCTCGGCGATCGGAACGGTTTCGGAGTGCGCAGGAGCGGACGAGGATTTTATCCGTTCGCAAATAGACGAGTCGCTTATCGCGATTCGCGGAGGCGAAGCGAAGATCGATCTGAAAGCGTTTTCGTTTCCGCCCGCGCTCTCCCGCCGCTACATCATAGCCGCGGCTAAGGCGATAGGCAGAACGGCGGATCTTACTTTTACGCATATCGAAGCGGTCGAAAAGCTCGCCCGCGGCGAAAACGGCAAACGCATAGAGCTCGGCGGCGGACTGAACGCGGCGCGCGAGTACGACGGCGTAACGCTGTATTACGGCGAGAAAAAAGAAACGGACGAGATCGAAGAAGAAATTCCGTTCTCCATGGGGCTTACGCCGTTTCTCGGCGGCTACGTTTCCGTTGTCGCGACCGAGGACAAGCCGTCTTGCGGCAGGCTTATCGGGGACGCGGACAAAATCCCCGACGGCGCGGTAGTAAGAACGCGAAAAGAGGGCGACAGATTCCGTCCGTTCGGTTCGGGCGAAAAAAAACTGAAAGAATATTTCATCGATCGAAAAATTCCGCTCAGAAATCGCGACAAAATTCCGCTTTTGTGTTATAATGATAAAGTACTTGCCGTTTTCGGCGATCGAATATCGGACGATTTGCGCATAACGGCGGACACCCGAAACAAAATCGAACTTATTTTTACGGAGGATTAACCATGAAATTACCCAAATGCAACCTTGTCTATTCGCCCGAAGCGCTCGAAAAGCGTATCGCCGAGCTCGGCGCGGAAATCACCGCTTCGTATACCGACGATAAGCCTATCGTTTGCGTGTGCGTTCTTCGCGGCGCGGTTATGTTTTACGTCGATCTTATGAAGCATATCGACACCGACAAGGTCGTTTACGATTTCGTCACGCTCCAGAGCTACGAAAATTCGATGGTGGTAGGCGGAAACATGCAGACCACGGGTAAAATCAAACTCATTCAGGACATGCGCGAGTCCGTCGAGGGCAAACACGTTCTCGTCGTCGAGGATATCGTGGATTCGGGCAATACCGTTCATTACCTCCGCGAGTATTTCGAGGGCAAAAACGCACTCGACGTCAAAATCGCCTGCCTTCTCGACAAGCCCATGGCGCGCAAAGTCAAAGCGGAAGCCGATTACGTCGCGTTCACGCTTGCCCGCCCCGCTTACATTATCGGATACGGGCTCGACGACGATCAGTATTACCGCAACCTCAACGGCATTTACGAAGTAGTCACCGATTGATGACCGACCTCGTAAAACCGAACGAAAGAGTAGACGATCTGCTCGTAAACGGACTAAAAATCATTCAGAACCCGAGCGCGTTCCGCTTCGGGTGCGACGCGGTGGAACTTGCGAATTTCGTGAGCGGCGGCGTTAAGGACAAAGCGGTGGACCTCGGCAGCGGATCGGGAATTATCACGATCCTGCTCGCGGGCAAGAAGAAAATTCCGTGCGTAGGCGTGGAAATTCAGCCCGAAATGGCGGATATGTCCCGCCGAAGTATCGAGCTTAACGGTCTTTCCGCAACGGCGAGCATAATTTGCGCGCCCATGCAGGGTATCTCGGCTCGGCTCGGCAGAGAAAGCGCGAGCATAGTCGTGTGCAACCCGCCTTACCGCAAAGTCGGTTCGGGCGAAAAGCAGGCTGCCGACGCGGTTGCGATCGCTCGGCACGAAATCGCCGTAACGCTCCGCGAAGTCGTGACTACGGCGAACGAGCTTCTGAAAAACGGCGGTTGTTTTTACCTCGTGCATCAGACCGAGCGGCTTGCCGAAGTCATAGCCGAATGTCGAGGCACGGGGCTCGAACCCAAAATTTTGCAGATTCTTACTCCGTCCGACGGCAAAAAACCGCACCTTTTTATGCTCAAATGCAAAAAGGGCGGCGCGACTGGGCTGGAAGTTCTCCATGAACGCGTGATAGATACGGTGGTGTGAAATGCTTTATATCGTAGCAACCCCGATAGGGAATTTAAGCGAAATAACGTATCGCGCCGTTGAAACTCTGCGCGAGGCGGACGCCGTTTTGTGCGAGGACACCAGACGAACGGCTGTTCTTCTCAACCGTTACGAAATCAAAAAGCCGCTTATTTCCTATCAGAAGTTCAACGAACGCGCCAAATGCGAAGAGGTGATTTCGAGACTTAAAGCGGGTGAAAACCTCGCGCTTGTGTCCGACGCCGGTATGCCGGTGATTTCCGACCCGGGGAGCGTTCTCATCGGCGAGCTCATAAAGGAAAACCTCGATTACACGGTCGTGAGCGGTCCGTGCGCGCTCGTAAACGCGGTTGTGCTCAGCGGGCTCGACGCGACGGCGTTCTGCATGGCGGGTTTTCTGCCCGAAAAGAAATCGGATCGTATCCGCCACGCCGAGCGTTTCAAAGACTTCACGGGAACGGTGATATTTTACAGCGCACCGCACGACGTAAGAAAAGACCTCGATTTTCTGTACTCGGTTTTCGGCAAGCGCAAAGTCGCACTCGTCCGCGAGATCAGCAAAATTCACGAAGAGGTTATCCGCGGAAACCTCGGCGATGTGCCCGAATTTACCGAACGCGGCGAATTCGTTGTGTGCGTTGAGGGCGCAAGCGAAAAGCCGGACGATTTTTCCGACATTTCGATACCCGATCACGTCGAAAAATACATTGCCGAAGGGCTCGATAAAAAGGACGCCGTAAAACGCGTCGCCGAGGAACGTAAAATCCCGAAATCGCAATGTTACAACGAATACGAAAAACACCTTCGCGACGGGAATAAACGTTAAGCTTATTCGCCTCGTATAAATAGAAGAAGAGTAACAAAAGGAGGGGCAAACGAGTGAGACGAGTTCAGATTTCGACAACAGGCGGGAGCGAAAACGTGAGCATACTTTTTGTATGTGACCGTTTGAGCGATCGCTCGTAGTCGAAAGGTGAGCCCGTATCGCTCGTTTACAAAAGCGTATGAATTTAGCTAAAAGCATGTGGTCCGAAATGCTGCCGATCATCGAACCGGAAGTTTCGACAATCACGTTCGATCTTTGGATCAAGCCGCTTGAACCCGTCGACGTAGACGAGAACAAGCTTATTTTGCTTGCGCCCAGCGAGCTTTGCCGCGACAATATAAACCGATCGCTCCGACCGGTAATAACGCGAGTTCTCACGGGCGTAAACCCGCTTTTTACGGGTATCGACATACTTATTCCCTCCGAAATGTCGCAAAACCGCATGGCCGACGACGAGCCCGAAGAAGAATCCGAGCAGCCCGAAACGGTTTCTCCCTCTCCGCAAATGGACGCGACCGTGCTCAACCACCGCTATACGTTCGACAATTTTGTCGTGGGCGAGTGTAACAAATTCGCCGTTGCGGCGGCGCGCGCGGTAGCCGAAAAACCGGGCGAGCAGTACAACCCGCTTTTCATTTACGGCGGCGCGGGGCTCGGCAAAACCCACATTATGCACGCGATCGGAAACTATATCCGCAAGCACGATCAGCACAAAAAAGTCCTGTACGTTTCCAGCGAAAAATTCGTCAACGACCTGATCGCTTCCATTCGCGCAAAGAGCGGTTCGACCGTCGATTTCCGCGAAAAGTACCGTAGCGCCGACGTGCTTATGATCGACGATATTCAGTTCATATCCAAAAAAGAAAGTACGCAGATGGAAATGTTCCACACGTTCAACGACCTGTATCAGGCAAACAAACAGATAATCTTCGCTTCCGACCGCTCGCCCAAAGAAATTCCCGACCTTGAAGAACGCCTTCGCACGCGTTTCGAGTGGGGGCTTATCGCCGACGTTCAGCCGCCGGATCTCGAAACCCGTATCGCGATTCTTCAGAAAAAATCCCAGATCGAAAAATACTACGTTCCCGAAGAAGTTCTCAACTTTATGGCTCAGCGGATCGACAGCAATATCCGCGAAATGGAAAGCCTTCTAAATAAAGTAATTCTGCTCTCGAAGCTTTACGACAAGCCCGTTTCCGTCGAGCTTGCCGCCGAAGCGTTCAAGGATTACGCACCGAAAACCAAAGACGAGGCGCTTACCCCCGACGACGTAATCGAAGCTACCCTAAAGCTTTACCCCGGGCTTAGCCGCGAAGAACTTCTCGGTAAAAAACGCGACAAGGATATCGTCGAGCCGCGTATGATCTGTATCTATCTTATTTCCGAACTTCTTCCGCTTCCGCTCACGTCCATCGGCGCCGTAATGGGCGGTCGCGACCACACCACCGTTATGCACTCCAAAAACAAAGTCGCCGGCCTCATTTCCCGCGACGAGCGAGTTAAATCGAAGGTGGAAGATATAAGGAATATGGTTTACAAAAAATAACTTTTGGCGGCGTCTTTTTCCGTGATACTTCAAAAACGCGCCCGCGTTCGACGCTCGACGTACCCGTAGTACGCCGTCGCGCCGCTCTCGGGGCGTTTTTTCGTCTGACGAAAAAATACGCTCGCCAAAATTCGCGGTCGCTATTTGCGAACTGCTGTGTTAAACATCGACAATCGGGGTTCGCCGTGCAGATAGCACTGTCTCACCCCGATTGCCTCGTTTGCCTTGCGGAGCATCGAAAATAATCTCGCCAAAATCAGCGTATTTAGTTAGTTAAATGCGTTCGCGTTCGACGCTCGACGTACCCGTAGTACGCCGTCGCGCCGCTCTTGTGGCGTTTTTTCGTCTGACGAAAAAATACGCTCGCCAAAATTCGCGGTCGCTATTTGCGAACTGCTGTGTTAAACGTCGGCAATCGGGGTTCGCCGTGCAGATAGCACTGTCTCACCCCGATTGCCTCGTTTGCCTTGCGGAGCATCGAAAATAATCTCGCCAAAATCAGCGTATTTAGTTAGTTAAACGCGTCCGCGTTCGACGCTCGACGTACCTGTAGTACGCCGTCGCGCCGTCCGCGGGGCGTTTTTTCGTCTGACGAAAAAATACGATAAAATTTAAAGCCTTCCACCTCGGGGAAAGGTGTCGCGTAGCGACGGATGAGGGGAATTTATCATTATTAGGTAGGGGCGTTCCTCGTCCGCCCGCAGGTGTAACGCCGCGGGCAAGAATTCGTTAGAAATGTCGTTTTCTGCTTCGGTAGGGCGGGGCGCCCTCGCCCCGCCGCCAACCTTGCGTAAAGGTACTTAGCCTCGTCATCCGTGGGTATCAGTCGAGAACTCTCGCAGGAGCGGATACGGTCGTGACGGAATGGTATACCCAAAACCTTATTTCTTTCATTCGCGCGATATGCGCTTTTTGTATTCGGACGGCGTAATGCCGTTTTTCTTTTTGAACGCCTTATTGAAACTCGTCACGTTATCAAACCCAGCCTCGTAAACGATTTCGGTTATCGACAAATCGCCGTCCGCAATCAGCTTTTCGGCTTTTTCCGTGCGTGTAATCAATAAAAAGTCATGCGGAGTAACTCCCGTAACCGTTCTGAACGCTTCCGCAAACCTCGTTCTGCTCATGCCCGCCGCTTTCGCCATATCGGACAGCAAAACGGCTCGTCCGCAGTTTTCGCGAATGAATGCGATTGCGTTCCGCACTTCGGTGACGTGCGTTTTTTTCGGTAAAGCTTTTTCGCTCTCGACCGACTTGCAGATTTCCGCTATCAGATTCAGCATAGCGATCTTGACGGCGTAACGCTCGCCCGTTCTGAAAGCGCCCGACAGCTCGTAAAACAGCATTACGACGTTTGCAGAACGGATCTTTCCGCACAGTTTTCCCGAGAGCATCGCCGCAATCTTTCTCTCGTCCGTAAATTCGGCGAAAACTTCCCACAGACAGTACGGAGAAATCCGCGCCGTAAGCGTTTTCAATCCCGCATTGCAAGGCGAAAACACGGCGTGCGCGACGTTCGGCGGAATGAAAACGACGTCGTTTTCGTGCACCTCGAATCTGTCTTTCCCGAGCAGATATTCCGCGCTCCCGCAGGTGACGAGCGCGATTTCGGGTTCGGCGTGCAGATGCGTTCGCGATGGATCCGAATCCGTTCGTTTAACCGTGTCGTATATTCCGAACAGAAAAACGCCGGTATTTTCTTCGTAATAATCTTTTCTCATTTCGACCTCGGTTTGGTACGATTGTTTATAAAATCGGTACTTTTCTTTTGGCAAATTCTACGGACTTATGCTATAATTATATCAGGCGAATCGACGAATGTCAATCGCCCGAAAGCAGAGGAGAAAGACAAAATTTGATACTAACCGACTATTTTTATCCCGAATATTCGTCGCAATGGGATGTTTCTGCGGCTTGCGGAGTTAAAAAAGCTACCATACGCTTGCCCGAAACGACCGATTTCGACTATGCGGACCGAAATTCCGTGCATGCCGCTATCGAAAATTTCCGTTCTCACGGCTTTACGCCGATTATTCTCGAGCCCATCCCGAACGCGCTTCACGAACATATAAAGCTCGGCGACGAAAAACGGGACGAATGTATAGAAAAATTCATTTCGCTTCTGTCCGTTCTCGCCGAAGAAGGCGTGAATACCGTGTGCTTCAACTTTATGGCGCACTACGGGTGGACGAGAACGGGAGAGTATCCCGCGCGTGCGGAAAGCCTCGTAACGGGCTTTGAGCTCGCCGATTTCAGACCCGACGAAACGACGATTGCCGCCGAAACGCTCTGGCAAAACTACTTCTATTTCATAAAAGCCGTTCTGCCGCACGCCGAGCGCTACGGCGTAAAATTCGCTCTGCACCCCGACGATCCGCCGCTTGAGAAATTAGGTGGAGTAAGTCGAATTTTCACCAACAAAGACAATATCTTGCGCGCGATAAACACGATAAAGTCCGATTGTCTCGGCGTGACATTCTGTCAGGCGTGCTACAAGCTGATGGGCGAAGATCTCGAAAAAACGATTGCCGAACTCGCCGAAAAGATATTTTTCGTGCACTTCCGCTCGGTGCGCGGCGATAAGACGAATTTCCGCGAAACATTTCACGACGACGGCGAAATAGATATGCCTTCGGTTATGCGGGCTTACGTTCGCGCGGGCGTAAACGTTCCCGTCCGCGTCGATCACGTTCCAACGCTCAAAGGCGAAAACCCGCGGGCGGCAGGATACGGCAGTCTCGGCAGACTGTACGCGATAGGGTATCTGAAAGGAATTCTGCAAACGTTGGAGGCATTAGATGACTGAACTTAATGTAAATCTTTACGACAAAACGGAAGTAATTTCCGACGAACCCGCAACCGTGATTTCGCCCGATAAGACCGTGTTCACGCTCGTTCCGTTTACGCGGCGAAAACTCGGTTTTTCTTACGACGATCACGGCTACGAAACCGTAACCGCGGGCGAAGAATATTCGGTCGTGAGATTTTATCCGTCGCAAAAAGGCGAATACGTATTGCGATTTTCGCGACGTTCGCCCGTTCGCGTTACCGTTTCGGGCGGCGAAAACCGCGGCTTTATCCGCGCGGACGAAAAGGATAAAAGATACTTCGCCTGCGATGACGGAACGCCGTTTTTCGTAGTCGGGTTAAACATGGCATTCGTTACTCCGACTGCCGTGAACATCTGGGGCGATTTCGGAAAGGAATATCTCGGGTTGCGGCAATTCGACAGGTGGTTCAAAAAAGCGAGCGAAAACGGAGTAAACGTCGTAAGACTCTGGCTCGGACACGAGTATCTTTGCTCCGACACTGAGGAAGCGGGCGTGCTCGATACGGTAAAGCTCGAAAAGGTCGAAGCCGTTATAGACCTTGCGAAAAGTTACGGGCTGAAAACGAAACTCACGATCGAGCAGTTCAGACATTTCGATTACGACCTTCGGCCCGACAATTCGTATACCGGCGACGTTCTTTCCAAGTTCAACAAAAAACTGTACGCGGACGGCAAACGTTGCGAAAGCATTTCGGAGTGGCTCACAGACGATAAATGGCGAGAAGCGTGGCTCAAAAAGGTAAGAGCGCTTGCCGCGCGTTTATCGGGCGATCCGTCGATTTTTATGATCGAGCTTTGGAACGAAATGAACGCAACTTCGCCCGAATACGTCGGCTGGAACGAAAAAATGCTGCCCGAAGTCAAACGGCTTTTCCCGAACACGCTCGTTACGAATTCTCTCAGTAGTTACGATTGCGCTTGGGCGAAGAACGAATACGCCCGCTTTCCGTGGGATAAATGTGACGTAGTTCAGATGCACCGTTACCTCGATCAGGGCGCGGAAGCGAAAGATTGCCGCGAATCGCTTATCGATCTATTGAGAAGCGGAACGGCTGAGCTCGCTCGTCCCGACAAGCCGTTTATCGTAGCCGAAACGGGCGCGGTAAACGATTGCCACAGCGGTCCGTTCCGATATTATCCCGCGGACGACGACGGAATTTTATTCTGCGACGCGGTGTATACGCCCGCGTTTTGCGGCGCCGCGGGAACGGGCTTCATCTGGCACTGGGACGAGCGCTACGTCGAGGCAAAAAATCTTTATCGGCTTTATCGTCCGATTGCCCGACTGTTTGGCGACGTAAAACTTTCCGAAGAGAATTTCGATCCGATCTGTTACGAAACGGACGACGTGATCTTACTGCTTCTTCGCGGAAAAACCGTCTCGCTCGGCTACGTTCGCAACAAAAACTACTCGTGGCAAAACGTTCTCCGCGACGGAAAA
Organism: uncultured Clostridia bacterium; assembly: GCA_934270565.1. Lineage (GTDB taxonomy): Bacteria > Bacillota > Clostridia > Christensenellales > Pumilibacteraceae > UBA10677. The sequence goes on along the minus strand of CAKQPR010000002.1, from coordinate 175,390 downwards.
ACTCCCGAATCCGTTTCGGTAAGTTTCGATATTCGCGCAAATTCACCCGAGCTTGTCCGCATTATCGACGGCGAAACCGCGACCGTTTCGGGCGGCGGACGGCTTACGGTAAGCAACCTTCTTTTCGGAGCGCTGCTCAGGTGGTAATCAGCGTTTCCGCGACATAAACTTATCCATTTTTCCCAAAATATCGTTACAGACGAAAGGCAGTATCGGCGTAAAGCCCTGCGCTTTTCGTCCTTCCGATTGCGCGCTCATAACCGACGTGAGCGCGTTTATCATTTCGGGATTCGCCGATTGTCCCGCGACCGTTTTTAGTAGCTCGGCTCTCGGATCGAGCGGTTTCGGATCGGGCGATGAGGGCGACTGCGCGCCGCGGCTTTTCATGGCGTTCATGGCGGCTAAAATTGCCGAAGCGTCCTTGTTTCCGCCGATCAGAAACGGTATCAGAGCTGAAATATCCATAAATTTAACCTCCGTCGGGTACGTTTTATATATATGACGGCATATACATAAAAGTACCGAAGGAGGAGCTATGAAAAATTTACGAGGCTATAAGGGTCGGGAAACCGAGCCTGCGACGGACGGAATGAAAGCCGCCGCGAACAGATATTCGGGTATGAGCGAAAGCGAGCTTGCAACCGAGCTCGACCGCGCCGTAAGGGAAGCAAAGGCGAACGGAACTTACGACGGAGCGAAAATGCGTGCTTACGCAAGCCTTATCGCGCCGAGACTTACCCGCGAACAAAGCGACAGACTGTTTAAGCTGCTGGACGAATTCGATGGAAATTAAGCTCCCGCCGCGACTTGCCGTAAACGGAAACGGCGAAACCAAATGCGTCGTGTTCGCGCGTGATTTTTATGCCGCAAAGCGCGCGCTTTCGCCGTACTGTTCGGGAGTGATAAGAAGTTATCCGTTCATTTCGGCGTTCGGCGCGACCGTGAACGTTCACGACGTGGGCGACCTCAGCCGAATGCCCGCGGTAAGAGCGATCGCGGCTCATACCACCGTAACCGCCTGCGACGAACAAATACCCGTTTTGACCGAACAGAATAATGACGATATAAAAAGCGCCGCTCGCGGCGTACTCGGACTTCGGGCGTTTGCGAACGAAAGAACGCGAAAGAGCAGGGGAAACGGTGAAGGAATTACGATCGCCGTTATCGATACGGGAGTTTGCGCTCACCCCGATTTTATGATGCCGCGCGTCAGAATAAAAAAATTCGTCGATCTTATAGGCGGCAAAGCCCTGCCGTATGACGATAACGGACACGGAAGCGCGGTTGCGGGTATCGCGTGCGGGAACGGTCTCGTTTCGGGCGGCGAATATCGCGGTTCTGCGCCAAAAGCCGATCTCGTGGCGATAAAAGCGCTCGGCAAAAACGGCGAAGGGTCGGCTTTCGATATTCTCGAAGCGATGCAATGGATCTACATAAACCACCGCGAGTATAATATAAAAGTCGTGTGTATGTCGTTCGGCACGGCGCCGCTCGAAGAGAACGACCCGCTCGCGGCGGGTGCGGAAGCGCTCTGGCAGGAAGGCGTAACCGTGGTTGCGAGCGCGGGCAACTCCGGTCCGTCGAACGGTTCGGTAACGTCTCCCGCAATCGCGCCCGACGTTATAGCGGTCGGCGCATACGGCGAGGAAAACGGCAAATATTACGTTCCCGATTTTTCGTCGCGCGGCTACGGCGATCTGGTTAAGCCCGAGGTCGTCGCGCTCGGCGTTGACGTGGTTTGTCCGTACCCGCAGAATTTTTACGTTAAAATGAGCGGCACGAGCATGGCTGCGCCTGCCGTTGCGGGGCTTTGCGCGGGGCTTTTCGCCGCCGAACCGAAAGCAACGCCCGATCGGATAAAGGAGATCGTCGCGGGCAGCGCCGAAAAAATGATCGGCTACGAAAACGCGAGCGGCTACGGCATAGTCAGAACGTAAAACCGCCGCCGCGTCGCTAAAATCACGATACGTATTCGTTTTTTCGCGACGGAACGCCGTAAGAATCGGGTTTTCGCGGTAAAATTTCGTTGCGGAAATTTTACTGTTTCTTACGTAAAACCCGCCTGAAATCGTTGACAAAACGGCAATATAGGTGTTATAATATGAATATCGTAAAGAGTGTACGAGGGACAAGCCCGACGACTACACAGCAACCCGCCTTTGCGCGAAGGTGCTAATGCTTGGCAGACGAGAAAATCGAATTGTGGTTAGCCCGTCGCCGAACGGGCTTTAATTTTATTCGGGAGACAGAAACTAATGAACAAAGAAATCACATTGTTTTCAAGCGAATCGGTAACGGAAGGACACCCCGACAAAGTCTGCGATCGCATCGCGGACAGCGTTCTCGACGCGGCGCTTTCGGGCGATCCCGCGTCGCGCATAGCGTGCGAAGTTTGTTGCACGACGGGGCTCGTCGTGGTCATGGGCGAATTTACCACCGAAACCTACATCGATATTCAGAAGATAGCGCGCGAAGCGATACGCGACATAGGTTATACCGACGCGGCATACGGCTTCGACTACAAAAACTGCGCCGTTCTTACCACGATCGACGAGCAGTCGAGCGACATCGCCATGGGTGTGAACGAAGCGCTCGAAGCGCGCGAGGGAGACCGCGATATAGCCGATTCCGTGGGCGCGGGCGATCAGGGAATGATGTTCGGTTACGCCTGCCGCGAAACGGACGAGCTTATGCCGCTTCCGATAATGCTTGCGCACCGCCTTACCCGCCGACTTGCCGAGCTTCGCAAGAGCGGTGAAATAAGCTATCTTCGCCCCGACGGAAAAGCGCAGGTAACCGTTGCATACGACGAACGCCACAATCCGCTTTACGTTGACGCGGTAGTCGTTTCCACCCAGCACGACGAGGGGATTTCCCACGCCGACCTTACGCGCGACGTTATCGAAAAGGTGATTAAAGCGGTTATCCCAGCCGCCCTTCTTCGTCCCGAAACAAAGTACTACGTCAATCCGACCGGAAGCTTCGTAATCGGCGGTCCTCACGGTGACAGCGGCGTTACCGGCAGAAAAATAATCGTCGATACTTACGGCGGGGCATGCCCGCACGGCGGCGGCGCGTTCAGCGGCAAAGACCCGACGAAAGTCGATCGCTCGGCGTGCTACTACGCGCGTTACGCGTGCAAAAATATAGTTGCGGCGGGGCTTGCCGACCGCGTTCAGCTTCAGGTTGCGTATGCGATCGGAAAAGCCGAGCCCGTCTCGCTCTGCGTGGATACTTTCGGGACTTCGGAATATTCGGATTCGGAAATCCTTGCGGCGGTGAAAAAAGTCTTTGACTTCCGCCCGTACTCCATCATAAAGAACCTCGGTCTGCGCCGCCCGATCTATGCGGCGACGTCCGCTTACGGTCACTTCGGTAATCCCGATTTCCCGTGGGAGAAAACGGACAAAGCGGACGAGCTTAAAAAGGCGATTAAAGCGTGAAACTCAAAGGCGACGTAGACGAAATACGCTTCCGCAACGACGAAAACGGCTTTACGATAGCGGTTATGGACGTGGAAGGCGACCCCGTTATAGCGGCGGGCGTTTTTCCGCCTGTCGTCGAAGGTCAGACGCTCGAGCTCGAAGGCGCGTGGGTCGTTCATAAAAAGTACGGCAGACAGTTCAAAGTCGAAAAATGCGTCGTTTGCGTGCCCCGCGGAGTGGACGGCATAGTACGTTATCTCGGTAGCGGACTGATAAAGGGTATAGGTCCGGCGCTCGCGCTCAGGATCGTGTCGCACTTCGGAGAAAGAACGTTTACCGTCATCGAAAAAACGCCCTTGCGCCTTGCCGAAGTCAAGGGCATAACGAGCAAAAAAGCGGTCGAAATCGCTTCCGCATACGGCGCGATCAAAGAAATGCAGGACGCCGTAATGACGCTCCAGAGCTACGATATTCCGCTCGGCACGGCAATGAAAATCTACCGCGTTTACGGCAAAGACACCGCCGAAACCGTGCAGGCGAATCCGTACAGGCTGATCGAGGACGTTGACGGCGTGGGTTTTATCACGGCGGATCGGATCGCCGCGAAAGCGGGCATCGGAAAGACAAGCCCGTTCAGACTGAGCGCGGGACTTATTTACACTCTTAAAGAGCGCGTCGGCAAGAACGGCGACACCTGTTATCCCAAAGAATACACGATCGCCGAAGCGGCGAAAATTCTCGGGGTCGAGTCCGAGCTCGTTGCGGGCGAAGTGGAAAATCTGATCGTCGATCGCAGAATAAAGCTTACCGAACTCGGAGGCGAAGAGGTAGTTGCGCTTCCCGCGGTTTACCGGAGCGAAAAGAATTCGGCTGTACTTCTCGGCAGACTGATCGACGCCGCCGACCGCACGGCTTTCGACGTCGAGGCAGACATCGACAAGTACGAAAAAATCAACGATATAAAGCTTCATTCCGGTCAGCGCAAAGCGGTGGCGGGAGCGGTCGGAAACGGCGTAATGCTCGTAACCGGCGGTCCCGGGACGGGCAAAACGACGATTATAAAATGCGTCATCGATATCTTCGAAAAGCTCGGCCGAACCGTGCGGCTCATGGCTCCGACCGGAAGAGCCGCCAAGCGTATGAGCGAGGCGACGGGCAGAGAAGCGAGCACGATTCACCGCGCGTGCAAGATAAACGCCGAGGGCGGCGGTGGAGAAAAACTTACCGCCGACGTTATCGTCATCGACGAGTTTTCGATGGTGGACGTTTTTCTGTTCGAAGCGCTCTTAAAGCGTATTCCCGAGGGCTCGCGGCTGCTGCTTGTGGGCGACAAGGATCAGCTTCCGAGCGTGGGCGCGGGCAACGTGCTTGCAGACGTCATGCGTTCGGGCGTTGTCGAAACGGTCGAGCTTACGCAGATTTACCGCCAAGCCGAACAGAGTCTGATCATCACCAACGCACACGCGGTAAATCGCGGCGAAATGCCCGAGCTCGGCGTAAAGGACCGCGACTTTTTCTATCTCGGCGCGAGCGATCCCGAGGTCATCGCGGATAAAACCGTGGATATGGTAGGGCGTGCGGCGCGGTTTTTAGGAGTCGAAACCGACCGCGTTCAGGTGCTTTGCCCGATGAAAAACGGCGCGGCGGGCGCTATCAACATAAACAAGCGTTTGCAGGCGGCGCTCAACGGCGACGAAAAGAAGGGGATTACCGAAGGCGATTACGTTTACCGCGCCGGCGATAAGGTGATGCATATCGTAAACAACTACGATCTCGAATGGAAAATCGCTTCGGGCTATACTTACCGCGAGGGCACGGGGATTTTCAACGGCGATATAGGCACAGTCACCGAAGTCGCGCCCGCCCGCAGCGAAATGACGGTAACGTTCGAGGACGGACGGATAGCAGTCTATACTCCCGAAATTTTCAATCAGCTGTCGCTTGCGTATGCGATTACGGTGCACAAAAGTCAGGGCAGCGAATTCGACGCCGTGATTATGCCGATCACCGCAGGCGGACCTATGATCATGACGCGTAATCTGCTTTATACCGCGATCACCCGCGCCAAAAAAATGGTCGTGCTTATCGGCGATAAATACCGTATCAAAAGTATGGTCGATAACAACTACGTCGCAAAACGCTATTCGCTTCTTACCGATTTTCTTCTCGCTTATCGCTCCGACTCCGAAAAACTCTTCGGCGATCGGGAATAAATCAGTCGGACGGCGAACCGCCGACAGAGAAGTATTCGGGCTGTACCGTTCACTTGCGCCCGTATTCGCTCCCGCGAGATCCTTACGACTGCGCGCTTCGCGCTCCGCTCAGGATGACGAGACTGAGGAGCGTTCCGTGAGGGAAAATGCAAGGACAGCCCGCTTCGGTAGAACAGGTAGGGGCGGACGCCCTCGTTCGCCCGTCGGCGAGCCGCCGACAGGGAACCCCTGCGGGTAAGTCGGCTACGCCCGTACTTACTTTCGAACAGGTAGGGGCGTTCCTCGTCCGCCCGCAAACCTGACGTAACGGTACTTAGCTCCGTCATTTCGAGCGAAGTCGAGAAATCTCGCGGGAGCGAATACGGACGTATCGGAACGGTATCCCCCAAATACTCGCCCGCGCGGGTTCCGCGCCGCAAAATTTCCGCGCAAGGCGGTAAATTCTTGACAAAAGCAGGACGGAACGCTAAAATATAATACGAGGCTTTTTAAATGGTAAAATTTTCGCTCAAAAGTACGGATAAAGGCGTATCGCGCTACGAACTTACCGAAGAGGACAACGTTCTTGGATTTGCCGACGCCCGCGACAACGAAATACTCCGTTTCGGGTTCGTTTCGGACGAAATCCGCGCGATTTATTCCGAATTCGTGCTGCGATCGACGGTTTTCCTTCTTCGCGACAAATTCGACGAAGTAAAAACGGCGTTCGTCGATCCGCGTTTTGCTCGTCTCGGCTTCAAGCAGGACGGCAGAGGCGGCATGCGCGCCGACAAACTGCACATAACGTTCAGCGGTTGCGAATGCTCCGCGGAGAAAGACTGACAATTCGCCCGTTCCGGCGGCTACGGAGAACTATTTTATGGCAAACTTTATTGAAGAAATCATCGAAAAAGACCTCGCGGACGGCGTTTGCGAGAGCATAGTAACGCGTTTTCCGCCCGAACCCAACGGATATCTGCATATCGGGCACGCAAAATCGATCTGCCTCAACTATTACGGCACGGCGGTAAAGTACGGCGGCAAATGCAACCTGCGTTTCGACGATACCAACCCCGTAAAGGAAGACGACGAATTCGTCCGTTCGATTATTGCGGACGTGGAGTGGCTCGGCTGGAAAGGCGACGTTTACTTTGCTTCCGACTATTTCGACGTAATGTACGAAACCGCCGTAAAACTCATCAAAAAGGGTAAAGCTTATGTTGACGACGTAACGCCCGAACAAATGAAAGAAATGCGCGGTACGCTCACCGAAGCGGGTGTGGAAAGCAAAAACCGCAATCGCCCCATAGAAGAAAGCCTTGCACTGTTCGAGGATATGAAAGCGGGCAAAGTCGCGGACGGAGCGCTTGTTCTCCGCGCGAAAATCGATATGGCTTCGCCCAACATAAATATGCGCGACCCCATAATTTATCGTGTTCTCAAAGCCACACACCACCGTCAGGGCGACAAATGGTGCATTTATCCGATGTACGACTTCGCACACCCCATCGAGGACGCGGTTGAAGGCGTAACGCACTCGATCTGCACGCTCGAATTCGAGGATCATCGCCCGCTTTACGACTGGGTGCTTCGCGAGGGCGAATTCAAAAATCCCCCTCATCAGTACGAATTCGCGCGCCTCAACCTCGAGCGCACGATCATGAGCAAACGTTATCTTAAAAAACTCGTGGAAGAAGGCTTCGTGGACGGCTGGGACGATCCGCGCATGCCGACGATCGCGGGTATGAGAAGAAGAGGGTATACGCCCTCGTCGCTCCGCGAGTTCTGCGACCGCATAGGCGTAGCGAAGGCGAACAGCGAAGTGGAATACGCTCAGCTCGAAAGCTGCATCCGCGACGAACTCAACGTCACCGCCGACAGAGCGATGGCTGTGCTTCGCCCGCTCGAGCTCGTTATAACCAACCGCCCCGACGATTATTCCGAAACGCTTACCGTCGAAAACAACCCTCAGGACGAGAGCAAAGGCAGCCGCGAAGTAACCTTCTCCAACAGACTTTATATCGAACAGGACGATTTCGCGCTCGTCCCGCCCCCGAAATACAAGCGCCTTACCGAGGGCGGCACAGTGCGGCTTAAAGGCGCATACGTCGTAAAATGCACCGGCGCGGACGTCGAGGACGGCAAAGTGACCCGCGTTTACGCCGAAGTGATCGAAGGCACGAAATCTGGCGAGGACAACAGCGGAATAAAGGTAAAAGGCGTTATCCACTGGGTTGACGCGAAAAATTGCGCCGATCTTACCGTAAATCTTTACGACTGTCTGCTTTTGCCGTATGACGGCGTGCACGAAGACTTCTCCGAGCGGCTCAACCCGAATTCGCACGAAGTTCTCGAGGCTAAGGGCGAAAAGATGCTGGAGACCGCCGAACCGCTTCACGCGTACCAGTTCATGCGACAGGGCTACTTCTGCCGCGACCCGAAAACGGGCGAAATGAACCGTATCGTCAGCCTCAAAGACAGCTACAAAAAATAAGGAATAACGAATGAAATTCGACAACGTGATTTTCGATTTCGACGGAACGCTTGCCGACACGAGCAGAGGCGTTCTCGGCAGCGTGCGTTACGCGCTCGAAACGCTCGGCGTGCCCGTTCCCGACGAAAGCGTTTTAAGAGGCTTTATCGGACCGTCGCTGTACACCTCGTTCACGGGAATTACCGGACTTGACGACGAGAGGGCGAACGAAGCGATCGAGCTTTACCGCTCGGTTTACAATCCGCGCGGCGTGTACGAATGCGAGCTTTACGACGGAATGAAAGAGCTTTTATCCGAGCTGAAACAAAACGGCGTAAGCCTGTCGGTTGCAAGCTCGAAACCGCAGAATGCACTCGATAAAGTAGTCGATCACCTCGGAATAAGAGAGTATTTCGACCGCGTAATCGGCGCCGATCCGAGCGTAAAACACGACGACAAAGCCGAGCTCGTAGCCGCCGCCCGCACCCGCGAAAACGCCGTAATGATCGGCGACAGCAGGTTCGATATAGAAGCGGCGAAAAAGGTCGGAATAAAATCGATAGCCGCGGGTTACGGCTTCACGGCAAAAGAAAAGTTTCTCGCGCTTGATCCCGATTATTATGCGGATTCGGTGAGCGATATAGCTAAAATTCTTGAATAAACAGGCGGGCATTCCGCCAACGGAGACATATATGAAAAACGTAAACGCAAAACAGTTAAGACAAATGTGGTTCGACTTTTTCCGCAAGCACGGACACGCAATCATCAGTTCGGCTTCGCTTATTCCCGAAAACGATCCTACCGTTCTGTTCACGACGGCGGGAATGCACCCGCTCGTGCCGTACCTTCTCGGTGAAAAACACCCCGCGGGCGTGCGCCTTGCCGACGTTCAGAAATGCGTCCGCACGGGCGACATCGACGAAGTGGGCGACGCAAGCCACTGTACGTTTTTCGAAATGCTCGGAAACTGGTCGCTCGGCGATTACTTCAAGGACGAAATGATTCCGTGGTCGTATGAATTCCTTACTTCGCCCGAATACCTCGGCATCGACCCCAAGCGCCTTGCCGTATCGGTGTTCGCGGGCGACGACGACTGCCCGCGCGACGAGCGTTCCGCCGAGCTTTGGGAAAAAGCGGGTATCGCGCACGACCGCATTTTCTTCCTTCCTAAAGAGAACAACTGGTGGGGTCCCGCCGGTATCACCGGACCTTGCGGGCCGGACAGCGAAATGTTCATAGACAACGGTCAGCCCAAGTGCTGCGACGAGTGCTCGCCCGCTTGCGATTGCGGCAAGTACCTCGAAATCTGGAACGACGTGTTCATGCAGTTCAACAAAACCGCCGACGGCAAGTACGAACCGCTTAAACAGAAAAACGTCGATACCGGTATGGGGCTCGAGCGCACCCTTTGCATACTTCAGGGCAAAAAATCGGTGTACGAAACCGACCTCTTCGCTCCGATCATCGCGGCGATCGAGAGTATCGGCAGCGGCAAGTACGGCTCGGACGAAGAGACTACAAAAGCGATCAGAATCGTTGCCGACCATATCCGCACGTCGGTATTTATGATAGGCGACGAAAAGGGCGTTGCTTGCTCAAACGTCGATCAGGGCTATATCCTTCGCCGTCTCCTCCGCAGAGCCGTGCGTTTTGCCAAAAAGCTCGATATCGAAATCGGCAAGCTTACCGTGGTTGCCGAAGCGGTTATCGAGGAGTATAAGGACGTTTATCCCGAACTCGAAATCAATCGCGACCGCATCATAAACGAAATCACAACCGAAGAGGAGCGTTTCGAACGCACCCTTCAGGGCGGTATCAAGGAGTTCGAAAAGCTTTGTCATTACCTCGTCGGCGATACGATCAGCGGCAAGGCAAGCTTCAAGCTTTACGACACCTACGGCTTCCCGATCGAAATGACGATCGAGCTTGCCAAGGAAAAAGGACTTAAAGTCAACGTCGAGGACTTCAACAAGGCGTTCGCCGAACATCAGCAAAAGAGCCACGCGGGCGCGGAACAGAAATTCAAGGGCGGGCTCGCCGACCACAGCGAAGCGACTGCGCGCCTTCATACCGCAACGCATCTTATGCACCGCGCGCTCAAAGAGGTGCTTCACGACGAAAACGCCAACCAGAAGGGAAGCAATATCACCGAAGAGCGACTTCGTTTCGACTTCACGTTCCCCCGCGCGCTCACTCCCGAGGAAATCAAAGAGGTTGAGGATAAGGTAAACGAGGCGATCAAAGCGGACGTTCCAGTCGTTTGCGAGGAAATGACCGTCGAAGAAGCCAAAGAGCAGGGAGCGGTCGGACTTTTCACCGCGAAGTACGGCGAGAAAGTAAAAGTCTATACGATGGGCAAGTATTCCAAAGAAATCTGCGGCGGTCCGCACGCTTCGCATACCGGTGAACTCGGACATTTCCGTATCGTAAAAGAGCAGTCCTCGAGCGCCGGCGTAAGAAGAATCAAAGCCGTCCTCGAATAAGCCCGCGATCGCAAGACGTCGCAAAAATCATATAACGTATACGGTTTTTATGACATAACCGCCGTTTTCGGCGGCGGTAAATAAGCGGAATAAATAAGAACATGAAAAAGACGAACTCACTTTGGGCTCGTCTTTTCTTATACTGTTATAACTTCGCCTGACGACGCTTTGCTTCGCTCGGAACGGATATATAAACCTCGCTCGGGCGGACAGCTCAAGGCTTCCCCTTGGGGACCTGTCGTGTGCGACTGATGAGGGGTTGTATTTTACATTACGTTTGTCTTAGCCCGCCCCTCATTCGTCACTCGGATCGGCGCGGAGCCCGTGCGAGCAAGTATTTGTTTGGAATGTCGTTTTCTGCTTCGGTAGGGGCGGACGCCCTCGTCCGCCCGCAAACCAAGCGTAACGCTCCTTAGCTTTGTCATCATTGGGCGTTAGTCGAGAGATCTCGCGGGAGCGAATACGGTTGTTGCGGAACGGTACGCTTCAAATACCAGACCGAGGCAGTACGCTATGCGGCGGTCCGAGGGCGAACCGCCCTACCGTCGGCTGCGCCGACAAATAAGGTCGAGAACGAGCAAGTAGTATCGTTATCGGCTGACTTCCGCAAGGGATTTCTCCGCTTCGCTTACGGCTTATGCCGTTCGCTTCGGTCGAAATGACATTAAATCCCGCGCAAGCGGACAAATTAAGGCCCACATTGTGCAAAGGGGGCTCCCGACGTAAGTCGGGTGGGGGATTGTAAAGTAGCTCAACGGTATAGGCATTCTTCGCCGCCTTGACGACACTCCGTATCAATAAAAATATTTGACTATAATGTTCTGCGGGAAATCGCCGAAGCTTTTCCCGAAAATATTTATTCCGCCGACGTGCGCGGCGTCGCGTTCCACACCGATTTTGAACGAAAGGTAGTTTTTCGGCGAGTTTTCAAGGTTAAGATCCCGTAAATTCACGAACGAGAGGAAATTGCCATTCAGCGACGTTTGCGTATTCGTGATCATCCACGAAGTCAGAAGTCCGAACTGCGTCATACCGTTCGGCCAGAAATCGGGGTTAAGAAGTCCGCGCCGCCCGCCGAAATCCCCCGGCGAGGTGTAAACGCCCAGCTTTTTATCGGCGACAAACACCGAAATATCCGACTTATAATCGTTATTATAGAGCGGCGCTTCCGAGCACGCCTCGAAGGAAATTTCAATTCCTTTGAGGTTTTTTACGTTATGCCTTGCGGGCAGAGGAACGCGGTATTCGAGAAGTCCGCGCGTAAACCAGATAATGGAAACGTCGCACCGCTCGGGTGACAGAAAGACCGAAACGTCGTTATCCATACCGATTCCGCTTTTGTCGTTAGCCATGCCGCACGGCGCGGCAACGTCCGAAAAGTCGAAAAACGACCCGATCGGTACGTCGTATTCTTCGGTGGAGGAAACGGGCAGATCGGTATCCTGATCGAAAAGAAGAATATTGATGCTGTCGAGCAACCGATAGCAGGTTTTCGATTTGCCTTTCGCCGTATAGCAGGTCTGCGTTCCGAGAAGCCCCGCCTGTTCGAGCAAATTGATATGGTTAAGAGTGGTATTGAGCGGCAACCCGATTTTGACCGCGATGTCTTTAATCGTCAGGTTCTGCCAAGTAAGGAGTTTCAGAATTTCCACCCTCACCGGCGAGGAGAGCGCGTGCGAAAGCTCGGTGATCCGATCCGGGTTTTCGTTGATTGAGAGTTTGAGCGGCTGAAGCATTTTTCCCTCCGTGATAAAGTTTTTGCTTGCTTACCCATTGTAGCCGACAAAAAACCGATTGTCAAGCAAAAACGGGTACTTCCGAAAATATTGAAGTTCCGAAATGGATCTGAATGTTTTTTTTGGAGTTCTATTGCAAGCGCGCCGATAAGTGCTATAATTTTCTTGTAATTCGGAAATGAAAAGGAGAAAACTATGAGCAGAGCCACGATTTTGAAGAAAACCGACAGTCTTTTCCGTCGCGGTTTTGCCGGTTTCTGCGTTTATGCGCCGATATTCGGACGCAGCGCATAAACATACGGCGTTCAGACCGAGTGAGACTAACTTAAACGGTGTTAAAACCCCCATTGTATACAGCGGTAAGAATGAATACGTACCGCGTCGAGAAAACTACAAGAGGACTATATACGCAAAGGAGAAAACGACGTGTATACGGACAAGTACGAAGTATCGGTAAACGAGGACTGCTATCCCGAGCCGAGAAAACGAAGAAAAATCTGGCAAAGCCTTGACGGCGAGTGGGAATTCGCGTTCGGAGACGGTACGGATTACCCGATGAAAATCCGCGTTCCCTACGCCTATCAGTGCGAGGCGAGCGGAATAGGCAACCCCGAGCAGCATGACGTGATCCGCTACAAGCGCACGTTCCGTCTGTCGGACGAACTGAAAAATTGCAAAACCGTGTACCTCAACTTCCTCGCGGTCGATTACGAATGTACGGTGTACGTCAACGGCAGATTCGCGATCTTCCACGAAGGCGGTTACGGCGATTTCGGGGCGGATATAACCCCGTACCTTACAGGCGGCGAGCAGACGATAGAGTTGCGCGTTTACGATCCGATGACGAGGATTTACCCGCGCGGCAAGCAGAACTGGCTCGAAGGCAGACAGCGTTGCTGGTATCACTGCACGTCGGGTATCTGGCAAAGCGTATGGCTCGACGGAGCAAACGGCGATTACATAACGGAAGTTCGCTTCGATACGGACGTCGAGAAAACGCAGGCGTGCGCGTTCGCCGAAACGGCATCGGGCGTTGCCGACGAAATAACCGCAACGGTAAAAACGCCGCACGGAACGGAACAGCGCTTTACGTCCACGACCGTGCGCGACGGCAGGCTTGTCCTCGATATGGCGTTCGAAAAGCCGGACTGTGTGGACGATATTCACCTGTGGACGATCGAACACCCCAAGCTTTACGAAACCGTGCTCACGATCCGCAAGAACGGCGAAGTCCTCGACGAAATCGAAACGTATTTCGCGTTCAGAACGATCCGCATCGCAAACGGCAGGGTGTACGTCAACAACGAAGCGACGGAGCTGAAAATGGTGCTCAATCAGGGCTACCTCGAAGGTTACGGACTGTCGATGCCGATCGCCACGATAAAAGAGGACATTCTGATGGCGAAGCGGCTGGGTTTCAACGGCATGCGTATTCATCAGAAGTCCGAAAATCCGTGGCTTTACTATTACGCGGACGTTCTCGGAATGTATCTGTGGGCGGAAACGCCGAGCGCATATGCGTTCACGCCGATTTCGACCCGCGCGCTTCTGTCGCTCCAACAGGACATCGTAAAGCGCGTTTACAACTCGCCGAGCGTAATCGCTTACGTTCCGTTCAACGAAAGCTGGGGCGTAAAGGAAATCCTGTATAGTAGTCGCGAACAGTCGCTCGCAAAATCGGCATACCACCTCATAAAGTCGCTTGACGACTCGCGGCTTGTGGTTACGAACGACGGCTGGGAAAACGTCGGAACGACAGACCTTATCGGCGTTCACGACTATTCGAAATACGCCGACGAATTTCCCGAGAAATTCGCCGCCCCCGACGAATCGCTTGTTCCGGCAGGACGCAGACTTATGGCTTACGGCAACGAGATCGGCAATAAACCGCTTATGCTTACCGAGTTCGGCGGCGTGGCGCTTGCGAACGGCAACGGCTGGGGTTACTGCGGCGCGGAGAAGGATAATAACTCGTTTATCGAGAGGTTCGGTCGTCTGCTGAAAAACATTTCGGAATGTAATTTCTGCGGGTGGTGCTACACGCAGCTTACCGACATCGAGCAGGAAACAAACGGGCTGCTGGACAGTCGGCATAAACCGAAATTCGACGTCGGAAAAATACGGGAAGTTATAGACTTGTACGCTAAAAAGTTTTATTAAAAAGGAGAGACAAAGATGAAAAAGAGATTAAAAGGTTTTATCGGAAAGATTGCGTGCTCGTTGCTCGCGATCGTAATGTGCGGCTCGGTATTCGCCGGTTGCGGCGGTTCGAGCTCGGACGTTAGGTTCTTCATCAGCGGAACAGATTCGCAGATGGCAATGTACTACGCGCTGACCGAAGAGTTCAACGCAACCTACGGCAAAGAGAACGGCATTAATGTCAAAGCGATCGAAATGCTTGCGGGAGCGGACATCACGGCGCTTCTCGGCTCGTCCAACGCCCCCGACGTACTTATGGTAAGCGACGATCAGTACAAAAAGTACGTAATCGGTAATTATTTCACCGATATATCCGATATCAAAGATACGCTTACCGGAATCGAGCTCGGCGACATAGCCGACACGGCGATTAATCGTCTGTACTATAACAAGGAAACAAACACGTCGAAAACAACCGATCCGCTTTACGCTTTGCCGGTAGACTCTTGCCCCACGGCGCTTTACTATAACAAGGGTCTTATGGAGAAAGCGGGCATTATCGTGATTTCGGTAGACGAAACCGACCTCGACAGGTGGAACAACAACGAAATTGCCGACAATTACGGTAAGAAGAAGAGCGATTACGCAAAGCTTAACGGCGTAACCGTTCCGAAAAAAGGTTACTACAGAAGCGGGACTCCGTACTACTTTGACGAACTCAGCGAAGGCTGGAAACCGGTCGAAAAAGACGAAATTCTCGTATTCAACAATCGTATCGCGATGAACTGGGACGAAGTAGAGGACCTTGCGATGTACTTCACCGCAAGTTACAATCCTTCCGGAAAACAGGACGGCAAATCGAAATGGGGAACGACCTACGGTTACTTCACCGAAACATGGTTCAACTACGGCTGGAGCGTGGGCGGCGACTGTCTGTACGACCTTACCGGCAAGGGCGACTGGAACTTCGGTCTGCTCGATCCGAACCCCAACTATATCGTAAAAGATGGCAAGACCTTCGTCGGCAGAACCGGCACAACGTACAATGCGGGCGAAACTATCGCTTTCTACGACAAGATGGAAGCGGGCGAAAACGAAGTGCTCGTTCCCGATAATTACGGCGATTACAATCGCGCGAGCGGCGGCAAAGCGGGTGTCTGGAGTAAAATCACCGAAGAAATCGCAAAGGGCAACGATTCCGTTCTTACCGAGCTTCCGTCCACCCGCACGGCGTTCAAGAGATACCTCAAGCTCGGCACGTCGACAGACGCGTTCGTAGAGGATTCCAAGGGTATTAAGGTTTCGCCCAGCCCCACCGAAATCACCGACATCAACCCGATCTACAAGCAGTTCTATACCGGCGACATTCTTTGCTTCGTGGGCGAATCGCAGGTTATGCAGGAAATCGCGCGGTATGCAGACGCATATCATTGCGAATGGGACGTAGCTCCGCTCGTCAGATACAAAGAGTATACCGATCCGTCCTCCCCGAATTGCGATACCGTAAAGGCGGAAGGCGTTCTGGCGGGACACAGCCGCAACACGAGCATGGGCGTGAACAGCCGTTCCGGTAAGCAGGACGCGGCTAAAGCGTTCGTTAAATGGGCTTGCGGTATAAGCGGACAAAAAATAAAGGCAAATCACGGTTTCTTCCCGTCGCAGCTTTCCCTCGAGAGCGAAGTGAAATTCACCGGCTCGATGTACGCTCCCTCCAACGTAAAGGTGTTCTCCGAAGCGCTCCGTTATCAGCGTCCCGGCGACTGGTGGTACATGCCCGACACTCTCTGGGTTGAGGCTTGGTGTATCGACCTTAACAACAACGTTCGTAACGGCAATAAGTTGTTTACCGACTGGGTAAGTCCCGCGGTTACGGCAACAAACAGCAAGCTTGAGAAATACAGCAGTTACGAAAGATAAGGCGGTAGAGCTATGACGTACAAACAATGGTGTGCGATATCGCCGCGAACGGACGCGCAGAAACGTGCCTACAAGATGAGAGCGGTAAAGCAGAACGTAATCGGCACGAGTATGGTAATACTTCCGTTTCTCGGGTTTCTGTGTTTTACGCTGTTCCCGATGCTTCTGTCGCTCGTGATCGCGTTCTCGCACCTCAGATCCGCGCTCATTACCGAAGCGACCTTCGACGCGGGTTTCGGCAACTTCGTTTACGTTCTCAAGGACGAGTACACGTGGAAGGCGTTACGCACGACGCTCGTGTATTCGCTCACGGCGTTCGTAAACGTCGCGCTTTCGGTTTTCCTCGCGAACGTAATGAACAAGCATATTCACGGCAAGAAATTCTTCTTCGTATTGTTTTTCCTGCCGCAGGTATGTTCGGGCGTTGCGGTAGCGATGATGTGGCGGTGGGTTTTCGCTCCGAGCGGCGTTCTCAACACGATGCGCATATCGCTCGGACAAACGCCTATAGACTTTTTCACGGACGCGCGCTACTATATGCTCGCGGTGTTCGTAATGAGCCTCTGGCAGAACGGCACGAATATCGTTATTCTGCTGTCCTCGTTCGCGCAAATCAACAAATCGTTGCAGGAAGCCGCGCGGCTTGACGGCGCAACCGAGTTCCGCGTGTTCTGGAACGTGACTTTCCCGCAGCTCACCCCCACGATTTTTTACCTCATTACGATGAATCTTATCGTGGCGCTTCAGGAAATGTCGATATTCCAACTCATCAATACGACAACCACGGGACCGAATTTCTGGGGACTTACGCTGACGTATCAGATGTATCGTCTGATGAGCGTCAACCTCCAGTACGGCTTATCCTGCGCTATGTCGTGGATCATCGGAATATTCATTCTTATCATTACCCGTCTGAACTTTATGCTCAGCAGGAAATGGGTGAGTTACGACTGAGGGGAGGCATCTATGGAAAAGACAATCGATAACATAAACCTCGCGCACGAGAACAAGAAAAAACCGACGGGCAGAGCCGTCGCGATAAGCGTTCTCAACCACGCGATCGTAATAATCGCGGCGCTGTTCATAGTCGTGCCCCTTTATATCGTAGTAATCACGTCGTTCAAAACCTCGGTTGAAGCCAACGGCACGACGTTCTACTGGTGGCCGAAAATGGGCTTTTCGCTCGACGGCTATAAGACCGTGCTCACAACTTCGTCAACGGCGAGAAACCTCGTCCGCGCGTTCGGAGTTACGCTGTGGATGTACGTTCCCACTATAGCGGTAGGCGTTGTCGTGTCTGCGCTCGCGGCATACGGCTTCGCGAAAGTCGAGTTCTTCCTCAAAAAACCGATTTTCGCCATTCTGATGAGCGCTCTGACCCTCCCTAACTGCGTGGGAATGATCGCTTCCGTCATAATCTTCGACGGAATCGGCTGGATGGGAACGCCTCTGCCTCTTATGATTCCCAAAATGATGGGAAGCATCGGCGTCGTGTTCTTCCTTCGTCAGTTTTACGCGGGACTTCCCGACGACCTTCTGGGCGCGGCGAGAGTAGACGGGCTGGGCGATTACGGAATATTCTTCCGCATCGCCTTACCGCTGTCGATGCCCGCGATAGGTTCGCAGTTTATTCTGACGTTCATAGGCGCGTATAACGACTACCTCGGTCCTTTGTATTACCTTCTCGGCTACCCCGAAATCTATCCGCTGCAGCTCTCGCTCGCGTATCTGCGTACGGCGTCCAACGCCGACTGGCAACTGCTGATGTCCGGAACGATGGTAGCCACGATCCCGATGGTATGCCTGTATCTTGCTTCGCAGAAATTCATACTCAAAGGCGTTGCCGTGACGAGCGGACTTAAAGGCTGATTACCGAAATCAAGTCACATAAACTCGGTAAGGAGCAAAATATGAGAAAATTTATTATGAAAAGGAGAAAATTATGAGGAAAAAAGTATTAGCGTTTTTACTTGCCGCAGCATTTGCGGCAACGGCGTTTGCTTGTTCCGGCGCACCGAAAGCGGAAGGATTTAACCTTGCGCATTTCGACGGAATGAACGTCGAAGAGTACGACAGCGACCTTCTTTGGCGTAATTCCGCCGAGGTCGCAAACGACGGCGCCGGCGACGGCGACGTAATGTGGGTAAGCGAAGAAGAGGACCCGGAAAACGGCGGCTGGTTCTATATGTACTCCACGAAAGCGGGCGGAGTTCCGTCCACCGCCGACGGCAAAACCCCGACGAAGGAGAACGGCGAAGCCGCGTACTATCCGTACGTTCTTACGTCGCGTTCGCGCGATATGGTGGACTGGGAAATGTGCGGAGCGGTTGACAACTGCTATTCGCTCAAGCTCTCCGTCGATACTTGGGTAAGCAACAATATGTATGCCCCCGAGTGTATCCGCAATCCGAGGGACGGCAAGTATTATCTTTACTACACCGCGGCGAGCAAGCAAAACAACGCGCTTCTTACCGAGCAAGGCGCAAGATATTCGTCTGCCGACCACATTTTCAGTCGGTTCTACATAGGAGTTGCGGTATCGGAAACCCCGTTCGGACCGTTCATTCCGTGCACGAGCGAAAAGTACTACGGCGCGGCGGACGCGAAAAACCTCAACGGTTACGTCCTTGACGAAATCAATCCGACCATACTTTTAGACGAAGAATGCGACGAACTTCTCTATACGGACGAATTCCGCGCAGCTCCCGATTTCGCCGAGCGCGACGAGAGCTTCACGATCATCGACGTATCGCCTTTCTTTGACGAAAACGGCGACCTGTACCTGTACTTCGTTCGCCATATGGCAAGTAACAGCCCGGGCGGGCACTGCATCTGGGGCGTAAAAATGCAGGACATGGTATCGCCCGACTACTCGACGCTTTCCTGCATTATGCGCGGCGTATATAATTCGTCCTACACCGGATCGGTAATGCTCGGCAATCAGGACGCTTCCGTCGGTAAGAAATTCGTCAGAACCGAGTACGCCGGCACCGAAACGATCGGCGAGAACGGCAAAAAGATCCTCGATCCGACCAAGCCCCGTCATCTCGCAAGAAGCTGGAAAAGTTACACCACCTATGCCGACGGCACCGAGAGCAACGACGGTCAGAACGAATTCGACCTTGTCGAAGCCCCGAATATTGTTGTAACCAAAGACAGAGAGGGCAGAAAGGTATACGTTTGCGCATATTCTCCCTGCGGAGTAGACCGCCCGCAAGGCGATTACGACTGCAAAGCCGCATATAGCTACAATCCGCTCGAAGGCTTCATCAAGCCGAACGTGGAAGACGGCGCGTTCATCTTAGGCGCGGACGTCACGGTAAACGACTTTATGTCCAACGTCGGACACGTCTCGTTTGTCGAAGTGGGCGACGAATTGTGGATCGCGCACTGGCAGCGCCAGACACCGTTCGGCGGTCTCGACCAAGGCAGACTTTACGCGCTTTCTTCGGCAAGTTTCCAGTATATGGAGAACACCGGAATATATATGCCGATCGGCAACGGACCCACCACGTCGCTTCAGCCCCGCACTTCCGTCGCGAGCGGCTATAAGAACGTGGCAAAAAATGCGACGATCACCGTTAAAAACGGCAAAGCCGACACCGTTAAATACTTAAACGACGGTATGTGGGTAACCCGCAACGAGAACGCCGAAAAGGAATTCAAAGCGGAAAATCGGAACAAAAACGTTGAAATCACGCTTACGTTCGCTGAACCTACTACCGTTCGCGGCGTGCTCGTATACAATTCGTATTCGACGGACAACGCGTTCAAGAGCGTGTCTATGATACAGTTCAACCTGTCCGAAACGCCCGCATGGCGCACCGGCGGCAACGAAACCAAATGCTTCATCAAAGACCTGCCGTACAACGTAAACGCATATAAGACCGGTATCGGCAACCTTCAGGCGGGAAGCGCGGCAATCGCGACATTCAACGAAATCAAGGCGAACAGTATCGTGCTTACGCTTCGTAAATCCGATTTGTATAAAGAGAGCGGCGAGCTTCGCATATCCGAAATCGTCGTGCTCGGCAAATAAGGGGGGAGGGCAAAATGAAATCCAAAATCAAACTGTTTCTGGTTCTGGCACTTACCGCGGCTATCGCTTGCATGTTTGCTGCTTGCGGCGACAACTCAGGTAATGCTCCTGTAAGCGAACCTTACGGATATACGTTCAACAAACCCTTCGCGGGCACTCCCGACGAAGATATGAAAATCGACGGCGTTCTCGACGAGGCGGCTTGGCAAAACAAGACTTATCTTTCGCAGAACGTCAAGAACAGACCGTGGAAAGTTACCACGCATTTCACGAAAAAAGGCGTATATATCGGATTTAAAGTCACCGATCCGAATATGTCCTACGTCACGCGTTTTACAAATCGTTCGTTGGCGGAAATCTACATCTGCAAGAAAGGTACTCAGACCTACGGTGTGAACGACCTCGGATATCACGAAGCGCGTTGTTTCCGCTTTACGATCGACCCGTACTATTGCCGCAGCTGGGGCAGAGTACCGTACTACTACAAAGCGACCGTGAACGGAACGCTCGGCGACGGCGAATGTACGATGACGAGCGAGCTTTTCCTGACGTGGAAAGACCTGTACTTCACCGAAGCGGACTTCGGCGAGAACGGTTACCCCGAAGAAATCGAAATGTACGTCAACTATAACGGCGAGAGCAGCGAAGTACTCGGCACCTGCTTGTGGCGCGAAGAAACTTACCTTGCGTTCGGTAAAGACGGCTACCTCGGCAACGTCGAAGACGAAAATTTCGGTTCGATAGAGAACGGGCTTGCGGCAACCGACCGTTGGGCGAGAAACGCCGCCGGCAACCTTTACACCACCGCCGGAAGAACCCAGATTCTGTGGCTCAAAGACGCCTACGCCAAGGACTTTATGTTCGAGGCGAAGCTTAAACCGCTTTACACCCACCCCGACGGTTCGCCGATCACAATGCGTGGCGATCAGGTTTACGGCAGGTTCGGGCTCATAAACGAAAGCGCCGACGCCGCCTACAACGTCTATTCGTCCGAACTCAGCGGTGCTCCCTCGACCCTTACTCTCCAGTCCTGCCGTCAGATCGACAGCTTCCACTGGCAGAACAGGATCGGCGTGTCCGAGAAGATAACAGGCACGGGCTTGACCGACGACTTCGTAACGTTCCGCGTGATCAAGCAGGGCGAAATGTTCTACTACTTCTACGGCGACGTTTACTGGAAGAGCGAGCGTATTCAGGATCTCGGCGACAAAGCCTACAGCGGAATTTACACGACGCAGGGCGTAGAGCTAATCGACTACGAATTCGCAAATTACGACGGCAAAGAAGCCGAGCTCCGCGCAAAACTCTCCGAATATATGTACTTCGTCGACGTTGCCGGCGCAAGCACTTACGGATCCGTCACGGGCAGCGCATACGCCGTACCGAAAGGCGATCCCGTCACCGTAAGTTTCCTTCCCGCGTCGAGAGGTATTCTCACCGGAGTTACGATAAACGGAGCGGACAGCTATGACGAAATCGTTGCGGCAATGAACGAAAAATGCGAATACACGTTCACGCCGACCGAAAACGTCAGTGTCGGAGCGACATTCTCCGCGTTTGACTCCGCCGATCTCGTAAGAACGATATTTGCGTTCAAAGACAATGGCGGCGAGCTCGTCAAAGACAGCAGATACGTAATCACCGGCAGTGACAAACTTATGTATTACGCGGATATTCCCAACGCTTCGGGTTACGTTATCGTTTATCTCCCCAAAGCGGGCGAATACACCGTCGGCGGCAGAACGTTCACGGTAAGCGGCGATTACAATCTTACTTCGACGTTCTCGGGACATCATACTTACAGAGGGTCGTTCACGCTCAACGACGAAACGACTTCTACCGACTTAAACGGTAACAACGAAAGCGTTGCCGAGGACAAGAAATTCACCAAAGTGATCGTCGTAACCGAAAACGCTTGGGGTACGACGAAAGTAAACGGCGTAACGCTCAGTAGCGGCGGCAAGCTCGAATACAACGAGGAAACCGGCAACTATTATACGGAGTCGGGCGTGGCGGTTTACTACAAGAATTACGTCGGAAAAGATTATGAAGCCATTGTCAAGGTCGATATGACCGAAGTCGGAAACGCAAACGCCGACCTTGCGGGCATTATGATCACCAACGGCAGTCGCGTAATCATTATCAAACGCAACCTCGAAAACGAAGGCAGCGTTATTGTAGCAACGGGTATCGGAACAACGGAATCGTCCAAAGAGCTCGCACTCTGGAACTTCAACTGGACGAATCGGCAGTTGCCGAGCGCCGAAGCGCAGGGAAGAGGAACGTTCGGTTTCCGTATCGTAATGAAAGACAACGTGCTTTACCTCTACGATAACGCTTCCGTGCTTCATGCGACGTTCGACCGCAACGGAATGCACGTCGCAAGCGGCTCCGGCATCGGCTGGGGCGGAGAAAATAAAGCCGCAATCGACAAAGATATTCAGGCAATGTTCGCCGTAGAATGTGAAACCGCGATAGGAATTCGCGTTTACGAGTGGACTAATATCCGCGCCGAATATGCCATAAGTTTTGCAAGCAACGGCGGCGGCTTGACTTGGAACGACAAATGGGGAACCTTTACCCCGAGCCGCGACAACACCGTGGCGGGTAACTGAAACCGTGCGGTATACCGCTTCGGGGGGAATTCCCTCGGAGCGGCATGCCGACAAAAAATAAAATTTATAGGAGGACAAGGAAAATGAGAAAGAAATTAAAGCTACTTCTCGTCGCGGCGACGCTGGCGTTGACGATAGGCATAATTTCTCTGGGGGGGGGAGTAGTTTCCGCGCCGGCGAAAGCGGCGGGCGCCGTTTCCCTCGAGGGATTTACTTCGTCGGGCGCTTCGGTGTTCATCGCGGACGACGGCACGGACGTCAGGCAAATGCGCTTTCAGATCGACCTTACCGCCGACAAAGCGGCATACGCGGGCGAGGGTAAAACCGCAGGCGTGGTTTATATCCCGCTCGACGTGTATAACGCAAAAGGCGTTACCGAACTTACCAAGGATACGCCGAGCGCCATAACCGCCGACGTCACGAAAAACTGGACGGCAAACGCCGACGGTAGTTATTCGTCGTATGCGTACCTCGATTCGCGGTTTATTCCCGCGGGACAGGAGAACAGAACGCTCGTCGCGCGCGGCTATATCGTGGACGGCGAAAACGTGTACTACACCGACGAAGTAAAAGCTTCGATGGCTTACGTCGCGTGGAAAAACCTCGGAATGGAAGAGGGCAAATACGCCGATCAGCTCAAAAAGTATATGGGTCCGTACACGCTCGCTTACAGCGACGACGGCAAAATCGAAAACCTCTATTACGGCGATACTTTCACGCTTCCGACCTCGATCGGAACGGATACCGTCGATAAATGGTACTGGGATCTTGCCTGCACTCAGGAAATAAAACCCACCGACTACGCGACCGGCTCGATGAAGATCTACTACGAGCTCCGCAAAGTCGAAGTAAGCGGAACGATCGCTTGCGGCGCTTCCTCGGTTGACCTCACGAAAACAGAGATCTACGTCAACGGCAAAAAGATCGACGCAACGATAAACGCAAGCGGCAATTACACCGTAAACGTATCTATCAAAAACGCTTACGACCTCGTGTTCAAAAACGACAACTACGTCGCTTACGGCAACGTAACCGTCGGCGAAGATGCGGTTGCCGACGTAAACGCTACGCTTAAACCGAACACTTTCGATATCGGCAACTATAAAAACACCAGAGTGTCCGGCGCAACTTTCGATAAAAACGCCGCGCTTGACGGTTCCGTTAGCGTAAACCATTCTTCGCACTTTATGCTTCCGATGCCGAATACGGCTACGACCGAAGATCGCGAATACACGATCGATTTAAGTCAGATCGGCGGAGCTCCGAGCGATGATTTCTATTATGGTTTCGGACTTTCCAACGGCGATAAGGTGCTTTCGTTCTCGTTCAGTCACTGGAACTGGTTGCGTGTTAATATTGCGCAAGGCGGCGGAACCGGCGTCGAGCGCGTGTACCTGTTTATGCAAAAAGCAGGTTGGCAGCCGAAACAAGGAAAGATATTGCGCACAAAAGACGAAATCAAACTGTATGTAGATAATACATACGTCATTTCGGTTACAAAAGACGGAATAACAACGGAGCTCGGAGGAGGCTGGGGCGGTATAAACGCTGACGAATTCGCAGGTTTCTTAGGAGAAAACAAAGAACTTGCCCTCGTATTGAATTCTACCGGCACTCCTATGTCGTTTGCAAGAACGTATTCGTTCTCTATGGCAAATATCGGAACCGTAACCGGAACGGTAGCGGCTCCGAGCGGAAGCACCGATTTCGATCTTACTAAAGTTAAAGTGTACGCCGACGGCAACCTCACCGAGGCGATCGTTGCGGCTGACGGAACGTTCAGTCTCGTTATCCCCGAAGGTACGCACGATTTCTCGTTCGAAACCGAAGGCTATATCGCTTACGCGGACGGCGTAACGGTCGGTAAGGACGCCGCGCCGATCACCGCAACCCTTGCGGACAACACCTTCGCGATCGGAAAACACGGCTCGATTACTTCTACGACAGGCGGCTATGATCGCACCGCCGCGCTTGACGGCAGCGTTACGGTCGAAAAGTCCTCTGGACACTACACGCTTGTAATGCCCAACACCGCAACGGCAGGCGAGAGAGAATACACCGTTAAAATGATGACGACCGAAACGGGCGGAGACGATTACTATTTCGGCTTTGGTCTCAGCAACGGAAGCAACGTTCTTTCGTTTACTTTCTCGAAGTGGGCTTGGCTTCGCGTGGGCGTTTACGGCTATGAAAAAGTCTATCCTTTCACTTCCGAGGGCAACGGTTTAGCCGAAAGAACCTATAAGATCGTTCGCACGAAAGATGAAATCAAGTTGTACGTCAACGGCAGTTACGCGCTCTCCGTAACTAAAGACGGAGTAGTGGCACCTATGAGCCAGCAGTGGGACGAAGGAGCAGCCGCAAACGCCGATTATGCTTCGTTCTTCGGCGATAGCGCTTCGTTGGCTCTTACGCTCGTTACTAACGGACCCGACGGCGGCGCATCGAAGAGAACTTACTCGTATTCGATCGGCGAAGTCGCAAAAGCAAGCGGTACGATTTCCAAACCCGCAGGCGTAGAAGATATCGATCTTACCTCGGTTAAGGTTTACGCAAACGGTACCGACACTCGCGCGACCGTATCGGCAGACGGCAAATTCTCGTTCACGCATATCGCGGGCACTTACGATATTTCGTTTGCAACTCCCGATTACAGCTATGTAGCTTATGCCGACGCAACCGCACTTTCCGCAACCACCGCCCCGATCAACGTAAACCTTCTTGACGGAACTTACGCAATCGGCAACTACGGCAAAGTTAAATCTTCGACGAACGTCACTTACGATAAGACTGCCGCGCTTACGGGAACAGTAACGGTCAGCGGCAACGCAAGCAGTTACGTTTTAGCTGTTCCTAACCTTGCAACGTCCGAGCCTGTTCAGTTCAATATCAAAGTGTCCGATAAGTCATATACCGGTAGTGACGGGCAAATGAACGAACAGTACTACGGCTTCGGAATTACAAACGGAACCGACACGTTAAGATTTGTAATCGGTCGTTGGCAGGCTCTCGGAGTGAACGTAGGAAATATTTCGAAAACTTACGGTGTATCGACCGATTTGTTAGACGGTTTCGGTATGCACCCCAAAGATTGCAAAATTGTTTGCACCTCCGAAAAAATCGAACTGTATATTGCAGGCAATTTCATTCTCGGTTGGACGGCGGACGGCATAACCGCAGGCTGGGCTGGTGTCGAAAGCAACGCCGAGCTTAATGCGGCTATTGCTTCCAAATTCCTCGGCGGAGACAAGAAGCTGACGATTACTCTCGACTATTTCATTAACGCCGCTGTTACAAATCACGCCGCAACTTACACCTACTCGGCAAACAAACTCTACACGGTAAGCGGAACGCTTGCCTCGGCAGCGGGTGTAGACCTTACCGCTACCACGCTTACGATCGACGGCGCGGCAACACCGATTACCGTCGGAAGCGACGGCAAGTATACGCTGTTAGTTCCCGAGGGAGAGCGCAAATTCGTGTTCTCTAACGGAAACCTCGGCGCAACCGTAGTCAAAACGATTACCGATGGCGAAAACGTCGTCGACGTTACCTCGTGGACGGATTACACTTGGCAGGTCGGCAATTTCGGCACCGTAAAGAGCACTCAAACTCCCGACCTCAATCAAAGCGGCGTTTACACCGTCAGCGGACAGAATCAGTTGCTTGTAATGCCTAACACGGCAACTTCCGGAGCGTTTACTTTCTCGGTTGCATTGTCGGATATTGAGGGTGGAAGAGATCAAAAAGGTGTCGGTATTGCACTCACAAACGGCACAAACGTACTTTCCGTAGAACTGTATCAGTGGGAAACCATCGTCGTAAATTTAGGATCGAGCAGCAGCCCTGCATTTATAACCTATTTTGACGATACTAATGTTACGCAGTACTGGATGGGAACGTTAAAGTTTGTTGTAACTTCTGATAAGATAGAGCTTTACTACTCCGACGGTAGTAACGAATATCTGTACTTTACTTTCACTTCGGAAAGTTGCACTCCCGCTTCAAGCGTAACAAACCGCGGTTGGGGGAACAATCTTGATGAGAATTACGCGGCTAACATCGCAGGATTCTTCGCCGACGGCAGAAAGCTCGCTTGCGGAATAGCTCACGGTATCAACGGTGCCACCACCGCAACCTATACCTGCAGTATCACGAAGAACTAACCTTTATCGGAATACCACCCGACCGAAAGGATCGTACTGCTCAAGCCTTCCCCCTCGGGGGAAGGTGGCACGCAGTGCCGAATGAGGGAAATATAACCTTATAAAAACCTTGCGTAACGCTCTCACGCCTCGTCATCTCGAGCGCAGTCGAGAGATCTCGCGGGAGCGAATACGATCGCAAGTGAACGGTATATCCCCAAAAAATAAAAAATAAAAGGTGAAACTATGAAAAAACTATTTGCAATTATAATGGCAATCGTTTTCACCGTGTGCGGATCGGTATTTTTATTGTCTGCATGCGGAAACAAGGGCGACACCGACAACGGATCGGGAGTTGTAACCCCCGGCGGTGATACCTCCGGCGGTGATACTTCCGGCGGCGATACTTCCGGCGGTATCTGGACGCCGCCCGTGAAACAGTAGCGCAACGTACTCCAAAACAAAACCATCGCAAGACGAAATGACATACACCTCCGGAAGTTAATCGTTCCCGGGGGTGTATATCAAAGTAAACCGACAAAATCGGGAAATCCGACAAGATCATAATAATGAAAATTCAAGTAAAATAACAGAGGAGATCGGTATGAAACAGCTTTTGATGAGACGCAATTTACACGGATTTGACAGGACGGCTTTGCCCGAAGGATACACGACGTTTGTGTTTCATCGCGGCGGCGACGAAAGAATGAGCGAGGAAGAGTATCGCGCGGGGTGGTTTAACGTTGCTCCCGAATGGACGAACGAACAGTTTGAAAGTTTTTACTCCGACGAGCGCATACCCGCCGACGGGTTCTTTCTCGTAAAAAACGAGAACGGCGAAATCGTCGCACATTCCAACGTTCAGCTGAACGAACATAGAGACGGCACCGCTACGGTGCATTTTGTTGAGGTGAAGGGCAGTTGTCGCGGCAAGCGCCTCGGGTACGTTGCGACGGAACAGGTGCTCGATTACGTCGAAAAACACAATATACCCGTGCTGTACCTTACTACGGACGAATTCAGAATTCCCGCGATCAAAACGTATCTGAAACTCGGATTTATCCCCGTAATGTGGGACGTCGATATGCGCGACAGATGGTTTCCCATTCTGAAAGAGCTCGGCTACGAAAAAGCGGAAATCTATGATGAGGACGAGAACAAGGTCGAAGTGGATTTATAGTTTAAAACTTGAGTTGCTCGGTGTGAGCGTTTGTTATGAAATCGTTCCGAGTATACTCGCGAAAGGACTGCTCAAGCCCCTCTGGGAAAACTCAAAAAGTAGTGTGTTCCTTGTTGCCTGTAATCTTTTGTCGCGCTCGTCGTTATGTCATCTCGAGCGTAGTCGAGAGATCTCGCGGGAGCGAATACGGTCGTAGCGTAACGGTACTTTTATTTTCTATCGCAGGGGATTTCTCCGCTTCGCTAACGGCTTATGCCGTTCGCTTCGGTCGAAATGACATTAAGAAGTGGCAATATCGTTTGTTAAAGCGTGGTAGGGGCGGACGCCCTCGTCCGCCCGCAAACCTTGCATTGCGTTCTTACTTTACGAAAAAAATAATTCCGCGTAAGCGGACTGTTCAAGGCTTCCCCTTGGGGACCTCCGCCGTAGGCGGTGATGAGGGGTTGTCTTTTACGTTACGTTCGTCATATCCCGACCCCTCATCCGTCTTGCCTTCGCTAACGCTTCGGCAATCCACCTCCCAGCTCGCAACACAGTTGCTTCACCGCTTTGGCTAAAAACAGTCACCTGTGGACTGTTTTTACGGTGCTTCGCACCGCCGCGTCGCGCCCCCAAGGGGGAAGGCTTTAAAAAGGTTGGAGTATTCTTCTATGTTTCAGTTGAGCACGGTAGGGTCGAATGTCCTCGTTCGCCCGCTACTTCTCGTAACACATTCGTTTTATAACAGACCACCGCGTGCGCGCCGCGCCCATTCCAAGCAACCAAAAAAATATCCACCCGTCAAGCGGGTGGATATTTTTTGGTGCGAGGGATGGGATTTGAACCCACACGAGAATTAACCACTAGCGTCTGAGACTAGCGCGTCTGCCAGTTCCGCCACCCTCGCAAGCCTTTATAGTGTACTATTTTTTGCACGTTTTGTCAATGATTTTCGTAGTTTCTCGCAATATTATTTTTGTGTTGCGGGAAATACCGGCGGGAAAAGAGTGAATTGCCGCAAAAGTGTATCGAATTTCTTAAAAGTAAATCGTTTTTCGTATTGTCAACCGTTTTGCGGGGTGCTATAATATAAGATAGTTAAAGTCCCGCATACGAATAAATGCGCGGGTGTTCCGACAAAGGAGGCACGGAAATGAAAAAAGTTTTGGCAATAGGCGGCACGGGGGCTATGGGAACGTATCTTGTTCCGAAGCTTGTTGAGCGCGGGTACAAAGTGGACGTAATCGCAAACGACGCGGTTCTTCCCGAGGATAGCGCAAATCTGACGTATCGTAAAGCGGATATGTACGATACCGACACGGTGCGCGAAGTTTTGAAAAACAACTACGACGGTGTAGTCGATTTTATGATCTACGACGAGAAAGCGATTTCGCATTATCTGCCGATTTATCTCGACAACGCCGATCATTATATTTATTTTTCGTCGTACCGCGTGTTTGCGGACAAGGAGCACCCGATCGTCGAAAGCTCGCCGCTTGCCGCGGACGCAAGCGACGATCTCGATTATCGTTACGCGAACGATTACGCCATTTACAAGGCTAAGGGCGAAAAGCTTCTCCGCGGTTACGGTCGCAACAACTGGACGATCGTTCGCCCCGCGATAACGTATTCGAAAAAGCGTTGTCAGCTTATGACGCTCGAACGTCAGCATATTCTCAAATACCTCGACGCGGGCAAGCCGATTCCGCTTTGCGAAGCGGCGAAGAACGTTCAGGGTACGATGAGTTGGGCGGGCGATGTTGCCGAAATGCTCGCGCGGCTGTTGTTCAATCCCGCCGCGCTCAAAGAGGACTTTAACGTGACGACTTCCGAGCATCACGCTTGGGATGAAATCGCGGGCTACTACAAGGATATTTTCGGGCTCGATCACGTTTACGTCGGCGAGGAAGAGTATCTCACTGTGCGCGACGGCGGCGTGAATGACTGGAATAAGTGGCAGCTTCGTTACGACCGTATGTTCGACCGCATTATGGACAACTCGAAGGTGCTGAAAACGACGGGTATGAAACAGTCCGATCTTACCACGCTTTACGACGGACTTTCGCGCGAAAAGAAAACCATTCTCGAACGCCCGTAGTTTCAGGCTTTACTAATAAGATACAAACTTTGTATAATTAACGAAAGATCGTTGCGCGTTGCGGCGGTCTTTTGTTTACGTTTTGAGTTAACCTATGCTAACTGCTTGACAAAAGGTCGGTAAACGGGTATAATAAACAGCGGAGGGTTCGGAATGAGAACGCAGGAATCGGAAGAAATGTATCTCGAAACTATATACCGCATCGGCAAAGACAGGGCGGACGTGCACGCTATAGACGTGGCTGTCGAGCTCGGATACTCGAAGCCGAGCGTTTCGCGCGCCGTGGGGCTTCTGAAAAAACGCGGGTATATTTCGGTCGATCCGACCGGCGCCCTTGTGCTTACCGATACGGGCAAAGCGAAAGCGGAGGGCGTTTTCGAGAGACATAAGGTTTTAACCGCCGCGCTCGAAAAACTCGGGGTTTCGCCGACGGAAGCGGAAGAAAACGCTTGCCGTATCGAGCACGTCGTTACCGACGGAGCTTTCAACGCTATAAAGAAATTCGTTGCGTCGAACGACTGAACAACGCGAAATGCCATGGTCTCGTCCGAAAAGACGGGGCTTTTTTGTATCAAAAAATCGGCGATAGTTATGTCAAAAATCGGGCTTTTTGTTTCTATGCGGCGCGACAACACGTTTTTTGTCGCTTTTTCCGTTGACGAACAAGCTGAAATCGTGGTATAATATATTAAACGTAAAGCTCGTCGGAGTTTCGCTCGTGGCGAGCATGAAGGAGCGATTATGAAGAAGATATTCGTTGTCGGAAGTCTGAATATGGACCTTGTGATTCGGGTCGCGAAAATGCCTCGTGCGGGCGAAACGATCACGGGCGAAGGGTTTATGACGAATTCGGGCGGCAAGGGCGCTAATCAGGCGGCTGCGGTCGCCAAGCTCGGCGGCAACGCCTATATGGTCGGGTGCGTCGGGCGCGAGTTCGGCGCGGAGCTTAAAGGCGCGCTCGACGGTTACGGAGTAAATACCGATTACGTTCGCAGGCTCGACGACGTTTCGAGCGGCATTGCCGTAATAACGGTAGAGAACGGCGACAATCGGATAATTCTCGATCGCGGGGCGAACGGCAGAATAAATCGCGAGCTTATCGATGAAGCGCTTTTCGTCGCAAGCGCGGGCGATTATCTTATGCTTCAGCTCGAAATTTCGCTCGATATGGTCGAATACGCGCTTAAAAAAGGCAGAGAGAAGGGCATGATAACGATGCTCAATCCCGCGCCCGCCGCAGCCCTTACGGAAGAGACGTTCGGCTTGTGCGATTATTTCACGCCTAATCAGTCCGAAGCCGAATTCTACACCGGCGTTTATCCGACGGACGAGCAATCGGCTAAAAAATGTGCGGAAATTCTTGCCGGAAAAGGCGTTAAAAATCTTGTCGTGACTATGGGGTCTGAAGGCTCGGCGAGCGTGTGCGACGGCGTTTTCCGCAAGGTTGCGGCTAACAAAGTCAAAGCCGTAGACACCACGGCGGCGGGCGATACTTACGTCGGCGCGCTTGCGGTTAAGCTCGGCGAGGGCGCGGGAATAGAAGAAGCGATGATCTTTGCGGGCAAGGCTTCGGCGATTACCGTAACCCGCAAAGGCGCTCAGCAAGCCGTTCCGCTCAGAAGCGAAATAGAATAATTTAGTTTCATATACCGAAACGTAACCTCGCGGAAACGAACGCCGCGGGGTTTTCGTTTTGCGTGGGAATAAATCGCGCTGCGAAAAAATAGTATAAAGTATGTACAAGATTTTTGCGGTAACAATGCTTGTGGTCGGCACGATTATCGGTGCGGGATTTGCTTCGGGCAGGGAAATCGTGACTTTTTTCGGCGAAACGCCGCCCGTCGCGGTCGCGGCAATCGTCGCGGCGCTCGTATTCGTTTCGTGCGCGACTTTTCTGTTTGTCGGAAATAAAGCTTGCGCGGACGACGTGGGAACGGTGAACCGCGCGCTTGCAGGCAGAGCCGAACCGATTCTGAGCGCGCTTATGCTGTTCAATTCGCTCGTTTCGCTGTCTGCAATGCTTGCGGGAACGGACGATTTGTTTGCCGAAGTTTTTCCGCTCAAACCGCTGTATTCGATCGTGCTCGGAGCGCTGAGCGTGATAGTTGTGGCTCGCGGACTGAACGGTATAATGAAAGTGAACGTCGTAATCGTGCCGCTGCTTGCCGCAGTTACCGTTATCGTGACGGCAATGACGATTTCCGTCCCCGCGCCGAGCCCGTTCTCGGGGCTTACGGCGTACAGGTGTCTGACTTACGTCGCTATGAACGCGATACTTGCGGCGTCGGTGCTCACGACCGTGCACGGGCTTAACAAGAAACAGATTATTATTTCGTCCGCGCTCACGGGCGCGATAATCGGCGGAATCGTTCTTAGTATAATTCTCGCGCTCGACAGCAGCCGAGCGGGAAGTGCGGATATGCCGATTATAGAAATGGCAAAGCCGCTTGGTCCGGCGTTGTACGCGCTCGGAATAGCGGCAGTTGCGATAGGAATATTTACCACGATGATTTCCGCGCACCTCTCGCTTACCGAATGGCTCGCGCCTCTTTGCGGGGGCAAAACCTTCGCGGCGATACTTACCGCGATAGTCGCCGAAATCGTCGGGCTGATAGGTTTCCGCTCCGTCGTCGATATATTTTATCCGATCGTGGGCGTTGCGGGAGTGGTTTATTTCGTGGCGTGCCTGTGGTATGTTCTGCCGAGAAAAAAGCGCAAAACCTGCGCGGATATGCCGCCCCGCGGAGGACGAAGAAAAGGTCGGTTCAAGCCCGCCGTGTAACGAAAAAACGATAACGTATCATTGTTTTTCATACCGTGCGAATAATTTTCCGATCAGGGCGACGACTCCGTACATTGCCGCGGCAAGCACGCAAAGTATGACGGTCGCAGCCATTACGAGGTCGATTTTAAACACCTGTCCGCCGTAAATGATGAGGTATCCGAGCCCCGCGCCCGAAACGAGGTATTCGCCCATTATCGTACCCACCCAACTGAGCCCCACGTTGATTTTCATAAGCGACATAAAAGCGGGAACGGAAGAGGGAATAACGAGTTTGATAAGTATCTGCCACCTCGTCGCTCCCATGCTTTTAAGAAGGAAAATCTTGCCTTCGTCCGTCGAGGTGAACGCCGACAAAAGCGACATCACAGTAACGATTATGCAGATCAGAAATGCCATCGTGACTATCGCTTTCATACCCGCGCCCGCCCAGATAATAATGATAGGTCCGAGCGCGATTTTGGGCAGGGCGTTGAGAACGACGAGATAGGGTTCGGAAACCGCCCGCGCCGTTTCGCTCCACCATAAAGCAACGGCAACCACGATACCGACCGCCGTCGAAATAAGAAAACCGAGCACGCACTCCAAGAGAGTTATGCCGACGTGCCGCATAAGATCGACGCCCGCCATTCCGACGAGCGTTTTTACTATACGGCTCGGCGACGAAACGAAAAACGAATCGGCGAGCCCGATCGCGGTCGTAAGTTCCCATATGCCGATAAAAAACACTAAAAGCGCGATCTGAAGTCCGCGCACTTTCAGCTTGTTTCTCCTTAAAAGCGCAAGGTACTTCTCGCGCGAAGTCATCGCTTTTTTCATCGTTCGTCCTCCTTTCGGCAAACCTCTTTCCAGATTGCGTCGAAATATCCCGAAAACGAGCTTTCTTCGCGCCGCCCGAGCGGAGAGGAAGCGCCGCTTTCGATAGTGAAAATCTTTCTCACGCGCGCGGGCCTCGGGGTGAGAACGGCTACGCGATCGCTCATCGCGACGGCTTCGGAAATGTCGTGGGTTACGAGCATCGCCGTTTTTTTCTCGGCGCGTATAATCGCGTAAACGTCGTCGCAAACCGACAGCCGCGTCTGAAAGTCGAGCGCGGAAAACGGCTCGTCGAGAAGCAGAAGTTCGGGTCGGAACGCGAGCGTGCGAATGAGCGCCACGCGTTGCCGCATACCGCCGCTGAGCTCGGACGGATAGCGCTCGGTAAAATCTTTAAGTCCGTATTTTTCGAGTAAGGAGAGGGCGTAAGCGGCGCTCTCCGTCGTTTTTTCTCTTCGTATTTCGAGCCCGAGCAAAACGTTGTCCTTTATCGTTCGCCACGGAAAAAGCTGGTCGCGCTGAAGCATATACCCGACCGCTTTTTTTCCGCTTTTCAGTTCGATTTTGCCGCTTGTGGGCTCGATGAGACCCGCGACAAGCGACAGCACCGTGGTTTTTCCGCACCCGCTCGGTCCTACGAGAGAAACGAACTCGCCGCGTTTAACGTTCAGCGAAAAATCGCGCAAAGCCTGCGTTTCGCCCTCGGGCGTCTGGTAGGTAAGACAAAGGTTTTCGATAGAAAGCAGATTATCCATTTTTCCTCCGTATCCCCTCGCGCCGCCGCGTTTCGTCGGGGCGGCGCGATACAATCGTGTTAATCGGTCAGGTAAGCTTCGGTTACGGGCTTTACTTTGCGAATTCCGCCGCGATCGCTTCGGCAAAGGTATTGTCTACCGCCGAAGTGAACGTCACGCGCGATTCGAGGAAGCCCGCGTTCTGCATAACGTCCTGAAGCTTTATATACGAACTTTCGGTGAATACGGGCGTCGAGCACCACGCGTCGATTTCGATATAGCTTTTAAGCGCCATAGCCGCGGACTTTTCGCTCGTGCCGGAAAAGGACGGAGTGAGGAAGGGCGCAACTGTTTCGGGCGTGTTTTCTTTGATGAAGTTGTAGCCTTTTACGATCGCTCGTAAAAAGCCCTTTATAAGCTCGGGATTAGCGTCGATATAGCTTTTCGAAGCGGAGAACGAGGTGTAGGGGATTTCGCCGGAATCCTTGCCTACTGCCGCAACGATATGCCCTTTGCCCGCCTCTACGAATTCGCTTGCGGTTGGCTCGAAAAGCGTGGTATAATCTACGGTATCGTCCGACTCGAACACGGGACCCATCATGTTGAAAGCAACGTCGGTGTTGAATCTGAGGTCGGTTTTCTCGTCGAGCCCCGCCTTGTTGATTACATACTGAACCGTCATCGCGGGCACGCCGCCGATACGACCGGCGAGAATGTGTTTGCCGCGAAGATCCGTCCACTTAAAGTCGGGCTGAGCGGTCTTTGCGACGAGGAAGGATCCGTCGCGCTTCGTAAGCTGCCCGAAAATCACGGGATAATCTTTCTGCCCCTGCGCCTGACAGTAAACGGTCGCTTCCGGTCCCATAAGTCCGATATCCGCCGACTTCGACGAAATCGCGGTCATAACCTTGTCTGCGCCGCCACCGTTCGTGAGTTCGATCGAAATCTTTTCCTCGTCGAAATACCCCTTGTTCATTGCGACGTACATGGGTGCGTAAAAGATCGAATGCGTTACTTCGCAAAGCCTGATTTTCGTTTTGCCGTCGGGGTCTTTTTTGCACCCGACGAGGCAAACCGAACACAAAGCCGTGACGAGACATAGTGCTGCCGCTAAGAGTTTTTTCATCGTTTCTCCTTTTTTCCGCAGTTGCGGTTCATAGTCCATACTATGCCGCGTGGGCGCGAACGGGTGATTAAATACGAATAAATCTGACTTTTCCTTCGTCCGTCCGCTCAAAATCGTTGATTTCGGCGCGCGATTGTGTTATAATGTAATGACAAAAAGTACGGAGACAAAAATGAACAAGACTTACGATCCGAAAGCGTTTGAAGAGAGAATCTACTCGAAGTGGCTCAACAAGAAGTATTTTCACGCCGCTCCGAACAAAGACAAAAAGCCGTTTACAATAGTTATCCCGCCCCCGAATATCACGGGGCAGCTTCATATCGGGCATGCGCTCGACGATACCATTCAAGACTCGATTATCCGCTATAAGCGTATGAAAGGTTTCGAAACGCTCTGGCTCCCGGGAACAGACCACGCGTCAATCGCGACCGAAGTCAAGATCGTGGAGAAGATGCGCGAAGAAGGACTCGGCAAAGATTCGCTCGGAAGAGAGGGCTTTTTGAAACGCGCTTACGCGTGGAAGGATCAGTACGGCGGCAGAATCGTCGAACAGCTCAAAAAAATGGGTTTCTCGTGCGACTGGGATCGCCTTGCTTTCACGATGGACGAGCGTTGTTCGCGCGCCGTCCGCGAAGTTTTCGTAAACTATTATAATAAAGGACTTATCTATCGCGGCGATCGTATCGTCAACTGGTGCCCGAAGTGCGGAACGGCTATTTCGGACGCCGAAGTCGAATACGAGACCGAGGCGGGACACCTCTGGCATTTCCGCTATCCGGTAGTCGGCGAAAAGGATAAATATATCATTGTCGCGACCACCCGTCCCGAAACGATCCCGGGGGATACCGCCGTCGCGGTGAACCCTACGGACAAGCGTTACGCTTCGCTTGTGGGCAAGGAACTCGAACTTCCGATTTTCGGTCGCAGGATTCCCGTCGTAGCCGATCGTTACGTCGATAAATCTTTCGGTACGGGCGCGGTCAAGATTACCCCCGCGCACGACCCGAACGACTTCGAAGTCGGATACCGCCACTCGCTCCCGACTATCCGCGTCATGAACGACGACGCGACCATGAACGAGAACGCCGGTAAATACGCGGGAATGACGAGAGAAGAGTGCCGCAAGGCGATCGTCGAGGACTTCGACAAGCTCGGACTTCTGGTAAAGATCGAGGATCACGAGCACAACGTCGGACATTGCTACCGTTGCCACAGCTCGATCGAGCCGATCGTTTCAAAGCAGTGGTTCGTCAAGATGAAAGAACTCGCCGAGCCCGCGATAAAAGCGGTTAAATCGGGCGAAATTTCCTTTCTTCCCAAGCGCTTCGAGAAGAACTATTTCTTCTGGATGAACAATATCCGCGACTGGTGCATTTCCCGTCAGCTCTGGTGGGGGCACAGAATCCCCGTGTTCTATTGCGACGATTGCGGATACGTTACGGCAAGCAAGGAAGATCTTACCGTCTGCCCCAAGTGCGGCAAACCGATGCGGCAGGACGAGGACGTGCTCGATACATGGTTCTCTTCCGCGCTCTGGCCGTTCGCAACGCTCGGCTGGCCGGAGAAAAACCCCGATCTCGACTATTTCTATCCGACCAACGTACTCGTCACCGGTTACGATATCATCACGTTCTGGGTGTCGCGTATGATCTTCTCGGGACTTGAAAATATGGGCGAAAAACCCTTCTCCGAAGTTCTTATCCACGGTATCGTGCGCGACGCGCTCGGCAGAAAAATGTCCAAGTCTCTCGGCAACGGCGTAGATCCGCTCGTGCTTATCGACAAATACGGCGCGGACTCGCTCCGTTATTCGCTTGTCAACGGCATTTCCGCGGGCGGCGATATCCGCTTCTCCGAAGACAAGATGGAAGGCTATCGCAACTTTATGAACAAGATCTGGAACGCGAGCCGTTTCGTTCTTATGAATTGCGAGAACGTCAAAATCAAGAATATCGACGAAATCAAAAAGCTCACGCCGTTCGATAAGTGGATTCTGTCCAAGCTCAACGCAACCACGTTATCCGTTACGAAGTTTATGGACAAGTACGAAGTCGGCTTGGCCGCGTCGTGCCTGTACGAATTCATCTGGAATCAGTTCTGCGACTGGTATATCGAACTCAGCAAAACCGCGCTTTACAGCGACGACGAGGAAAAGCGTAGCGACACCGCAAGCGTGCTCGTGTACGTCCTTCGCGAAACGCTCAAGCTCGTTCACCCGATTATCCCGTTCATCACCGAGGAAATTTACGACGCGCTCCCGAACCGCGACGCCGAAGATATTATGATCGCGCCGTACCCGGAGTATAGCCGCAGTCGCAATTACCGCAAGGACGTCGTAGTCACCGAAATCGTTATGGACGTTATCCGTTCGATCCGCAACCTTCGTCGCGAAATGAACGTAAGTCAGTCCAAGCGCA
Source organism: uncultured Clostridia bacterium (assembly GCA_934270565.1). Classification (GTDB taxonomy): domain Bacteria; phylum Bacillota; class Clostridia; order Christensenellales; family Pumilibacteraceae; genus UBA10677. The sequence continues at coordinate 137,094 of CAKQPR010000002.1, read as the reverse complement.
CGGCTATCCATATCGTTCCGAAAGAGGGTATGGAGAAAGTCGCGAAGAAGATTTCCGGTTACGTCGAAAAACTTGCGGGCGGCTCGTCCGTTTCGTTTGACGAACCCGCGGGCAAGAACGCTTCGCTCGTAACGCCGCTCGGCAAAATCTTTATCCCGATGGGCGAGCTCATCGACTTCGATAAGGAGCGCGAGCGCATCAAAGCGGAAATCGCAAAGACGGACGAGGAGATCGCCCGCGCCGAAGGTAAGCTTTCCAACGCAGGCTTCGTTGCGAAAGCTCCCGCCGCGCTTATCGAAAAGGAACACGAAAAACTCGCCAAATACCGCGAACAACGCAAGGGGCTCGAAGAAAGCCTTAAAAACCTCGACGAGTAAACAGACTTCGAAAACAAAATTCCGTGCCGTCCGTAAATAAGGGCGGCATCGGACTTTTTAGAGCCGATACGGCATTTTATAAGGAGAAAATATGATACTTTCCGTGGGAGAAATACTCACCGATATGATCGGAACGCCGCGCGGCGACGATTTTTATTACGAACGCAAGGCGGGCGGCGCGCCGTTCAACGTGGCGTGCGCGGCAGGTAAGCTCGGCGCGCAAACCGCTTTCGTCGGAAGCGTCGGTGACGACGTGATCGGCGCTTTTCTGAAACGCTTCGCCGAATCCGTCGGTTTTTCAGACTTGCTTCTGGACGTAAACCCCGACCGCAATACGACAATGGCGATCGTGGACGTTGACGATTCGGGCGAGCGCTCGTTCTGTTTTTATCGTAAACATACCGCAGACTACGTTCTTCCCGAAATTCCCGACGAGCTTATTTTAAAGGCAAATATCGTGCATATCGGCTCGCTTATGCTGTCCGAGCCCGAGGGCAGAGATTACGCTTTGCGCCTTATCGAAAGGGCGAAAAACGCGGGCAAAAAGGTGAGCTTCGACGTAAACTTCCGCACCGATATTTTCCGCGACAAAGCCGCGGCGATCGCGATCTATCGTGAAGTTATCGAAAAGGCGGATATAGTCAAATTTTCCGAGGACGAGCTCGATATTTTCGGCGAAGAATACGTTTCGTCGCTCGACGCGCTCGTGTGCGTGAGCCTCGGCAGTGCCGGCAGCGAGTGGCGCTACAAAAATAATGCGCGCCGCGTGCCCACCGTCAAGGTCAAGCCCGTCGATACCACGGGCGCGGGCGATGCGTTTTTTGCGGGCGTTCTTTCGGGACTCGACAGGCTCGGAAAAGCCGATTACGAAAGTAGCGAACTCGACGAAATTTTCAGGTTTGCGAACGTTTGCGGAGCGCTCAACACTCTGGGGCGCGGCGCGATCGATCACCTTCCGTCGCGCGAGGACGTTATAAACAAGCTTCGCGAAGCCGAATAGATCCGCTTCGGAACAATGAAAACGTTATATAGACAGAAAACCGAAGAGTAAGCTCCTCGGTTTTTTTATTATCGGTGCGGTCGGCGAATTTTTGAAAAACCTTGCACAAACGGCTTGAAAAAGCGCGTAGATTATGGTATAATACAAAAAACGACAAAGGGAGAGTCGCTTGAAAAACGTCTTTCATTATGTGAAAAAATACGGCAAAAACGACTTTCGCGAGCTTGTTTTTTCGACGAGCGACGCTTTTACTTTGTGCGCGCTCGTTTACGCTCATTTTGAGCGCGTCTGCTCCGATTTCAACGAAATTTCCACCGTTTCGGAATTGTGGGAACGTTACGAAACGGCTTATCCCGAATACCATAAGAACGACGATCATTTAGCCGAGGACTTATGGAAAGCGTGCGCGGAAAGTAAACGTTTCGGCTCGGTAAAGGTCGGTTTCGTTCGCTCGGTGCGTATCCTCGAACGCGAAGTTCAGTTCGCCGCAGTTACGTTTATTCTCGATTGCGGTAACGTTACCGTGCCCGTGAGCGGGCAGGGCGCTTCGATCGTTTCTTACAGCGACGATCCCGTCGTGAATTTCGTTGCGTTCAGAGGCACGGACGAGACGATCGTAGGGTGGAAAGAGGACCTCAATATGACGTTCGACGACGAAATTCCGTCGCGGACGGAAGGCGCAAAATACCTCGGCGAAGTTGCCGCAAAAACGAACGGAACGATTATGGCGGGCGGACACTCCAAGGGTGGAAACGTGGCGATTTACGCCGCGGCGAAACTCGAAGAGGGCGCGCAAAACCGCATTTTAACCGTGTATAACTTCGACGGTCCCGGGTTTCATCAGAATTTTCTCGATTCGGACGGGTATATGCGCATTATGAACAAATGCGTTACGTTCGTTCCCGAGACGTCGTATTTCGGGCTCGTTTTCAACCGTAAGGAAAAATGTTTCGTGGTAAAAAGCCGCGCGATAGGGATATTCCAGCACGACCAGAATAAGTGGCTTATGGACGGAAAGGGGCTTATCGTCACCGACCGCATAACCAGACAAAGCGAGCGTGCGCGCGAAACGATTTATACCTCGCTCGTGCTCCTTACGAAAAACGATCTGAAAAATTTCGCCGATACGGTCTACGAAATTCTTGTCGCGGACGGTCATACCGAAACCCGCGACGTTATCAACGCCAAGCAGCTTCTTAAAATAGTGAAAAGGTATCGGGCGCTCGACGAAGAGAGAAAAGCGTTCGTCAGAAAGGTTGTTCGCACCGTCATCGAAAATCGCAGAAACGTCCGCAAAAAACACCGCTGTCCGTGGCTTTTCAATACGCGGGAGAGCGAATAAGTCCTCGTGTTTTGCGTGATCCGAAAAACCTTTCGGAAAGCCGTTTCAAACGCTTAACAAAATTACGGTAAAGTGCTATAATACGCCTCGTTACTTCTACTAAAGGCGAAAGAAAAATGATTTTCACGTTGGTTGTGGCAGGAATAACGGGGCTCGGCGTGTGCGCTTCCGTAATTTTCAAACCCGAAATCACGATAGGTAAAATAAAAATAGGCACGTTCTGGATCGTCTCGCTCGTCGGCGCGGCGGTTTTGCTCGTATGCGACGCGATCCCGATAAGTAAAGTCGCGGCTGAATTTACAGAGAATACGGCGGTTAATCCGCTGAAAATTCTGTTGCTGTTCTTTACGATGACGTTTCTTTCGGTGTTCCTCGACGAGCTCGGAGCGTTCGAGTTTCTTGCCGACAAGGTAGTCGAGAAGTGCGGAAACAGTCAGATTTCGCTCTTTATAAAACTCTATCTTACGGTGTCGGTGCTCACCGTTTTTACTTCGAACGACGTTATCATTCTCACGTTTACGCCGTTTATATGCGCTTTTACGCGCAGGATAGGGGTAAATCCTCTGCCGTATCTTTTCGGCGAGTTTTTCGCGGCGAACACATGGAGTATGTGCCTTGTCATAGGAAACCCGACTAATATCTATCTTGCGGGCAGTGCGGGAATAGATTTTTGGGCGTATTTCAAAGTTATGGCGCTCCCGACCTTGGCGGCGGGCATAGTAAACGCCGCGGCGGTTCTGTTGATATTCCGCAAATCTCTTTCCGAAAAAATGACTTCCGTCGAGTGCGACAAACCCGTGCTCGATAAATTTCTGACGATAACGGGAACGGCGCATCTCGCGCTTTGCATAATAGCTCTTGCGATAAGCTCGTATATCGGCGTCGAAATGTGTTTCGTTTCGCTCGCGGCGGCGGTGTCGCTCGTGTTGTTCGCGGCTGTCTATACGGCGGTTACGAAAAGGGGAGGCGGGGTTTTGCCGAACGCCGCAAAGAGACTTCCGTTTCAGCTGCTGCCGTTTTTACTGTCGATGTTCGTTGTCGTACTTGCGCTCGGCGAGTGCGGAGCGACCGAAAAAATCGCAGGAATTCTTGCGGAATTAAATCCGGTTTTCACGGTCGGAATATCCGGTTTTCTGGCGGCAAACGTTATCAACAATATCCCGATGAGCGTGTTATACGGCGCAGTATTGTCCGCGCCTCCGCTTGCGGGTAACGCGGGCGCGGTGTATGCGGCGATTATAGGATCTAACGTTGGCGCGTACCTGACGCCTGTGGGAGCGCTTGCGGGTATTATGTGGCTGTCCATTCTCAGAAAAGAAAACGTCGGAATTTCGTTCGGCAAGTTTTGCGGGTACGGTGCAGCTTGTTCGATCCCCACGCTTCTGACCGCGCTTGCGGTTCTGATTGCGGTTGTCTGAGAGTGTAAATCGAACAAAAAACCGAATAAGGTCGCAAAAAGCGGCATACGGGTGGGGAATTTTGCGACAATAGATATAAAAATATCGAAAATTTACGTCCGATCGCGGTTAAAAGCGGTCGGCTTTTCGCTTTTCAGCTCCTTTTTTGTCGAAAAACCGTCCGATTTTCTCTTTTTCGGGGTTTTCGTCGGCTTACGTTTATTTATCGAACGCTTGTCGGAAAACGTTTAATCGGGGACGTAAATGCGGATAAAAACAAAAAAATGTCGAAAAATTTTAAATACGGGTGCGATTTTGCTTGACAACATCCGTCGGGGGGGGTACAATATGCGCGGGCGATTATATATACGCGCGGGTACGCGTTTGAAAACGTTCGCACGGAGCGCGTCGTTGAATCGTCCGAAACCACGGAAACGTCCGGAAGGAGGCGGTTCGAGTGAAAAAGAAGTTCGCTGTTTTGCTGATATGTATTACGCTTCTGACCGCAGGCGCGGGCGGCTTCATCGCCTATGAGATCGGAAAACCCGCCGACGACGAAATCAGAGTAGACGTCGGCAACGGGCAGACCGAACGTGTAATTTCGGTTAAGGAACTCAACCTCGCCCCCGCAAAAGAAAAAACCGTCACGGTGAAATTCACGCCGAAATCGGACGATCCTATGACGGTAACGCTCGCGTTCGAGCAGACCGAGGACGGCGAGCTGAAAAATTACGTTACAGTGATTGTGAAGTCGGGCGATCTTACCGAATCGGCAAGGCTCGACGATCTTCTCGGCGGCAGGATCATAACGCTCGAAGGGAAGATCGAAGAACTGACGATCACATACAGAATGGACGAGAGCGCCGGAAACGAAGCTCAGGGCGCGAAAATCGGCTTCGACGTAAAGATTAACGCTTCGACGGAAGAATAGGGGAAATATGGAAAGAAAAGAAACCGCAAAAAAAGTTTTCGGAATAATCGGAAACGTCATAATATGGATAATAGCGATCTTCGCGTTGTTCGCCGTTTTCGTGACGGTCGGCGCAAAAAAGAGCGACGACGGCGCGGCGACGATATTCGGCTATCAACTCCGTTTTGTCGAAACCGGCTCGATGGAAAAAAGCGAGTACACGGACGTGAGCGGTTTCAAAATCAAGAGTATACCCACCCGATCGTGCGTGTTCGTTCGGGTCGCGCCGAGCGACGAGGCGAAAAAAGCGGAATGGTATGCGAGCCTTAAAGTCGGCGACGTTCTCACGTTCAAGTATTCTTACGGAGCGTCGCAACCGACGATAACCCACCGGATAGTCGAAATCGCGGAGGACGAAGCGGGCGGCTATGTGTTTACGCTGAAAGGCGACAATCCCGCGAGCGACGATCCCGCTTCGGTAGGCACGCAGGTTATAAGAACGCGCGACGAGGTAGGTTCGACCTTCAATTACATTATCGGCAAGGTTACGGGGCAGAGTTACCTTCTGGGGCTTACGGTGTACGCGCTCCGACAGCCCGTCGGCATCGTGCTCATCGTGATCGTGCCCTGCCTCATCGTCATAGCGCTGCAGATCGCGCGCATCGCGAGCGTGTTCGGCAAGGAAAAGGAAGAAAAGCGCAAAGCGGAAATCGCAAGCCGCGAAAACGAAATCGAGGAGCTTAAACGCAAACTCGAAAAGTTACAGTCAAACAGCGCCGATTCGGAAACGAACGACGACAAAATCTGAAAGAGAGGTAAGAAAAAATGCAAGGAATTCTGATTGCGTTTATGGCAGTGGTTATGAGCATAACCCTTCTTGCGCTCGTGATGATGGTCTACGACATGATGTCCGACCGCAGAGACAGAGCCGCAAAAAGAGATGCCGCCGAAGCCGCCCGCCAAGTTGCAAGCGCACCCGCACCCGTCGCGCCGTCCGATCCCGTAGCGGCTCCCGCACCGATCGCTCCTATAGAGCCCGAGCCGCCCGTTGCCGAGCCCGAACCCGAACCGGTCAAAGAACCCGTACAGGTCTCGGTCCGCACCGACAGCGAAGCCGAGCCCGAGGTTATGGAAATCGACCCCGAAGTCGCGGCAACGCTTTCGGGCGACAACGCCGTCGTGTTCGCTTCGGCTAAGCACGAAACGCTCGACGACAAATATGCCGCGCTTTCCCCCGAATTCAAGCGCTATTACGACGAGCTCGTCGTTTACGCCGCTTCGGTCGAGAAGAGCAAGCGTTTCAAAAACGCGCGTTACGAGGAATATAAGGTCGGATCGGGTCGGCTTGTCCGTCTCACGATCAAACGCGGGGTTATCGTCTGCGAATATCTGATTACGAACCCGCTTTTCAGAACCTACGCCAAAGACAACAAGGTTTCGGTCAAGCAGTCGCCTACCGTGCTCAAAATCACGGACGCCGCGTCGTTTCAGGCTGCAAAGGACAGCATCGACCTCGCCGCTCGCGGGATAGAGGAAGACAGACAGCTTAAAAAAGAAATGCAGAAAGCAAAACGCCGCGAACGTAAAGATTCGGACGAACAATAAGGAGGCACAAAATGGCAGGAAAGAAATTAAGAACCTTGCTGATGTGTACGTTGTCGATAATGCTTTGTATGGCGACGGTGGTCGTGGGTACGTACGCGCTGTTTACCGACAAAGTAACGCTCAACAACCACCTTCAGGCGGGCACGCTCGAAATCTCGCTTGTGCGGACGAAGCTCACCAAAACCGAGCTCACCGCCGACGGTTATCTCGAAACGAATACAGTTACTACACCCACAAACTTTTCGAGTACAAATACGACTAACGAAAATGTTTTCGGAATTACCGACGGAACGCTTGTAGTCCCGGGAAGCTCGTATCAAGCCGATCTGAAACTTACCAACGACGGTTCGGTGGCGTTTACGTATCTGGTCGAACTGAAGATCATTGAAGGCGGTAGTACGGCTCTTGCCGATCAGCTCATAATCACCGCGGGAAAGAGCGAAGCTGCGGCAACGCCGAAAAAGCTGTCCGATGTCGCTACCGGACTTATTTTCGACGGCGAGCTTGCGGCACCAACTCCCGAAACGAACACCGCAGTAAACTTTTTCGTTAAGGTCGAATTCGTAAACGACACCGAAACCGACGCCAACAATGCGGCGAAGAACGGAGAAGTAAAATTCGATATTGTCGTTTCGGCGTTCCAGAAAACCACCGCACCGAGCTCGGGCAACTGAATTCGTCACACAATTAAATTCGTTAAATTTTTATAAGGAGATACATAACAATGAAAAGCAAGAAAGGTATTCTTGTGGGAGCGATCGCGACAATCGCGCTTTGCGTGAGCATTGTTACCGGTGCCACGTTTGCGTTGTTTCAGACTTCGTCAGGCACTGATATCGTTGTGAAAACGGCGAAAGTAAACGTTGCGGCAACCCCGAGTAACGTTCAGACTTACTCGCTTAACGAAAACGGCGATGTAGTGTCTACCGAAAAAGTCGGTGAGTTTACTAACGGCGGTACTGCCAAGATAAACGCTAAAGAGGGAACTATAACGCTTGATAGAATTTCCGCCGGCGATAAGGTTACGTTCGATATCACCGTAAAAAACAACAGCAACATAGCCGTTAAGTATCGCACGATGCTCAGAACTTACGGACCGAACCCCGCCGTGTTATCGAACAAAACGGCGCTTTTGATGCTGGCTCTCGACGTAGAAACGCAGGTAAACGATGAGCCCGCACAGAAGTATCAGGGTTGGACTTACGAATCCGACTGGGAGGAGCTCGGCGTAGACGATCAGGATAAGACGTTAAAAACCGTGCACGTTTCGATTGCTTTACCTGCAGACGCGAATGGCAAAGATTTGATGGATGCAAGCGCGACTATCAAGTATAACGTCGAGGCAGTGCAGGGCAATGCTCCTACAACGAACGTTCCCGAAAACGAAACCAGAATCTATAACGAATTCGATCTTCGCGTTCTCGCGGCTTCTGTGAATTCCGGAAACACATATGAGGGCAAGACGGTAAAAGTTATGAACGCGATATACGGATCAAACGAGCCGCTTGAACCGATAGGAGATCAGGATCATCCGTTTAAGGGAACGTTTGAGCCTGGCGCTAGTGTTGTCGGAAACGTCATCTTGAGTAATCTTACGTTCGCAAGACAGTTTATTCGGGGAAAGACAACGTATTATTCGGGGCTGTTCGGATCTCTCGGAGACGGCGCTGTAGTCAGAAATATCAACTTTAGTAATGTGACGGTTAAAAGCACTGCCGATAATGTTGACCAGCTTAGATTCTATTGTAACCTTGCCGGTGTGCTTGCGGGCTCTACTTCGGGCAACGTTACGATAAAAGACATAAACGTTAACTCCGCTAACGTTTACGGATATGGTAAAGTCGGCGGTCTGATCGGTATGAATCATAGCGGTGCAAGTTTAAAGCTTACAAATGTAAAGGTGTGGGCGGCTAATCTTTACGGGGCATATAACATAGGCGGTGTTGTCGGACTTAGTTCGAGCGCAGCTCCTACGGTGAGTAACGTCAGAGTTTCGAAGAAGTACACAATAGACAAGATCGTTCAGACGCTTAAAAGTGAGGATGACAATTCGGGCAAAGTAGCGTTTGTCGATGTAGATACAACACTTAAGGATGATCCAGAAAAGAGCGTAAATGGCAGGTTCTTCAAGTATAGAGGCGAAGATGGTAAATACTACTATTACGTTATTCAGGCAAACCTCTACACCGTAAAAGTGAAAGGATATGAAGATTCACAGCTTGCCGACGGCAACTATGTGGGTGACGACGCTATTGTAGACACTTCTAATATAATAAACGGCGTAGAAACAACTGAGTTCGGTAATATCGTTTACAAATCAGAAGAATAAACATAAAGGAGATACATAACAATGAAAAGCAAGAAAGGTATTCTTGTGGGAGCGATCGCGACAATCGCGCTTTGCGTGAGCATCGTCGCGGGAGCAACGTTTGCGTTGTTCACTTCGGAAACGGGCACGAACGTTGCGGTTAAATCGGGTACTGTAAACGTAACCGCTACGATTAAGGACGTTGTCGCCACTCACGGAGAATGGAACGAAGAAGAGGGTGCTTATATCAAGACTGCAGGGCTTCTCGCGGGTGAGAATGCGGCGGCGCTTGACGAAAAGAAGCAGACGCTTACTCTCACGAATATAGCTCCGACCGATAAGGTAACTTTCAAAATTGCCGTGCAAAACGACAGCAACGTGCCGATCAAATACCGCACGATCGTAGCCTGCACCAAAGATGACGGACTTGCGGGCGGACTTAGCGTAACGCTCGACGAGCAGAAGTTTACGACTTCCGCTATCGGCGAATGGACGCAGCTTGCCGCTAACGGAGAAATTGCCGACGTGAACGTTGCAGTCGAACTTCCGTTCGATGCGGACAACAAATATCAGAACAAGTCCTGCACGCTTTCGTACAAGGTCGAGGCTGTTCAGGCTAACGGCAAGACTAATAACGGCGTTACGATTTCGGGTGGCTCTATGACGCTTAACAACGATATCAATGTCGGAGTCGCAGACGGTACGAGTAAAAATCTTTCGGCTGTGTATGCAACGGGTGTAGGAACAAGTTTGACCATACTTGGTGGGACTTATGACGGCGGTTCGAAAGCAGCCGGAGGGAACAACGCAATTTGGGCAGATAACGGAGCAAAAGTCACGATAAAAGGCGGGACGTTTGATGTCGGCAAAGATAAAGATAACGGAAGTAACTCTACTATTTATGCCAGCAATGGTTCTGAAATTACCATTGAGGGCGGTATTTATATGACAAAATGTGACCCCGACCCCGTAAGCAATAAATACCGCTATGTTCTGAATGTTCGCAATAAAGCCGAAAAAGTGGCAGCATCTAAAATTATCGTAAAAGGCGGTTCTTTCTTGAATTTTGACCCCAGAGTCGGAGACGATGTAGACGGACAGAGTGCAATTTATGTTGCCGATGGTTACACGGTTAATATTGAAGAAAACACAGAGAAAAACGGTGTCACCGGCACTTGGTACGTCGTTGTTCCTGCCTGAATAATCTGCAAATATAACAAATTCAATCGTAAAACCTCTTTCGTTACGGAAGAGGTTTTATTTTGCTAATCAAAATTTAATGCGCGCGTTCTTGACAATTCGCCGCGTGATAATGTATAATAGAATAGTAATCGGAGGCAAAAAATGAACGTTATTTCGAAACGCAGAAAATTATTTGTCTGGGCGCTGATCGGCTCGGTCGGATTTGTCGCGGGAATACCGATGATCATAATCGGCGCGGGCAGCAACACTTTGATGATGATCGCGGGTATCGTGCTTACGGTATTCGGGTTTTACGGTATGCCTATACTTTGGGTGCAGTACGGCGCGCTCGGTTTCAAGTGCTCGCTTCAGAAGATGATCAAGGACGACGGAATTAAAAGCGTATCCGTCCTCGCGGCGTCCTGCGGCAAGAAAAAAGAGGAAGTCGCGACAGCTGTCCGCGAGCTTATTTCGTCGCGTTCACTCGTCGGCTACGTTCTTATCGATGACGAAAACATTCTCGACGTGCGCGAAGAAACCGATTACGTCAAGCGCGCGGCTCAGACTTCGGGCGAAATTTCCGAAGTAAATTGCCCGAACTGCGGCGCAAAGGTCGAACTTATCGGCGGCGTGGGGCAGTGCGAGTACTGCGGTTATCGTTTCGCGAAAAAAACCGAAAAAAATTCTGAAAACAACGGTTAAACAGTTGACAAACCGTTCAACTATGAGTATAATATAGGCGTAGAGAGGTTGAGAGAGTGGATTTAGCAGACATCAAAGCAAAAATTCCGCAACCGGACGTAATCGACGACGTTTCCGAGCTGTTCAAGGTTCTCGGCGACCCGACCCGAACTAAAATTCTGTTCGTGCTCGAGCGCGGCGAGCTTTGCGTGAGCGACATTTGCGAATGTGTGGATATGACGAAATATGCAGTTTCGCATCAGCTCCGTATTCTGAAAGCTTCCAAACTCGTCAAAAGTCGCCGCGAGGGCAGAGAAATCATTTATTCGCTCGACGACGATCACGTTTCGCAGATTTTCGATTGCGCTATGGTACACGTCACCGAAGAAGATTAAACTTCGGAAAACGCGTACCAAAAAATTTGCTCAACAGTTAAATCATTATTCAATCAATCAACAATGCAATTACGGAGGTAACAAAAATGAAAAAGAGTTTCAAGATCGAGGTCGATTGTCCGGTGTGCGCCTGCAAAATCGAGGACGCGGCGAAGAAAGTTGACGGAGTAGAAGAGTGCTCCGTAAATTACATTATGCAAAAAATGATCGTAGCCGCCGCAGACGACAAGTTCGACGCGGTGATGAAAAAAGTCGTGAAAGCGGCTAAGAAAATCGAGCCCGAATTCGATATCGAACTTTAAGCATACTAACCGAGGGGTTTATTATGACTAAGAAGCAGAAAAAGAATCTTATCCGCATTTGCGCGTGTATGGTTGCGTTCTTTGCGGTGTTTATCGTCGATAAGATCGTCGATCTTGGCTCGGTTATCGCGGACGAGCGGTGGGCTTGGGTGCTTCCCGTGTGCGTGTATCTCGTAGTGTTTCTCGCGATCGGCTACGACGTGCTTTATAAAGCCGTGCGTAACATTTTCAACGGTCAGCTGCTCGACGAAAACTTTCTGATGTGTATCGCTTCGGTCGGAGCGTTCGCCACGGGCGAATATCCCGAAGCGGTCGCGGTTATTCTGTTCTATCAGGTCGGCGAATGGTTCCAGAATTACGCGCTCGGCAAGTCGCGCAAGTCCATCGCTTCGCTTATGAATATGCGCCCCGATTATGCGAATATCCTGTTGCCAGACGGCAGTTTCAAGACCGTCGATCCGACCGAAGTCAAGGTCGGCGATCTGATCGTCGTGAACGCAGGCGAGAGAGTTCCGCTCGACGGAATCGTCGTTACCGGAGCTTCGGCGCTCGATACGAAAGCGCTCACCGGCGAGTCTGCGCCCTGCGAAGTTACGGAAGGCGACGCGGTTGTTTCCGGTTCGGTCAATATCAACGCGAAACTCGTTATCCGCGCCGAAAAAGCGTTCCACGACTCGACGGTTTCCAAAATTCTCGAGCTTGTCGAAAACGCTTCCGAGCAGAAATCGCGCTCCGAAAATTTCATTACGCGCTTTGCTCACTGGTATACCCCGATCGTTGTGGGCGGCGCGGTGATCCTTGCGATCGTTCCGTCGCTTATTACCGGCAACTGGGTAGAGTGGATCCAACGCGCGCTTAACTTCCTCGTCGTGTCCTGTCCGTGCGCGCTCGTCATTTCCGTTCCGCTGTCCTTCTTCTCGGGGATCGGCGCGGCTTCGCGCAAAGGTATCCTCGTAAAAGGCTCGGCTTATCTCGAAAAATTCGACTCTGCGAACGTGTTCGTGTTCGATAAAACCGGCACGCTGACGAAAGGCAATTTCGCCATAGTGGACGTTTCGCCCGCCGATCGCAGAGACGAAATTCTTGCGCTCGCCGCCGAAGCCGAACAGGGCTCGTCGCACCCGATCGCCGTTTCGATAACCGAAGCTTACGGCAAACCCGTGCTCGCTCATCCCGAAATCGAAAACGTTGCGGGCAAAGGCGTGGTCGCTACCGGCGAACATACCGTGCTTTGCGGCAACGCCAAACTTATGCAGGCTTACGGCGTGGCTTACGACGCCCCCGCCGCGATCGGCACGGTCGTATACGTTGCCTGCGACGGAAAATTCGTGGGTTCGATCGTGATCGCCGACGAGGTTAAACCCGAAGCCGCCGAAGCTCTGAACAAGCTGAAATCGATCGGCGCGAAAACCGTTATGCTTACCGGCGACAATGAAGTCATAGCTTCGTCCGTTGCCGAAAAGCTCGGCATCGACGAGTTCCACGCATCGCTTCTGCCGCAGAACAAGGTCGAAAAACTCGACGATATCATAGCGAAAAAAGCCCCGAAAGACGTCGTTTGCTTTGTCGGCGACGGCATAAACGACGCGCCGGTACTCATGCGTTCGGACGTCGGAATTTCGATGGGCGGAGTAGGGAGCGACGCCGCGATCGAGGCGAGCGACGTGGTGCTTATGCACGACAATCTCACCGCGATTTGCGAGGCGAAAAAGATTGCGAGAAGAACAGTCGGGGTCGTGTATCAGAACATAATTTTCGCGCTCGCCGTCAAGGCGGCAATACTCGTTCTTTCCATACTCGGACTTGCGAGCATGTGGCTTGCGATCTTTGCTGACGTCGGCGTTATGATCCTCTGTATCCTCAACGCGATGCGCGTGAATATCGAGAAAAAGCAACCGAAAGCGGGCGGTTCAAATACTCCCGAAAGTAAATAAAATTATCAAAAAAAACGGCGGCGCTCCCGATCGGAACGTCACCGTTTTTTGAATACGTTGTAGCTTTTTTGCGACAAAACGTACTTATTTATCAAAGCTCGCACGCGTAATTTCAGCCGAAAAGCGCGGGCGTGAATCGGAAAACCCGCTGTAAATTCCGCCGTCACCGCAGATCGTAACGGTTTCGCCCTCGCGCACTTCTTCGGTGTAATTGATCGAGACGGAACGGAGCGGAAGCGAAGGATCTTTCTCGGCGTCGAAAATCATATCGAGGTAACGCACGTTGTTGACGTGGCGATTGTGGTCGAGGTCGGCGCGCCTTATTTCGTAGCGCAAGAGCTCGGGCTCGGCGATTACGGGGACTTTTTTCAGCCGTTCGTTCGGGTATGCGTACTCTTCCGAGAATTCGCCGTCGAAGTCGAAATCGGTCCGCGCTATCTTACGCGTGGTAAAGTCGATCAGAACCCACTGACTCGATCCCTTGATCACCGTTTCGCCGCGCGAATTCACAACGCAATAATCGCGGACGTAATCGATCAGTTTTTTAGCGTGCGGCACGGTTTTTACGGTTACTTTTTCGGACGAGCGAAGCGGCGCGAGAACGTCGAAACGTATCTTTGTAACCACCCACGCGAGGTTCTTCGCGAGCATATCCTCAAAGCCCGCGCCGAAAAGCGTGACGTGCTCGGCGGCTACCGTCTGGAACAGATCGAGCACGGCGCTCGCTTTTATGTGGTCGAAGCAATCGAAATCCGATTCGCGCAACGTAAATTCTTTTTCGTGGACAAGCAGCATAATTTTCACCTCGGGTAAATTATACCGTTTTTCGGGCGAAAAAACAAGACTTTTACCGCCGTTATGTAAAAAAAGCGCTCAAACGATTGTAATCGCGGCGAAAAAAGGGTATAATACGGACGAGCGAATTTAAGTAAGCCGCAAAACGGCGCGACGGAGGACAAAATGAAAATCGGAATTATCACGGGCGCGTCGAGCGGGCTCGGAAAGGAATTCGCAAAACAGATCGAAGCGTTCAAAGAGTGCGACGAACTGTGGCTTGTAGCGCGTAGGGAAGAGCGACTTAACGCGCTCGCCGAAACGCTCATGACGAAATGCCGCGTGTTCCCGTTCGACCTCACCGACCCGAAAAATATCGACGATCTTGCGGCGGCGGTGAAAACGTCGGGTGCAACGGTGGCTTATCTCGTAAACGCCGCCGGATTCGGTAAATTCGGCGATTATTCGGAAGTCAGCCGCGAAAATATCAGGGGAATGATCGATCTCAACGCCCGCGCGGTCGCAGACGTGACGGCGGCGCTGATTCCGTATACGAAACGCGGCTCGCATATTATCGAGGTGGCTTCGATCTCGGCTTATCTTCCGCTTGAAAATCTGTCGGTTTACGCCGCGACTAAGGCGTTCGTGCTCAGCTATTCCTATGCGCTCCGTGCCGAAATGAAAAACAAGGGCGTTACCGTGACGGCGGTCGCTCCGGGGTGGATAGATACCGAGTTTGCCGCGGTCGCGCATAACGGCGAGGGCGTAAACGGTCCGCGCGACCTCAAACCGATTACCACGCCCGATAAGGTCGTTAAAAAAGCGCTCCGCGCCGCGCTTAAAAACAAACCCGTTTCCATACTCGGCGGAACGTGGAAAGCGATGCACGTCATGAGCAAGATTTTACCGCGCAGATTTTCGATGGCGTTCTGGCATATGCTTCAAAAACGAAAATAGGATTTAAGTCGCGGGCGCAAGTGCGGTTTTTTTCGACAAAACGCCGAAAAACGACCGAGACGCGCGCCCGAACGCTTTACATATTTCGCACAAAAGTGTATAATAAAGCGAGAGGTTTACTTATGAAGGACGGTTTTATCAAGGTAGCCGCGCTCACTCCCGAAATTCGGGTCGCGGATTGCGGGTTCAATGCTTCGAGCGCGATCGAAAGAATACGTTTTGCGCGGAAAAACGGCGCTAAACTCGTCGTGCTCCCCGAGCTTTGCCTTACGGGTTACACGGCGGGCGATCTTTTTTGGTCGGGCACGCTTCTTCGCGGCGCGATCGACGGACTGAAAACCGTTCTTGCCGAAACCGAAAACGAAGATATTCTGATTTTTATCGGACTTCCCGTCGCCGAACGCGGAAGAATTTATAACTGCGCCGCCGCGCTTCATAAGGGAAAAATCCTTGGGCTCGTTCCGAAATCGAACCTTCCCGAATATCACGAATTTTACGAAAAACGCCAGTTTACGCCCGCGCCCGAAGAGGTGAGCGATATCGAAATCGCGGGGCAGGTTGTGCCGTTCGGTACGGATATGATTTTTCGCGCCGCCGGTATGCCGAACTTTTCGGTTGCCGTCGAAATCTGCGAGGATCTTTGGGGCGCCGTTCAGCCGTCTCAGCGCCACGCGCTCGCCGGAGCGAATATCATCGTCAATCTTTCCGCGAGCAACGAAACGGTCGGTAAAGCCGACTATCGCCGTTCGCTCGTCACGGGGCAAAGCGGCAGACTTATGGCGGGCTACGTTTACGCCGACGCCGGCGAGGGCGAATCGACTACCGACGTGGTGTTCGCCGCGCACAATCTCATTGCCGAAAATGGCAGACTTTTATCCGAAAGCGAACCGTTCGGAAGAGGCGTCGCGATCAGCGAAATCGACGTTGATTTTCTCGCTCGCGAACGCAGCGTGATAGGCGGCGAAACGCTTGACGATCATATTGAAGTTCCGTTCGATGCCGAAATCGAAAATACCGCGCTCACCCGCGCGTTTGCGGCGCGTCCGTTTGTTCCGAGCGGAGACGAGCTCAATCGTCGCGCGTCGCTCATACTCGACATTCAGGCTAACGCTTTGAAAAAACGCCTTGCGCACACGAAAACGGGCGCGGCGGTAGTGGGGGTAAGCGGCGGGCTCGACTCGTGCCTTGCTTTGCTCGTCACCGTTCGGGCGTTCAGACTTTTATCCCGTCCGTTCGACGAAATCATAGCGGTGTCGATGCCCTGTTTCGGCACGACGAAGCGTACCCGCTCCAACGCCGAAATTCTTGCTCGCGAGCTCGGAGTGACTTTCCGCACGATAGATATAACCGCCGCCGTTCGTCGGCACTTCAGGGATATAGGACACGACGAAACCGTCACCGACGTCACCTACGAAAACGCTCAGGCGCGTGAAAGAACGCAGGTTCTGATGGATATAGCCAACGAGAAAAACGGTATGGTCATCGGTACGGGCGACCTCAGCGAGATTGCTCTCGGTTGGGCTACCTATAACGGCGATCACATGTCGATGTACGGCGTGAATTGCTCCGTGCCCAAAACGCTCGTCCGCTACCTCGTCGCTTACGAAGCGGATCACGCTGCGACGAAGAAACTTCGGAAAGTCCTTCGCGACATTCTCGACACTCCCGTAAGCCCCGAGCTTCTGCCTGCAAAAGAAGGCGAAATCGCGCAAAAAACGGAAGAAATCGTAGGACCTTACGATCTTCACGACTTCTTTATTTATAACTTCGTTCGTCTCGGCTACGGCGTTAAAAAGATTTATCGCGTGGCGAAAATCGCGTTCGACGGCGTGTACGACGGCGCAACGATAAAAAAATGGCTCGGCGTTTTCGTCCGCAGATTCTTCGCGCAACAATTCAAGCGGTCTTGCGTTCCCGACGGCGTAAAAGTCGGTTCGGTCGCGCTTTCCCCGCGCGGCGATCTTCGTATGCCGTCCGACGCGTGCGCCAAGCTTTGGCTGGACGAACTCGAAGAAATAGATTAAATCGCCGTCTTGCCGCAATCAGCCGGCAAAGCGACAAGCATATACACAGGACTTACTCGGAGGCACTATATGGATTACGTTACGATAGAAAACGATCTTCTCGGCGTTACGGTCGATCTCAACGGCGGGGCGCTTCACTCGATTACCGACCGCAGCGACGGATCGGAGCTTATGTGGGACGGTTCGTGCGGCTGGAAAAAGCGCGACCTCGTACTTTTTCCGTTCTGTTGCAGGAGAGTTGACGGCACTTATACGATAGACGGCAAGGAATTCGAAATCGACATACACGGCTTCGCCAAAAACGGACGTTTCGCCGCGCTCGAAAAGACCGCCGACAGCGTTACGCTTGCGCTTTACAGCAATACCGAAACGCTCAAAATCTATCCCTACGATTTCGTTTTGTACGTCAAATACAAGCTTTCGGGCGATACGCTTTCCATTCGTTACGAAGTTGTAAATCCGTCCGAATCGCCGCTTTATTATTCGGTCGGCGGGCACCTTGGCGTTATGCTCGACGGCGCGGACACAAAAGGGAATTTCGTTCGTTTCGCCAAGCCTCTTAAACGCGCGTACACTCTCGACGGAGCGTTCATCGACGGAGCGAAAGACGTTTGCGTTACCGAATTCGAAGCAAGCAAAGAATTTTTCCTGAAAGAGGACACGTTGATGCTCGAAACCGACGGCGGCGTTGATTTTACCGTTGAGCGCGCAAACGGCAAAAAGCTCGGATTTTCGGTTTCTTCGCCGGTTATCGCGTTCTGGACGCATCCCGCGGGCGGGAATTTCGTGTGCGTCGAGCCGTGGTGGGGGCTTCCCGACACGCTCCCGAAGCAGAGCGAAATCGATCGCAAGCCGTATGTGATCAAGCTCGACGGTAAAAAACGCCGCGAATGCGGTTACGATATAAAGTTGCTTTAAGGAGGGGGTATGGAGCAAAACTACGTCATTATCACCGATACGGACACCGACGTAACGCCCGAGGTCGCGAAAGAGCTCGGTTATTCGGGGCTGATTTCGATGCCGTACATAATCGACGGCAAAGAAATTTTCCCTTACGAGGACTTCGAAACTTTCGACGCAAAGGCGTTTTACGATACGCTTCGGCGCGGCACGCTTCCCAAAACGGGAGGAATAAGCCCAGAGCGCTACACGAAATACATAGAACCGCATTTCAAAGCGGGCAAAGACGTGCTTTACGTCCATTTTTCGGGCGCGATGAGCGGCACGTTCAACGCAATGCGCATCGCGGAAGCCGAATTGAAAAAGACTTATCCCGACCGCAGGCTTTACACGCTCGACACAAAGGGGATCACAATCTGTTCGCTCGGAATCGTCAAAGAAGTCGGCGATATGTATCTTGCGGGTAAAAGCGTCGGAGAAATCCTCGGTTGGGGCGAAACGGAAGTCGATAAATTCGCGACTTATTTTTACGCCGACGATCTCAAATTCTTCGGGCGCAGCGGCAGAGTGAGTAATTTTTCCGCGACTATGGGTTCGATTCTCGGGATCCACCCCATACTTACGATGAGCAGCGACGGAATGATGAAATCGGTCGCGAAAGCCCGCGGCAAGTACAACACGCTCAGAAAAATTCTCGATTATGTGGTCGATCTCGAAGAGAATATAAAGGCTCACCGCGTAATCATCGGACATTCCGACGCTACCGAAATCGCCGACGCTATGGCGAAAATGCTTCGGGAGAAGTTCGGCGACGGACTCAGAATAGAATTCGTAGACGTAAACCCGACCGCAGGAAGCCACTGCGGACCCGATTGCATCGGCGTTTGCTTCCACGCTAAACACAGATAAAGGAAAGAATTATGATCGAAATCAGAGAAGTAAAAGGAAGAAAGGAAATCAAGCGGTTCATCGAGTTTCCGCTTGAAATGTACAAGAATAATCCGTATTTCGTACCGCCGCTTTACGGCGACGAGAAGAAGCTGTTCAGAAAGGATTACGTTTACGCCGATCAGTGCGACACGGTCTATTATAACGCGTATCGCGACGGCAAGATCGTGGGCAGAATTTCGGGAATCCTTCAGAAAGCCGCTAACGAGAAGTGGGGACAGAAACGCGTGCGTTTCACCCGCTTCGACGCGATCGACGATCCCGAAGTCGCGAAAGCGCTTTTCGAGGCAATCGAAATGTGGGCGAAGGAAAAGGGTATGGAGGAAGTCGTTGGCCCGCTCGGATTTTCCGATCTTGAGCGCGAAGGCTTGCTGATCGACGGTTTCGAGTGGTTGTCCACGTTCGAAGAGCAATATAATTTTCCGTACTATCAGAAGCTTATAGAGGACCTCGGCTACGAAAAAGAGGTTGACTGGGTAGAACGCAGAATGTATCCGCCAAAAGAGGTGGACGAACGCGTTATCCGTATAAGCGACAGAATTATGGAGCGTTACGGGCTCAGAATAGCGAAAACCAAGAATACGCGCGAGTTCCTCCGTCTTTACGCCGATAAGTTCTTTGAAATTCTCGACACGACGTACGCCGAAATTTACGGAACGGTGCCGTTTACCGACAAGATGAAAGCGCTTATGATCGACAATTTCAAGCTCATTATCGATCAGCGTTTCGTACAGGTAATCGTCAATAAGGACGATCGTATCGTGTGTTTCGGGCTGTGCTTCCCCGCAATCGGCGAAGCGCTCCAAAAGTCGGGCGGAAGACTTACGCCCGCCGCGCTCGTGAGACTACTTAAAACGGTCAAGCACCCCAAAGCTATCGATCTCGGTCTTATAGGCGTTCTGCCGGAATACAGGCTTAAAGGCGTGTCCGCGCCGCTTCTCGCGTGTATGACGAAGATGATGATCGACGAAAAAGTCGAGTACGCCGAAACGAACCTCAACCTCGAGGACAACAACGATATAATCAATCTGTGGAAAAACTTCGAAAGTATTCAGCATAAACGCCGCAGATCTTACGTAAAAAAATTATCGTAACGAACAATAAGGAGACAGCTATGCAAGACAGCGTTATGAAGAAATATGAAGAATGGTTACATAAAGCCGACGACGCGGAAGTGAAATCCGCGCTCGAAGCGTTGAAAGGCGACGAGACCGCGATTGCCGAAGCGTTCAATAAAGACCTCGAATTCGGAACCGCCGGTATGCGCGGAACGCTTGGCGCGGGGACAAACTGTCTGAACGTCTATACGATCCGCAAGATCACGCAGGGCGTTGCGGACTGCATGAAAATTCACGGATATAAAACCGCTTCGGTTGCGTGCGACAGCCGTATAAATTCGGACCTTTTCGCCCGCACGGTAGCGGAAGTTTTCGCGGCGAACGGAATAAAGACGTATCTTTGCCGAGAGCTTATGCCCACGCCGTTTCTCTCGTTCCTTACGCGCGAAACCAAATCGGACGTCGGCGTTATGATTACCGCTTCGCACAATCCCGCTAAGTATAACGGTTACAAGGTTTACGGCGCGGACGGTTGCCAGCTTACCGACGCGGCGGCGCTCGAAATGACAGATTATATCGAAGCGGTCGATCCGTTCGACGTGAAAACCGCAACTGCGGACGAGTATGTTAAGCTCGGACTTATCGTTCCCGACACCGACGAAATCGTCGAAAAATTCCTTGCCGAAGTGGAGAAAATGAGCGTGGGCGACGCACACGGTCTCTCGGTGACGTATTCGCCGCTCAACGGAACGGGATACAAGCTCGTTCCCGAAATTCTCCGTCGCATAGGCGTGGATAAAATCAACGTCGTTCCCGAGCAGGCTATGCCGGACGGAAACTTTCCGACTTGCCCGTACCCGAACCCCGAAAAAGCCGAAGCGCTTCGTCTCGGGCTCGAGCGCGCGGAGAAGAACGGCTCGGATATTCTGATCGCAACCGATCCCGACTGCGACCGCGCGGGTATCGCCGTTCGTCACGGCGGCGAATACAAGCTTCTTACCGGCAATCAGGTGGGCGTGCTTCTTACCGACTTTTTGTTCTCGACGCGGGCGAAAAACGGAACGCTTCCCGCTCGTCCCGTCCTCGTAAAAACGATAGTTACCACCGCGCTTGCCGCAAAGGTTGCCGAGCAGTACGACGCCGAAGTTTTCGACGTGCTAACGGGCTTTAAGTATATAGGCGACGTCATAGCGAAACTTGAGAAAAAGGGCGAGCAGAACCGCTTTATTCTCGGCTTCGAGGAAAGCTACGGCTATCTTTCGGGCACTTACGTTCGCGACAAGGACGCAGTAAACGCTTCTATGCTTATCGCCGAAATGACGGCGCATTACAAACGCGAGGGCAAAACGCTTATCGATCGGCTCGAAGAAATTTACGAAGTATTCGGCGTCTACGAGCATAAGACGGTTACGTTCGGCTTCGAAGGACTTGACGGGGCGGACAAAATGAAGTTGATTCTGGACGGTATGCGCAAAAATCGTCCGACCGAAATCGCGGGCGAAAAAGTGGTGAAGTTTGTCGATTACCTCACTCAGACCGAATTCGACCTGCCGAAGTCGAACGTTCTTTCGTTCAGAATGGCGGACGGATCGCAGCTTATCGTGCGCCCGAGCGGAACCGAACCGCTTATAAAGGTTTATCTTACCGCTTGCCGTGACAGAGCGGCGAACGCCGTAAAATTCGAAACCATGCTCGGCGAGCTCAAAACGGTTTTCGGCAAATAAAAGCTTATAACTCAAAAAAAGGACAACGCGTTTCCGCTTCGGGAAGCGCGTTTTTCTCACGTTTGACTTTTTCGGCGCGTAAATACGTTATACGCGGAGGTTGAAAGTGAGGTTTTATAAGTACGAGGCTTGCGGCAACGATTATGTGTATTTCGACTGCCGCCGTAGGGAGATTGCCGACGATAAATGCTCGACGATCGCGAAATCGGTTTCGGATCGCAGGTTCGGGATCGGAGGCGACGGAGCTGTTTTTATATGCTCTTCGGGCGTTGCCGACGCTAAAATGAAAATGTTCAACGCCGACGGAAGCAGAGGCGCTATTTGCGGTAACGCGCTTCGGTGCGTGACGAAATATCTTCGCGATTACGGCGGATTAAAAAAACGCCGCGTTTCGATCGAAACCGACGTCGGAAACCGCGAAGTCACCGTAAAAGAGAACGAATTCATTGTGAATATGGGCGAGCCGAACTTCGACGCGAGTGGTTTTGCCGCAACGGAAGAGGCTATTGACGAGTCGTTCACGTTCGATCGCAAAAGGACGGTTACGCTCGTTTCGATGGGAAATCCTCACTGTGTAACGTTCGTTCCGCGAACGGATTTCATTTCCGTTCCCAAGATCGGCAAGCGGATTTGCGGCAACGATTTGTTTTTCGACGGCGCGAACGTGGAGTTCGTCGAAGTCACGGGCGAAAACGAGCTGAAAATGCGCGTGTACGAGCGCGGAAGCGGCGAAACGTTCGGTTGCGGAAGCGGGGCTTGCGCCGCCGCGATCGCCGCGATAAGGACGGGGCGCGTCGGAAGCGACGAAATTACGGTACATATGCACGGGGGAACGGTGAAAGTGGGGTTTTACTGCGGCAACGTCTATCTTATCGGCGGGGCGAGAGAGGTTTTTACGGGGGACGTGAAACTTGAGATTTAACGAAAATTTTAATCGTCTCGCGCCGTCGTATCTGTTTAGGGAGATCGACGAGCGCGTTCGCCGCGCCGCGGCTCGCAACCCCGAAATGAAGTTTGCCCGTCTCGGCACGGGCGACGTGACTTTACCGATACCCGAGTTCATAGCCGAAGCCGGCGCCGTTGCGGCTTACGAGCTCACCGAAAAATCGACTTTCCGAGGATATCCGCCCGCCCGAGGCTATCCGTTTCTGATCGCGGCGGTTTGCGATTATTACCGTAGTCGCGGAACGGAAATCGACAATGACGACGTTTTTATAAGCGACGGTGCAAAAACGGACGTTGCGGCGGTTTTCGATCTTTTCGAGGCGGGTTCGAGGGTGGCGTATTTCGATCCGACCTATCCCGTTTATGCCGACGTTGCCGCGATGAAAGGAATGATCGGCGTGCCCGTTGCCGCGACTTCCGAAAACGACTTTTCGCCGTCTCCCGACGGGATAAAAGCGGACGTGATCATACTGTGCTCGCCGTCTAATCCCACGGGGGTTGCGCTCGACAGGCAGTCGCTCGCAAGGTGGGTGGAGCACGCACGGAACACAGGCGCTATAATAATTTACGACGCGGCGTACGAGGGGTTTGTGACGGACGGTAAGCCGCGGTCGATATACGAAATCGAAGGAGCGGACGAGGTTGCGATAGAAATCTGTTCGCTGTCGAAAACGTTCGGTTTTACAGGAATAAGATGCGGATACACGGTTGTTCCAAAAGCGCTCGGAGCGCTTCGTTCCGCGTGGGCGCGCCACCGATCGACTTGTTTTAACGGCGTTTCGTATGTAACACAGCGCATGGCGGAAGCCGCGCTATTACGCTTCGACGAAGCGAGTGCGAATGCGGCGGTATACCTTAAAAACTCTCGGAAGCTCCGTCGCGAACTCACGGCTTCGGGGCTCAAAGCGTGGGGCGGGGAGTCGCCTTACGTCTGGCTGAAAACGGGAACCGACTCGTGGACGGCGTTCGACAAACTGCTCGAACGCGGCGTGATCACGACTGCCGGCGTCGGATTCGGAAAAGGCGGCGAAGGGTATTTAAGGTTATCTTCGTTCTGTACGGACGAAGAAATCGCTTTTTCGATCGACGCGATAAAAGACGTTTTTTGCAAGTGAACTTTTTTGTCGAAAATAGAAATCGTCGTATGCGTATGCGGTGATTTTTAATGTAATTATGCCGAAATCGACTTAATTCGCACGAAAACTCAAATATTGCATAGTACTTTGCAAAGTACTATGCAATCCGACGTTTACCGATGCAAAACAATATTCGGACAAAAAACCGAAGTCGGAATCCGACCTCGGCTGTAATCAAAGAAGTCCCGCTTCGCCGTCTCTCTTGCAAAATATAAACCCGCGCACATGCGAAGGTGGGTAAGCCGACTTTCGTTTCAGCCTTCCAAACGGCCCGCAACAGTCAAGTGCGGAAATGGCGTGACATCGGCGATCGTACAAGCGAACCCTTTTATATTCTGTGGTTATAATTAAAGCAAGCGACGCACGTCGCAGGAACAATTTTATTATATACCCATACGGCGCAAAAATCAACGGTTTGGCGCGAAATTTTCTTTGTGAAATTTTTGCCGAAACTATTGACAAATCGTGCGAAATGTGATATGGAGCGTTTAATCGGATTCTTCGAAAAACGCTGACGATTGCTCAGACGGTTTCGCTGCCTTCGAGTTTATTGATCGCGCGGGCGAGCGCGTCGTTGTTGTTTCCCGACTGCTTGTCCGTCGAGCGGTAATCGAATCGCCGCGTAAAGCGTTCGAGTTCGCCGCAAAGTTTTTTCATTCCGTCTCTTTGCCGAGCGACGAGTACCCGCAGATATTCTTCCTGAGTTTTGCCCGCGTGCGAAGCGTATTTAAGAAGCAACGAGAAGTGGGGCAGACAGAAGCCGTTCGTGTTTTTCAGCACTTCGGGAAATTCGCTTTCGTTCAGAAACATTTCGGCAACGGTGTAAGCGTACCTTTCCATGACTTCCGCCGCCTCGTCGCAGATCACGCAGGTGGAAAGTTCGCCGTCGAGTTTTTCGGCGAGCTTTTTCGCGGCTTTTGCGTTTTTGACTTCGGTGATTTTTCCGACAACGTGTTCCGACCGCGTATGGAACTGCAACGCCACGCCGAGTTTGTTGCCGCCCCCGAAAAGAAGCGCCGAGTGGCGCGGACAAAACCCGCGCGCGTTTACCTTTATGCGCGCCGACGGTTCCATTACGGCTTCGTCCACGTATTGCTTCACGAGGCGCGACTGAACGCGGTCGTAAAGTTTACACATGGGGCAGTCGCAATCCGAGCGGAAAGCGTCCCAAATGGGCGTTGTCTGAATATGATATTGCATAGTTTTCACCGTTCCGGAATATAAGTAAGTGTAAGACACTACGATTATTATATCTGTTTCGGGAGAAAAATGCAACGATTTTACGGTGACGAACCTCATATAGTGGAAAAACGCCGCGCCCGCGCCGCGAAAAAGCCGACAGCCGCGCCGTCGAGACGAAAAATAGGATTAAAGCTCGCCGTAACCGCGGCGGTTTTGTCCGTTTTTGCGTTGTTTTACGTTGCGTTCAATTCCGCGAGGACGGAAACGGTAATGCGGGTAAAACGCAAAGAGTGGTACTACGTCGGAATATTTACTTCCGCGGATTCGGGGCAGGCAACCATAAAGGCGCTTGACATAAGGACGAGGGGCGGCGCGGGGTTTATATATAACGACGGAAATTTCAGCGTGGTCGCAAGCGTATACCCGACCGAACGCGAAGCCAAGTCGGTTGAGGGAAAACAGCCCGATCCCGCAACCGTCATAAAAACCGAATTCAGTGAAATCAGGTTTCCTGCCGCCGAAACGGACGAAACGATATCGTCCGCGCTTGCGCTTCCCGCCGCCGCGATCGCGGAACTTAACGACATGGCGCAGAGTTACGAAAAGGGTAACCTCACCGAAAGCGAAGTCGCGTACCGTCTCGACGGGATCCGGGCAAAGGCGAACGAGTTTTTATGCGCGGTCGAAGGACAGACTTCCGCCGCTGCGACTTATTCGGCGAAGGTTCTTGCGGCGATTATAGAAGCGATCGGCAAAGCGGACGACGACGAAGCCGCCGTTCTTTCGTCGCGGCTCAGATACTGCGCGTGCGAAATAGTGGACGGAGTGGCGGAGCTGAGCGCCGTTTACGCGGGTATGCAGTTATCGTAGGCTAACCAAAACGCGCCCGAAAGTTTAAATTTCGCGCCGAAAACAGTTGAAAAAAACAGTTGTTTATGATAAAATGTATAAGGTTATGCATTTATAGATATATAGCCGGCAAAAACCATGCCCGATTATTTCCTTTCCAAGGAGAACCGAGCACCAGTTCAGTCAAAACTTTTCGGAGCGGACAAGCCGTACCGAAGAAAAACATAAGGAGAGCAATATGAGTAAAGAGACAATCGGCACCCCCGAACAGTACGCCGAGTTCAAAGCCGCGCTCGAAGAACTTAAGTCCGTCCCCGGACCCGTTATGAAAGCGATGCAGAAGGCGCAGGACATCTACGGCTATCTTCCCATCGAAGTGCAGTCCGAAATCGGCAAGACTTTCGGCGTTCCGCTCGAGGAAGTTTACGGAATCGCGACTTTCTACGCGCAGTTCAACCTTCAGCCGAAGGGCAAGTACACGATAGGCGTGTGCCTCGGTACGGCGTGCTACGTAAAAGGCTCGGGCGACGTCCTCGGCAAATTCGAGGAACGCCTCGGCATTCAGCCGGGCAACACTTCCGCCGACGGAAAATATACGCTCGACGCGACCCGTTGCATCGGTTGCTGCGGACTTGCGCCCGTGCTTACAGTCAACGGCGAAGTATACGGCAATCTGACCAAGGACGACGTCGATCGCATACTTGCAAAGTACAGCGACTGATCCGAACCCGAACTTACTTATGGAGGAATATAAAATGAAAAATCTGGAGGAACTTCAGGCGATACGCGCTCGGATGAAAGACCGCGTTTCCAACCGCGGAATAGGCGCTTCGTCCGATCGCGCGCTCGAGCGCGCCCATATTCTCGTGTGCGGCGGTACCGGCTGTACTTCGGGACACAGCAAGGACATTTACGACGAGTTCGCCCGCCTTCTCAAAGAGAACGGTATCGAGAAAGAAATCAAACTCATCATGACAGGATGCTTCGGGCTTTGCGCCCGCGGACCGATCGTCGTGGTTTATCCCGACGGCGCGTTCTATCAGCACGTCAAAGTTTCGGACGTCGAAGAGATCGTTCGCGAACACATTATCGGCGGCGCGGTAGTGGAGAGACTTCTTCACGAGGAAAAGGACGTAAACGGCGAAATCAAACCGTTCAACGAAACCGCTTTCTATAAGAGCCAGCATCGTCTCGTGCTCCGTCACTGCGGTCTTATCGACCCCGAAAACATCGACGAATACCTTGCGTTCGACGGTTACCTTGCTTATAAGAAAGCGGTCACCGAAATGACGCAGCAGCAGGTTATCGACACCATCAAGGCAAGCGGACTTCGCGGCAGAGGCGGCGGCGGATTCTCCACCGGTATGAAGTGGCAGTTCGCGTACAATTCGGTTGCCGATCAGAAGTACGTCGTCTGCAACGCCGACGAGGGCGACCCGGGCGCGTTCATGGACCGTTCGGTTCTCGAAGGCGATCCCCACACCGTTATCGAAGCAATGATGATCGCGGGTTACGCAATCGGCGCAACGCAGGGTTACATCTATGTCCGCGCGGAATACCCGATCGCGGTTCACCGTCTCGAAGTGGCAATCAAACAGGCTCTCGAATACGGAATCCTCGGCGATAACGCAATGGGTCTCGGACATAAGTTCAACATCGAACTTCGTCTCGGTGCCGGCGCGTTCGTCTGCGGCGAGGAAACCGCGCTTCTCAACTCGACCGAAGGCAAGCGCGGCGAGCCCCGTCAGCGCCCGCCGTTCCCCGCAGTCAAGGGACTTTTCGGAAAACCCACCCTTATCAACAACGTCGAAACTTACGCCAACATCACCTCGATCATTCTCAACGGAGCCGAATGGTTCGCGAGCATGGGAACGGAGAAGAGCAAAGGTACGAAAGTATTCGCGCTCGGCGGTAAGATTCACAACACCGGACTTGTCGAAATCCCGATGGGAACGACTCTTCGCACGATCATCGAAGAGATCGGCGGCGGTATTCCGAACGGTAAGAAATTCAAAGCTGCTCAGACCGGCGGACCGTCCGGCGGTTGCATTCCCGCTTCGCTTATCGATACCCCGATCGATTACGACAACCTTATCGCGATCGGCTCGATGATGGGATCGGGCGGACTTATCGTCATGGACGAGGACAACTGTATGGTTGATATCGCCAAGTTCTTCCTCGAATTCACCGTTGACGAGTCCTGCGGAAAGTGCACCCCCTGCCGCGTAGGCAACAAGCGCCTTTACGAGATGCTCGACAAAGTTACCAAAGGTCAGGCGACTCTCGAAGACCTCGACGAAATGGAAAAGCTTTGCCATTACATAAAGGAGAATTCGCTCTGCGGTCTCGGACAAACGGCACCCAACCCCGTGCTTTCGACGCTCCGTTACTTCCGCGACGAATACGTTGCTCACGTTGTGGATCACAAATGCCCCGCCGGCGTGTGCAAAGCTCTTATCAACTTCGAGATCGAGCCCGATAAATGTATCGGTTGCGGACTTTGCGCCCGTAACTGTCCGGTCGGCGCGATTTCCAAGACGGATTACGTTGCTCATGGACACAAACTGCCCTCGATGGCGATCGACACGACCAAGTGCGTCAAGTGCGGCGTTTGCGTGGCAAATTGTAAGTTCAAGGCTATCAAGAAGTGAGAGGTGACACCATGAAAGAAGTTACTTTAAAAATAAACGACGTAAGCGTTACCGTTCCCGAAGGAACGCGTATCCTCGACGCCGCGCGCAAAGCGGGATTCCGTATCCCCACGCTTTGCTACTATAAGGACCTTACCAACGAAGGCAGCTGCCGCGTTTGCGTAGTCGAAGTAAAGGGCGCGAGAAGCCTTGTAGCGAGCTGCTCGGCGGTCGTTGCCGAGGGTATGGAAGTTTATACCAAAACCCCGAAGGTTATCGAATCGCGCAAAACCACGCTCGAACTTCTTCTTTCCAACCACGAAAAGAAATGCCTTTCGTGCGTGCGCAGCGGAAATTGCGAGCTCCAGAAGCTTTCCAACGAATACGGCTGCGACGAAAACAAGTTCTCGGGCGTTAAAACCCCGACCGCTCCCGAATTCGAAAACGATTACCTTATCCGCGACAACGGGAAGTGCATTCTTTGCCGTCGTTGCGTAGCGGCTTGTAACAAGTATCAGACCGTCGGCGTTATCGGCGCAAACAAGCGCGGTTTCAACACCACGATCGGTTGCGCGTTCGGAAGAGCGCTTGCCGACGTCGATTGCGTCGCTTGCGGACAGTGTATCAACGTCTGTCCCGTAGGCGCGCTCACCGAGAAGGACGATACCGACAAGGTAGTTGCTGCGCTCGGCGATAAGACAAAGCACGTTATCGCGATCACCGCTCCCGCGGTCCGCGTCGCTCTCGGCGAAGAATTCGGTTTCCCCGTAGGCACGGACACGCAGGGCAAAATGGTAGCGGCGCTCCGCAGAATCGGTTTCGACAAGGTTTTCGACGTCGATATGGCGGCGGACCTTACCATTATGGAAGAGGGCACCGAGCTTCTTCAGCGCCTCGGCGACAAGAACGCAACCCTTCCCATGATTACGAGCTGCTCCCCGGGCTGGATTCGTTTCATCGAGTTTAACTATCCGGAGCTTCTCGGACACCTCTCGACATGCAAGTCTCCCCAGCAGATGATGGGCGCGACGATCAAGACCTATTACGCGGAAAAGAACGGTATCGACCCCAAAGACATTTACGTCGTTTCGGTTATGCCGTGCACCGCGAAAAAGACCGAAATCAAGCGCGCGGACGAGAACGCAAGCGGTTATCCCGACATTGACGTCGTTCTTACCACCCGCGAAGCAGCTCGTCTTATCAAGCGTTTCGGTATCGAATACGATATACTTGCGGACGAAGAATTCGACGCTCCGCTCGGCATCGGTTCGGGCGCGGGACTTATCTTCGGTGCAACCGGCGGCGTTATGGAAGCCGCACTCCGCACAGTGTACGAAATCGTTACCGGCAAAGAGTCTCCGTCCGTCGATTATAAGGCGGTTCGCGGAACTAAAGGCATCAAAACTGCCGAAATCGATATGAACGGCACTAAGGTTAAAGTAGCGGTCGCACACACTCTTGCAAACGCTCGCGAGCTTCTCGAAGAGATCAAAGCGGGCAAGAGCGAGTACCAGTTCATCGAGGTTATGACTTGCCCAGGCGGTTGTGTAAACGGCGGCGGACAACCCATCGTTGCTTCCGACAAGATCAACGCCGGTCTCGACGTCAAGGAACTCCGTGCGAAGGCGATTTACGGTTCGGATGCGAAGAGCAAGCTCCGCAAGTCGCACGAAAACCCCGTCATAAAACAGCTTTACGACGAGTATTTCGACAAACCGGGCAGCCACAAGGCTCACGAAATTCTTCATACTTCCTACGCCCCGCGCGAAAAAATGTAATATAGCATAAATCATTCGACCCGTCGCTTAACCGCGGCGGGTTTTGATTTAAGATGACGTATTGTTTTTACTTGCAAAATTCGGCGCGGTGTAGTATAATTGAATAAACGGACAGGGAGGGCGGCTTTGAAAGGCGCGTTTATCGAAAACAGATATTACGTCGACGACGGCATAAATTACGCTTACGATCGCCTTAGCCTCGAATTTGCCGCGCTCGGAGTAACGCTCGACAGGATAAAATGTCCGATAACGACAGTCGGGAAGCCTTACGTATTCGATTATGATTTCGCGATTTTCTGGAATAAAGACGTGTCTGCGGCGCTCGAACTTCGCGCTCGCGGAGTGAAAGTCTACAACTCCCCGCACGCAATCGAAATCTGCGACGACAAGCAAAAAACCTCCGCCGTTTTGTCGAATTCTGACGTAAAAATGCCCGTTACGATCTTTGCTCCGCACGCATATTTGCCGCAATCGGAAGACGATGATCTTTTCCGCGAAGTCGGTAAGCTCGGCTTTCCGATTGTTATCAAGGAAAGTCGCGGCAGTCAGGGCAGACAGGTTTATCTTGCCGAAAATCTGTCGGAAGCAAAGCGGATTCACCGCGAGCTCGGCGTAAAACCGCACCTTTTCCAGTCCTTCGAAGGCGACGAAAAAGGCTCGGATATACGCGTTTACGTTGTCGGCGGAAAAGCCGTCGGCTGGGGTAAACGCCGCAACACGACCTCGTTCAGGTCCAACCTTGCCGCAGGCGGAAAGATCGAGCCGTTCGAGGCTTCGGACGAACTCAAAGCCGAAGCGGTGCGTATCGCGGCGCTTTTGGGACTCGATTTCGGATCGGTCGATTTTCTCCCCGCTCCGAAGCCGATCTTCGTCGAAGCCAACTCATCGGCGTACCTCAGGGGCGTGGAATCGCTCGGATTTAATATAGCGGGCGAAATCGCGAAATTTATCGTCGGAGGCGCGGAATGAAAGACGAAATCAGAACCGTTTTCGAGAATATCGGGCGCGTAAAGCGCGAAAAAGGCATAACGTATCCTATAACGGTTGTAGCCGCGACTAAGACTGTCGAGCCCGAACGCATCAATCTTTTGCCCGAATACGGAATAAACATAGCGGGCGAAAACCGCGTTCAGGAGCTTATCGAAAAATACGATTCCGTTCGCGGGGTAAAGTGGCATTTTATCGGCTCGCTCCAGACTAATAAAGTCAAATATATCGTCGATAAGGTTGAACTCATACATTCGGTAGACAGAGAGGAACTTGCAGACGAGATAGATAAGCGTTCGGCGAAAATCGGCAAGGTAACGGACGTGCTCGTGGAAGTCAACACGGGCGAAGAGGCGAGTAAAAGCGGCGTTGTGCCCGAAAAAGCGGAAGCGCTCGCCGCATACGTTGCCGCCAAGAAAAACGTTCGGCTTCGCGGCGTTATGGGAGTATTCCCGATAGGCGCGGCTGACGAGCTTTACGAAAAACTGTACGGAATTTATCGGAAAATCGCCGATACTTACCCCGAAGCCGATATTCTGTCGGCGGGTATGAGCGGCGATTACCTCAAAGCGATTGCCCACGGCGCAAACCTCGTGCGTATAGGCAGCGCGATATTCGGCAAAAGAATTTATACGGAGAGACAAACCGATGGGAAAATTTAACGATCATTTCAACGGCAAACAAAACGACGAATACGAATATTACGAGGACGCGCACGGCGGTTTTACGAGCGGCGACAGGGGCTCGTTTTCGTCCGACCGCGACGGATTTTCTTCCCGCGACAGAGACTCGTTCTCCCGCGACGAATTTCCCCGCGCGACCGATTATCGCCCGTCCGACCGCGGCGACTATTCTCCGCGCGACGATTACTCCTCGCCCGCAAGAAGCGATTACTCCTCCGACCGCGAGCAGACGGCTACCGAAACTTTCAACCGCGATCGTGTCGGAAGTCGCGATGCATTTGCGCCCCGCGAGAATTTTTTGTCCGACCGCGAAACTTACCGCGGCGGAACTTTTGCCCCGAGAGAGGAGCAGGCGCCGAGCCGCGTCGACCGCGTGGTCGGGTCGGGAAGCAGTCGTATAACCGAGTATTCGCCCGAGTCACCCGAGGACGTTCAGACGGTAATAGACTCGCTTAGACGCGGCGAGTCGGCCATAGTCAAGCTTAACGGCTCGGACGCCGCTGGCAGTCAGCGCGTGCTCGACTTTTTAAGCGGCGCGGTTTATGCGCTGTCGGGCAGTATTTACAGGGTAGAGGGCAACATTTTCCTGTTGTCCCCGTCCGGAGTCGGAGTGAAAAAATCGTAAAATGGACAAACTCGAAAAATTTTTCAAAGCCGCATGGGAGTATATCAAACAGGCAAAAATCGAGCTTATCGTTCTTGTCGCGGCGCTCGCCGTCGATCTTATAACGAAGGCTCTCGTAAACGCGAATATACCGCTCGGCGGTTCGGTTACGGTGATTCCGAACTTCTTGTATTTCACTTACATTCACAACTATGCCGCCGCTTTCGGCTCGCGTTTCGGGCTCGATAAACTCTTCGGAGAAACGGGCACAATGATATTTTTCATTGTGCTGACGTTTGTCGCGATAGGCTTTTTCGGCTATTTTATGTACCGTAACCGCGGCAAAAGCCTCGTTTTCCGTCTCGCGTTCGCGCTTATTATCGGCGGAGCGATAGGAAACCTCGTCGATCGTATGGCGTTCGGCTACGTTCGCGATTTCGTTCAGATAGTCTATTTCGGAGCGACGATTTTCGGCTCGACGTCGTTCGCGATTTTCAACATTGCCGACGCGGCGCTTTGCGTGGGCGTGGCGCTTTTCCTCGTCTATTATATCTTTATATACAAAGAACCGAAGAAAGACGAAAGCCTGCTTACGGACGGCGCGACGAATATCGGTCCCGAACAAGCCCCGACCGAAGCCGCGCCCGAAAAAAACGAGGACGAAACAGATGCCCGAGATCAGAACGATAACGATAACCGATAGTTCGCGCCTCGACGTCGCTTTAAGCGAGAGTACGGGCAAAACGCGTTCGGCGATAAAACAACTGATCGAAAAAGGCGACGTCCTCGTGAACGGCTTGCCGCCGAAAAAAAGCGGCGAAACCGTAAAGGCGGGCGACGTGATCACGCTTACCGTGCCGGACGCGGTGGAAAAAATCGAAAAAAAGGACATTCCGATCGATATTTTGTACGAAGACGGCGACGTTGCGGTTATCAACAAGCCTCAGGGGCTTACCGTGCACCCCGCCGGAGGTAATTACACAGACACGCTCGTAAACGCGCTTATGTTCCGTCTCGATTCGCTCAGCGGCATAAACGGCGAAATCCGACCGGGGATCGTCCATCGTCTCGACAAAGACACTTCGGGCGTAATGATCGTCGCAAAGAACGACGAAGCGCACCTCTCGCTTTCCCGTCAGATCGCCGACCGAACGGTCGTGAAGGAATACGTCGCTATTCTCGAAGGAAACCTCACGCCGGACGAGGGGAGAATAGAAACCAAAATCGGCAGATCGCCGCGCGACCGCAAGCAAATGGCGGTAACGCCCGACGGCAGAACGGCTGTTACCGAGTGGCGTGTGATTACGCGGTTTAAGGAAAATTGTTTCGTGCTGTTCCGGATTCTCACCGGCAGAACGCATCAGATCCGCGTTCACGCAAAACATCTGGGTCATCCCGTTGTCGGCGATAAAACCTACGGGTTCAAAAAGCAAAAATTCAACCTCGACGGACAGCTTCTTCATGCGTACCGACTTACGGTAACGCACCCGAAAAGCGGCGAGCGAATGACTTTTTCCGCGCCGCTTCCCGATTATTTCGTCAGAGTTTACGACGCGCTCGCGGCAAAAGACGGCTTAAAGCCGTTCAATGCGGAAATTATATGACGAAAACCCGAAAGGTGCGGTTTTTGCTTCGAAATTCTTGACATATCCGCGCTTTTATAGTAAAATAATATGAGTAGGGTCGTTTACTTGCCGTTAAATCGGGCAATAAACGTTTAAGACCTCTTAAAGGACGGCATTACAATGGAAAAGAAAAGTTATTTCAAGCCATTCGGGCTCAGACAAATCTGCGATATTCTTATGGTTCTCGGCGCGGCGCTTCTGATCGCCGGACTTTTTACCGCTATCGGCGCGCTTGACGCGGCATATATCGTTCTCGGCATAGGGCTCGGCGTGTACGTCGTGGCTTCGGCGCTCGCGATCCTTCGCGCAGTGCTCGTGCTCACGAACAAAAAAATCAATCACCGCTCGCCCGAATATAAACGCGCAATCACCAATACGGTAGTTATGAGCGTCATTTTCGCCGTCGCGGTATTCGGACTTCTGTATCTTATCATCGCGTAAATATTCATACCGTATATAAAACGCCTTACCGAACAACGTCTCGGCAAGGCGTTTTTTGTTATGGCATGTAAAAATGAGTTAAAAGTCGCAAGATTGCGGGCGGACGAGAAACGCCCCTACCTTATAAGGCTTCCCCTCGGGGGGGGAGCTGTCGCGTAGCGACTGATGAGGGGTTGTCTTTTACGTTGTGTTTGTCTTAGCCCGACCCCCTCATTCGTCACTCGGTTCGCTTTGCACACACTCGTGCCACCTTCCCCCAAGTGGGAAGGCATTAGTGGTTCTTTCTAATGTCATTTCGACCGAAGTGAGGGTGAAACCCGAACGAAGTGGAGAAATCCCCCGCGGTTGTCACCCGATAACGATACTAATATAATGTTTTCGACCTTATAGTATCGGCGTAGCCGACGGTAGGGCGGTTCGCCTTCGAACGTTACCTTACGAAAGGAAATAGAACCGCCGTTTCGTTCCGCCCGAATTTACCCTCGCTTGATATAGGCTCTCGTTACGGCTTCCTCGGCGTGACGTTTACCGTCTGCTGATGCGTGTATACCACCTTGCCGAGCGGCGCGCCCGACGGTTTTTTGACGTACTTTATAAGCGTGTAATCGACGGGAACGTTCGCGGACTTGCCCGCCTTGGAGTAGAACGCAACGTAAGCCGCGACCTCGTTTATCACTTCCTGCGGCGGGTTCGTCGATTCGATAACCGCGTGCGAACCGTGAATTTTTTGGGTGTGCAGCCACAGCCAACCGCCGTCGGAAGAGCGCACAAGCGCGTCGTTCTGGGCGTTGTTCTTGCCGATTTTCACGTTAAGACCGCCTACCGTAAGCTTCATCGGCGAAGCGGGTTTTGACTTTTTCTTAGCGCCTTTTTTCGATAATATGCCCGCCGCCGACATTTCCGCTGCGATTTCGCCGAGCGTCGCTTCGTCGTCTGCCGAGGACAGCGCGGCAAGGATCGAATCGTAATATTCGGCTTTTTCGTCCGAAATTAGTAGCATTTCGTTTGATTTTTCTATCGAAGTTTTTTTCTTGTTGTACGACTTATAGTACTTTTGAGCGTTGAGCGCGGGCGAAAGCGTGGAGTCGAGCGGGATAATCCGTTTTTCTCCCGTGTAGTAATCGTCCACCTCGATTTCTTTTTCGCCGCCGCGAAGTTTGTACATATTCGATGTTATCAGCTCGCCGAGAATACGGTCGTTTTCGTAATCGGCGCAGTCGATAATACGTTGCCTGAGAATTTGCGTCGAACGCTCGTTTTTCCTGATCGCGGATTTAAGATGAGTGATAAGTTTCGCCGCTTTTCCGCGCTCGTAACCGTTTTCGACTACCCGCGAAAAAACCGTTTCCATAGCGGCGGACAGCGACTCGGCGGGAATGAATTTTTCTCCCGTGTGGGTGTACGGAAAAGCGAAAAAGTCGGTGAGCCGCTCGTTTACGCATGGCTCGAAACGCTCGTTTGCGGCTTTGAGTTCGCGCAAAAAGGCGTTTTTATTCGCTTTAACCGTTTCGGGTTCGGGCGTAAGCGTTCCGTAAGCGCGATAAACTATTTCGCGCATAGTCGCGGGCGCGTACCCGAACACGCCGCCCATTATATGCGAAGCGAGATTGCCGCCGTCGAAGCTGTCGAGAACGGCTTTGACGGAGCAATCGTCGTCGGGCGAGCATTTTCCGTCGGGCGCGGGTGGCGCGGTATACGGAAGCGCGGGCAGAAGCGCGTGCTTTTGTCCCTCGTCGAGACTTATGCGTTTGAGCGCGTTGGTGATTTTGCCGTCAGAACCGACAAGCACGAGGTTGGAGTACCTTCCCATCATTTCGGCGTACAGCGTAAAGGAGCGCGGATAACCGAGCTCGTCGTAAGCGCCGATTTCTATCTTAAAAATCCGCTCGTGCGGCAGGGTGGAGACCGAAGTGATCGTACCGCCCGTAACGCGTTTTCTCAGATGCATTAAAAAAGCGTAAGCTGACAGCGGGTTTTCGCCTTTTTCTCCCGTAACGTGAACGCGCGGACGAGCCGACTCTGCGGACAGCAACAGCTGCGCGGCTTTCCGTTCGCCCTTGGGCTTTACGAAAAGAATTACCGAACTTTGCGACGGCATCGAAACGCGTTCGATTCTGCCGCCGCCGAGGCGTAAATCGAGTTCGCGGGCAAGATGAGAGTAATTAAGCGCGTCGGACGGCATAGTTTTCCTCCGTGACCGAAAAATTTACATAAATATTATACCTATTTTCAACTAATAATGTCAATAAAATTGACAAAAGCTTTTAAATTTGGTACAATAGTCGGGTATCAGTTTTCGGAGGATAAATAAAAATGAATTACACGATCGAAAAAGGCAAGGGTGAAGTCAAGATAAATTTCGCGCTTTCCGCAAAAGAATGGGACGATTGCATCGAAAAAGCATATCTTAAAAACAAATCGAAATACAGCGTCCCCGGATTTCGCAAGGGACACGTTTCGAGAAAAATGATCGAGAAAATGTACGGCGAAAGCGTATTTTTCGACGACGCGTTCAACGACGCTTTTTACGACGCTTACTCCAAGGCTCTCGGCGAGCACGAGGAAATTTTCCCCGTTGACGAACCGAAAGTCGATATCGACGGAATCAACGCGGACGGAGTTGCTTTCAACGCTACCGTTACCGTAAAGCCCGAAGTAACGCTCGGCGACTACAAGGGTATTAAACTTGAAAAAGTTGAGTATAATGTTACGGTGGACGACGTTCAGGCGGAAATCGACCGCGCTCGCAAACAGGCGGGCAGACACGTCGAAGTTACCGGCAGAGCCGTCGAGAACGGCGATATCGTAAACCTCGATTACAGCGGAAGCGTTGACGGCGTCAAGTTCGACGGCGGCACGGCGGAAGGACAGGAACTCGTTATCGGTTCCGGGTCGTTCATCCCCGGCTTCGAGGACGGAATGATCGGTATGAATATCGGCGAAACCAAGGACATCACGGTTAAATTCCCCGAGAAGTATCACGCCGAGAACCTTGCCGGCAAGGACGCTGTTTTCACCGTTACCGTGAACAAGATCGAGAAGGAAGAACTTCCCGAACTTAACGACGAATTCGCTAAAGAAGTAAGCGCGTTCGATACGCTCGACGCTTATCGCGCGGACGTAGAGAAGAGACTTACCGAGGAGAAAACCCGCAGAGCCGACGCCGAGAACGAGAATAAACTCGTCGAAGCGATCGTAGCGAACGCTTCGGTCGAAATCCCCGCTTGCATGATCGAACATCAGCTCGATCATATCGTAGAGGATATGCGCTATCGCCTTTCCTATATGTACCGCGGAATGAAGCTCGAGGATTACCTCAAGTACACCGGCGGCACGATCGAGGAACTTCGCGAAGCCCGCAAAGCGGACGCGGAGCGCGACGTAAAGACCCGTCTTACCTTAGAGGCGATCGTCAAAGCCGAGAACCTCGACGTTACCGACGCCGAAGTCGAAGCGGAAATCGTCAGAATGGCGGAAGCTCAGGGCAAGAGCGCGGACGATCTTAAAAAACACGTCGACGCTCGCCAGACCGAGTATATCAGAAACGAACTCCTTTCCAAGAAACTCCTTACTTTCCTTAAAGAAGCTAACGAGTTCGTTGCGGAAGCGGCTCCCGTAAAGAAAACCGCGAAAAAACCCGCCGCAAAGAAGAGCGCGGCGAAAAAGGCGGACGACGCCGAATAATCGGAGGATTCAATGTTAAGAAACAATCTCGTGCCGATGGTTGTCGAGCAGACAAACCGCGGAGAGCGGTCGTATGACATTTATTCGAGGCTTCTCGAAGACCGCATAGTCTTTCTCACCGGCGAAGTGAACGACATCAGCGCCGACATAGTTATCGCGCAGCTTATCTACCTCGAGGGCAAAGACCCCGAAAAGGATATCAGCCTTTATATCAACAGCCCGGGCGGAACGATTACCGCCGGTATGGGCATTTACGATACGATGAACTATATCCGTTGCGACGTAAGCACGATCTGCGTGGGAATGGCGGCGTCGATGGGAGCGTTCCTTCTCTCGTCGGGCGCAAAGGGCAAGCGTTACGCGCTCCCGAACAGCGAGATTATGATTCACCAACCGCTCGGCGGCGCGCAGGGGCAGGCGACGGATATAAAGATTCAGGCGGAGCACATTTTGCGTATAAAGGACCGCATGAACCGTATTCTGTCCGCAAACACCTCTCAGCCCCTCGAGAAAATCGAGAAGGACGTGGAGCGCGATTACTATATGACAGCCGAAGAAGCGCTTGACTACGGCATCGTGGACCGCATTTTCGATAAGCGCGCACAGGAGTAAAAAGTGGCAAGAAATTCAGAAATAAGATGTTCTTTCTGCGGTAAGTCCGAATCCGAAGTCCGTCACCTCGTGGCGGGTCCGGACGGGCTTTACATTTGCGACGAATGCGTGGAAATGTGCGAAAGCGTCCTCGAGAAAGCCGAGCAGGCGACTCCCGCGGGACACGGCGAAAGGAAGCTTCCCACGCCCGCCGAAATGATGGAAAAGCTCAACGAATATATCGTCGGGCAGGAAGATGCCAAGCGCGTGCTTTGCGTTGCGGTATACAACCATTACAAGCGTATCGAATACAACGAGAGACACGGCAAAAAGAAATCGGACAAGGACGATATCGAGCTTAAAAAGAGCAATATCCTTATGCTCGGACCTACGGGATCGGGTAAAACGCTTCTTGCTCAGACTCTTTCGAAAATTCTCGACGTGCCGTTTGCCGTTGCCGACGCCACCACTCTGACCGAGGCGGGCTATGTGGGCGAAGACGTCGAAAACGTGCTTCTCAAGCTCATTCAGAACGCCGACTACGATATTCCCCGCGCCGAACGCGGCATAATCTATATCGACGAAATCGACAAAATCGCGCGTAAAAGCGAAAACGTAAGCATTACCCGCGACGTTTCGGGCGAGGGCGTTCAGCAGGCGCTTCTCAAAATCGTCGAAAGCACCGTCGCTTCCGTGCCTCCGCAAGGCGGCAGAAAGCACCCGCAACAGGAATTTTTGCAGATCGATACGACCAACATTCTGTTCATTTTCGGCGGGGCGTTCGTCGGGCTCGACAAAATCGTCGAAAAACGCGTCAGCACCTCGTCTCTCGGGTTCGGCGGCGAAGTAAAAGCCAAAAACGAAGACGCGGACAAGATGCTTAAATCGCTTCAACCGCAGGATCTTATCAAATTCGGACTTATTCCCGAATTTATCGGCAGAGTTCCCGTTACCGTAAGTCTTTCCGCTCTCGACGAAAACGCGCTCGTGAAAATTCTTACCGAGCCGAAAGACGCGCTCGTCAAACAGTACGAAAAGCTTATCGAAATGGACGGACCGCAGCTCGAATTCGAAGACGACGCCGTAAGAGCGATCGCGCATAAGGCGATCGAGCTCAAAACGGGCGCAAGAGGGCTGAGGTCGATTATGGAAGACTGTATGCTCGATACAATGTACGACGCGCCGAGCAACCGCGCGATCCGAAAGATCATAATCACTAAGGACGCGATCCTGAAAAAGGCCAAACCGATAATAATCACCGACGAAGAAAAGAGTGCATAAACAGTGAAGAGAGGTTGAAATTTCAGCCCCTCTTTCATTTAGTTGTAATTTTGACGAAGTTGTGCTATAATGACCACGGAGGAAATAGAATGGACGAATTCAACGTAGCAGCTTATGCGGATGCCTCGTCCGCACCCGAAATAAAAACTTACAAGGCGGTCGCGCTTCGCGGACTCGTCGTTTTTCCCGCGGAAACCGTTCATTTCGAAGTGGGCAGAGACAAATCGCTTGCCGCAATCGAGCGCGCAAACGCCGATAACGAACCGATTTTTCTCGTCGCGCAGAAGGACGAAAAAGTAAGCGATCCTTCGCCGGAGGACTTATACGAGGTGGGCGTGCTTTGCACCGTCCAGCAGATCGTAAAGCTCCCTAACGACGTGATCCGCGTGCTCGTCACCGGTCTCGAGCGCAAAAAAGTAGCGGCTTTCGCCGCGACCGATCCGGTATTCGAAGTTATACTCGAAGCGTATCCGTCCGCCGAGGAAGATCCCGTAAGGATCGAAACGCTCAAACGGCTGATTTCCGAAAAAGTCGCGGTTTTCGATAAGCTCGATCATAAGATCCCGAAGGACAAAATGCCCAACCTCGGGCTCGACAACCTCTCGCGCTTTATTGCCAACGCGACGTCGCTTTTCTATCGCGATAACGACGAGCGCCAAGCGGTGCTCGAAGCCGTCGATCTCGGAGACGCGCTCGAGGATATTTACGCGCATATCGTCGCTTTTTGCGACGTTCTCGAAGCGGAAAAGCGTATCGCTTTGCGCGTTCGCGAGAGCGTGGACAAAAATCAGAAAGAATACTACCTTCGCGAGCAGATAAAGGCAATTCACAGCGAGCTCGGCGACGACGAAGACGAAGCGGAGCAGATAAGGAGCGAGGCAAAAAAGCGCAACGTTCCCGATTACGTCTACGAAAAAATCGATAAAGAACTCAACCGTATGAGTAAAATGGCGCCGAATTCGCCCGAAGCGGGAGTTATCCGCACTTACCTCGAATGGGTGCTCGATCTGCCGTGGAACGAGGCGAGCGAGGATGAAATAGATCTTGACCGCGCCGAAAAAGTGCTCGCCGAGGACCATTACGGACTTGAGAAGGTCAAGGAAAGAATTATCGAATATCTCGCCGTACACAAACTTTCCGGCAACCTCAAAGGCGCGATCTTGTGTTTTGTAGGACCTCCCGGGGTAGGCAAAACGTCGATAGTTACTTCGATCGCTCGCGCAGCCAACCGCAAGCTCGTGCAAATGTCGCTCGGCGGCGTGCGCGACGAAGCGGAAATCCGCGGACATCGCCGCACTTATATAGGCGCAATGCCGGGGCGTATTCTCAGCGGAATGAAAACTGCGGGAGTGAACAACCCCGTATTTCTCCTCGACGAAATCGACAAAATGTCGAGCGATTTCAGAGGCGATCCGGCAAGCGCGATGCTCGAAGTTCTCGACCCGAACCAGAACTACGCGTTCAAGGATCATTATCTCGAAATTCCCTACGATTTGTCGAAAACGATGTTCGTTTGTACGGCAAACACGCTCGACACGATCCCGACGCCGCTTCTCGACCGAATGGAAGTCATTCAGCTCAGCGGCTACACCTACAACGAAAAGAAAGAAATCGCAAAGCGTTACCTTTTCCCCAAGCAACTCGAAGCCAACGGTATGAAAAAGGGAAGCGTTACCGTAACGGACGACGCGCTTATGTCGGTAATTACCGATTATACCCGCGAAAGCGGCGTGAGAAACCTCGAACGCGAGCTTGCCGCGGCTATCCGCAAGACCGCCGTTCAAGCGGTGAAAAGCAAACGTAAATCCGCAAAATTCGAAATTACGACCGAAAATCTCGAAAAATATCTCGGCGCGCCCAAATTCCGTCCCGACTACGAACGCAAAGAGGACGCTGTGGGGCTTGTTACGGGGCTTGCGTGGACGAGCGTCGGGGGCGTTACGCTCGACGTCGAAGTCGCGCTCATAGCGGGCGGCAAGGGCGAAATGACGCTTACCGGCAATATGGGCGACGTTATGAAAGAATCGGCGCGTATCGCGCTTTCGCTCGTGCGTTCCCGCGCCGAAAAGTACGGTATCGATCCTAAAAAGTTCACCGAAAACGACGTGCATATTCATATTCCCGAGGGCGCTACGCCCAAAGACGGACCGAGCGCGGGAGTGACGCTTTCCACCGCGATTTACTCGGCGTTCACGGGTAAAAAAGTCCGCCACGACGTCGCCATGACGGGCGAAATCACGCTTTTAGGGAACGTGCTCGCCATCGGCGGACTGAAAGAAAAATCGCTCGCCGCAATGCGCCACCGCGTAAGTACGCTTATTATCCCCGAAGAAAACCTCAAAGACGTCGAGGAAATTCCGACCGAAGTCAAAGACGCGCTTACGATAAAGACCGTAAAAACGCTCGACGACGTTCTTGCGCTCGCAATCGCGGAGAATAAATGAAGATAACCGAATCAAAATTCATCACGAGCTACGCAAACGCGGATAAATACGTCGAAGATTCGGCGTCTTTCCGCTCGCCCGAAATATGCGTGGTGGGGCGTTCCAACGTCGGAAAATCGTCGTTTATCAATATGCTTTCGGGCAAACCCAAGCTTGCGAAAACGTCGTCTACCCCGGGGCGAACGCGACTTGTCAACCTGTTCGAGTTCAATGCGGGCGAATTTATGCTCGTAGACCTCCCGGGGTACGGTTATGCTCAGGCTTCCAAGTCCGAAAAGAAAGAGTGGGGAGCGCTGATGGAAGGATATCTTCAGCGTTCCGCGCTTCTTCGGCACACGCTCGTGCTCGTAGACAGCCGTCACGAGCCTACCGAACTCGACCTTCTGATGGTGAAATACCTGTATTATTACCGTATGCCGTTTACCGTGATCGCCACGAAATGCGACAAAATCAGTAAAGCCGAGCGAGGCAGAAGCGTTCAGCGTATCGCAACAAAGCTCGGTATCGGTCGCGACGACGTAATAATGACGGCTTCGGACGGCACGGGTAAGGAAAAGGTGCTCGAGAAGCTCGAAAAAATTCTGGCTGAGCCCGAAGCCGGACCTCAGTCGGAATAAAAAAACAATCACACATAAAACCTCCCGATCGTATAATGCAGTAGACCGAAAAAGGGAGGTTTTTATTATGCCGTGTAATTGTAAATCGGCGGGAAGAATGAGCGGAAATCCGCTTTGCGGGCTCAACGAAAGGGTTTGTATAGAGACGAAAAGAATTTTCGACGGGTGTATCGCGAGGTACTCGAACGTCGAATTCACCGTCGCGCTTACGGGTATAACGTCCGGACTTACGCCGCCTTATACCTTCGTGAGAATGGTGAGCAGCGGCGCGACTACGGTAAGCGATCTTGTCGTTCAGCCGATTTCGGGCAGAAGATCGCGCGTTACGTTCAATGCCGCCGTGCCCGTCACCGTGACTTTCACCGACTCGACCGGAGCGATAGGCTCGGGGCAGGGCAGCGTCACCGTCACCCGCGACGTCGTTCTTGATATTCCGCAGGATTCGATCGTTCCTTACGCGATAGAGGCTACGACGAGTATCGAAAGCCGCATCGGCTCGTTCGCTTCGGACAATACGACCGTGACCGCAACGGGCTGCCTCGTCCAGATCGTGCGCGTAGTTGCCACCGTTGACTTGCTCGTGCCGTCTTACGGCTACTGCGAGTACCCGAATTGCGAGGATTACGGCGATCGCGAATGCCGCGGCGTTTTCGCTCGTCCCGTGTTCCCGCCCACAACCTGAAATCGGTTTGCTAAGACAAAAAGTCCTCGTTGCATGCGGGGACTTTTTTGCGTTTACCCCGCAAACGGTTGCAAATCGTCGCGCGTTTTGGTATAATTAAATTATGAAAGTATTTGCGATCAGCGATCTTCACCTTTCGATAAACAACCCGAAACCCATGGACGTTTTCGGAGAGGTGTGGAATAATTATCTCGACGAAATCACGGCGTTCTGGGAGAAGAATATTTCGGACGAGGACGTTGTGCTTATCGCCGGCGATATAAGCTGGGCAATGAATCTCGAGGGGGTAAAACCCGACCTCGAATATATCGGATCGTTCAAAGGTAAGAAAGTTTTGCTTCGCGGCAATCACGATTATTACTGGCATTCGATAAGCGCGCTTCGTGCGTTGCTTCCCTACGGAACGTATGCCGTCCAGAACGACTGTCTGCGCTTCGGCAAGCTTCTGGTTTGCGGTTCGCGCGGCTGGACAACCCCCGAAAACGGTAACTTTACGCCCGAGGACAAGAAAATTTACGATCGCGAGCTTATCCGCCTTAAACTTTCGCTCGACGACGCTATGAAAAAGCGGGAAGAGGGCGATAAAATCGTTCTTATGACGCACTATCCGCCGTTCAACAGCAAATTCGAGTCTTCGCCGTTTACCGAACTTATCGGCTCGTA
Organism: uncultured Clostridia bacterium; assembly: GCA_934270565.1. Taxonomy (GTDB): domain Bacteria; phylum Bacillota; class Clostridia; order Christensenellales; family Pumilibacteraceae; genus UBA10677. The sequence continues at coordinate 92,454 of CAKQPR010000002.1, read as the reverse complement.
TCCGGTCGATTCGGTCGTTTACGGACACCTTCACGGCAAAAACGTTCGGGTAAGAAAGATCGTTAATATCGGCGGAATTCCGTATTACCTTACGTCGTGCGATATGATAGCGAACACGCCCGTGCTGATTACCGAAATCTGAGGAGAACGTTATGACAAAGAAAATCTGCCTTGCTACAAGCGGCAGTTTCGGAATTCGCGAATACGATCAGCTCATAGCTTTCAAAAAAGCGGGGTTCGACGGTTTTTTTGTGCAGTATTTATCACGCGGGCACATAAAGGAAATGCGCGCCGCGGCTGACGAGCTCGGACTTTATTTTCAGTCGATCCACGCGGAATTCCACGGAATGGCGGACTTCTGGAAAGAGGGCGAAGCGGGCGAAAAAGTCGTAGAAAACCTTATCGAAACCGTTTATGCCGCCGCGGAATTCAACGTTCCGCTCGTAGTAATGCATGCATATATAGGCTTTTACACAGGCGAGAAACCGACTGAACTCGGGCTCACGCGTTTCGGCAGAATAGTTGCCGCCGCCGAAAAAACGGGCGTAAAAATCGCGGTCGAAAATACGGAAGGCGAGGAGTTCCTCGAAGCGATGCTCGACGCTTACCATAGCGAAAACGTTGGTTTTTGCTGGGATACGGGACACGAAACGTGCTATCTTACGCGTAAGTCCGTCGAAAAATACAACGACCGCCTTTTCGGTACGCATATCGACGACAATCTCGGCGTTCGGAGCGCGGACGGAAAAATCTTCTGGACGGACGATCTTCATCTGTTGCCGTTCGACGGGATCGCCGACTGGAAACGTAACGCGAGAATGCTTCGTAATTTCGATGGTCCGCTTACCGCCGAACTTAAATTCTGCGACGTTCCCGATTGCCCCGAACACGACTATCGCGCCATGAAATTCGAGGACTATCTTTCCGAGGTAATTGCTCGTCTCGAAAAAATCGAAAGCTTGATAGAGTAAGTTAAACTTGATATGCGTTAAGGTAACTGCGGGTATGCGTACCCGCATTATTTTTTGCAGTTTTTCCGAAAGACGGCAGGGGAAACGCCCGCCGAGCGCCTGAACACGTCGTAAAAGCGGTTTACGTCCGCATATCCGACGGAGACTGCGACCGACGAAATTTTATCGTTCGAGTTTGCAAGCAGCCTGCGCGCTTCTTCCATGCGTTTTTCTATAACGTAGTCTCGGTATCTTCTGCCGGTTTCCTCTTTGAATTTTGCGGAAAGATACGGCGTAGAAAATCCGAATTTGTCGGCTATTTCGTAAAGGGTAGGAGGGTTAGACGGATTTTCGTCCACCGCGGCTACGGCGTAAGAAACGGGGTCTTGCGGTGCGTCGATCGTCTCTGATTTTCGTGCAGTAAGTATCAGCAGTTCGATCAGCTTGCTTCGGATGATTTCGGTAAACCCCGCTTGTTTACGCTCATATTCGTCTTTCATCGACATCAGCAATGCCTCGATTTCGCCGCTTTTATCCGTAAAAACGCCGCCGAACGGGTTTTTAGGGGAACTTGAAACGTTGATTTTAATAAGATAATGTCTGAGTAGTGTGGTGAACGAACGACAATAAATTAGGCTTTTGTCGATAAATTCGGGCAAAAACAGCACGTTCAGAACGCTTAGAGGCTCGTCGCCGATCTGTTTGTATTCGTGCGCCGCACCGTAATCGACGATAAAGTAATCGCCCGCCGAAATCGTCGCTTTGTAGCCTTCCATTTCATGCTTTGCCGATCCGTTGAGAACGAAAGCAAGTTCCAGAAAGTCGTGCGTGTGCCGCTTTGCGATCGGACTGTCCGCAATCAATATTTCCACGCTGCCGTGCTCGAAGTAACTCATATTAAAAAACTCCCGTAAAATACGAATAAATCACCGTTGATTTTATTATAAAACCGTGTTATAATAATGTCAAGCATATACGGAGGGTAAAATATGTTTTACGACAAAAACAACGAAGAACTTACCGCCGAACGGTTTAAAAATCCCGATTCGACCTATCGCGGAGCGCCGTTCTGGGCGTGGAATACAGACCTTAAAAAGGACGAGCTGATCCGACAGATAGGCGAGCTGAAAAAGATGGGTTTCGGCGGTTTCTTCATGCATACGCGATCGGGTATGAGCACGCCTTACCTCGGCGCGGAATTTATGGATCTTATTAAGGCTTGCCGCGACGAAGCGAAAAAGCAAGGCGTTCTTGCGTATCTTTACGACGAGGACCGCTGGCCGAGCGGCGGCGCGGGTGCGATCGTAACCGAAGATCCCGAATATAGAGCTCGTTACCTCGTGTTTTCCCGCGACGGAAAAGAAACTTTGGGAGAGAACTGCATAAAGACGCTTGCCGCCTACGACGTTACGCTTGACGAAAAAGGTCTGTTATCGTCGTTTAAGAGAATTTCCGCAATCGACAGAGCGGCAGGCGAAAAGTGGTACGCGTATCTTAAATCGGAAAATACATCGGGGTGGTTCAACGGCGCGACTTACCTGTCCACGACAAACAAAAAAGCGGTAAAAAAATTCATCGACGTCACATACGAGGCTTATAAACGTGAAGTCGGTGAAGATTTCGGCGGCTCGGTGCCCGCCATATTTACCGACGAGCCGCGTTACGGCGGCTTCGAAAATCAGATGCAGAAAGATTACGCTAACGACGGCAAGCCCGTTTCGTTTGCGTTCGACGATAATTTCGTCGAAGAATTTTCGGCACGTCGCGGTTACGATATACTCGACGCGTTCCCCGCGATCGTGTGGAACGACCGGAGCGGAAAATCAGCTTCGGTCCGCTACGATTATTATCTTACGCTCACCGAACTTTACAGCGAGGCGTTTGTCGATCAGATCGGCGAATGGTGCGAAAATAACGGTATCGCTTTTACGGGGCATATCGACGGCGAAGAGAGTATGTGGGCGCAGGCAATGCGCGAGGGCGACGCGATGCGTTTTTATCGTAGCGAAGCCTTGCCGGGGATCGATCTGCTTTGCGACGATACGAGTTTTCAGACCGCAAAACAGGCTCAGTCCGTCGCGCGGCAGTACGGAAAAGTCGGCGTTATGAGCGAGCTTTACGGCGTCACAGGTTGGGATTTCGATTTCCGCGGACATAAATATCAAGGTGACTGGCAAGCGGCGCTCGGCATTACACTGCGCGTTCCGCATCTTTCGTGGGTGAGTATGCGCGGCTCGGCAAAACGCGATTATCCCGCGTCGATAAGTTATCAGTCGAGCTGGTATCGCGAATACCCGATGATAGAGGACCACTTCGCGAGAGTAAATACGGCGCTCACCCGCGGCGAAGCGGTTTCAAGAGTCGCGGTGCTTCACCCGATGCGCAGTATGTGGACGCTTATGGGCGACAGAGAGCATAACGGCGGGTTGATTTCCGACCTCGACGACAGCTTCCGCACGCTTTCCGAATGGCTTCTTCGCGGGCAGATAGACTTCGATTATATCAACGAGTCGCTCGTGGACGAACTGTACGAAAAGACCGAAAACGGCTTAAAGATCGGCAAAATGACGTATGACGTGCTTGTTATTCCCCCGGTTTACACGTTGCATAGTACTATGCAAACCGTAATCGAAGAGTTTTTGGCGCGTGGCGGAAAGGTGATCTATACGGGCGAAATCCCCGCGCTTACAGACGGCAAACCGTCGGACGAACCGAAACGAATTCTTTCGAAAGCCAAACGTGTACCTTTCGACCGAAGCGCCGTTCTTAGCGAGCTCGAAGAAGTAAGAGAAGTGGATATCCGGCATGACAACGGAACGCGCCCGACCAACTATATATATAATATGCGCCGCGACGGAAACGACAAATGGCTGTTTATCGCGAACGGCGACAAGCCTTCGCGCATGAACGGTAACGACGGTGTTCCGACAAATCTTATCGTTACCGTAAACGGTAATTACAAACCCGAACTTTACGATACGCTGAGCGGCGAAATCGTAAAAGATATTCCGTTCGTCGCGCGTGGCGGCAAAACGAAAATGTCGTTTACCGTGTTCGCGTACGATAGTTTGCTTCTGAAACTTACCCCGACGTTCGACGGCGATAAGTACGAGAAGAAAAGCAAGGAAGAAAAGCACACCCGCGAAGTAAAATTTTTAGATAAGGTCGGATATATTCTCGACGAACCGAACGTTCTTCTGCTCGATATGCCCGAATGGTCTATGGACGGCAAGACTTACGAGCCGCGGGAAGAGACGTTGCGTATCGACGCGAAGATCCGTAAAATTTACGGTTATCCCGCCGCCGACGGGAACGACGTTCAGCCGTGGAAAATCAAAGAGCCCGCGCCCGACAAATTCCCTTATCTGCGCTTTACGTTCGACAGCGAAATCGAATTAAGCGGGTGTAAATTCGCTTACGAGCGTGCAACCGAACTGTATCTTAACGGCGAAAAAGTCGATATTGAACCGAATGGTTATTTTACAGACAGCGAGATTTATACCACCGATCTGCCGACGATAAAGAAAGGTAAAAACGTGCTCGTTGTCCGCGCTCCGATTTCGAAACGGATCAGCCTCGAAAACGTGTTTATTCTCGGAAACTTCGGCGTGAAAGTCGAGGGAACGCACGCTCGCATAACGCCGCTTGCGGACAAGATTGCGTTCGGCTCGATCACCGATCAGGGCTTACCGTTCTACGGCGGCAAAATCACCTATATATTGCCGATCGAGGCGGGCGGCGGAAACGTAAAAATCAAAGCCGATTATTACGACGGCGCGTTAATGAGTGTTTCCGTTGACGGAAAGAGAGCGGGCAGGATCGCCTTTGCACCGTATGAGCTCGACCTCGGTAGCCTTACCAAAGGTAAACACACGGTCGAACTCACGCTTTACGCTTCTCGCATAAACAGCTTCGGAAGCTTGCATTGCTGTGTACCGTTCCGGTGGAAGGGTCCTGCGTACTGGTATCAGACGGGTAACAAATTCTCTTACGAGTATTGTCTGACTCCGATCGGGGTTATGAAATCCCCCGTGTTCACGCTCGAAGAAAAGTAAACCGTTTTTCATCGGACTTAAACTAAAAATTCAGAACAGGACAATCGAATAAGGTTTCTCGGGAAATGCCGTGCGATATTTCAACACTGTCGAAAGTTGCACGGCGTTTTTTCTCGTTTTGCCGAAAAAACAGAACCGAAGTGGTCGCCGCCGTGTATTTGGTGGTTACGAATGGCTAAAATTTTTCAAAAAATAGTCAAAAGTGGTTAAAAGTGGTTGACAAGAAAAATTTTATCCTGTATAATAGACGTGTAATCAGAAAGGGAGGTGCAGTAGCGGTGGCTATTCTGACAGGCGAATATCATCATCAGATAGACGAAAAAAACAGAATTCGCATACCGGCGAAGCTCAAAGAAGCTTTAGGCACGTCTCCGATGATTGCGAGAGGGTCGAACGGATGTCTGTTCGTTTTCTCGAAAGAGAGAGCGGAAAAGATGTTCGAATCGACGTTCAACTCCGACGACTTCGACGAATCAAAAACCCGCGCGCTTCGACTTATGGCTTCGAGTGCGGCTTTCCCCGAAGAGGACAAGCAGGGCAGGATTCAGCTTCCCCCGAACCTCATCAAGGCGGCGGGAATCGAAAAGAACGTTGTAACTATCGGCGCTTACGATCGCGTAGAGATCTGGAGCGAAGAGAGGTGGAACGCTTACGTTGCGGACGGCGATATGAGCTTCGACGAATGTTTGAGGAGTTTGAAGAACTAATGAGCGAATACCACGTTCCGATAATGCTTCGCGAGGTTATCGAAGCGCTCGACGTGAAAAAGGACGGCGTGTACCTCGACGGAACAACGGGCGGCGGCGGGCACAGCGAAGCTATCCTGAAAAACGGCGGCAGAACGATTTGCATCGACCGCGACGACGAAGCGCTTAACGAGAGCGGGAAACGATTCGAAAATGACGGACTTGACGGTTATACGCTTGTAAAGTCGAACTTCAAGGACGCGGACAAAGTTCTGGACGAGCTCGGGATAGACTTCATAGACGGAGCGCTCCTCGACCTCGGAATTTCGTCGCATCAGATCGACGAACCGACCCGCGGATTTTCGTATCGCTTCGAAGGACGGCTCGACATGCGAATGGACGAGAGCCAGCCGCTCAGCGCGTACGACGTCGTGAACGGCTACGAAGAACGCGAGCTCGAAAGAATTCTGTTTACATACGGAGAAGAGCGGTTTGCCAAGAAAATCGCCGCGAACGTCGTCAAAGCGAGGGAAAACGCCCCGATCGAAACGACTCGGCAACTCGTAGAAATAATCAAAAGATCGACGCCCGCGTTTTACCAGAGGCAAGGGCACCCCGCAAAAAAGACTTTTCAGGCGATCCGCATCGAAGTGAACGGCGAGCTTGACGGACTTAAAGAGGGAATAGAAAGCATAGCGGCAAGGATCAGAAGCGGCGGACGGTTCGCGATAATAACCTTCCATTCGCTCGAAGATCGGATCGTAAAGCAAACGTTCAGACTTATGTGCACCGATTGCATTTGCGATAAAAGCCTTCCCGTCTGCGTGTGCGGACACAAAGCAACGGCAAAATCGTTCGGAAAAATCAAACCGGCCGAAGAAGAACTCGAAAACAATCCGAGAAGCGCGAGCGCAACGCTCCGCGTGATCGAAAAACTGTAATAAATAAAAGTGAGGGTCATACAATGATAACGACGAGAAGAGAAGTGAATATCGACAACGGTGTCGCAAGCTACGCTGCCGTAAAGCGCATCGCCCCCGAAGAAAGAATCGTTTCGGTTAATCCCGAGGTCGAAGTCGGCGCGGCAGAACCCGCGGTAAGACTTGCCCCCGACTATGAAACCGAATTTATGCCGGTCGTCACCCGCGAGGAAATCTCGGAGACGAAAGCGGACGAAGCGGTTAAAGTCGAAGCCGATAATCATGTTACCCTTACGCATAAGGCGAAGATGGCGCTTTGCGTTTACATTGCGTGCGCGTTCATCGTGGCGCTTCTGGTACTCGCGACCGGAATAGCGCTCACGTCCGCAGGCGGCGAAGTGGCAAGCCTCGAAAACGAGGTTCGCACTCAGAGCGCGGTTCTTGCCGAAAAGCAAGCCGTAATCGATTATCTTCTCGACGACGAAACCGTTGCCGAGGCGGCTAAGTCTGCGGGTATGGTCAAAAGCGAAGGCGCTCGCACGATCGACCTTATCGAAATGAAAGAAATTGCCGATCCGGTAGCTCGCACCAACGCGTTCGACAGGTTCTGCGATTTCCTCGGAAGTATATTCGGAGGCTGAAAATTTAATTGAAAAACAACGGGTTTAGTACCACGCGAAAGAGGTTATTGATTGCAATCGTATCAATAACCTTTTTATTTTGCCTTCTCACCGTCCGACTTGCGTTCGTTCAGGTTGTGGGCGGCGAGGAGCTTCGGGCGAAAGCCGCCGAGCAATGGTATCGCGATTTGCCGCTGAAAGCAAAACGCGGCGCGATTTACGACGTCAACGGCAACGTCGTTGCGGACAGCAAGAACGTGTTCACCGTTTACGTCCGTCCCCGCGCCGTAACCGATCGTGCAGCTGTAGTAAAACACCTCGGCGAAACGCTCGGCGTTGACGCGGGCTCGCTTGCGGACAAAATCGAGAAATGCGCCGTGAGCGAAATAACCGTAAAAAAAGGCGTTCCGTTCGAAATCGGCGAAAAATTGCGCGCGTTGAATCTCGACGGCGTGTATTTTTCGGTGGACTACGCGCGATCTTATCCGTTTGCCGAATATCTCGCGCAGGTTGTCGGCTACACAAACGCGGACGGCGAAGGACAGAACGGGCTTGAAGGGTATTACGATCGCTATCTTCGCGGAACGGACGGGAAGTCGCTTACCGCGACCGACAACAAGGGTATCGAACTCGAAAGCAACGTGACCAAATATCTTCCGTCCGTATCGGGCGCGGATCTGAGTACGACGCTCGATCTTGAAATTCAGGGGTTTGCCGAAAAAGCGGCGGCGGGCGCGATGGAAGAATGGCAGGCGAAAGCGGTAAACGTGCTCGTAATGAACGTAAAAACGGGCGGGATAGCGGCAATGGCGCACGTTCCGTCGTATTCTCTGGACGATATACCGCGCTCCGACGTCGAGCTTCTGAATTCTTACAGTAAAAATACTATGATCGTTGACGTTTACGAACCGGGGTCTACGTTCAAGATCTTCACAACCGCCGCCGCAATCGAGGAAGGCGTAGTAAACGACGGCAGCGCTTTTTTCTGCTCGGGCGCGAAAATCGTCGACGGACAGAGAATTAAATGCTGGCGCAGTCGCGGACACGGCTCGCAGCACTTGCGCGAAGGCGTAAAAAACAGTTGCAACTGCGTGTTTATGGAGCTCGCGCTCAGAATGGGCACAGAAAAGTTCTATAACCGACTGCGATCGTTCGGTTTCGGGGCAAAAACGGGCGTTGATTTTTACGCCGAAAGCTCGGGACTGCTCATGAACGAAAAATCGGTAAAAACCGTCGATCTCGCGCGTATCGGATTTGGGCAGGCGGTCGCGGTAACGCCCGTTCAGCTCGCCTCGGCGGTGTGCGCAGTGGTAGGAGACGGGGTTTATCGCACGCCTCATTTCGTAGAAAAAATAACCGATTATTCGGGGAAAACGGTGTATGAATTCTCGGGCGAAAGCAAGCGCGTTCTGAAAAAGGAAACAAGCGAGAAAATGCGCGGACTTCTCGAAGCCGTCGTTTCGGAAGGAAGCGGTAAAAAAGCGGGCGTCGCGGGCTATCGGATAGGCGGCAAGACGGGAACGGCGCAAAAATACGCGGGCGGTAAAATCGCTTCGGGCAAGTACGTTTCGTCGTTCGTCGGCTTTGCGCCCGTCCAAGATCCCGAATACGTCATACTCATGACTATCGACGAGCCGAGCGCGGGAGCTTATTACGGAAGCGTGGTAGCCGCGCCTTACGTTGGGGGGATTTTCGCTTCGATCTTCGATAGTAAGGGCATCGCGCCCACCGAAAATACAGACGAAACCGAACTCGGAGCAATGCCGTTTTTAGACGGCGTAAGCATAAACGAAGCGACGAATTCGCTTGACGGAATGAAAGTAACTTACGAGGTCGCGGGAGACGGCGAGAAGGTCGTTTCGACTCTTCCGACGGCGGGAGAAAAGCTTACTTCGCGTTCGGTAGTTCTTCTTCGCACCGAGTAGAAAACATATTTTGTTCAAAAAAGTCATATACGTATCGCAAATTTTATACATTATAGCGTAGCGAGGACAAGAAATGAAGTTGTCGGAATTGTTAGGAGTGTTCGAGTGCGACGAGGTAAAGGGTATCGCTTTCGACCCGAAAAAAGTCGAACGCGGCGACCTGTTTTTCGCGTTGAAAAATCCCGAAATGTCCGCGATCGAAGCGGAAAAAAGAGGTGCGGTCGCGATCGTCGCCGAAAAATGCGTGCCGGTAAGCGTTCCGCTTATACGCGTGAACAACGTGCGCAGAACGTTTGCGCTCGTTTCAAAAAAGTTTTACGGCGGCGCGGCGGACGATCTGTCCGTTTACGCCGTGACGGGCACTAACGGCAAAACGACGGTAACTTATATCGCGCAGGCTATATTCGAGCATGCGGGAATAAAGACTGCGGTAATCGGCACGAACGGCACCGATTTTAACGGCAAGCACGTTGAAGGAAAACTTACCACTCCCGACCCTAACGACTTCCACGCGCTTCTCGGCTCACTCAAAGAGAAGGGCGCGGAGGCGGTCGTTATCGAAGCTTCGGCGCATGCGCTCGCGCTCGACAAGCTTTGCGGCGTGAGGTTCGCGACGGCGGCGTTTACATGTCTTTCCCGCGATCATCTCGACTTTTTCGGGACGATGGAAAACTACGCCCGAGCAAAAGAAAAGCTGTTTTCGCTCGCAAATTCGTTCGTCGTAAACGCGGATGACGAATTCGGTATGGCGCTTGCGGCGAAACTCGAAAATCCGTTGACTTACGGCATAAACTCCGCAAGCGGCCTTACCGCGGAAAACATTGACGAAAACGAGGACGGCGTAAGCTTCGACGTAAGTTACAGGGGCGAGAAAGCGCGCGTTTTCTGCCCGATGATAGGCAGATTTAACGTGTACAATTCGCTTTGCGCCATAGGTATCGCGATAGAAGCGGGCATTCCGCTATCCGTCGCGGCGACGGGCGTCGGCAAAACAAAAGAGGTTGACGGAAGAGTGAACGCGATAAAATTCGGCGGCGCGAGAATTTTCATCGATTTCGCGCACACCGAGGACGGGCTCAGGCGCGTACTCTCGGCGGCTCGGAGGATCACGAAGAACAAGCTTTATTGCGTGTTCGGATGCGGCGGAAACAGAGACGAGGGCAAGCGCGAAAAAATGGGCGAAGCGGCGGCGGAGCTTTGCGACGGCGTTATCGTGACTTCGGACAATCCGCGTTATGAAGACCCGCTCACTATTATTTCGGCGATCGAAAGCGGAATAAAAACCGCAAAACGCGTCGATTATTCTATCGAGCCCGACCGCAAACAAGCGATTCGCGCGGCGGTAAACAAGCTAACGGGCGGCGACGTTTTAGTCGTTGCGGGCAAGGGTGCGGAACGGTATCAGGAAGTGCGCGGAGTGAAAATTCCGCACGACGACAAGGCGTTCGTAATGGAGCTTTTGGGAGAAAAAAGTTGATACGTTATATAATTTCTTTGACGGCGGCGTTTTTTCTGACCGTGATTCTTACGCCGCCCGTTATAGCGATCGCGCGGAAACTCAAGGTACGGCAAACCGTACTTTCTTATGTGGACAACCACGCCGGCAAAAGCGGAACGCCGACTATGGGCGGGGTTGCGTTCGCGCTGTCCGCGTTTATAGTAACGCTCGTTCTTTGCCGCGGCGAATTCACGCTCGCCCTCCAGCTTTGCGTACTCACTCTCGGCTTCGGAATAATCGGATTTCTCGACGATTTCATCAAGGTGCGTTTCAAACGCAACGAAGGACTGACCCCGCTACAAAAAATAATTTTTCAGGTCGCGGTTGCGGTCGTTATGGCGATATTCGCCTACAGAAGCCCTTACGCGGGCGATACGGTCTATCTGCCGTTCACGCTTCGTGCGGTAAACTTAGGCTGGTTCGCGTTACCGCTTTATGCGTTCGCTTTTCTCGCGTTCACGAACGCCGTGAATCTCACCGACGGGCTCGACGGTCTCGCGGCGAAATCGGGCGCGGCGTATTGCTGTTTTTTCACTGCAATTCTTGCGGTTCTGGTGTATTACGTCGGAGTGCGACCGGACGAAGCGGAGGAGTACGGAAATCTGATCGTGTTTTCGCTCGCTCTAACCGGAGCGCTTTGCGGCTTTTTGGTGTATAACTCGTTTCCCGCCCGCGTGTTCATGGGCGATACCGGCTCGCTTGCCCTCGGCGGAGCGCTCGCGGGGCTTGCCGTAACAGGGCGGCTCGTACTGTTCTCTCCGATAATCGGCATAGTCTACGTCGTAAGTTGCCTTTCGGACGTCATACAGGTCCTTCATTACAAGCGGACGAAACGCCGCGTGTTCCTGATGGCGCCGTTTCATCACCACCTCGAGCGTAAGGGCTGGCACGAAAACCGCATAGTCACGGTTTACGCGCTCACGACTTTCGCGGCGGGAGCGCTCACGCTTTTGCTTGTTCTCGTCTCGATAAGTTCTTAATTACCGCCGCCTCGCATAAATTCTAATAGGACTTTACCTGCGGAGGAATTTATGCCCGAAAAACTCAAAAAAGTGCTCGTATACGGTCGCGGCGTGAGCGGCAAAGGCGCCGAGGCCGCGCTTAAAACCAAAGGAATAAAATGCGTTATCCGCGACGGAGAAGAGTATAAAAGCGACAAAAGCAATTACGACGCGGTTGTGGTAAGCCCGGGGATCAGCCCGAATCACCCGATATTCGAAAAATACAAGGGGAAAATAATCAGCGAACTTGACCTCGGAGCGATATTTGCGACAAAACCGTATTTTGCCGTTACGGGCACAAACGGAAAAACGACCACCGTCGAACTTACGGGGAGGCTCTTGTCCTCGAAATACAAAACCCGCGTTACGGGCAATATAGGCGGATCGTTCGCGCTCGACGCGCTTTCCGACTACGAAGCGTTCGTCGTAGAAGCGTCGAGTTTTCAGCTGAATTCTTCGCGGATTTTCGCTCCGCACGTCGCGGCGATTCTCAATATAACGCCCGACCATCTCGACTATCACGGCGATATGTACGCTTATGCCAAGGCAAAGCTGAATATAGCCGTGCGGCAGACCGAAAACGACTTTCTGATACTGTCCGCCGACGAACTCCCGATCGGACTTTTCGGCGATTTCTGCCCGAGATCCAAAGTCCTGTACACGTCGGTACGCGGAAAAACGGACGGAGCGTACCTCGAAGACGGAAAGATTTACTGGCTCGGCGAAAAAGTCTGTTCGCGGCTCGACGTTCCTCTCAAAGGTTTACATAACGTTTCGAACGCGCTCGCCGCCATCGCGATAGCCAAGATCGCGGGAGTGAGCAACGAAGAAATCGTCCGTTCTCTCGCGGGGTACGTTCAGGGCGAACACAGAGTTAAGTACGTTTGTGCCGTCCGCGGCGTGGCTTTTTACGACGACAGCAAGGGTACTAACGTAGCCGCCACGCTCAAAGCAATGGCTTCGATGACGGGCAGTTACGCGCTGATCGCTGGCGGGAGCGACAAGGGTTACGAATACGACGAGCTTTTCACCGACTGTACGACTATGCCGAAAAAAGTGCTCGCGATAGGAGAGACTTCGGACAAAATAACCGCGGCGGCGCACCGCCACGGCTATCATTCGGTGGAAAAATGCGCCTCGCTCGAAGAAGCGGTTACCGAAGCTTACGCCTCGGGTGCGGATAACGTTCTGTTGTCTCCCGCGTCCGCAAGCTTCGATATGTTCTCGTCGTATGCCGAGCGAGGGGAGAGGTTCGTAAAAATAGTCGGGGAATTGAAAAACATTGAATAACCGTATCGAAACCTACCGAAAAAACGACCCGATACTCGTGGCGGCGGTAACGGGTCTTACGTTATTCGGAATATTGATGGTATATTCCGCAAGCTCGTATGCGGCGAAAACCGCTTACGGCAACGAGTACTATTATCTGATAAAGCAGGCGGTCGGCGCGGCTCTCGGGCTCGCGGCAATGACCGCGTGTGCGTTTATCGACTATCACGTCCTGATAAAACTGCGTTATCCGCTATTAGGGCTGTCGTACCTGATGCTTGTGCTCGTGTTCGTTCCTCACGTCGGTGTGGAAAACTACGGCGCGAAACGCTGGATAAACCTGCCGTTTTTCACCATTCAGGCAAGCGAAATCGCCAAATTCGGCTTTATCGTGTTTTCCGCGGCGTATATGGCGAAAAACTACCGTAAAATGACGAGCTTCCGCGCGCTTGTGCCTATTCTCGCGGTGGGCGGGAGTATATGCGTTCTCATCATCTTAGAACCGAATATGTCCGTCACCATGTGCGTGGGGCTTACGATGTTCGCGATGATGTTCGTAGGCGGGGCGAAAATCAAGCATTTTGCGATTTTAGCCGTGCCCGCGCTCGCCGTCGTGCCGATTCTTATAGTGATCGAGCCATACAGACTACAGAGACTTACCGCGTTTCTCGATCCGTGGGCGTCGCCGCTCGGGGAGGGGTATCAGCTCATTCAGTCGTTTTACGCGCTCGGAAGCGGCGGACTTTTCGGCGTGGGGCTGTTCAATTCCCGACAGAAACACCTGTTCTTACCGTTCGGCGAAAGCGATTTCATCTTCAGCGTGATCGGCGAAGAATTCGGCTTCGTCGGAAGCGCGCTCGTGATCGCCGTATACGTTGTTCTCATTTGGCGCATAGTGCGTATCGCGAAGAACGCGCCCGACCGTTTCGGCTGTTATTTCAGCGCGGGGATAGCGGCGATAATCGCTATTCAGACCGCCGTTAACGTGGCGGTCGTAAGCGGCTCGATACCGCCCACAGGACTGCCGTTACCGTTCGTCAGCTCAGGCAGCAGTTCCCTGATCGTTTTTTGCGCTTCCGTCGGCTTTGTTCTTTCCGTTGAACGAAGAAGCCATAAAAGCGTTAAATGCCTTATTGCATAAAAGGACAACGGCTACAGCGACGGAGATAAGCGTGTCTGGAAGAAGAAAGAGAATGTTATAAGTGAAGCTGTATCCGAGAGCGGCAAAGCCGACAAGGTCGCCTTGCCAGATCATAAAGTCGATACCGCTCGACCAGAACAGGACGCCGGCAAGCACGTGACTCGAAAGTCTTACGACGAAGTAAACCGCAAAGCCTATAAAAACGCGAGAGTGCGCCGCAATCGGGTTTTTACCGTTTGCGACTGTTTTCTCGTATTTGTTTTCATCGTAGGGGAAAAGCCCTATCAGTGCGATCGAAAGGTAGGGGAGAACGTAATCAAAAAGTCCGCTCCACGGAGAAATTATGTACGGATTCTGGAAGAATTGCAACAGCATATACGCAAAGCACACGACCAGGCTTTTGCGAAACCCGAAAAAGTAGCAGTAAAGCCCGATCGGGAGAACGGAAGCAAGCGTCACGGTCCCGCCGGAAGGCATTTTGTAAAGCGATACGAACGAAAGCGCAAACGACGCAGCGAGGCATACCGCGCCGTAAGTAAGTTCGCGGGTTCCCGTTTTACGGACGATACCTTTTTTTTGCTCGTAAATTGCGTTGAGTACGGCAGCGCAAATTCCGATCGCTATCACGACAGCGAAAAGAAGAAGAACCTTCCACCAATCCGTGGTAATTCCCGAAAAGTCAAACATAAAAAACTCCTTCGATACCGTAAAAACAAAAACCGTCCGTAACAACCTGTAAAAGTGTACGGACGTTCATCGCATTTAAAAAATTTACGACGGATTCCCTACGCGAGTACTAACTCACAGGTTCAAAGGGACTGCCCGAAAGCATCTCAGCCGACTTACGTCTGCGCCCCTACCGGTATCGGCTAAATTATACCACTGTCTGCCGATTATGTCAAGCAAACGGGGTATAATTAAGTTGCGTTTTGAAAAGTATTATTGTATAATGTAACTATGAAGTACGTTACTTCTACAATTAAATACCTGTTCGCGCACTTTTTTCCGCTCATGCTGCTTGCGGCGTTACCCGCGACGGGCATAGTAGTGTTGCTCGAACCGAATGGCTTCGGACTGCTTGCGCCTTGGTCGTTTCCGGAAGGCGTAAAATTTCTCGATGTGTTTTTTCTCGTGTTTAACCGTGAAATCGTCACCGTCTATCCGTACCTTTTCCCCGTAGTTCTTCTGGTTCTTACCGCGTGCGTAAGCTATTCGCTCGGCGTGGTGGACAAGCATTTTCGGGTAGGTAAATTTACGCTTCGTTCGCCATTTGCCGCGATAAACGACTGCTTTCTTCCGACCGGAATAATGATAGTTCTTTTGGCTGCAATCTATCTGATCGCGAAATTTCTGCTCGTATGCTTGTTTGCGCTGTTGTCGTATCTTCTCGTAAAAATCGGATTGCCGATAGTAGCGATCGGCTTTATTCTCACGGTGACAGCTATCGTAGCGGTAGTGGGAGTAATACTGATTTCCATACCGCTGATGTACACAAGCGCGACAATGCTCGTTTACGGCTACACGTTCAAAGAAGCGTTCGGGGTCGCGCTCAAAATAGGCAGTAAAGAGACGAGAAAAGCGATCGACGTCGGTATAGCGGGCGCGTTCCTCGCGTATACGATAATCATCGCCGCGATCGACGCGTTGTCGCTTCCGGCGGCGGCTTCCGTTCCGATCAACGTAATTCTCACCGCGTTTTTAATACAATTCAGTTGCGTATTCGTTATGGTTTCGTTCTTCGACCTTTCGGGGATAGAAAGGCGCGACCTTGCCGATCGCCGTTACGGAGATTAAAATGACATTCAGAAACGCTTTCAAAATTTTATTATCGTCGTTTCGCTACGTCTGGAACATTCTGGTATATCTGCTCGTCGTACTTGCCGTGCTTTCGGCGGTCGCGTTGCCGATTTTCGGCGCGCTTTATCGCGAACTTGCCGTGACGGGAACGCTCGACGCGCTCGGCGAAGCGCTGTACGGGTTTCTGAGCGGGCAGACGATCGCCGCGACTTACGAGCGTGTGGTGCAAATCCTCGCCGAAGCAAAACAGTCGTTCGAAAGCAACGGAACAAACGTCGTTACGTCCGCTTATGTTTTTGCGATTGTCGCGATAATCGTTTTCAGATTTCTGTTCGGGCTTCACGAGCTCCCGATGCTCAAAGTTACCGAGGGAATAATGTCGGACAATGCCCGCTACGGATTTACCGGCACGTACTTGGGAACGTTCGGAAAAAGCGCGCTGTATTCGCTCATAAAAACGCTTGTAAGCTCGGCGTGCACGGTCTTAGCCGCGCTCTTGATACTGCCGCTCGTCAGATGGCTCGGGAGCATTTCGTTCCTGCTCGTGCCCGTGGGGTTTACCGGAGCGCTGCTTATTTTCAAAACGATAAAACATACGTTTATCGCCGTCTGGGGCGCGAACGTTACCGTTGCGGGCGGCGGTATGTTCCGTTCGCTCGGATATTCGGCCAAGTTCGGCGCAAAACACTTCGGACCTATGGCTTCGACGTATTTTATCGCGTGGGTACTTATCCTTACCGTGAATTTCTTCGTGGCGCTTTTCACCTTTCTGTTCGGCTTGCTTATCACGATCCCGACGTCCGTACTCTTTATGAACATACTCAATATGACGTTCTATTATTCGCGCAACGACAAGAGCTACTACCTCGACGGCAAAGTCGTCCTTCAATCTCACAGTGAAAAGGACGGAACGATAAAAGAGTAGAAGCGGGAAATTGCATATTTCTTCAACGTGGGATTTCATCGCTACGTCCGCCCGCTAACGAACAGCTGCGGGCGGATATTCGTTTAGAATATTATTTCCCGCAGCGGTAGGGGCGTTCCTCGTTCGCCCGCCAACCTTACGGAACGGTATATCGCCCCGTCATCTCGAGCGAAGCCGAGACCAAGGCGGGAGCGAATACGATCTTTGCGGAACGGTACGCCTTACAAATACTTGCCTGCGGTGTCTCACCGCCGACCCGAGTGACGAATAAGGGGAACAAACCTTATTTTCTGTTCGTTAGGGTGAAATCGTTTATCGATGTATCTGAACGCTCGGTCATATACTTGACTTTGCGTCGTATGCCGTGTATAATTATCATAGAAAAATCGGTCGGAGGAAATAAAAATGCCGTTAGTACCTGCGAAATGTCCTAATTGCGGAGGCGTGCTCGACGTCGATCCGTCGCACGACGCGGCGGTGTGTTCGCATTGCGGAACGCCGTTCATAACCGAAAAGGCAATCAACAACTACAATATAACCAACGTTGCCAACTACAACACCGTAAATAACATTTCGGGCGGCGAAATTCATATCCATACCGCCGAAAACGACGCCCCGAAAAGATTACTTCGGAACGTGTTTGCCGGTATAAAGCAGAATAACTTCGATATAACCTACAAGAACACGGAAAAACTCGAAGAAAAGTATCCCGAAAGCCCCGAATATCTGATGTCGGTCGTGCTGAACGAGCTTGATTTCTGGATAAAGGAACAGGACGTTTCCTTAGAAGCGATCGGTTTTTGTAATCTTGAAAAACTCGTTGAAGTCAAGAATGTTTCACCGGAACTTTTCAACGAATATTATCCGTATATAATCGGAAGGCTTAACGGTACGATATACAAAAATTCGGGCAAAAAATTCGGCGGCGATCTGCCCGTCCTCAAAGCGTTCTTTCAAAGCGTAGACGAAGAAGAGATAGAAAGACATTTTGTAAGTCGCGAAAACGGATTAAAAAGCAATCGCTCGTATAATGATAAGGATGCGATCAAAAAAGAACTCGCAACGCTTACGAGCGGAGACATAGGCGAGGACGAAGAATATCTGAAAGCGGTCGTGAAAGCGGTTGTAAAGGCGTATGCGAAACATTCGTTCGACCTTGACGGAAAGGCGAAAGTATATTACGACGCGATAGTCGGTCGCATCGATAAAGCCAAACTCGCCGAATATACGGCGGAAGCGGAAAAGATCAGAAAAGCCGTCGCAAGACGTGCCGAGATCGAAGAGTTTTTCCGAGCATATACGAAAACACTCGGGATATGTCATTACGGAGAAGCAAAAAAGATGCTTGATAACGCGCGCGGTATTCCGGTAAAATTCGAACTCGCAAAATTCAGAAAGTCGTTATTCGGATGGAAATATTTCGGAACTGCGCCATATTTTCTGAACAAATTCGTCGACGCGGCGATGAAAGAGGACGAGGAAAACAGATAAAACAAAACGCAACAAAAAAAGGCGTACCGAACTCATACGGTACGCCTTTTACTATTGATTTTTACGTTACGCGAAGGTGCGAACGCGGATAACCGCGTCGAGCGCCTTGATTTCATCAACGGTCGCGTCGTCGAGTTTCTCGTCGAGGTCGAGAATGAGGTATGCGTAATCGCCCTTAGCCTGAGAGAGCATATTAGCGATATTCACGGCCTTGCCGCTCACGATACCCGTTACCGCGTTAAGAACGTTCTTGACGTTCTTATGAATAACGGTGATACGGAAACAACCTTTGCGGGGAATTTTGCAAGCGGGGAAATTCACGGAATTGACGATATTGCCGTTTTCGAAGAAGTCGCGCATCTGACGAGCGACCATAACCGCGCAGTTATCCTCCGCTTCGGGAGTGCTCGCGCCGAGGTGGGGGATAGCCACAACGTTCTCGACGTTAAGCATTTCGTCCGAGGGGAAATCGGTGACGTAGCGCGAAATCTTGCCGCTTGCGACCGCTTCGAGCATGGCTTTCGAATCGACGAGTTCGCCGCGCGCGAAGTTGAGTACTGCTGAACCGTCTTTCATAAGCGCGAGTGTATCGGCGTTTACGATGCCGCGCGTAGAATCGTTAAGCGGAACGTGAAGCGTAACGAAATCGCTCTTTTTGAAGATTTCGGTAACGTCCGTTTCTTTTACGACTTTGTTGTCGAGGTGCCATGCGCCGTCAACCGAAATATACGGGTCGTATCCGAGGACGTTCATGCCGAGCGCGTTAGCCGCGTTGGCAACGAGCACGCCGATCGCGCCGAGTCCGATAACGCCGAGCGTTTTGCCCATGATTTCCTTGCCGACGAAACTGCTTTTGCCTTTCTCGACAAGCTTTCCTACTTCCGCGCCCTTGCCCTTGAGGGTAGAAGCCCAGTTGATACCGTCCACAACATTTCTTCCGGCGAGGAAGAGACCGCACATAACGAGCTCTTTAACCGCGTTGGCGTTAGCCCCGGGGGTGTTGAAAACGACGATACCTTTTTCCGCGCACTTATCGAGCGGAATGTTGTTCACGCCCGCGCCCGCGCGTCCCACGCAAAGAACGGATTCTGGAATATCGTATTCGTGCATATTGAACGAACGGAGAACGATACCGTCCGGTTTGGCGCTTTCTTTGACGAGCGAGTAATTGTCGTTGAAAACGGTCCCCGCAACTTTGCTGATTTCGTTAAGCTTAAGTATTTCGTACATTTTCCGTACTCCTTATTTGTTTTCTTTCTCGAACTTAGCCATAAATTCGATAAGCTTTTTGATACCTTCGACGGGCATAGCGTTATAAATGCTTGCGCGCATACCGCCCACGAGCCTGTGACCCTTGATGGAAACGAGACCGTTCTGCGCGGCTTCGGCGACGAACTTCGCGTCGAGCTCGGGAGAGGGGGAAGTGAAGGTAACGTTCATAAGCGAACGGAATTTGTGTTCGACGGGGTTTTTAAAGAAGGACGAATTGTCTATGAAATCGTAAAGCATAGCCGCCTTTTCTTCGTTGATCTTCTGAATGGCTTTTACGCCGCCGATCGATTTAAGGTACTTGAATACTTCGGTCGCAACGTAAGTAACGAATGCGGGAGGAGTGTTGTAAAGGCTCTTGTTCTCTACCTGCGTAGCCCATTTCATCATGGTGGGGCAGTAGGGGTTTTCCTTGCCGAGCAGATCGTTTCTCACGATGACGATCGTAACGCCCGCGGGAGCGACGTTCTTCTGAGCTCCTGCGTAGATGACGCCGAACTTTTTAACGTCGAATTCCTGACTTAAAATGCAGGACGAGAGGTCGGCAACAAGCGGAATATCGCCGGTGTCGGGAGCTTCGGTGTAACGCGTGCCGAAAATGGTGTTGTTGTAGCAGATATGTACGTAATCGGCGTCCTTGCGGAACATGTCGCGATTAAGCTCGGGGATATAGGTAAAGTTGCGATCCTTGCTGGAAGCGACTTCTACCATATCGCCGTATTTTTTGGCTTCCTTATAAGCCTTGCCCGAGAAGTTACCGGTGACGACGTAATCACCCTTCGTGTCGGTCGAGCCGTGCGCGAGGTTGAGGGGAACAGCCTCGAACTGCATCGAAGCGCCGCCCTGAACGAAAATAACCGAGTAGTTATCGGGAATGTTCATAAGCTCGCGGAGCAGAGCTTCTGCGTCGGCGTTGATTTTCTCGTAAGGTTTCGAGCGGTGGCTCATCTCCATAACGGACATGCCCGTGCCTTCGTAGTCGATAAGACCCGCCTGCACCTTTTCAAGCACCTCGAGCGGAAGCATAGAAGGACCCGCCGAAAAATTGTAAACTCTCATACTGAACTCCTTTATATAAATATTAAGCGTAAAATAACGTTCCCGATTATTATAAACCGCGAACGATAAAATTGCAAGCGAATTGCCGATAAAATCGACAAATTTTAGAAATTTATACGCTTATGAACCGTTTCGGCTTATATATATTCGATCGAAAAACTCAATATTCGCGTCGCTTTGCGCACTGCGCGCGATAAAAATCAAAAATTCCTGCCACAAAAACGCGCGCGGCTGTAAATAAAGTTGACTTATTTTCTCAAATTACTTATAATATATATAGTATGGGTCGTTTTCCGCGACACGGCGGACCGACCTCAGGAAAACGCAAACGGACTTATGGAGAAAAGATATGAACGTTTTCGCAATTATGAGCTTCAACATAGGGGGCTTCGAAATAAAGCTCAGTACGTTGATCGCGGCGGCAGTCGCGATTATTCTGCTGGTGCTTACGCTCGTTCTTATAATCAAGGACATCAAAAAGCAAAAGCGCCTTGCCGAAGAGAGCGCGGGCGAGCAGACGACGACCGATACTGCGTCCGATCGCGACGGCAAACCCGAAAAACCGATCGCGAAGAGCGCTAAGAAAAATAAAAAGAAAAACGCCGAACCTGCCGCGCCGAGTCCGTTTATCGGAATGCTCGGCTTCGATCCGTATTCGCCGATCGAGGTTTCGCCTGTTACCGAGCCCGCAACCGTCGGCGATCAGGAGACGGAAGAAATGCGCGTTCTCCGCGAAAGAATGCAGGTTGCGCGACAGACCGAAGAGAAGATCGCAAAGCTCGGCGACCGCAAGGATCGCGTTCAGGTCGAAATCGACAAGGTGGGCAGATTCCTCCGCGACAACAACGCGGTGATAGCCGCCGCCGAAGCGGTAGGCGACAAGCTCCGCGAAGAGCACGCAACGCTCACCGCAACGAAGAAGATCGCGCGTAAAAACAAGGACGACGTTGTGCGCCTCGATTCCGAGCTGTCCGCAAACGCAAAGACGATCGCCGATCTCAACGCCCGCACCGGCGAAAAGAAAAACGACGAAAAGCTTCTTACCGAAGCGCTCGACTATCTCGTCGCGGAAATCGCTCGTAACGAACGCGATCTCAGCTTTATCAATTCCGACATAGCTCGTCTTAACGGAAGGGTCGGCGCGGAAATGAAACGTATAGAAGAGAGCCGTCGCGCCAAAGAAATCGAGCGTAAGCTATCCGCGTTCAAGCCCATACTTACCGAGGTAAATTCGGCAGACGCCGAAATTCGTCGGATAAATGACCGCCTTGCCGAGCTTACCGTTAAAAAGCGCGAGCTTTCCGACAAGCTTGCGGGGCTTATGAACAGGCTCAGAACGTCGTCGGGCGCGATCGAATCGGGAGACGTTTCGCTTGGCGTAAACGAAATAAATCGTAACGTCGCGAAAGCCGACGCGGAAGAAAGCGAGCTTATCAATCGGAAAGAAACTCTCGCCCGCACGCTCCGCGACGCACGCGCACGCGCTTACGAATACATAAACCGCGAGAACTGCACGACGGAAGAAGTCGTGATAGCCGAGGACGCGATACTTGCCGAAATCGAAGCGAACGCGAAATTTGTCGAGCTCGAACGCCGCAGAAACGAAACCGCGGCGGCATATGAGGAAGCCCGCGTGAATTACGACGAGCTTTCCGCGAAAAAGGCGAAGTTCCGCGGAGAGAAGGACCGCAGAGCTTACGAAGAGCGAATGAGCGAGGCGATAGACAAAATGCGCACCGCCCGAGCCGACGCCGAAGTCGCAAAAGCGGACGCCGTAGGGTTTGACGCAGGAGCGACCGAAAACCTTGTCGCTTCGGGAAGCGGCGTGATTTCGCGCGAACTCACCAAAAAGGACGAAACGCCCGAAAAATCGGAAATCGCGCCTCGTATCGTGGAAGAAAAAACCGATCGTTCCGAAGCGGACGAATTCGTCGGATTCGGTCAGCCCGCGGATAACGGATATCGTTACGATTACGCCCGCCCGCAATATTCGCGCCCGAACGGCGACGGCTACGGTTATTACCGCCCGCAAAGCTATTACGGCGGTTACGGAAACGGATTTAATTCGGGAGGGAATTATCCCGCCGCGCCTATCGACAACATGGCGATAGCAAATATGCTCAACCGTCTGCGCGAACTCGAAACGATCGCTTCACGCGCGATCGAACGCCGCAACGCCGCGCCCGCAAAGGACAAAATCGAGAGGCGTAAAGCTCAGGTGGTTGCGATGCGCAAAAACCTTCGCTATGTGGACGGACCTGCAACCGCCGCCGAATTCAAACACAAGTTGTATTCGTTCTCGTTGTCGCTCGACGAAGACGAAATGAACGATACGGTTTTGTCCGAAATGATCCGCAGAACCATGGACGAAGCGACCGCGCTCGGCGAGCGTAACAACCGTAACTGAGGTAAAGGAGAAAAGTATGGCGAACGATATCGACAGAATGAACGGCAATTTCGATTATCCCGACGACGAACAGCTTGATCGGGTTCTTGCCGAAATCGACGAAATCAAGCGCACGATCAGATCGCTTCCGGACGGAGAGAGAATACTCGCCGGCGGCGTTCCCGTGCAGAATTACGGCGCGCCCGACCGCGCACCCGCATACGCTTCCGACCCCGAGCTTCGCGCTTCGGTGGAAAGACTTGTAAGAAGCGTGGACGAGCTTGCTCGGACTTCGCGAGAAACGGACAGACGGTTTTCGGACGAAATAAACCTCATTAAAAATCAGATCTACAAGCTTTCGGGCAAAGAGGACGTTTCGACGGCGCTCGGCAAGCTCGGAGGAAGCGTTAAACGCGCCGAAGAAGCGATAATCGGCGTGAACGGCGCTATCGAAGCTTTGTCGTCCGTCGAAAGAGCCTCGACGAGCTCGACGGATACCGAGCTTCTTCGCCAGCTTTACGAAATAAAAACGCTCGTTGGCGCTCCGTCCGCGGCAACCGAAAAACGCAACGAAGGGCTTTGCGAACTTTATAATCTGCTCGCAAAAGTCAAGTGCGAGGCGAAACGCGAGTCGGCAAGCGTAACCGAAAAATTTACCGCGGTGGACGCGCTCAGAAGGCGGCTCGAAGAGACCGACGAACTCGACGTCGCGCCCATAGCGGAAGAGCTCAACGCGATTATAGACAAACTCGTCGCGCTTCCTCTCGACCTTACGAACTTCGACGACGTTCTTTCCTATGCCCGTAGCGGCGACGCGTTTGCCGTCGCGCCTTCGAGAAAGGAATCCGTTCGTTCGTATCTTACTTCCGTGTCCTCGCTTATGTCGGGCGGCGCGGCGAACGGGATCGACGATCTTCCCGACCTCATAGCGGCTAAAAACGGTATTCAGTCCAACCGCAACGAATTCAAGTGCGAAAGCGTATATTCGGCGATCCTCAACACGAATATCGCGATTTTGAGCGAGAAGGACGAAGCGAAACTGAAATCGCTTCGCGCCGAGCTCACCGAAAACGTCCGCAATCTCACCGCACTCGAAGTCTGCGACCTCGTGGACTATCCGCACGTCGAACTCAGACGCCCTGCAAGAACAAACCGCGCGGTAAACACCGATGGGCTTTTCGATCGCCTCACCGAAATAAAAAATCTTCTCCTCGACGCAAACGTTTCGGGCGCTGATAAAATCGTCGCTACCGACGACGAGGAAACGGCGAAAGTGGACGCGGAAAGCGTTTCGCGCGCGATTCTCGACCTTAAAGGCGATTGCCTTGCGATCCTCGACAAACTCGGCGACAAGGAAGCCGACGAGGACGGCGCCGCCCCCACGATCGGCGAAATCGTCGTTCAGCTCGACAGATTGTTCGAGGACGTCAAAAACCTCGTAACCGACAGCGAAAACAACGTTATGAGCTCGATAGAGGTCCTCGGCGACGCGGTGGCTTCGCTCTCCGCAACGACTGCCGAGCGCGCTCAGGCATGCAAAGACGACCGTATAAAAATTCTCGAAGGCATCAACCTTCTTACCGGCGGCACGACAACGCCTGCGGAAGGAACACATACCGCAAGCGAACTCGAAATTCGGCTTAAAGACGTAGAGCGCCGTCAGCGCGCGCTTATGAACGCGGTAGAGAATAACGCGCTCGAGGCGACAAAGAGAGCGGAAGAGAACAAAGCCGCGATTATTGCCGCATTCGACGAAAAAGCCGCAGAAATGTCCAAGGCTTTCGACAATCGTCTCGTAGCCGTATTGCAGGCGGTCGAGCATACCGCAACGCTCGCTTCGGCCGCGTTCGTCGCGCCCGAGCCCGCCATGTCGGGCGTGCAGACGGCGTCCGACGACAAAACGGTTCTCGCCGAAATCAAAAAGCTTCGCGAACAGCTTTTCGCCATCACCATGGCCAACGTTTCCGAGGACGATAAGGCTCGTTACGAAAGCTACAACAGCATTATACTCAACGAAATTTACGACCTTGCCGACGATATTTCCGATATAAGAGAAGAGCTCGACAACCATAGTACCGACGGAGAAATCGCAGCTCGTCTGACCGACGGCATCGCCGCGATAGAAAACAAACTCAACGCCGCGATCGACGGTAAAACGAACGACGACGTAATCGGCGAACTCAACAAACTCAAAGAGGAAATCGCAAAAGCTCCCGCCCGCAGATCGCCGACGGAAAAGAACGCGAAAACCACGCTCCCGCGCAAAACCGTGCCTGCTTCGGTTAAACGCCGCAACGCTCCGAAATCACTCTCCGGAAACCTCTCCGTGGACGAAATTCTCAGCCGTATAGGCGATACCCGCATCGGCGACGAAAACAGATAAACCGTATAAGGCTCCCCTTTGAGTAAGCTCAAAAAAGGTAGGGGCGGACGCCCTCGTCCGCCCGACGGCGAGCCGCCGTGGGCAAGTCGGCGATGCCTGTACTTACTTTGGTAGAACGTGGTAGGGGCGGACGCCCTCGTCCGCCCACGGGTATTTTGTCTGTGTACGACAAATTCTTGGCGGGCGTAACATCGCTTCGGTAGGGCGGGGCGCCCTCGCCCCGCCGCCAACCTTGCGTTATGCTCTCACATTACGAAAAATAATTCCGCGCAAGCGCCCTTATAAAAACCAAGCGGAACGGTACTTAGCTTCTGTCATTGCGAGGAGCGAAGCGACGTGGCAATCTCGCGGGAGCGAATACGATTGCCGTTGAACGGTACGCTTTAAAAAATCAGATGCTCGGCAATCGTTTTGCGATCCGAATAACGGTAGTTTCTTTGCCTACATATATATAAATATCGACCGATCCCCGCGTTTACAGGCGTAAACGCGGGGATTTTGGAGTTATAACCGACCGAAATGCCCGATTTTGTTTAAATTTGGCGAAAAGAAACTCATAAAAAGGCGAAGATTGTCGAAGGTATTCCGTAGCCTCGGATATTGTGTTATCATATAAACGTCGGACAGGCGCGAATATTAGTTTAAGCGACCTACCACAAAAAACGGAGGTAAAGGATATGAAAAACGAACGTGTGAGCGAACTGAAAAAGCGAGCGTTTCTGGCAAAGCAACGGCTCAGAATGGGCTACTGGGAGAAGATTGCGGGCGAAAAACAACAGCTTATTTCCGTTGGCTCGGACGAAAGATCGGTTGCCGAGCTCCAACGCGCCCGCATAGACCGCGACGAACTTAAATCTGTCGATAAAACGCGCGCCCGCGAGGAAGAAATTATGTACGAAAAAGTATGCAGAATTCTCGATGAGGACGAGAACGAAACCGGACCTATCGGACGGCTTATCGACAAGGAGTTGTATGTAAGTCTGAGCGAGCTCGGAAAACAAAAATATGTTCTCGAACTTGCCGAGAAATTCCGCGAACTCAGCCGCAGATATTATATGGAAAAGGGCAACAAAACTTGCAGGTGATCGGCAATCGGCTTGACTATCGGCGCAAAGTCGGGTATAATATAACCGACGAAAAAACACAAAGGAACGCACCGATGCAAGTAGACCTTTCAACACTTAACAAAGAGCAGTTAGCCCCCGTACTCGACACCGAAGGACCCGTACTTGTTACTGCGGGCGCGGGAAGCGGGAAAACCCGACTGCTCACGCACAGGATCGCGTACCTTATCACCGAAAAGAACGTAAAGCCGTATAATATTCTCGCGATTACCTTCACCAACAAAGCGGCGAAAGAAATGCGCGACCGTCTTATCGCGATGCTCGGCGACCTTGCCGAAGATATATGGGTATCTACTTTTCACTCTATGTGCGTGCGTATTCTGCGCCGCTACATATCGCACCTCGGCGGGTACACGTCGTCGTTTTCGATCTACGGCGAGGGCGAAAAGGAAGCGTGCATAAAGCGTATTCTGAAAAGCTCGGACGTGAAAGAGGACAGCGCAAAAGAGGTTATCGCGGCGATTTCCGACGCCAAGAACAAGGGCTTTTCGCCCGACGAGTATCAGAAAATCAATTCGTGGCGGCACGGCATCGACCTTATTTGCAAGACTTACGCGGCATACGAAGCGGAACTGAAAAAGGATAACGCGCTCGATTACGACGATCTTCTTATAAAGGCGTACAAGCTTCTCAGAACGGACGACGAAGCGCGCGAATACTATCAGAACAAATTCCGCTATATTCATGTAGACGAGTTTCAGGACACTAACGGCGTTCAGTACGATATCGTGAAAATCCTCGCGGCGAAGTATCGTAACGTGTTCGTTGTCGGCGACGAAGATCAGAGCATTTACGGCTGGCGCGGCGCGAATTTCAAAAACATTTTCGATTTCCGCGAGGACTTCAAGCCGTGTAAAACTTACAAGCTCGAACAGAATTACCGTTCTACCGGAAAAATACTCGAGCTCGCGAATAAAATAATCGGCAACAACCGCGAACGTCTCGAAAAGAAACTCTGGACGAACAATCAAAGCGGAGCAAAGGTGGTTTATTACCCCGCCCGAAGCGACGGAGACGAAGCCGATTACGTCGTGAGAAAAATGTACGAATTGCAGAAAACCGAGGGGTACGTACTGCGCGATTTTGCCGTTCTGATGCGCGTAAACTCACTTTCGCGACTGTTCGAGGAACGCTTTATTCAGTACGGAATATCGTACCGCGTGTACGGCGGTTTCAAATTCTACGATCGCAAGGAAATAAAAGATCTTCTCGCGTATCTGCGCATAATGGTAAACCACGACGACGCGGAAGCGTTGCTTCGGATAATCAACGTTCCGAAAAGGGGAATAGGCGACGGAACGATCTCCGCGCTTTCGGCACGGGCGGCGGAAACCGGAAGTTCGCTTTACGACGTGATTTACAATATCGATCGCGACGAAGCGCTTTCCGCGGGCACGATAAAAAAAGTCATACCGTTTGCAAATGTTCTGCGCTGTATGGACAGAGCCTATAATGCGGGCAGTACTCTTTACGATCTCGTCGGTTATGTGATAAAACTCATAGGACTTCGCGAATATTATTCCGAGCCGACGGAGGAAAACGAAGCCCGCAAACAGAATATCCGCGAATTCGCTCATTCGATCGAGGAATTCGAAAAAGCGAATCCGACCGCGAGCCTCGAAGATTATCTGCAACAGATCGCGCTTTACAGCGACCTCGACGAGGACGACGGCGGGAATTGCGTAACGATCGCAACGATCCACTCGTCAAAAGGTCTCGAATTCAAAGTCGTGTTTTTAGTCGGGCTTGAGGACGGAACGTTCCCCGACTCGCGCAAAGCCTGCGAAAGCGGCGAAATGGAAGAGGAGCGGCGGCTCATGTACGTCGCAGTCACCCGCGCCCGCGAGCGGCTTTTCCTAACAATGGCGAAATCGAGGTTTCGTTTCGGCGTTCGTCAGCCGTGCGCCCCGAGTCAGTTCCTCGCCGAAGGCGGTTTCGAGAAAGAAAAGAGCGGCGGCAACGGCAGGGACGGACTTTACAAGTCATATGGCGGAGGATACGACAGTTACGGCGGCGGTTACGGAAGTTATCGCGGACGGCGCGAGTATACGAGCAAGGGCAGCAACTACAACGCCGAGGAAGTGCCCGCATACGAGCCTGCGCCCGTCGCGCCGCGCAGAACGCAAAGTGCAAAAAAAGACATATCGCTTTACGCTTCGGGAGCGCGCATAAAGCACCCGAAATACGGCGTCGGCACGGTTGTTTCGCGCGACGAGAAAGCGCGTACTTTGCAGATAAAATTCGACAACACGAACGTAACGCTCAATTTCGTGCTTGATTACGCGCCGATAGAACTTTTGTAGGGAGAGAATTATGGACAGAATGAAAGAGCTCGTGGACGAGCTCAACAAATACGCGTACCATTATTACGTGCTCGACGAACCGATCGTCGCGGACAAGCAGTACGACGAGCTTTATAACGAGCTTCTCGCGCTCGAAAAACAAACGGGCGTGCGGCTTCCCGATTCGCCCACGCGTCGTATAGGCGGCGAGCCGATCGCGGAGTTCAAACCGCACACCCACCTTCACAAACTGTACAGTCTCGATAAATGCAACAGTTTCGGAGAGCTTCGCGAGTGGGACGAGAAGATAAAAAAAGTCGCGCCCGACGCGGTTTATACGCTCGAATACAAGCTCGACGGACTCACGCTTTGCCTGACTTACGACGGCGGCTTGTTCGTCGGCGCCGCTACGCGCGGAAACGGCGAAACGGGCGAGGACGTGACGGAGCAGGTGCTCACCATAAAATCCATTCCGCTGTCCGTGCCGTACAAGGGCAGATTCGAAGCTCAGGGCGAAGGAATAATGAGGCTGAGCGCGCTCGAAAAATACAACCGAACTGCCGCAGAACCGCTCAAAAACGCGCGTAACGGCGTAGCCGGAGCGATCCGAAACCTCGACCCGAAAGTGACGGCTTCGCGCAACCTCGACGTGATTTTTTATAACGTAAACTACGTCGAAGGCACCGTCGTTCCGTCTCAGCGCGACAACATTAAATTTTTGATAGAGAACGGCTTCAAGACCGAAAAGCTCTTCGTTTCGGGAGATATGGAAAAGATTATCGCCGAAATACAGAACGTAAACCGCGCCTCGCTCGATTTTCTCATCGACGGAATGGTCGTAAAGGTTGATGACGTGGCGCTCCGCGAGAAGCTCGGCTATACCGACAAATTTCCGCGCTGGGCGATGGCGTACAAATTCGAAGCGGAAGAGACCACCACGATACTCAAAAGCGTAGTGTGGAACGTGGGAAGAACGGGTAAACTCACGCCGCTCGCGCACCTCGAACCGGTTGAACTTTGCGGCGCGACGATCCGCAAAGCAACGCTTAACAACTACGGCGATATACTCCGCAAAAAGGTTAAAATCGGCTCGCGCGTGTTTATACGCCGCTCGAACGACGTTATCCCCGAGATCTTGGGCGTGGCGGAAGACAACGGCGGCAAACCCGTTATCCCGCCCGAATACTGCCCCGCATGCGGCGCTAAGCTTTACGAGGACGGCGCGCACATTTTCTGCCCGAACGAATACGGTTGCCGTCCGCAGGTAATAGGACGGCTCGAACATTTCACGTCCAAAGAATGTATGGATATACGCGGCATCAGCGAAAAATCGATCGCTCAGCTGTATGACGCGCTCGGCGTCCGCTCGCTAATAGATCTTTACTCGCTTACCGCCGACAAGCTCAAATCGCTGGACGGTTTTCGTGACAAGAAAGCGGAAAATTTCGTTTCGTCCATCGAAAAGAGTAAGTCCGCGCCGCTCGACCGTTTCATAAACGCGCTCGGAATAGAAAACGTCGGCAAAAAATCGGCTAAAGACCTCGCCAAAGCGTTCGGGAGCATCGACGAGCTCGCTTCGGCGACAAAGGAGGAACTCACGGCGATACCCGATGTCGGCGACGTGGTAGCCGATTGCATAGTCGCGTATTTCAAAAAACACACCGAAACCATACAAAAATTCAAAGAGATAGGCATCGATCCGCGCTATGAGGGCTCTGACGAAAAACAGAACCTTGCGGGAAAAACGTTCGTTCTTACCGGAACGTTACCGTCGTACACACGCGAAGAAGCTACCGCACTTATAGAAAACCGCGGCGCGAAAGTGTCGGGATCGGTGTCGAAAAAGACCGATTACGTGCTTGCGGGCGAGGCTGCGGGCAGTAAACTCGACAAAGCGCGCGCCCTCGGCGTAAAAATAATTGACGAGAACGAGTTTAATTTGCTGTTAAACAGTTGAATTTTTCGCGCGTCGGTGTTATAATATAAACGTATGAGATTCGGAAAACTTACTTCTGAGGAATTGGAAAAGAACGTTATAGACAAGCTTGACCGTATTCGCCCCGAGGTCGAGGCGGGCGCGGCGATAGGCGAGGACTGCGCGCTTCTGAATATTCCCGACAGAATTCTGGTTTCCTCCGACCCGATCACGGCGGGCACGGATCTGTACGAAACGGGCGCGCTTTGCGTGAGCGTTTGCTGTAACGACGTTGCCGCAAACGGCGGAGAACCCGTCGCTATGACTCTCATCGTAATTATGACGCCCGATTCCGATCCGTCTGACGTGGGCAGGATTATGGACGGTGCGACGGCGCGGGCGAAATCGCTCGGCGTGGAAATCGTCGGCGGACATACCGAGTTTTCCGATTGCGTAACCCGTCCGATAGTGTGCGGCACCGCGATAGGGCGCACGAAACGCCCGATTATGAAGGATGACTTACGTGCGGGCGACAAAATAATGGTTACAAAGCTTCTCGCGCTCGAAGGCAGTTGCCTTCTGGCGGACGAGAAGAAGCCGAAGCTTACCGAGGAGGAGCGAGCCGAACTAGATTCGTTCCGCGAAATGCTCGACGTCGGAGCGGAATCGAAAGCGATTTCGCACCTGCCCGAAGTCAAAGCGATGCACGACGTTACCGAAGGCGGCGTGCTCGGCGCGGTTGCCGAAATCTGCTCGAACGCGGGGCTCGGCGCGCGGCTTTACGAAGATCGTATGCCGATAAGCAAGCTTACCGAAAAGCTGTGCGCGCTGTGCGGCGCCGATCCGCTCGGGCTTGTTTCGAGCGGCAGTATGCTTATCGTTACGACCGATCCCGAAAAGGTCGCGGCGGCTTTGAACGAAGCCCGCATACCCGTTACGGTGATCGGCGAAGTTACGGATAAAGGAAACGTGCTTGTGCGGCGAAGCGGCGAAGAAACGACGTTCGACGTAAAGCGCGACGAAATGTACAGAATTTACGGAGTAGAAGAATGAAAAGTATGACGGGCTACGGCAAATGCGTCGTAAGCGAACCTACGCGTTCGCTCACGGTCGAGATGAAAGCCGTAAATAACAGATACCTCGAAATCAACGTGCGGCTTCCAAAGGTGCTCGCGCCGTTCGAAAACGACGTCAAGTCGGTTATAAAAAGCAAACTCTCGCGCGGCTCGGTTGACGTGTTCCTTACTTACGTCAGCGAAGCGGAAAGTCATATCGACGTTGACGAAGCGGCGGCGAAAGCTTACCTCGACGCGGCGAAAACGCTTGCCGAAAAGTTCGGCGTAAGCGGCGAATATTCGGTCGTGGATCTTCTCAAAGCCCCGTCGGTCGTGACGGAACGCGCCGAAGAGGAAAGCGAGGACGAGCTCCGCGACATAGTGACAAAAGCAACCGAAGGCGCGGTGGAAGCGCTCGACAAAATGAGGATAAAAGAAGGCGCGGGCGTTACGAAAAATCTTCGCGATCTTGCCGACAATATCGACGAAGCGCTTAAAAAAGTCGTCGAACGTGCGCCGCTCGTAGTGGAAGAATACCGCGAAAAACTTCGCACTCGTATAACCGAAGCGCTCGCGGGCGTCGAAATCGACGAAGCGAGACTACTCAACGAAGTGGCGTTCTTCGCTGACAAAGCGGACATCAACGAGGAAATTCAACGGCTCGGCTCGCATATCGCGCAGTACCGCGCGGCGACCAAAGCGGACGGACCGCAGGGCAGAAACCTCGATTTCATTTCGCAGGAAATGGGCAGAGAAATCAATACTATGGGCTCGAAGTCCAACGACAAAACGCTTACCTCGCTCGTGATCTATATGAAAAACGAGCTCGAAAAGATAAAAGAACAGATCCGCAACGTCGAGTAAAAGGAGCTACGCAAATGAAAAAAGGCTTACTGATAGTTATATCCGGTCCTTCGGGGGCGGGCAAGGGCACGGTTTACAACGAAGTTCTGATCCGTCGACCCGAAATTCAGCGCTCCATTTCGGTTACGACCCGCGCGCCGCGTAAGGGCGAAGTGGACGGCGTTCATTACTACTTCCGCACCGAGGAGCAGTATCAGAAGATGATTGCGAACGGAGAGTTTCTCGAAACGGCCGCGGTTTACAGCAATTATTACGGCACGCCCAAAGCTCCCGTATACGAAAAGCTCGCCAAGGGTCAGGACGTAATGTTCGAAATCGACACGCTCGGCGCTAAGCAGATCAAGAAAATTTATCCCGACGCCGTTACGATTTTCATTATTCCCCCGTCGTTCGAAATCCTCGAAAAGCGCCTTCGCGCCCGCGGCACGGACTCGGAAGAGAGTATCCGCCGCCGCCTGTCGTGCGCCAAGAGCGAGCTCGCGAAATACAAGCAGTTCGATTATATCGTGTTCAACGACGATCTCGAAACGGCAATAAAGCAGACGCTTTCGATAATCGAAGCGGAAAAGAGCAGAATTTCGCGCAACGAGGCGGTAATTATCGACTACCTCAACACCAAACACTGAAAACTTTTTTAGGAGAATATACTCATTATGATGATCGATCCCCCCATTGATAAACTTGTGGACAAAATCGGTTGCAAGTACGCGCTCGTAATCGTCACGGCAAAGCGCGCCCGCTTCCTTCTCGACAAAAAGCTCGATATGCTCGAGAGCACCGGCGTAAACCCCGTTACTTACGCGGCAAAAGAGCTTTACAACGGCTCGGTAGAAGCCAGGAACGAGGACTGATTGAACCTTTCGGGTAAAAACGCGGTCGTTTGCGTCACGGGCGGAATAGCCGCATATAAGACGTGTCACGTCGTGAGTTCGCTGAGAAAAGCGGGCGCACGCGTTTTCGTCGTTATGACGAAAAACGCCACCGAATTCGTTACGCCGCTCACTTTCGAGACGCTAAGCGGAAACCGCGTGGTCGTCGATACTTTCGACCGCGATTTCGAATGGGAAGTAGAGCACGTTTCGCTTGCGAAAAAAGCGGATATTTTCATCGTTGCGCCTATGACGGCGGACTTTGCGGCAAAGCTTGCCCGCGGAATAGCGGACGATTTCGCGTCCACGACCGCGCTTGCGATGAAATGCCCTATGCTTCTTGCTCCCGCCATGAACGTGAATATGATTACCGCCGAAGCGTACGAGGAAAACGAAAAGATCCTCCGCGATCGCGGCGCGTATTTCGTTGAAAGCGGAAGCGGCTTTCTCGCTTGCGGCGACGTGGGCAGGGGCAGAATGGCGGAACCCGAACAGATCGTAAAAGCGGCGTTCGATATTCTCGTTCCGAAGCCCGATTACGACGGCAAAACGGTGCTCGTCACCGCTGGAGGCACTAGCGAACCCATCGACCCCGTGCGTTTTATTACCAACCGGTCGAGCGGCAAAATGGGCGTTGCGATCGCCTCGAAGGCGCTTGATCGCGGCGCAAAAGTTATTCTCGTCGCAGGTAATATAACCGTGCCCGTTCCCGACGGAATAGAGCGGATCGACGTAACGACCACGCAGGAAATGTACGACGCGGTTTTGGACAATCTCGACCGCGCGGATATCGTCGTAAAGGCGGCGGCTCCCGCGGATTACGCCGTCGAAAAGATTTCGGACAAGAAGATAAAATCGGACGAGCTCACGCTCAGACTCAAAAAGAACCCCGACATCGCGGCGGCGATCGGCAAGATCAAGGGCGACAAAAAGCTCGTGATTTTCAGCGCGGAAACGGACGATTGCGAGGCTAACGCGCGCGGTAAGCTTCGGAAGAAAAACGCCGATATGGTCGTGCTTAACGACGTTACGAAAAAGGGCGCGGGCTTTAATACCGACACGAATATCGTAACCGTCATCACCCGCGAAACGAAAAAGGATTTCGGCTTGCTCGAAAAAACCGCGCTTGCCGATCTGCTCCTCGACGAAATCGGTAAGCTGTAATGGTCGCGGAGGTTATAGTAGATATAAGCAGTAGCGAAATCGACAGGATTTTCGACTACGAAATCGGCTCGCTCGATATCGGGGCGGGCTTTCGCGTGCTCGTACCGTTCGGGCGCACCGAAACCGAAGGCTACGTCGTCGCTGTAAAGGATAAAAGCGAGTATCCGAACCTTAAACCGATAATTCGTACGCTCGACGAAACGGCGGTGATTTCCGAAGAAATGCTGTCGCTTATGGATTATATGACGAATCGCTACCACCTTCGCAAGGTGGACGTTCTGAGGTTGTTTATACCCGCCCAGATGCGCGGCGGCAGAGTGAAGGAGCTTACCGTAAAATACGCGCGGCTTGCGGACGAGTATCGGACAACCGACCCCGCAAGCTTTATAAAACCGACGGCGACGGCTCAGCTCGATCTGTTTTATTACCTTCAGGAAATCGATCGCGAAAGCGTAACCGAACTCAACAAAAATTTCTCCGCGGCGGCGCTCCGTAATTTCATCGTACGCGGAATAGTAGTAACGGAAGAGGAAGAATCGCTCCGCACGCCGTACACCGATTTAAGCGCGGCAAACGCGCAAAAAATCATGCTCACGCCCGCGCAAGCCGAAGTCGTCGAGCGTATCGGCAGGGGCGAGCACGCGACTTATCTTCTTCACGGCGTCACGGGAAGCGGCAAGACCGAAGTCTATATGCACGCAATTTCCGAAGCGCTCAAAGCCGGTAAAAACGCGATTATGCTCGTGCCCGAAATTTCGCTCACTCCGCAGGTGCTCAAGGCATTCCGCGCGAGATTCGGCAACGACGTGGCGCTTCTTCACAGCGGGCTCGGCGTCGGCGAGCGTTTCGACGAATGGCGCAGGCTTCTTAGCGGCAGAGCGCGCGTTGCGGTGGGAGCGAGAAGCGCGATTTTCGCTCCGCTTAAAAACATCGGGCTTATCATAATCGACGAGGAGCACGATTCGAGTTACGTTTCCGAATCCAACCCGCGTTACGTCACGCACGAGGTTGCGCGATTCCGCGCAAAGTACAACGATTGTTCGCTTGTTCTCGGCAGCGCGACCCCATCGATCGATTCGTACTATCGGACACAAACCGGTGAGTACAAGCTGCTGAAACTGTCCGAAAGGATAAACAAAAAACCGCTTCCCGAAATACAGATCGTGAACATGTGCAAGGAAGTTTACGCGGGCAACAACGGTATGTTTTCACGGCTTCTGATCGAAGAGCTTCGCGAGTGCCTCGACAAGGGCGAGCAGGCGATAATCTTCATAAACCGCCGCGGTTATTCGTCGTACATGATGTGCCGCAGTTGCGGATACGTTCCCAAGTGCGAGCGGTGCGACGTTTCGCTCGTTTACCACAAGGACGAACGCGTTCTGAAATGCCATTACTGCGGAAACCGATACGCCGTTCTCGACGAGTGTCCGAAGTGTCATTCGCCCTCGATCAAGCTCGGATTCATCGGAACGCAGACGGTCGTGGAAAAGCTTCGGGAGCTGTTTCCCGCCGCTAAAATTCTGAGAATGGACAACGACACAACGCGCGGCAAAGACGCGCACGTCGAAATCTTAGGCGAATTTGCGGCAAAAAAGGCTAATATTCTGGTCGGAACGCAGATGATCGCAAAAGGACACGATTTCCCCGACGTTACGCTTGTGGGGATTGTGGACGCGGATATGAGCCTGCATTTCGCGGACTTCCGCGCGGCGGAGCGTACATATCAGCTTATCACGCAGGTCGCGGGGCGTGCGGGGCGCGACGAAAAGGCGGGCAGGGTCGTTCTTCAGACTTATACGCCGAACCATTACGTCTATAAATTCGCCGCCACGAACAACTACCTCGGCTTTTACGAAAAGGAAGTCAACCTTCGCGAAGTCACGAAATACCCGCCGTTTTCGCGCATTGTCCGCGTGCTCGTAAGCTCGGAAAACGAGGAGCTTGCGGGGCGGGTTCTGAAAGGAATATTCGACGACGTGACGGAGCTGAGCAGAAGTTATCGGCAGAATTTCGCGTATTTCGCGGCGATGCGATCTCCGCTGAAGAAAATTCAGGACAAATTCCGCGTTCAGATAATCGCGCGCATCGTGGGTAACGAGGACGAAATTACCGGTAAAATTTACGAAATAACGGACAAATACACGGTTCCGAAAGCTACGGTTTTCGTAGAAGTGAACCCGAACAATCTGGGGTGAGGCAAAAATTATGGCAACGAGAAACATCGTAAAAATCGGCGATCCGATTTTAAGAGCGAAATGCAGAGAAGTGACCGCGTTCGACGACAGGCTCGGGCAGCTGATCGACGATATGACCGAGACAATGTTCAAAGCCGAGGGCGTGGGGCTTGCCGCGCCGCAGGTCGGAATATTGAAGCGGGTGTGCGTGGTGTGTATCGACGGCGAAACCGTTTACGAGCTCGTCAACCCCGTTATCGTCCGCTCGAGCGGCTCGCAGATCGGACCGGAGGGTTGTCTGAGTATCCCCGGGCGCAGCGGCGAGGTCGAAAGACCTAAAAAAATCGTCGTGGAAGCGTTCACGCGCAACGGCGAGAAGGCAAGATATAAGGTCGAGGGGTTCGCGGCGGTTGCGTTCTGCCACGAAATAGATCACCTCGACGGGATTATGTATATCGACAAAATGATAAACGAGGATTTTCAATGAGGATAGTTTTTCTCGGAACGCCGAAGTTCGCCGCAACGGTGCTCGAAGCGCTTGTAAAAAAATACGAAGTGGCGGCGGCCGTCTGCCAGCCCGATCGCGAGAAGGATCGTAAGGGCAGGCTTATTCCGTGCGCGGTAAAGGAGCTCGCGGAAAGCCTCGGAATTCCCGTTTTTCAGTTCGAAAAGATCCGTCGCGACGGTGTGGGAACTTTACGCGAAATCGCGCCCGATCTTATGATTACGGCGGCTTACGGACAGATTCTTTCGCAGGAAATTCTCGATATCCCGCGCTTCGGAACGCTCAACGTTCACGGATCGCTGCTGCCGAAGTATCGCGGAAGCGCGCCCATTCAGAGGGCAATCGCCGACGGACTTACCGAAACGGGCGTAACGATAATGCGGACGGACGCGGGCATGGATACGGGCGATATTTTGTCCGAAACAAAAGTGAATATCGACGATAACGATTACGTCGATGCTGTTTATGAAAAGCTCGCGGCGGCGGGCTCGGAGCTTTTGTTAAATACGATCGAGAGCTACGTCGGCGGTACGATTAAGCCTGTTCCGCAAAACGGCGAACTCGCGACGAACGCCCCGCCGATAAAGAAAGAAGAATATTTTATCGATTTTTCCCGCCCCGCCTGCGAGGTGAGAAACCGCATACGCGGCTTCGGGTACGGAGTCTGCACGCTCGGCGAAAACCCGCTCAAAGTTTACAGGCTCGATCTTGCCGACGGAAAAGGCGGGCTCGGCGAAGTTATCAAAGCGGACAAAAACGGCATAACGGTTGCTTGCGGCGAAGGCGCGGTGAGCTTTACCGAAGTGCAGGCAAGCGGTAAAAAACGAATGAAAACGGCTGATTTTCTGAACGGCGTAAAGGTGCCGGTCGGAACGGTTTTACGGTGAAAGAATGAACACGCTCGACAGAAACGTCATAGTCTATAACGCGCTCGGCAAGGTTTTCCGCGAGAAAGCCTATGCTTCGCTCGCCCTTGACGAGGCGATACGCGGGCTCGATCCGCGCGACGCGGGATACGTTACGCGGCTTTTTTACGGCGTTATTTCAAAGAGCGTTCAACTCGATTATATTATCGGCAAGCTTACGGCAAAGAAGCCGAAACCCGCCGTCGTTATCGCGCTCAAAATCGGAATTTACATGCTTCGGTATATGTCCGAGCCCGATTATGCGGTCGTGAGCACTCAGACGGAGCTTATGAAAAAGATCGGAAAACGCGAGCTCGCGGGCTTCGTGAACGCGGTTCTTCGTCGTTCGGGCGAGGTCGCGCTTCCGATTTCCGATAAAAACAAAGCGTTCGAAATCTCGGTGAATTATTCGTGCCCAGAACATATAGTAAAACTTCTTTTGTCCGATTACGGCGAAAAGTTCACCCGCGAGTTTCTGTCGGCAAAGCTCGACGAGCGACCGCACGTTCGGGTGAACAAGCGTAAAATCACGGACGAGGAATGGAAGAGAAAAGTAAAGGGGCTTACCGAAACGGATTGCGGTTATTACGCGCCCGCCGAGAGCCTTAAAAGCGTAGATAAAACCTTGTACACGGTGCAGTCGCGCTCGTCTGCGCTCGCAGCCGAAATTTACGCGCTCGGAGTTCACGAAAAACCGCGCGTGCTCGATCTTTGCGCCGCGCCCGGTGGTAAAGCGGTTTATCTTGCCTTCCTGACGAACGGAGAAGTGACGGCTTGCGATATTCACCCGCACAGGGTCGAGCTTATCCGCTCGCATGCGGCTCGCATGGGCGAAAAAGTGAACGCGGTTTGCGCGGACGCGACCGTTATAAACGAAACGTGGCGGGATTCGTTCGATCTCGTGGTTTGCGACGTGCCGTGCAGCGGGCTCGGCGTGATCCATTCAAAGCCGGATATTCTGCTGTCGCGAGTGCCCGAGGACGTGAACGCGCTTTGCGGAATTCAGCAAAAAATTCTCTCGACCGCTGCGCTTTACGTTAAAAAGGGCGGCAGACTTTGCTATTCGACATGCACGATCGTAAAGAAAGAAAACGAGCGCGTCGTGGAAAAGTTTCTGAAAACTCACCCCGATTTTTATGTCGAACCGATTGC
Source organism: uncultured Clostridia bacterium (assembly GCA_934270565.1). Lineage (GTDB taxonomy): Bacteria > Bacillota > Clostridia > Christensenellales > Pumilibacteraceae > UBA10677. The sequence goes on along the minus strand of CAKQPR010000002.1, from coordinate 53,070 downwards.
GTTCGATAAGGTAAAATCGGGCGCGGACGGGTTCGTGCGGCTTTATCCGCAGACGGACGGCACGGACGGATTTTTCGTCGCGGCGCTCGGGAGGAACAAATGATACTTGCCGATTTAAGTTATGAAGAAGTCGAAAAACTCGTTGCGGAGCTCGGCGTTCCGTCGTATCGGGCAAAGCAGCTTTACGCGCATATCACGCGTTTTGACGATTACGACGAAATGACCGATCTGCCGTCCGCTTTTCGCGAAAAATTGAGCGAGAAGTACGCCGCTCGCGGGGTTGCGACAGAAAAGAAACTCGTTTCGCGCGACGGCACGGAAAAATTTCTTTACCGTCTTTCGGACGGTAATATTATCGAGGGCGCGTTTATGAAACAGTCCTACGGCAATACGCTTTGCGTTTCGACGCAGGTCGGGTGCCGTATGGGTTGCGCGTTCTGCGCTTCGGGTATAGGCGGGCTCGTGAGAAACCTCACGGCGGGCGAAATTCTTTCGCAGGTGCTTTGCGTGAACCGCGAGGCGGGAGGCTCCGACCGCAAGCGCGCTGTGACGAACGTCGTGCTTATGGGAAGCGGCGAGCCGCTCGACAATTACGACGAAGTGACGAAGTTTCTGAGGCTGATAAGCTCCGAAAAGGGGCTTAATGTGAGCGAGAGAAATATTTCGCTTTCCACCTGCGGGCTTGTCGAAAACGTGTACAGGCTCGCGGACGACGGGTTTACCGTTACGCTCACGTTCTCGCTTCACGCGAGCAGCGACGAAGAGAGGCAAAAGGTTATGCCGATCGCTAATCGTTATTCGATCGCCGAAATCGTCAAGGCGGCTAAATATTATTTCGAGAAAACGGGGCGGCGCGTTATCTTCGAATATACGATGATCAAGAGCGTGAATATGAACCATTTCGACGCTAAGCGGTTGAGCGAGATATTGCGCGGCTTTCCGTGCCACGTCAACCTTATCATGCTCAACCCAGTCAAGGAGAAAAACCTCGTCGGTTGCACGAAGGAAGAGGGCGAGCGGTTTATGAAAAAACTTAACGAATTCGGCGTAAGCGCTACGATCCGTAAATCGAAAGGGTCGGACGTCGGCGGCGCGTGCGGACAACTGAGACGGAGTTATGTAAATGGAAAGTCGTAAAGCGAGAGTGATTTCACATAATTCCGATCGCTTCGAGATTTGCGAGGACGGAAAAATCTCGTTTGTCAGAGCGCGCGGCAAACTCAAACGCGACGGAGAATTGCTTGTGGGCGATTTCGTCGAAACAAAGGAAGCGGACGGCGAAACGGTGATTTCGTCCGTTTATCCGCGGCGCAATTCGCTTATACGCCCCGCCGTTGCGAACGTTGACGCGATAGTGATCGTTATTTCGCCGTCGCCCGAACCGGACTTCATGCTTGCGGACAAGATGGTGATCAACTGCAAACGCGCGGGAATCGACTGTATAATCTGTCTTAACAAGCGCGACAAGGGCGGTATAAGCGCCGACGAAATAAGAAAACAGTACGGAAGCGACGTTTCGGAAGTCGTGACGACGAGCGCGCTTCTCGGCGAAATCGACGAGCTTGTAGCGGCGATACGCGGTAAACTCGTTTGCTTCGCGGGGCAGTCGGGCGTAGGTAAATCGACGCTCGTAAACGCGATCGTGGGCGAGGACAGGCACAGAACGGGCGAGATCAGCGAAAAGATCATGCGCGGCAAGAATACCACGACTTCGGCGCGCATCGTCGAGACCGACGACGGTCTGACGATAATCGACACCCCGGGGTTTTCGATGCTCGACGCGTTCGAGGAAGATTACAGGGCGCTTGCTTCGTATTACGACGATTATGTCGAACTCGCGGACGATTGCCGATTTCATCCGTGCACGCATACCGCCGAGCCCGATTGCGCGGTGAAACGTGCGGTCGAAGAAGGCAGGCTCGACAAGAACAGATACGACAGATACGCGGCGATTTTCGCCGAAACGAAAGACGCTTACAAAAGCTTCGGGAGGAAGTAAAATGAACAATTTGTATATCGCTCCGTCCATTCTCAGCGCGGACTTCGCGAAGATGGGCGAGGAAATCGAAAGGATCACCGCCGCAGGTGCGGACATAATTCATTGCGACGTTATGGACGGGATTTTCGTGCCGAATATCAGCTTCGGTCCGAAAATGGTAGCCGACATTCGTCCGCACACTTCGCTCGAGCTCGACGTACACCTTATGGTTCATCGTCCCGAACGCTATATCGACGTGTACGCGAAAGCGGGCGCAGATTATATTACGGTGCATTACGAGGCTTGCGGGGCGCTTCGCGAAACGCTTGCGCATATCCGCGCGCTCGGTAAAAAGAACGGGCTCGTTATAAGCCCCGATACCCCCGCGGAGGTCGTTTTCGATTATTTGGGCGAAACCGATATGATTCTGGTCATGAGCGTTTACCCGGGGTTCGGCGGGCAGAAATTCATTCCTTCCGCCGTGGGCAAGCTCGAAAAAATTTCCGCCGAAATCAAACGGCGCGGACTTAATACCCGCCTCGAAATCGACGGAGGTATAAACGCCGAAACGGTAAAGGCGGCAAAGGCTGCGGGCGCGGACACGATCGTTGCGGGTTCGTCCGTGTTCGGGGCAAAAGACGCTCGGGCGGCTATGGAAGAGCTGAGGCGCGCGAAATGAAAGCGGCGGTGTTTCTGAACGGCGAATTCGATCTCGATCCCGCCGACGCGGCGAGTGGCGCGGACATTACCGTTTGCGCGGACGGAGCTTACGATTATCTGCGCGGCAAGCTTGTGCCAGACGTTATTCTCGGCGATTTCGACAGCGTGACGAAACGCGACTTTCCCTCGTCGAGCGAAATACGGACTTTTCAACCCGAAAAGGATTATACGGACGGGGATCTTGCGATTGAGTGCGCGATCGAAAAGGGTGCTGACGAAATCGACGTTTACGGCGCGTTCGGCGGGGCGAGACCCGACCACGCATACGCTAATCTGTCGCTGTTGTACCTCGGTAAAAAGGGCGGCGCGAAAGTGCGGCTTTTAAGTAAGAAATGGGTCGCAACTCTCGAAAACGGTTTTGCAGAGCTCGCGACGAAACGGGGCGGTTACGTTTCGCTGGTACCCTTTTTCGAGTCCTCGCATATACTATCAACAAAGGGGCTGAAGTATCCGGCGCATGACGTGAAGCTGAATCGCGAGCAATCCCTCGGAATTTCGAACGAGGCAGATGGCGAGAGGGCGGAAGTTACAGTCGTCGGCGAAACGCTTGTTTTTGTCGAGAGGTGAGGGTATGAAAATCATTTGCATAAAAGCGCCGCGGGCGATCGCGGGACTACTGAGACTTATTTTTTGCAGAAAAGAAAAACGGCGCGGGTAGGGCGTCGTTTTTTCGTACAAGCAAGCGTGCTCGCGCGGTAGTTGTTCGCGGCAGTTTCCGGTATGAGCCCGACTGTCGCGGCGATTTTCGGATACAAGAAAAAGAGCCGTTATGAAACGGCTCCTCGCAAAAACTTTCTCTCTCTGCGTTAAGCGTTCTTGTTGATCGTTCTCATGCAACGCGTGCAAACGTACTCGTTGGGCTTAAGTCCCTCGATTTCGCCGTTTGCTTTATGAAGATTCGCGCCAAAAGTACGTTTTGTGTGGCGGTTGCTGTGACTTACGTTGTTGCCGCTTACTTTACCTTTTCCGCAAATTGCGCATACTTTACTCATGATATACCTCCGAAAGGGTGTTTTTGGACTTACCTATTAACTATACCACTTTTTGCGAAACTATGCAAGTGAATTCCGTCGGTTTTGCAAATTTTTTTTGTTTTTTGGGCATATATATACTCGGAGGAGATAATTATTTAGGTTTTTTTCCGAAAACACCCTTAAAACCCTTGATTTTATATGCCGAATGTTATACAATGTATAAGTAGGGAAAGCACGGAGGACTGCTAATGAGCGTAAACACCGTAAATGCTTACGGACGAATCACCGTTACCGAGGAGGCCATTTCCGAGGTCGCCGGTAAATCTGCGCTCGAATGTTACGGGGTCGTGGATCTCGTTTCGAAAAAATTGTCCGACAGCATATCCGACCTTTTCCGAAAAAGTAAGCTCTCGCGCGGCGTTCGGGTCTTTACCAACGGCGACAGAGTTTTCATCGACCTTTACGTCGTTCTCAAATACGGCGTGTCGATAGACGCGGTTGCGACGACACTTAAAAAGACGGTAAAGTATGACGTGGAAAAATTTACCGGTATGGTCGTTGACACCGTAAACGTAAACGTGATTGGAATACGCGTATAGATTTGCGCGTTATCGATATTTTTCTTTTTTAATTGCATTGGAGGAATATAATGCAGAAGACCGTAAACGGCGCTTTGCTCCGTAAAATGATTTTAAACGGAGCTAAGCTCCTCGATATAAATAAAGAACATGTGGACGCTCTCAACGTTTTCCCCGTTCCCGACGGGGATACCGGTACGAATATGTCCCTTACGATGTTTTCGGCAGCCAAGGAAGTTTCGGCTTGCCCCAGCAACAACATAGACGATCTTTGCGGAGCTATGGCGAAAGGCGCGCTCCGCGGCGCTCGCGGTAACAGCGGCGTAATACTTTCGCAGATATTGAGAGGTATGGCGGACGTCCTTTCGACCGCTAACGGCGAAATCAACGCGAAGCTTTTCGCGAAAGGTCTCGCAAGAGGTACGGAAGTCGCGTACAAAGCGGTTACGAAACCGAAAGAGGGCACGATTCTTACCGTTGTCCGCGCGATGAGCGACCACGCCAAAAACGTTTGCAAAAAGAACGTGGACGTGGACGATTTCTTCAACAGCGTTATCGAAGCAGGCGAAGAAATGCTCAAGAAAACTCCCGAAATGCTCCCGGTGCTTGCTCAGGCGGGCGTTGTGGACGCGGGCGGAAGAGGACTTCTGATCGTTTTCCAGGGCTTTTATCACGTTCTGCTCGGAACGGAGGACGTTTCGCTTGCGTTCGACGACAACGTTCAGATTTCGGACGATAAGTATTCCGAAAAATCGCATTTCGATTATAACGACCTTGCGGACATCGCTTTCGCGTACTGCACGGAGTTCTTTATAATCAATATTTATAAGAAAACGACCGAAGCGGACATCGACAAATTCCGCGAGGATCTTATGAATATCGGCGATTGCGTGCTTGTAATCGGCGATCTCAGCATGATCAAGGTGCACGTTCATACCAACGAACCCGGGCTTGCGCTTACCTATGCGCTTCGTCTCGGCGAGCTCGACAAGCTCAAGATCGAAAATATGCTCGAGCAGAACCGCGCGCTTATCGGAAAGAAGAAAGAGGAGCTCAAGCCGTTCGGAGTCGTTTCCGTCTGTGCCGGCACCGGTCTTTCGACCATATTCAAAGATCTGCTCACCGATACCGTGATCGAAGGCGGGCAGACGATGAATCCGAGCGCCGACGATATCGCGCAGGCTTGCGACAAAGTTCAGGCGAAGGACGTATTCGTTCTTCCGAACAACAAGAACATTATTCTCGCCGCGGAACAGGCTAAGGCTCTGTCGAAGCGCAAGCTTCATATCATTCCGTCGCGCAATATTCCGCAGGGGCTTGCGGCTATGCTCGCGTTCAATCCCGAAGACACCGTTGCGGCTAACGAGAACAATATGATCGAAGCAATGCAGTCGGTGCGCGCTGGGCAGGTTACTTACGCGGTACGCAGTACGCAGGTTGACGGTTTCGACCTCAAAGAAGGCGATATCATCGGTATCAACTCCAAGGAAATCGTCGCTAAGGGCGAGAGCGTGAATAAAGTCACCGAACAGCTGATCGATCGTATGATGGATAAGGACACCACGACGGTAACGCTTTATTTCGGAAACAACGTAACGGAAGACGAGGCTAACGGCATTGCTTCCGTAATCGCGGAAAAGTACCCGCGCTGCGACGTGGACACTTATTTCGGCGGTCAGCCGCTGTATTACTACATTGTTTCGCTCGAATAAGCGAACGACGAAGTTTTCCACAAAAGTACCGGAATTTAAAAGTTATCCACACAATGTGGATAACTTTTTGTATGTAATTTTACTCTGTGAAACGTTGTGAAACAAAATTTCGGGGTGCGATGTGGAAAATTTTTGTTAATTGTGGATAACCCTGTGGATAACTTTTAACTTATTTTTTTGAATTATTTTACTGTCGGCGGGCGAAATTATGGAATTCGGAGAAATAAAAGGCTTCGGAGAGAAGCGTATAAAGCTGATGAAAGAGGCGGGTTTCGATACTCCCGCCGATCTTCTGACGTATTTCCCCGTAAGGTATATCGACACCGCGCACCTTACCGATTTAAGTCGTGCGAGCGAAGGCGAGCGTGTGGTTATACTTGCCGCGACGAACGAAAAACCGAAGTTTGCGAGGATCAGAAAATCGCTCGGCGTGGTAAAGGCAAAGTTCGTTTACGACGGCAAAACCGTCTGGTGCAGTTGGTTCAATCAGCCGTATATGGCGAAAAACATTGCGGTCGGAAGGTATTACTACGTTTACGGAAAACTGAAAAAATTCAAATCGACTTTCGAAATCGTTGCGCCCGCGCTGTTGCCGTTTGACGGCGAGCCGCCCCGCGTTATACCGATTTATAAGCCGATAGGAAAAGTGAGCGGGAAGCTCGTCGGGGAAGCCGTCGGTAAGGCGCTCGAACGGCTGAAAGTCGAGGGGTATATCCCGCCCGCCGTTGCGGAAAAGCACGGAATAGGCAGGGTGGACGAGGCGATACGGGCTATGCATGCTCCGCGCTCGCTCGACGACGTTACCGCCGCGCGGCATACCATTTCTATAGAAAAACTTGCTTATAATCTGTGCGCTTATTCGCTCGTAAAAAGTTCAGGCGGGGACAAGCCGTTTCGTTATTCGGATAAGTCCGAAGAGCTCGGTGCGGCGGTTTCGGCGCTTCCGTTTGCGCTTACCGAAGCTCAGAACAGCGCGCTCGATACCTTGTTAAAATGTATGCGCGCGCGTGAGAGATCGAACTTGCTCGTAGAAGGCGACGTCGGATCGGGCAAGACGGTAGTTGCGTTTCTCGCCATGTATTATGCAGCTCTCAACGGCTATCAGTCGGCGTTGATGTGTCCGACCGAAATTCTCGCTCGCCAACATTTCCGTAAAGCGACGGAATTCTTCGCAGGTAAAGGCGTTTTTTGCACGTTTCTGTCGGGATCGGTGACGGGGAGCGAAAGGGCAAAAGCGCTCGCGGATATCGAAAGCGGCGAAGCAAAGATCGCGATAGGAACGCACGCGCTCATCGGCGACGAGGTTGTTTTCGACAATCTTTCGCTCGTTGTCACCGACGAGCAGCACCGTTTCGGCGTGGCTCAGCGCGGCAAGCTCGAAAATAAATCGGAAGGCGCGGACACCGTGGTTATGTCCGCAACCCCCATACCGCGCACGCTCGCGCTTACGCTTTACGGCGAGCTCGGACTTATAGAAATGAAAGGCGTTCCCGCGCGCAAGGCGAAAACCGTAACGCGTTTCGTGCCGCCCGAGAAAGAAGAGAGTATGTGGGATTACGTCCGAGCTCGTGCGGAGAACGGCGAGCAGACTTTCGTCGTAGCGCCCAGAATTTCGGGCGACGAAGAGGAAGAAACGGAAGGCGCGGAGGAGATTTTCGAAAAGCGCAAAAAAGCGCTCGGAAGTTGCGCCGCGCTTCTTCACGGCAGAATGAAAGATAAAGAAAAGGACGCGATTATGTCTGCGTTCGCCCGCGGGGAAACAAAAGTTCTGATCGCGACCACCGTCGTCGAAGTCGGTATCGACGTTCCGAACGCGACGACAATGATTGTATACGGCGCCGAAAGGTTCGGGCTCAGTCAGCTCCATCAGCTTCGCGGCAGAGTGGGCAGGGGCGAAAAGGACTCGTACTGCTTTATTCTGAGCGGTAACGATTCGCCCGAAACGCGCGCCCGCCTCGATTATTTCGTGAATAATGCGGACGGTTTCGCGCTTGCCGAATACGACTATCGCGCCCGTGGCGGCGGCGATTTCATCGGGGTAAACCAGCACGGCGAAAGCGCTTACGATCTTACGCCCGAACTCGTTGCCGCGGCTTCGGAGATCAAGTCGGAAATGCTCGCGTATCCGTCCGTGGTGGAAAAAATCGTTTCGACGATTTCCGACAATAAGTACGAATATATCAGTCGGTTGACGCTGAATTGACTTTTTTTGAAAAATTTTCCGAATTCGGTAAATACTATCCTTATAACGCTTGACAAAGTGCGGGCGGCGGTATTATAATACAGATACCATAGTAAAAAGGTAGGGATTGAATTGAAATTATCCACAAGAGCCAGATACGGACTCAGAGTTGCCTTTTTGCTCGGGGTGGCGAAGCAGGATTCGCCGGTGTCGCTTCCGACGCTTGTAAAGCAGACGAACCTGAGCGAAAAGTACCTTGAACAGTTGATAGGTATGCTTCGGCGGGGCGGAGTCGTCGCGAGCGTGAGAGGCGCGAACGGCGGCTACTATCTTACGAAACCTGCCGACGAGACGACTATAAAGGAAGTTCTTGTCGCGCTCGACGATGCGTTCGATATAGCGGACTGTTGCAGCGGCAAGTGCCCCGACGAATACTGTCCGAACAAGACGATATTCAAGCGGCTTTACGACGGCATCGACGGAATACTCACGGCGACGACCATCAGCGATATGATAAAAGATTACAGTTGTGTGAGGTAATATGAACAGAATCTATCTCGATCACTCGGCGACGACACCGCTCGATCCCGAGGTGCTGAAAAAAATGACGCCGTACTTTACCGATATTTTCGGTAACGCGAGCAGTATGCACAGCTTCGGTCAGGAAGGCGCTTATGCGGTGGACGCGGCGCGCCGCAAGATAGCCGAGCTTATAGGCGCGAAACCGAACGAAATTTATTTTACTTCGGGCGGCACCGAAGCCGACAACTGGGCGATTAAGGGCATGGCGCTCAAAGCTCACGGCAAGAAAAACAAGATTATCACGAGCGCGATCGAACACGCCGCAATAATAGAATCCTGCCATCAGGTTCAGAAAGAACTCGGTTTCGAAATCGTGTATCTTCCCGTCGGGAAGCGCGGAATCGTCGATCCCGAGGATCTGAGAAAAGCCATCGACGACAATACGGCGCTCGTTTCGATTATGATGGCAAATAACGAAATCGGAACGATTCAGCCGATACGCGAACTTGCGGCTATCGCGCGCGAGAAGGGCGTGTTCTTTCATACCGACGCGGTTCAGGCGATGGGCTCGATCCCCGTGAACGTAAACGACCTCGGCGTCGATCTTATGTCCTTTTCGGGGCACAAGTTCTACGGTCCGAAAGGTATCGGCGTTCTGTATATCCGCGGCGGCGTAAAACCCGAAAAGTTTATGACGGGCGGTCATCAGGAACGTACTATGCGCGGCGGAACGACCAACGTTCCTTCCGTCGTCGGTATCGCCGAAGCGCTCGATATTGCGGTGCGCGACCTCGACAAGAATTACGCGTATATCAAGTCGCTCCGCGACCGTTTCGTTTCGCGGGTAAAAGCCGAAATTCCTTATGTTTTTTATAACGGCGACGAGAGCGAGAGACTGCCTCAGAATGCGAATTTCTCGTTCGAGTATATCGAGGGCGAAAGCATTCTTATGTCGCTCGACCTCGCCGGAATAGCCTGCTCGTCCGGATCGGCTTGCTCGTCGGGATCGCTCGAGCCGTCGCACGTTCTGCTCGCGACGGGGCTTCCGATCGAAATCGCGCACGGATCGATCAGATTCAGTTTCGGTAAGCACAACACCATGGAAGAAGTGGAATACGCCGTGGACGAACTTAAGAAAATAGTGAAAAAGCTGCGCATTATGTCACCGCTGTTCAACGAAATAAAAGGAGCCGAAGCAAATGTATAACGAAAAAGTAATCAACGAATTCCGTAACCCTCAGAATATGGGCGAAATGGACGACGCAAACGCCGTCGGAACCGTAGGTAACGCGACCTGCGGAGACATTATGAAGATCTATATGAAGATCGAGGACAATATCATCAAGGACGTAAGTTTCCAGACGTTCGGATGCACCGCTGCCATTGCAACTTCCTCGATCGCGACTTCGATGATCAAGGGCAAGACGGTAGACGAAGCGCTTAAACTCACGAACGCCGAAGTCGTGGAAAAGCTCGGCGGGCTTCCCCCGCAGAAACTGCATTGCTCGGTGCTTGCGGAAGAGGCGATCAAAGCCGCGGTAAACGATTATCTTCAGAAGTACAAAGCCGAACACGCCGAAAAATAGGTAAAATTTGTCTGCTTCCGTCTCGTTGTAGTTTTCGCGGGCTTGCGTATACTACAGTCGGGAGGTGCGGAAATGAAGGATCTTATAGTCGGACTTGCGGTCGGCGCTGTCGCCGGAATGATCGTAGCCGCTACGCCGAAAGCTCAGAAGATGATCGGCGAAGCCAAGCAGAAAATCGCGGACAAAGCCGAAAAGATGAATTCGGAAAGCTGCGGATGCGGTTGCGGAATGAACGAGTAAACCGGAAAAGTGCGGTCGCGAAAATATTTGCGGTCGCATTTTTACGAAAACGCCGTCAAAAGATTTTGACATTAGCAAAAAATATGGTATAATAACCGTATGAGAATGTTAGGCGTTGATTACGGCGACGCGAGAATAGGCGTCGCGACTTGCGACGAGCTCGAAATTCTTGCCACCGCGCGGGACACGATCAGGTCGGAAAGCATGCGAAAGAACATAGACGCGATCGCCGCTATCGCAAAAGCCGAAAACGCGGAACGGATCGTCGTCGGACTTCCTCTCAATATGGACGGTAGCGAAGGCGCGCGGGCTTCGAAAACGAGGTCGTTCGGGAAAGTGCTCGAAAAGGTTTCGGGGATCGAGGTCGTTTATTTCGACGAACGGCTCACGTCGGTCGAGGCGGACGAGCGCATGGACGAAGCGAACGTCAGTAAGTCGAAACGCAAAGGGTTAGTAGACAGGATAGCCGCGGCGATTATTCTTCAAAGCTATCTTGACTCTTATAAAAAAACAAAACAAGGAGAAAATTTATGAACGAAGAGAAAGAGAACGTAGAGGTTTTCGAGGACGAAGAAGTCGTTACGCTTTACGACGAGAACGAAAATCCGGTAGATTTTTACGAGGTGGCTTGCATAGATCACGAAGGTGATTTTTACGCGCTCTTAGAGCCCGTCGAGCCGATGGAAGGTCTCGAAGAGGGCGACGTGCTCATTTTCAAGATCGTCGAGGGTGAGGACGGAGAGGACAGCTTCGAGCCCGTTCAGGACGAAGAGCTTCTTAACGCGGTATTCGACGAATACCTTCGTTGCGCTGCCGATCACGAATGCGGATGCGGTTGCGAAGAATGCGGTCACGACTGCTGCGATCACGACCACGATCACGAGTGCGGTTGCGACGAGTGCAAGCATTAAGATTATTGACGTAAAGACGGTGCGGACGAGCTTCGCGCCGTTTTTTATTTTAAAATTCGCGCGTTTAAGTTTTTTCGGATCGGCAATACTTCACGGTATGCTGGTAGTTTTGTTAAAATCCGTAATAACTTTCTTTCTTGTGTGGTACGTCGTCCGGCTGATGGGAAAGCGACAGCTCGGCGAAATGCAGCCGTTCGAGCTTGTGATTACGCTCATTATCGCCGAGGTCGCGTGCATCCCGATGAACGATCCGTATATACCGTTCTACGCCGGAGTAGTGCCCATTGTCACGCTCGGATTTTTGCAGATACTGATTTCGACGATCGCGAGGAAAAGCCTTGCCGCCCGCAAGATAATCAGCGGAAGCTCCGTGATCGTAATCGACAAGGACGGTATCAATTACGAAAATCTGAAAATGCTGAATATGAATATCAACGACCTTATCGAAGCTTCGAGAGGCGCCGGGTATCCCGATTTCAGCGAAATAGCCTACGCGATATTCGAGACGAACGGCAATCTGTGCGTGATCGAAAAGCCGTCCGATCCGACGGTTATCGAGCCGCCCGTATTGCCCGTTTCGCTCGTAACGGACGGCAAATGGAGCGAGGAAAACCTCGAACTCTGCCGCGCCGACAAGGACGAAATCGTCGCCGAGCTCGAAAAGAACGGAGTGGACGACGTGAGCCGTATTCTTTATCTCGACGTCAGACAAAACGGCGTTTGTTACGTTGCTCCTAAGGACGGTAAAAGCTTCGATATGAAAGCCACCGTGGACGGCGGGAGGTGGTAAGATGAAACGAATGATAATCGTGTCCGCATTTCTGGCGGCGATAGTGGGGCTCGGGATCGCGGAAAGCGTTATAAGCTCGTCGCTGTACCGAAGGCTTTCGGCTCAGATAAGCGAATTCGAGGCGATAGTGCGCGAAAATCCCGATGATTTTTCGGACGGAAAAGCGCTGAAAAAGGCGGACGAGTTCATTGCCGAATGGGAAAAGTGGCGGTCGTTTGCGCGAATGACTTCCAACCATTCGACGGTACGCGGGTTCGAGGACAGACTGTATACCGTGAGGGCTTACGCGGAGTGCGGGGGTTACGAAGATTCGATCGCTTACGCCGTAAGCGCGCGCGAGCTTGCAGACGATCTCGCGGTTGAAACGTATGTGCTTTTGCCGAACTTATTGTGAAAATCGTTATTTACGCGGAAATTTAATTGCAAATTTCCGCTTTTTATATTACAATATAATTTGAAGTACTTTCGAGGCGGAACGATTTGAAATTCGTCGAATTGAAAAAACACATACTCGGCGGCGAGCTTGCTCCCGCGTATCTTATTTCGGGCGACGACGCGTTTATAGTAAAAAGCGCTGTCGGTTTTTTCCGCACGCTTACTGGCAGTTTTCCCGATCTTAACTATACGGCGTTTCAGGGCAGCGCAAAATCCGCGGACATCGTGAACGCGCTCAACAGTTCGCCCATGCTTGCGGACAAGAGGGTAGTCACGGTCGCGGACTTTTCGGGCGACGTCGAGCCGTTTAAAAAATATCTGACATATCCTAATCCCTCGTCGGTGCTTATCTTTACGGGAGCGCTTACGCACAATCTCAATCCGATAATAAAGGATCTTATAACGGTGGATTGCAACCGTCTCGATGCGGCGTATCTCTCGAACTGGATAACGAGGAAAGCGGCTTCGGAAGGTACGGCGGTTACGGCGGGCGCGGCGCGGCTTTTAGCCGAATACTGCAACCGCGATATGAACAGGATAAGCGGCGAGCTGAGTAAGCTCGTGAGCTATTCGGCGGGAGAGGAAATAACCGAGGAGACGGTGGAAAACCTCGTTTCGCCCGACGAAGAGTATAAAATTTTCGAGCTCAGCGAAGCCATCGCCACAAAAAACAGCGAAAAGGCGATGAACATTCTCAATAAACTGCTTGCGGAAAACAACGCGCCCGTAGCGCTTACGGGAATGTTGTTCAACCATTTCAGACGGCTTTTGTTCGCGTCGCTCAATTCTTCGTCACCGACGCTCGCAACCGATCTCAAAATCAAAGATTACGCGGCTAAGATGGCAGTGAGGCAAGCCGCTTCGTTTTCGCCGCGCAGACTGCTTGCGATAACGAATGCGCTCGGCGAGCTCGATTTTCAGATGAAAACAAGCGCGGCAAGCGACAAAACTTCGTTGACGGCGTTCGTTTGCGGAACGCTTTCGGACGGTTAAGGAGAAACTATGGAGAATAACGAAAGCAAGAAACCGTTTCTTGCGTTTATAAGAAATAAGAAGATACCCGCGGCGGTGCCGATTGTTCTTATCGCGCTCGCGACTGGTTTTTCGGGCTTTTATTCGACGCGCGGAATTCTCGCGCTGCTGTCTTACAGCGGGCTCGCGCAGCTTAACGATTTGCTCGCGTACCTGTTCGCCGCGATAGTGGGGCTTATCGAATACGAATTCGTAACGTTTTTCGTGTGTCGGTTTTCGGTCGTTCGGCTCGGTAAGACCGCATTCGACCTTCGGCGCGATATGCGTTGGTTCTTCGCGGCGGCTTATCTTATGTCCGGACTTACGAAGCTATTGTACTTCGCGTTCCCCGCGATCGTTTCTTACGGCGAAATCTTCTTCGACTTTATCTGGTGCGCGGCGTTCTTCGCGATATTTATCGTTTACGCGTGCCGCAATTATTATCCGACCGCGCTTTATCCTAAGGTGACGATGTACCTCGGCAGTACGTTTCTCGTTCTGTACGGACTGATTGCCGCGATATCGCTTGTTTCGGGGGTGCTCGCATGAAAAAGATACTTGCGGTTGTGCTTTCGTTGATCGTTGCGTTCGCGGCGGCAGGGTGCGCGAATTCAAAAGCGGCATATGTTCCGGAAAACGCTTCCGGGAAATTCGAAACGTTCGACTACAATAAGGAATTGTCGGATTTTGTCGGAAAAGACGAAAACGGCGAGGACAAAAACAAAGACAGAACGGCGTTTTCTGACGGCGGCAAAGCGGCGGGCGAGTATATCGTTTCGCGACTGTCGGCGTGTGGATACGAGACCGAAAAGCAAGACTATTCGATTTCCGTTGCAACGACGAGCGGCTCGGCTTCCGTCAGCGCCGTGAACGTGATAGCGACTTATAACGCGGGCAAAGAAAAGCGCGTCGCGATCCTCGCGCATTACGATAATATGTTCGGCAAGATAGAGGCGGCGGGCGTTACCGGCAACGGTTCGTCGGGGATCGCGGACAACGCGACGGGCGTCGTTACTCTTATTTCGATCGCCGAAGCATTTGCGACCAACGCGCCCGAGCTCGATTTCACAGTCGATTTTGTGTTTACGGGTTCGGACGAGTACGCATTCTCGGGTACGGCGAAATACCTTAGCGAATGGAAACGTTCGACCGACGATATTCTGCTTGCGGTAAATCTCGAAACGATTGTCGGAAACAAAATCAACGTTTATTCGGACGTCGTAAATACCGTTCAGCAGGGCGTGTTCGTGAGCGGCGGCGAGAGTTACGATACGACGTTTTCGGGGCTTTCGAAAACCGCTCCCGTTCTGCCGATAGGACTTACCGGAACGAGTGAGTATTCCGATTACGGACAGCTTTCGGGCGCGGCGGAATTCATTTCGCGTAATATTCCCGTCGTAAGCCTGTTCGGCTGGAATACCGACGAATTCGGTTATTTCGTTCCCGAATACGACAATTACGCCGATTTTACGACAAATCACGCCGAATTCGCTTCCGTTGCGAAAGATACCGCTTCGCTCGTGTTCGGAGCGATTACCGATCCGAGGTTTGCGGCGGCTTCCGAAAAGTTCACATCGGGAGAAGGGTACGGCTTCTTTAACGGCGGGTACTTTGCCTACCTTGCGTATCTCGGGCTGATTATCGTGCTTTGCGTGGCGCTTATCGTCGTAGTCAAAAAGCTCGCCAAAAAGCACGGTTCGGACAATATCGGAGGAGGTCAACCTCGCGGAACGGTTAAGATCGCCGTTTTCGGTCCGGAATACGAGGACGCGGGCGAGGGCGACGTAATCGTCGATATCCGCGACGAGAAAGAGGACAAAAACGATCCGTTTGCGGACGACAATAATTAAAATTTGCTAAAAAAGCGGCGCAGACGGTGTAATTTTGTTGCTAAATTTCGGTAAAAATTGTATAATGAAACCGTAAACTACTGCGAGGTATGTTATGTCTCAGATCTGGGCGTATT
The DNA here is from genome assembly GCA_934270565.1 of uncultured Clostridia bacterium. GTDB lineage: Bacteria > Bacillota > Clostridia > Christensenellales > Pumilibacteraceae > UBA10677. Next base: position 37,465 of record CAKQPR010000002.1, on the reverse strand, counting down.
TTTCATATAATATAAAAGCGGCTTTTTCCACGCCGAAAAACGTGATTTTAAGCATTCTCGATATCATCGTGACGATCGTTCTCGTTTACGCGCTGATTGTTTTTCTGAAGAAGAACAACGCCGAACGGCTGATCAAACATCTTGCGATTTTGCTTGTGTTCGGCTCGATCGCGGGGTCGAGAATAGTCAATATGCCGGTCGCCGGTAAGGTTTTCGGCAATATGTTGCTGCTTCTGGTACTTGCGGTGCTGATTTTGTTCGCGCCGAACGTCAAACGTATTCTGTGGAAGCTTGCGAGCCCGTCGAGTGCGCAGACTTCTTATAATACGGTTTACGACTGCTCGGACGAAGAGCTTCACGCGGCGATCGACGAAATAGTGCGCGCCACGCAGTATATGTCGAAAAAGGACGTGGGCGCGCTGATCATTATCGCTCCCGACAATATTCCCGAACAGATTCTCGACAGCGGAACGCGGCTTGACGCCGAGCTAAGCTGCCCGCTTATCGAATGTATTTTCAATACGAAAGCTCCGCTTCACGACGGCGCCGTGTATATCAGAGGAAACAAGATACTTGCGGCGGGGTGCTTCCTGCCGCTTACCGAAAAATCCGACCTCGATAAAGAGCTCGGAACGCGTCATCGCGCGGCTATCGGTATTACCGAACAGTACAACCATCTCGCAATCATCGTATCCGAAGAAACAGGTATTATTTCGGTTGCCCGCAACGGCGAAATACAACGCTATTTCGACTCGCATATGCTTACCGACGTACTCGAACAGATTTACGGGCTCAAAGCGGTCGGAAGTGTGAAAAAACACGGTAAGACGCTTCACAGGAGGTAAAAATGGACGAAAACAACGAGAAAAAAGAACAAAGCGGATTCGGAAAGTTCGTTCGCGCCGTGTTCGTGCATAATATAGGATATAAACTGCTTGCCGTAGGTCTCGGGCTTCTGGTGTGGTTGCTGACGGTGGGGTTATGAAAAAATGCTATAAATTCGGCGAAATTCTGCTGCCGAAAAACACCGACGTCAAAAACTGGGCGGTCGTTGCCTGCGATCAGTACACGTCCGATCCCGATTACTGGAATGGGATCGAAAATTCGGTCGTCGATCCGACGACGCTCAGACTTGTTTTTCCCGAAGTTTACCTCGGAAAAGACGACGAAACCCGCATAGAAAATATTATTGCGAAACAAAACGAATACCTTAGCGGCGGAATTTTCAAAGAGGTGGAAGGTACGGTCCTCGTCAAGCGTTCCACGCCTTACGGCAACGTTCGCTACGGACTTATGTGCCTTGTCGATCTTTCCGATTATTCGGTCGAAAAAGGCGTGAAATCGCTTATACGCGCAACCGAGGGTCTTGTCGAATCGAGAATTCCGCCTCGGGTTAAAATCAGAAAAAACTGTCCGCTCGAATTGCCGCACATAATGCTGCTTATCGACGATCCCGAAAGAACGGTTATCGAACCGCTTAAATCGGAAGTTTCGGAAGTTCTTTATGACGGCGATCTTAACGGAAACGGCGGACACGTCACCGGTTATGCCGTAACCGATACCGCCCGCGTAGAGAAAGCGCTCGACGTGCTGATCGCGAAGAGCGAGAGTAAGTACGGCGAAAAACTCGCTTTTCTGGTGGGCGACGGAAACCACTCTCTCGCGACGGCAAAAGCATGTTCCGATCCCGAGAACCCGTTGTCCGGTTACGCGCTCGTAGAGGTTGTGAATATCTTCGACGAAGGACTTAAATTCGAGCCGATCCACAGGGTTGTGTTCGGCGCGGACAAAAAATTCGTCGAGGCGCTTAAATCCGCGATGAGCGGTGAGACGAGCGAAACGACGATTTACGTCGGAGCCGAAGCTCAGACGATTTCTTTCCCGTCCGATCCGATCGACGGCGTGAAGAAAATTCAGGCTTTTATAGACGATTACGTCAAGGAAAACGGTCTTACGGTGGATTACGTTCACGGCGCGGACGATCTTAAAAAGATTTGCGCGCGCGGCGGCGCCGTCGGGATCGAGCTCAAACCGATCGATAAAAACTCTTTCTTTACATACATAGTCAAAAACGGAACCCTTCCGCGCAAAACGTTCTCGATGGGCGAGGCGAACGAGAAGAGGTATTACATCGAAGCCAGAAAGGTAAAATAATATGAAGGTAGCTAAGTTCGGCGGCACGAGTATGGCAAACGCCGATTGCATCAAGAGAGTCAAGGACATTATTTTAAGCGATCCGTCCGTCGGATACGTCGTTGTTTCCGCACCCGGGAAACGCGAAAAAACGGATACCAAAGTCACCGATTTGCTGTATGCCGCGCTCGACAAGGTTAAACACGGTCATTCGGCGAGCGGCGCTTTCGAGCCTGTGAAAAATCGGTTCGACGGAATTATTTCCGAACTCGGTATCGATCTCGACCTTACCCGCGATTACGAAGAAATTACAGGCGCGCTTACCGACAACGCAACGCGCGATTACGTCGCAAGCCGCGGCGAATACCTCAGCGCGAAAGTGCTTGCGGCGCTTCTCGGCTGGAAGTTTATCGACGCGAAAGACTTCGTGCGCTTCGACGAAAACGGAAATTTCCTCGCCGAAGAGACTAACGCTTACGCAAAGGCGATGCTTCGTTCGGTTAAATACGCGGTAATTCCCGGGTTTTACGGCGCGACCGACAAGGGCGAAATCAAGACGTTTTCGCGCGGCGGCTCGGATATTTCGGGATCGATCGTGGCGCGCGCGGTTTACGCGAGCATTTACGAGAACTGGACGGACGTTGACGGCTTTATGAAATGCGATCCGCGCATCGTCGCTAACCCCGAAATTATGGAGCTCATTACATACAAAGAGCTTCGCGAGCTTTCGTATATGGGCGCGAACGTGCTCCATCCCGAATCGATTTTCCCCGTCCGCAAAAACGATATTCCCATTCATATCCGCAACACGTTCAATCCGTCGGCGAAGGGCACTATGATCGTTCCGACGAAAAAGTATTTTTCGGGAGCTTACGAGCGTGCAGACAGCGTGGTTACCGGTATTGCGGGTAAACGCGACTTTATCGCCGTAAATATCGAAAAGTCGATGATGAAAAGCGATATCAGTTTCGTGCGTAAGGTCCTCGAGGTTATAGAGCGCAACGGGCTTTGTATCGAGCATCTTCCGAGCGGTATCGACACGCTTTCGGTTATTCTCGACAGCTCGGATCATAACGACGAAGCGCTCGATCGCGTGATTGACGGAATCAAAGAGGTTTGCAATCCCGACACGATCGATATCGACCGTAACCTTGCGCTTATCGCGATAGTGGGTCACGGTATGAACCGCAGAAAAGGTACTGCAACCAAAGTCTGCAGCAGCCTTGCGAACGCTGACGTGAACATTCGTATGATCGATCAGGGCTCGAGCGAGCTCAATATTATCGTAGGCGTGGAAAACAAGGACTACGAAACCGCGATTACCGCGCTTTACAACGAGTTTTTAAGCTGATTTCGCGTTTGGCGATTTTGTTTTTAGAGCGCTTCGATCGGAATATAAATTTAATAAGGGGGAAACGATGAAAAAAGTTTTATGGGCGGCGCTTGTCGTAGTTTTAGCCATATCCGCGTTTGTTTTTACGGGGTGCGGCGAACACGAGGGAAGCGACGCCTTTACGGTATATCGCCGCGCTTACGTTCGTGAGCAAAATTTCGGGCGTGGACGTTGACGAAATTTCATACGGAGCCGGATTGTCTGCCGATTATGTCGCGGTTGCCAAAGAGAGCGCGAAAAACGCGATCAAGACGCCGTTCGCCGTTACCGAGTCGGGATATCCGCCGCTCGGCGACGACGTTATTCAAGACAAAGAAGCAATGACTTTGACTTTCGGGTCGGGATATTATCAAACCGATAATAGCGAGGCGGATAAACGCACCGAGCCGATTTCGGGCGACGATTTTTCGAAAAGATTTCGCTATACCATAAAATTCACGAGGGAAACGTTGCCTGTCGGTTCGATTATTTACGTTGCAAACGAGTGGAAATATCGTCCGGAAGGCTGGATCAACGGCGATCCTTCTTCGCCGCGCCCCGCAGAAGTGACGACGAAATACGTTCGCGTTACGGAAGCGTGGTGGGGAAAGTATACCGAAAGGGCGTTCAACGTCTCTAAGATTTCTGGCACGTCGGATATCAGCGCCGTTGACGTGTCGCAGTATTTCAAGATTTACAAACCGTAACTTTTATTGACAATCGGATATTTTGACTCCTCGGGCACACGCTCGGGGAGTTTTTCGTGTACAATCGGCGTCCGTCTTGAAATCGGCGGAAAGCCGTTGTCATAACGCCTGTCCGCGGCTAATATATTAGAACAAAGGAGGCGTGAATGACCGAGGTTTTACCGAATGAAATCGCCGCAATAATCGCTTCGCGGCTCGATACGGAACGCGTGTACGAAATAAGGCTGCGGGCGGATAAGCCCGTAACCGTGAATTACGACGGCAAATTCAGATTTCTGTCTGCGCGCGGATTGAGCGAGAACGCGTTCGACGCCGTGGTTTGCACGGCGCGCGAAATCGACGAGACGGTTATGCGTGCTTCGCGGTTTTCGCTTTACGCGGAAAACGACAGGATCGTTAAGGGGTATCTCACGATCGCGGGCGGCGCGCGTATAGGCGTTTGCGGCGAGGTTGTCGGTCGGGGCGAAAATCCCGTGACGATCAAAGATTTTACGTCGTTGTGTATACGCGTTCCGCACGAAATCGAAGGGGCGGGAAAGCGCGCGTTTGAAGCGATTAAAAACGGATTGTCGGTGTATTCCGCATTGATCGTCGCGCCGCCTGCCGCGGGAAAAACAACGGTTTTGCGCGACGTGTGCAGACTTATTTCGGATAAAACGAGACTTAACGTTTTGCTCGTGGACGAGAGAAGCGAAATCGCCGCCGTCAGAAACGGAATTGCGGCGCTCGACGTCGGTAAAACAACCGATATAGTGTCGAATTGCGATAAAAGTTACGCGTTTTCTTACGGAATACGCAGTATGCGCCCCGACGTGATCGTAACGGACGAGCTGTCCGCGACCGATTGCGTAGCGGTGACGAGCGCTGTTTTCGGCGGGGTTAAGGTTATAGCGACCGTACACGCGCCGTCTCTCGATTATCTGCGTAAAAAACAGGGGTTGAAAGCACTTGTTGCGGCGGGCGTATTCGATCGTTATATCGTTTTGTCCGATCGGCGCGGCGCGGGAACTTACGAGGCGATTTACGACGGCGAATTTAACCGCATAGATGAAAATGGGAATTAAAACGATAATCGTTTTGTGCTGTATCGTTGCGGGAACGTGCGCAGGAAAAGCGGTCGGATCTGCGCTCACGGCGCGACGGTTGTACTTTGACGAGCTCGAGAAACTTGCCCGATCGCTTTGCGGCGATTTCAGATTCAGGCGAACGCCGGTATGCGAGCTTCTCGCCGAGCAGGCGGAGGGGATTAAAAGCGGCGCGCTGAAAAAGAACGTATCCGAGTTTATCGCTTACGCGAACGGCGGCGGGGGCGAATTGAAACTCGGTGTTACGGGGTTTTCCGCTCGAGAGAAGCGGATCGTATACGATTTTTTCGCATCGCTCGGCAGATACGATCTTTCCACGCAAACGTTCGTTCTCGGCGGAATAAGCGAAAAACTCGTCGGTTTTGCCGAGAGTGCGGGAGAAATCGAGAAAAAATGGGCGGGACTTGCGGTGAAGCTCGGCTTTCTGGCGGGGGCTTGCGCCGGAATTCTGTTTTTGTAGGTGGTTATGGACGTAAGCGTTATTCTGAAAATCGCGGCGGTCGGGCTTCTGACCGCGGTCGTAAATCAAATTCTCAAGAAAGCCGACAAGGACGAAATCGCGACGCTGACTACGCTCGCGGGGCTTGTGATAGTGCTTCTGATGGTCGTGAATATGGTTTCGGAGCTGTTCGAAACGCTGCGGACTTTGTTCCTGCTGTACTGAAATGGAAATTTTCAAAATAGTCGCGGTCGGGCTTCTGACGGCGGTTGCAGCGTGGCTCGTGCGCGACAGCCGAAGCGACGTCGCGGTTGCAATTTCCGTTGCCGGCGGAGTGATAATTCTTACGATGCTGATCGACTATTTCACGGGCGTTTTTGCTTTCTTCGACGAGCTCGTGAACAAAACGGGCGTCGATCGCGGCGTAATCAAAACCTTGCTCAAAATCGTCGGAATCGGGTATATCGCCGAGCTTGCCGCGGGCGTTTGCGAGGAAAGCGGTGCGAAAAGCGCGGGCGATAAGATTATTCTGGGAGGAAAACTGATAATTTTCACTTTAACCATACCGATTTTAAGGTTTTTGCTGGATATTATCGGGTCGCTGTTGTCGTGAAAAAACGTCTGATTTGCCTTATATTATTGTGTTTTACGCTTGTGCTGGCGTTTTTCGGCGGAGACAGCGCTTCCGCAACAGAACCGACGAACGGCGAAAGCGATGAAAGCGTAAGCATAGAAGAAATGACGGACGAGCTCGACTTGTCCGAGCTTCAACGACTGTTTTCGGAACTCGACGAAAACGAGCAGTCGCTGTTCGGCGGCGATATAGCTGGATATATAAAAGCGGCGGCTTCTGGCGAAAGCGGAATGGGTTTCGAGAGCTTTTTCGGGTACGTTCTGTCGGCTTTCGGGGCGAGCGTAAAGGACGTTTTGCCGCTTGTGGCGTCTGTTACGGGAATCGCGGCGGCGGTGGCGCTGATATGCGGAATTAAAGGGAATTTTTCGGGATTGTCCACCGAAAAAGCGGTTTCGATAGCGGGGGTAGCGTTATGTTCGGTTACGGTGCTGTTGTCTGCGTTTTCGGCGATAAAGGCGGTAGGAGAGCTTGTCGGAAGTTTGCGGGCGCAATGCGAAGCGGTCTTTCCGATACTTTTCACGCTGATGACGGCGCTCGGGGCGAGCGGGTCGATAGCCGTGTACCAGCCTGCGGTAGCCGTGCTTGCGTTTTCCGTAACCGAACTGATTACCGTCGTCGTATTGCCGCTGATAATAGCGTCTCTCGTGCTCGGGGTGATTTCGGGCGTGACGAGCGAAGAGGGCGGAACGGAAAGCCTGTCGAAAGTTACGGCTTCCGCGGCAAAATGGCTGATGTACACCTCGTTTTTCCTGTTTACGGCGTTTTTGTCGGTAAAGGGCGCGACTGCCGCGATTTTCGACAACGTGTCCGTGCGTACCGCGAAATTCGCGTTGTCGCGTTACGTTCCGGTCATAGGCGGGTATCTGTCGGAGGGATTCAATACGATCCTTGCGTCCGTGGCGCTTATAAAGAACGCGGTCGGCGGTACGGCTATACTCGTTATGATAGTTACCGCGCTGCCGGTGCTGATGAAAACGATAGTGACTTCGCTGTCGCTGAAATTAGCCGAAGCGGTCGTCGGTACGTTTTCAAACGGCAAAATCAAGAAGGTTTTGTCTAACGTCACCGGCGCGGTAAACGCGCTTATAGCGGTCGTGGCGGGTACGGCGTTTTTATACTTTATCTTTCTGATGCTGATCATCGTCAGCGGCAATCTGGTGTTATGAACGATTTTTCCAAGTGGATAATGAGCGTGCTCGCCGTCGCGATAATAGGTTTTGCCGTGGATCTGTTTCTGGGCGAAACGCGTATGGCGAAATTCGTTAGGGTAGCGACTGCGGCGATTACGCTGCTTCTGATCGTTACGCCCATTCCGTCGCTTATATCGGACGGCGCTCTGAAACTCGAAAACTTTACGTTTACATACGAATTCGGAACGGATCAAAGGTATCAGGACTACATTGTCGAGCAAAAGCGGGCTTTACTCGCAAGCTCGCTCAAACGCGCGCTCGCAAAGAACGGGCTGAAAAACGCGGCTGTCGAAGTGAATGGCGAAGAGGACGAAATTTTTATCGAAATAAATTTGTCCGATTGCGTTATAGACGAAAAAATCGAGCATATAAATAAGAATGAGCTTGCCCTTTCGGTTGTTTGCGAGGAAACGGGCATTGACGAAAGTCGGGTGACGGTCTATGGATAAAAAGAAAACGTCGGTGTTCGGCAAACTGAAAAATCTCAAACATAAGGAAATCCTAATCGCGGTTATAGCGATTGTCGTGATGCTCGCGATATACTTTACGACGGTTTCGGGTTCGAAAAAAACGAGCGGCACGGTCGAAACGACTTCCGATTACTGCGCCTCGGTCGCCGCCGAAATGAAAAGGGCGATCTCCGAAATGAGCGGCGACGAAAACGCAAAAGTCGTTATCGGATGGGAGGGCGGCGTGGAAGCCGTGATCGCTTATACCCGAACGGAAGGGCAGAATTCGACGGCTACGACGCCTTCGGTAATTCAGCAGACGGGCGGGAGCAAGCCGATTATCTTAAAGGAAATCTATCCCTCGGCTACGGGGGTTGTGATAGTCACGAAAAACGGAGGTAGCAATGTAAAACTGCGATTACAGTTAAAGGAAATGGCGGCAACACTGCTCGGAATATCGCCCGAAAAAGTGGCGGTTTACGATAGCAAATAATTATCGGAGGATATAAAAATGGCAGGAAAGAAAAGCAAAATCATCGTACTTGCGGGAATGATCGCGCTGTTGGTGCTTACGGGCGTACTTAACATCGTGATCAACAAGAAGGCGCAGAGCGTAAGTAGCGGAGATACGACCGCTTCGGCGGATTTCTTCGTAACGTACCGCGCCGACAGGCTTGCTACGCGCAACCAGTCGATGCTCGACCTCGACGAAATCATCAAGTCGGGCAGCGAAGAGGCGATCAAAAACGCCGAAGCAGAAAAGCTCGCGCTTACCTCGACTATGGAGAACGAGCTCAAACTCGAAGGGCTTATCAAGGCTATCGGGTTCGAGGACGCGGTCGTGATCACGACGAGCGAAAACGTAAGCGTTATACTTCGCTCGGGCGAGCTTAAAAGCGAACAGGTCGCGCAGGTTCTTCAGATCGTGACCGACGAAACGGGCAAAACCGCGGCTTCGGTGAGAATTATTCCGGTCGAGTGAGCAAAAACGATTGTAATTTAGTTCTCTTTGTGGTATAATTATAGCGATGAAGTTTCGGGAGGTATCCACCCTTGCCGCCAAAATCGCGATATAACGCCGACTCGGTCGGAAAAGTGAATTATGGGCATAACGTGATTGTGTCCATAATTTCGCTTGCCGCGCTCGAAATCAGGGGCGTTGCGAGACTACAGGGCAAAAAAGCCAAGACCGAAGTCGTGGGCGACGTCATCAGCATAAACGTTTATATCGACGTTATGATCGGGTTTTCGTGCGCGGACGTCGCGTACCGCGTTCAGGAAAATATAAAACGTACCGTCGAAACCATGACGAATTACAAAACCGGCATGATAAACGTCAACGTGCTCGGGGTTTGCTTCGACGAGCCTGAGACGAACGGCAACAATATTTAGAGGTTACAATGAGAAGGACTGCAAGAGAAAACGCTTTTAAACTGATCTTTGAGAAACTTATAAACGACGAAAGCGACGAGCTCGGTTACGCCGCGCTTACCGAAGTGCTCGACGAAAACGACAAAGACTTTCTCGACGCGCTCGTCGGCGGGGTGGAAAAGGAAAAAGACTTCCTTAAATCCGTCGTGTCGCGGTTTTTGCGCGGTTTCAATATCGACCGTATTTATAAAATCGACCTCGCGATCCTTTACGTCGCGTGCTACGAAATTCTGTTTATGCCCGACGTACCCGAAAAGGTTTCGGTAAACGAAGCGGTTGAGCTCGCGAAAACCTATTCGACGGACAAGTCGCCTTCGTTCATAAACGGCGTGCTTGCAGGCGTAATCGCGGCTAAGGAGGAACTTCTTAATGAGCGCGAATCTGATTGACGGAAAGGCGATTTCGGCTTCGTTACGCGAAAAGATCGCCTCGGACGCAGCCGAATTCGAAAAGAAAAACGGCAGAAAAATAGGACTTGCGGTCGTGCTCGTGGGGGAAAATCCCGCAAGCAAGGTTTACGTCCGCAATAAAATTCTCGCGTGCGAGCAGACAGGAATCGCATCTTACGAATATTATCTGCCCGCGACTTCTTCGACCGAAGAGGTTATCGAGGTCGTGCGCGCGCTTAACGCCGACGATAAAGTGGACGGGCTTCTGGTGCAGTTGCCGCTTCCCGAGGGGATCGACGAAAAACGCGTTTTACGCGAGGTTTCACCCGCTAAGGACGTTGACGGTTTCCACGCGGTAAACGCCGGAAATCTTATGCTCGGAAATCCGTGTCTGTCGGCATGTACGCCTACCGGAATTATGGAGCTTATAAAAAGCACGGGAGTAGATATAGCGGGTAAACACGCGGTCGTTGTCGGCAGAAGCAATATCGTCGGCAAACCCGTGGCTTTGATGCTGCTTGCGGCGAACGCTACCGTTACGATCTGCCATTCCCGCACGCAGAACCTTGCCGAATTTACGCGCGCTGCGGATATACTCGTCGTGGCGATAGGCAAAAAAGAATTTGTTACGGGCGATATGATTAAAAAGGACGCGGTCGTTATCGACGTCGGTATGAACCGCGCGGACAAGCTTTACGGCGACGTGCATTTCGAATCCGCAAGTAAGGTCGCGGGATATATTACCCCCGTCCCAGGCGGAGTAGGTCCGATGACGATTACGATGCTTTTACAAAACACCGTAAAGGCGGCGGGCGTTGCAAAGTAAGCTGTCCGTTTCGCAACTTAATAACTATATCAAAGGCGTTTTCGACGACGAGCTGATACTGAAAAATATAGCCGTTTTCGGCGAGGTTTCGGAATGTTCGACGTCGGCGGGAAATACGTTTTTTACGCTCCGCGACGATAAATCTATATTGCATTGCGTGCGGTTCGGCGCGGGTTTTACGCCGAAATCGGGCGATACGGTGCTTGCGATCGGCTCGGTAGAGTACTATGCAAAAGGCGGAAGAGTAACTTTTCGCGCCAAGGAAATCAAACCTTACGGCGAGGGCGAAATCGCCCGTGCGCTTGCGGAATTGAAACGAAAACTCGAAGCGGAAGGTTTGTTTTTTGGCAGACCGCAACCGCCCGCTTTTATCCGAAAAATCGCCGTCGTTACAAGCGCGGAAGGCGCCGTAATTCACGATATGCTTTCGGTGCTTGCGCGTTGTCCTTACGTTGACGTTCTGTTGTATCCGGTACGCGTTCAGGGCGAGGGAAGCGAAATCGAAATCGCCGAAGCGGTTACGCGCGCGGCAACCGAAAATAACGGTTGCGACGCGATAGTGCTTGCTCGCGGCGGCGGTTCGGAAAGCGATCTTGCGGCGTTCAATACCGAAGTCGCGGCGCGTGCCGTTGCAACGTCCCCGCGACCCGTGATAAGCGCGATCGGACACGAAACGAATTACAGTCTATGCGATTTTTGCGCGGGTCTTCGTGCAGGAACGCCGAGCATTGCCGCGGAAACAATTTGCACGATAAACGAAAATTTCCTCGCAAAATTTTATTCGCTCGCTCATCGCGCGCAAACCGCCGTTCGGACGAAGTTCAGAACGAATGCGGACAGGGTGAGCGCTCTCACGCACAGGATCGAATTGCTTTCGCAATCGCTGTACTATAAGCGCCTGAAAAAGGTGGAAAATCTTGTCCATAGAACCGAAAATGCGATTTCGACTGCTTATTCGGGAGAGAAAAAGGAAATAATCGGTTTGCTCGGGAAATTGTCGGACGGGGCGCGCGAGCGGTTTGCCGCAGCAGACTCAAAGCTCGGGGCTGCCGTAACGAAACTGAACGCGTTAAATCCGTTGAAACTGCTCGAAGCGGGTTACGCGCGCGTTTATAAGGGTTCGAAATCGGTGGGCGGTATAGACGAAATCGCGATCGGCGACAGAGTGGACGTCGCCATGTCGGGCGGTTACGCGAGCGCGGAAATTACCGCCGTGCGCAAAAACAAGGAGTAATTATGGATTACGAAAAGAAACTTGCCGAGCTCGAAAAGCTTGTCGAAAAACTCGAAAAAGGCGACGTTACGCTTGACGAGAGCGTGGCGCTTTTTGAAAGCGGCGTGGCGCTCACGAAGGACTGTATAACCGCGCTCAAAGAATACAAAGGCAGAATTACGTCCGCAAGCGGGGATATGGACGAACTGTTGAAGGACGCCGACTGATGGAAAGATTCGACGAAATTAAAACGCGGTTCGAGAATTATTTACGCGAAGTTGCGGACGGTTTCCGTAGCGAGCCGATTTTAGCCGAAGCCATGCGTTACAGCCTGTTTTCGGGCGGCAAACGTATACGCCCCGTCATGCTTATCGCCGCCGCGGAAGCGTTCGGAAAGGAGGCGGACGAAAGCGTTATGACTTTCGCCGCCGCCGTGGAGTGTCTGCACGTTTATTCGCTGGTGCACGACGATTTGCCGAGCATGGACAACGACGACTATCGGCGAGGTATGCTTACTTCGCATAAAAAATTCGGCGAGGATATAGCGATTCTTACAGGCGACGCGCTTTTATCGGAATCGTTCCGTCTGATACTGAAATCGATCGAAATCGGCGGTTTTTCGCGTGAGCATTTTGCTGCGGCGAAACTTTTCGCGGATAAAGTCGGCGCGGACGGGCTTATAAGCGGACAGGTTCGCGATCTCAGATTTTCGGAATCGAAAGGCGACGAGCTCGCCGTAACGGACGTTTTTCGCGGAAAGACCTGCGCGCTTATCGAAGCGGCGGTCGGCGCGGGCGCGATTCTCGGCGGCGGGTCGGAAAACGACGTTAAAAATATGCTCGGGTTCGCCGAAGCTTTCGGGATAGCGTTCCAGATCGCGGACGACATTCTGGACGACGACGGCGAAATCTGCTCGCTCGTGACGGTCTGCGGCAAAGAAACCGCCGTCAAGCGGCTCGGAGAGTATACCGCTGCGGCGATAGATTATTTGAATAAGGTGAACGCTGACACTGACTTTTTCAAGCGCTTTACGCTTGCCGCAAAGAACAGAAAACGTTAACGGAGTTAAATTGTCGAGACTGCTTGAACAAGTGAACAGCCCCGCCGACCTTAAAAAACTTACGGTCAGCGAGCTTGCGATATATTCGCGCGAAGTTCGCGAGTACATTCTTTCCGTCGTGGAAAAACGCGGCGGGCATTTGTCGTCTAACCTCGGCGCGGTCGAGCTTACCGTCGCGCTCCATTACGTTTTCGACTCGCCCGACGATAAGATTATTTTCGACGTCGGGCATCAGTCTTACACGCATAAAATCATCACGGGTCGAAGAGACGCTTTCGCCGCGCTCCGTACCGACGAGGGTGTGACGGGATTTCCGAACGCCAAGGAAAGCGAGCACGATCATTTCACGACCGGACACAGCTCGACATCGCTTTCGCTCGGACTCGGAATGGCTCGCGCCCGTGATCTTAAAAACGAAGATTATAACGTGGTTTCGGTGATAGGCGACGGAGCGTTTACGGGCGGTATGGCGTTCGAAGCGCTTAACGACATAGGTTCGCATAAGACGAAAATGCTCGTCGTTCTGAACGACAATAAGATGTCTATTTCCGAAAACGTGGGGTCGTTCTCCGAATACCTTTCGAAACTTCGTCTTAGTAAGAAGTACGCCGCGCTTAAACGGAACGTAAAACGTGCCGTGCGGGGTCTGCCGTTTTTCGGAAACAGGCTCGTTAAGTTCCTCGACAAAACGAAAGAAGATTTCAAAAGTCTGATTATCCCGAACAAGATTTTCGAGGATCTCGGCGTGAAGTATTACGGACCGATCGACGGTCACGACGTGGCGCTTCTGGTGGACGTGCTCGGCAAACTGAAAAATTATCCGAAACCCGCAATCCTCCACGTTATCACGGAGAAGGGGAAGGGCGTCGAGCGCGTGAGCCGCGACCCGAGCCGCTATCACGGGGTGAGCCCCGAGGGAGCGAGTGACGGTGTAAGTTACGCTTCGTGCGTTTCGCCTGCGCTTAAAAGGATCGCGGAGCGCGATAAACGCGTTGTCGCGGTTACCGCGGCTATGTCCGACGGAACGGGAACAGCGGCGTTCGGCGAAGCGTTTCCCGACAGGTTTTTCGACGTGGGAATTGCCGAGCAACACGCGGTTTCGCTTTGCGCGGGGCTTGCGAAAGCGGGCATGAAACCGTATTTTGCGGTTTATTCCACGTTTTTGCAACGCGCTTACGATCAGATCATGCACGACGTTTGCCTTAATCGTCTGCCCGTAACGTTTCTGATCGATCACGCCGGTTACGTCGATAAGGACGGCGAAACTCATCAGGGGCTTTTTGATCTGTCGTATCTTGCGGCGATGCCCGATCTTACCGTTCTGCAACCGAAAGACGGCGCGGAATTCAATAAAATGATCGATTTTTCGCTGGATTTCGACGCGCCGCTCGCTATACGCTATCCGAAAAATTATTTCACCGATTACCCTGAAACCGATTTCGCTCCGACTTGGGAATATCTGAAGCGGTCGGATAACGGCGTTTACGTTATTGCCGCAGGAAACCGTGCGCTTGACGCGGCGATGAGCGCGGGTGAGGCAAACGTGATTTCGGCGCGCGTTATTCAGCCGCTCGACAAAACGACGCTTAACGAAATTCGCGACGCTAAACTGATAATCACCGTCGAGGACGGAGTGAAAACGGGCGGTTTCGGAGAAAGGGTTCTCGTATATCTGACGGAAGCGGGATCGAAGGCGAAAATCGTGCGGCTCGGGTACGATTTCGACCGCGCGAAAACGCTTGACGGTGCCGTTGCCGCGGAAAATAACGGTCTTACGGCGAAAAATATCGCCGATATTATCGCAAAAACGTTGAAAACGGTTGTATAATTATAAATATTGTTGTATAATTAAGAAAAACTCGGAGAAGAAATGAAAGTCGCCGTTTATACAAACAAATTCAAAGACAGCGATCTTGCCGTAACGCGTAAGATACTTGCCGCGCTTTCGGAGCGAGGCGTTCGCGCCGCGGTTACGGACGAATTAAGGAGAGAAATCGACTGCGCGGAATACTTTTCGATCGATTGTCCGCAAGGTTTCGACTTTATGATAACGGCGGGCGGGGACGGAACGGTTCTTAAAGTGGCAAAAGTCTGCGCCGAATACGACGTTCCCGTTATGGGTATCAATCTCGGGCACGTCGGTTTTTTAGCCGAAGAAGAGCCGGACAAGCTCGACGAAGCGATTACCGCTCTTATCGACGGCAATTTCACGCTCGAATCGCGAGCGCTTTTACGAGCCGAAGCGGTAGGTAAGAGTTTTGCGGCGCTTAACGACGTGGTGATTTCCCGCTTGCCGCAGTCGAGAATTCTCGAAACGGACGTATACGTCAACGACGAATTTGCCGACAGATTTCATTCGGACGGTTATATAGTGGCAACGCCCACGGGGTCTACGGCGTATTCGCTTTCCGCGGGCGGGTCGATTTTGTGCCCGGGGGTAGGCGCGTTTATCCTTACGCCTATCAATTCGCACTCTCTGCATTCGCGGCCGCTCGTTGTATCCGAAAACGATTGCGTTACGATTAAGCCGCACGGCGAATGTTCGCTCGTTGTGGACGGAATTGAATGCGCGAGACTGAACGGAGATTCGGTGCGCGTGATAAAAAACGAAGTTTCGGCGAAATTCGTTCGGCTTCGCGAGCACGGATTTTACGGAAAGTTGCTCGGTAAGCTGAATAAGTGGAGCGTCACCGACGAGGAGAAACAATGACAAGGAATTTAAGACAGCAAAAGATACTCGACCTTATTGCAAAAGAAGCGATCGGCACGCAGGAAGAGCTCGCCGCGCGGCTCAACGCGGAAGGCTTTGCCGTAACGCAGGCTACCGTTTCGCGCGATATAAAAGAGCTCGGGCTGATTAAGACGAGCGCCGACGGCAAGAAAAACCATTACGCGAGCGAAAAAAGCGAAGGCGCGGTTGTGTCGCGTTTTACCGAAATGTTCCGAAATTCATTCGTTTCTGCGGATAGCGCCAACAATATCGTGGTTGTAAAAATGCTTACCGGAAGCGGAAACGTTGCCGGGAACATGATAGACAGAATGAAAAATCCTTACGTTCTCGGGTGCGTTTCGGGCGACGACACGACGATAGCCGTACTCCATGACACCGAGAGCGCATTAAGACTTACCGAGCAGCTTCGCGAGCTTGCTCACAACTGATGACTTATGATAAGATCGCTCACCGTAAAGAATTTCGCGCTGGCGTCGTCGCTGTCGCTCGAATTCGGCGAAAAACTTAATATTTTAAGCGGCGAAACAGGCGCGGGCAAGTCAATTCTGATCGACTGTATTATGTTGCTTACCGGCGGAAAATACGACAAAACGATGCTTCGCTACGGCACGGAATCGGGTTTCGTCGAGGGTGTTTTCTCGCTTTTCGGAGACGGGAAAGCCGTGTTTGCCGACTATCTCGATGACGGCGACGAGGACGTTATAATCACGCGTAAATTCAACGCCGACGGCAGAAACGACATAAAAGTCAATGGGCGTTCGGTAACTCTTTCGTCTCTGAAAAAGTTCGGTTCTCATCTTCTGGACGTTTGCGGACAGAACGAGCATCAGTCGCTTGCCGTCGTTGCAAATCATATTAAAACGGTAGATTATTTCGCGAGAAAAGCGATTTCGGAGCCGCTCGCAAGTTTGAATTCTGCAGTAAGCGAGTACCGTGAAACGCTCGGAAAAATCGAGGAAATCGGGGACGCGGCTAAACGCGAGCGCGATCTCGACGTATATAAATTCAGACTTGCCGAAATCGACAAGGCGAAGGTAAAAGAGGGCGAGGAGGACGAACTCGTTGCCGCACGCAAAAAGCTCCTTTCTTCCGAAAAAGTAATGTCGGCGTTGTCCGCTTCGGCGAACGCGCTCGGAGAGGACGAGGAAGGCAACGTCGCGGAGCTTCTGTCGCAGGCGATCAGGTCGATTCAGTCCGTGGCGCAGTACGACGAGAAATATTCCTCATGGGCGGAACGGCTTCATTCCGTTGCGGTCGAAGCGGACGACGTTTTGTCCGAAATCGAGGACGAAACAGATTCGCTTGATTTTTCGGACGACGCGTTGGATAAGATCGAAAAGCGACTCGAGGTCGTCAGAAACATAACGCGAAAATACGGCGATGCGAAATCGGTTGCCGCTTATCGCGAGGAGCTTGTAAAGAAAATCGACGAGGTCGAAAACGCCGACGAACTCTTCGAAAAACTCGTGAAACGCAAAAAGGAGTTTCTCGATCGGATTTACGAGCTGTCGCGTAAAATTTCGGAGGAGAGAAAAGCCGCCGCTTTGAAAATGGAAAATTCCGTTATGTCGGAACTCGGCGAGCTCGGTATGCCGCAAGCGGTGTTCAAAGTCGAATTTTCCGATTTTCCGGATCGTAACGACTGTGAAAAATTCGTTTCGACGAAGGGGATGGACGCGGTTGAATTCTATTTAAGTCCGAACCTCGGTCAGCCACTCAAACCGCTTGTGAAGATTATTTCGGGCGGCGAGCTGTCGAGACTTATGCTTGCGCTCAAGGTCGTTTCGTCCGGTGAGGACGACGTGCCGACCGTGATTTTTGACGAAATTGATACGGGTATCAGCGGAAAAGTCGGACAGGAAGTCGCAAAAAAACTCGCGAGATTGTCGAGAACGCATCAGCTTCTCTGCGTAACGCATCTGCCGCAGATAGCCGCGATGGCAGACGCGCATTTCTTTATCGACAAATATACCGCCGACGGACAGACTTACACGCGAGTATGCGAGCTTGACGAAAACGAAAAGATAGGCGAAATCGCACGGCTTTCGGGAGGAAGGGACATTACCGCTCAAGCCGAAACCAACGCCGCCGAGCTTAAAGAATGGTGTGACAACTATAAAAAATCGTTATAACTAAGCCTTAAAATAAAAATCAAACTTATGACGTCGTTCGACAACGGACGGCGTCTTTTCGCATATTTAGCGGCGTTTGGCAAAAACTAAAACGGGAGAGAACGGTGAAGAAATTAAGATACGTATTGCTTTTTTTGTTACTTATATGCTTGTCGGCGGTCTGTATGATCGAGCCGAGCATGACTGCGTTTGCTTCGCCGCTTTCGGGCGGAGGACGTGCCGAAGAGGTTGCGGGGGCTTATGAAGAGGACAGAAACAAGGTTTATATCGGCGGGCAGATCGTGGGGTTTACGCTCGATATCGATGGCGTGATTATTTCGCGGTTCGGGGCGGTTTCGACCGAAGCGGGACTTGCGACGCTTAAAAGCGATTTAAGAGAAGGCGACAGGATTTTTTCGGTTGACGGTGAGCGGGTTCGTTCGTCATACGAGCTCGGCGAAGCGCTTAACAGAGACGAAAGCAAGTATTCGTTTACGTTCGGGGTTGAGCGTTCGGGTGAAACGATCGAAATAACCGTAAGTCCGCTTATCGAACGGGTAAGCGGCAGGCTAAAAATCGGTGCGGAGGTTCAGGAGGAAATCTCGGGTCTCGGCACGATCGTTTTTACGCGGCACGACGGGCATTTTGCCGCGCTCGGACACCCCGTGAATTCCGCAAGCGGCGAGTGTGCGGCTATAACGGGCGGGAAAGTTTACGGCGGGAAAATTCTCGGGATCGAGAAAGGAATCAGAGGTAAAGCGGGGTCGATTAAAGGCGCGCTTGTGAGAAATGAAAAGCTCGGAACGGCGCTGAAGAACGAAAAAAGCGGGCTTTACGGTGTGCTCGACAATCCCGAAGGCGTACTTTACGACGTGGGAACGCGCGACGAAGTGGTGAACGGCAGAGCGAAAATCAGATCGGAAGTGAGCGGTAAAACCGAGTTTTACGACGTGGAAATTTCCCGAGCGGGTTTTTCCGCAGGCGCGGAAGAAAAGGGTTTGATTGTAAAAGTGACGGACGAGCGACTTATTGCGCTTACGGGGGGTATCGTGCAGGGAATGAGCGGCAGTCCGATCGTGCAGAACGGCAAAATCGTAGGCGCCGTCACTCACGTTTTCGTATCAGACCCGCTGCGCGGATACGGAATTTATGCCGATATGCTGAAACCCGATTAGTACAGTCGGACGCATATTCCGTAGTTATCGCGAATACCGTAATATATGAGGGTTTACGGGGCGATTTGCGACGTGAAAAGATTTATTGCGAAAAATGCGGGGCATATCGTGTTTTGCGCGATTTTGTGCGTATTTTCCGTCGGAATATCCGTTGCGGCGGGAGTGAAACTCGATTGTCCGAGCGACTATTTCGAACAGGAAGGCGGTATTCTGATCGTTTGGGTGCGCGGCGATTGCGGCGCGGCTAAGTACGCGATTTTGTCGGCGGTCGAAGCGGCGGTCGTTTTTGCTTTTATGTGGGGTTGCTCGTATAACGACTTTACCGCGCTTTTGTCGTTTGCGAGCGTTTTTTATCGCGGCTACACGCGCGGTTTTTCGCTCGTGGTAATAGCGTCCGCCTGCGGTATAAAGTCCGTTTTTCTGATCGTTATCGACGCGGTTTTTTTGTTAACCGAACTCGCTACGGTTTCTTCGTGCGCGGTTTACGTTTCGCGCTGCGATCAGCGGCTTCGCGACGGAATTTCATGCGTTGACGATCTTTCGCGCACCGTTCTGATAATGTTCGCCTTCTATGTGTGCATGTTGTGTCTCGAAACGGTCGTGCTTTCCGCGTTGATTGCGGTAATTTTCTGATTTACCGTATAATTGTTTGCATTTTCGCGCAAATTAGGCGTAAAGAGGTGCGAAAATGAAAAAATTTTTAACCGTATTGTTGGCAGGCGCGCTTGTTGCGATAGCGATCGTAAGCGCCGGTGTCAGAGTTGCGACCGCCGAAGAACCGCTTGCGGCGAAAGCTAAAGCCGCAGTGCTGATGGACGCCGAATCGGGCACGATAATTACCGAAAAAAACCCGACCGAGCGCGTTCCCATTGCCAGCATGGTGAAGATAATGACGCTTAATATTGCGTTCGAGGAAATCGAAGCGGGAAGGCTCGGCTATGACGATGATGTAACGGCGAGCGAATACGCGACTTCGATGGGCGGTTCGCAAGCCTTTCTCGACACAGGTTCGACTTATAAAGTCGGCGAACTTATAAAAAGTATCGTCGTGGCTTCGGCTAACGATTCGTGCGTGGCGATTGCCGAGCACATTTCGGGAAGCGTTCCCGCGTTCGTGGAAAGAATGAATTCGACGGCGGGCGCGTGGGGTATGGAAAATACGAATTTCGTCAACTGTACGGGTTTGCCCGCTCCGAACGGATACAGTTCGGCGGGCGACGCGGCGATTATGTTCCGCAGACTGATCGGTCATAAGGACTTTTTCGAATTCGCTAACGTGTGGATGTTCGACTTCGTTCATCCGAGCGGCAGAGTAACGCAACTCAGCAACACGAATAAGCTTGTACGCTTTTACGAGGGGTGCGACGGCGGAAAGACCGGATTCACTTCCGAAGCGCTTTCCTGTCTTGCGGCTACGGCAAAACGCGGTAATACGCGCCTTGTTTGCGTGGTTGTGGGCGCTCCCGATTCTAAAACGCGTAATGCGCAGGTTTGCGGGCTTTTCAATTACGGCTTTGCGGGATTTGAAAGCAAGAAGTACGTTTGCGCCGGTGATAAAATCGACGGTGCGGCGACTGTGGACGGCGGTAAAACGAGCGAAGTAAGCGGTTACGCCGCGGGCGACCTTGCCGTGTTCGGAAAGAAAGGCGGAGGGCAGTGCGAAGTAACGACCGAGTTTTATTCGGTTTCCGCGCCGCTTAAAAAGGGCGATCCGATAGGCGTTGTCAGGCTTGTACGCGACGGTGAAACCGTTGCTTCGAGCTCGATACTCGCGAGCGAGGACGTCGAAACTAAAACTTACGGTGACGTTATAGGCGACTTTATCAAAAACTGGTAAAATGTAATAGGTATAGAAAAAGCCGTTTCTTGTCTGATGGACAAGAAACGGCTTTTTCGTGTGTGAACTGTTAGATTTCTCCTTCGTTTGAATCTTTTGCAAATACAAGTTTAATTTCAAACTCTTCGCCGTTAGAAAAAGTCAGAGTATTTTCAGTCTGTTCATACGGTTCATCAAATACTATTTCTTGTGCAAAAATGTTGGTATTGTTGAATTGAAAAACGTTGGAGTGTAGCGGGGTGTATAATTCCAAAAATTGTTGTAATGTTATTTTTGTAAAATTGAAAGTTGTTCTGTAGATTTTTGCGCCGTCAGCTAACGCGTAGTTCACAAACGTAATCAATTCGTCGACGCTATTAGTGATTGTGATTTCGGTACAATAATCAGCGCCGGAATATCCCATGTTTGTGTACTCGACGAAATCTATTGTCGAACCCGAAAAAGTTGCCGTGTATTGTTTTTCGCTCGGTTTGAGCTCGGTCGGATCGGGATTTTGCGTTAATTCTTTATTACCGAACAAAAATCTGATATGAACGCCTGTTTTGGATTCTGTATATTCGTAGCCGAGCTCCGCTAACGCTGTAAGATTCAAGTTGCTTGGAATAGCGAAGTTGTCGGTGTTCCAGCCGATAAAATCGGCTACGTTGCCGTTGTCACACAACTGTTGGAAAGCTGTAAGCGAAACGTCGAAGTAGAGTACGACGTTTGAAATCTTTTTGCCCGTTTCGAGGTTGTATTTCATTGCGGTAACAGTGTTGTATTCGGCGTCGTTGTATTTCCGTACAAGACTTTCGAATTCGTAGAACTTGATGACCTTAAGCTTATTACCGTTGACGGCATCATGATCTATAGGTTGAGACATATCCGTGCCAAAACTTAATACATCATACTCAGAATTTACACTATCGGAAAAGAGAAATTGAAAGTACGTTGCATTTCCGTATTCGTCTATTTCGGTTAAAAAGACGTAATCGTCGGCGGTAAAATCTTCATAGGTGTAGGTCGACGAGAGTTTTGTTACGTTGGTATCCCAGAAGAGTTCTTTAGCTTTTGCCGAAGTGTACTTTTGTTCGAATTTGGCACGCGTTCCCTCGAACACCAGAGAAATATCTCTGAAATCGCCGAAATTTGTGTTTGTAACGACAGAGTTTTTACCGATGTTTATTCCTTGTAAATTCGTTGGGTCGAGTCCGTCGAATAATGTAAGGTCTATTGAAACATTACCGGTCACGTCGTACATAATCACGTAAACGTTTTCGAAGGTGTATTTTAAGTATTCTTCGTTATCGATAAAGTAGTTGGTTACACAAACGTAGCTGTCGGGATAGGAAGTGCGTTCGACAGGAGCGGACGATGCGGCTATCATCTGATTGAGCTCAAAAACACCGTCTTTCGAATACACTTTGTTGCCGACTTTTTTGAAAAGCGGTTGAGTATCGCTCATTTCGACGGATTTCAGTCTCTTCTGGAATACGCCTTCGTCCTGACAATAAGAGTTATCCCATTTGAAAAGCCAGACGTCCTCTTCGCGGATCGAAGTGAGCTTCCCGAGCTGACCGAGGTAATAAGCGTAATTATCGGGAATTACGACTTTCGCAAGGCGGTTTTTAGTAGTAAACTCCATATTTGCCGAGAGCGTGTCGCAATCGGCGGGGAGAGTGATTGTCGTGCTGTCCGAAGTTTCGTCGAGGTAAGCCGCGACTATTCCTTCATATTTAACCCAGTAGTTAGAAACGAGCGGACTTGCTCCGTCGGTTGCGGCAAACTCGTATTTAGCGCCCGTTTTTTCGTCGAAATAATTCTTTGTCTGCAACTGCGCGAGAGTGTATTCGCAATTCTTAAGAATTCTCGCTCTGTACATCATAAGTTCGTCGCTTTCGAATCGATTCTTCGTTACGGGAAGCTTAACGATATAACGCGCATAGGGGTATGTGTAATTGTCTACAGGCATGCCGTTGCCGTCATTCACGTTATCGTTGAACTGTAATTCGGTAAACTTTGCGGTCGGAGCGATATTTACCGTAACCTTAGAATAGCTGTCCTTTTTAATGTTGTCGGAAATGTAAACTTTTTGATATTCGCCCGAAACGTTAATTACTTTTTCACCGCCGTCTCTAACGAACATTCTGTATGCGTTGTAGTCAAAACTTTCGTCGCTATCACTTACGCATGTAACTCCGTCGGGACATTCGACGTTGCGGATAACCGAATAAATGTTTTCGCCCGGATATTTCTTTTTGAACACAAGATAATAGCGTATGTTATTATAGCGGAACATATCGTCGAGCGCGGTAGTATTGTCGCGAGCCGAGTGTCTGAGGAAGTATTCGAAAGTAAGGTAACGCTTGTCGAGACCGAGCGCTTCGTCGCTGTTTTTCCAAGCGTTGAAACGCGCTGCGTATTTGTTTTCGATAGCCGAAGCCAAAGCTTTAAGCTCGTCTGCGGTTTTGTCCTTTAAGTCGGCGCTGTAAGTATCGAATTTTCCTCCGTCCGCCGAAATATACACGTATTTATAACCGTCGGCAACGATTTTAAGTTTTTTGATTTCGGAAGCTTCGGTCGCTTCGATCGTTTGCGACATATTCATACTGAAAGGATCGTTGGGGCGGATCGTGAGGCGTTCGGCAATATCGTCGATATACTTGTCGTAGGTAAAGTTATAGCTATAACCGAAGTAACGCTCGCATGGTTTTCCGTAATGTATTTCGAGAAGATCGAGGTTTATACCGTTATCACCGAAAATTCTGAAAACGTTTCTCTCGTCGTAGTAGTAGGAAAAAACCTTGGAGCTCGAATCCGATAGCTCGCCTTTGTTTTTTTCGCCGGCGTAGTTATAAAATCTTTTCGCGTTCGCCTTAATGATTTTTACGTTGTTCAAATAGCGCGAATCGGCAGACGTGCTGCAGATATTGTCCGAAATCGTAACGCCCGTAAGGTCGTACTCGGACTTATCCGCATCGAAAAGATAGAACGCTTCGTCGGTGTTCGTTGTAAGCAACATACCCGAGATCTCGTCCGTTTTAAACAGCGGGCTTTCGGAACGGATATGCGAAAATCTGTAATTATGACTGTCGTCATAGGACGGAGAAACGAAAATGCGCGGGTCGAAGTACGACGCGTCGACCGTTTGCCAGCGGTTGTTGTCGGCGCGTTTAACCTGCGTGACGGAAGAGGGGATAACAAGGTTTTTAACCTTTCCCGTTTTGTCCGATACTACGAAGTTTGACGAAATCATTACGATATTTTCCGGTATGATTACTGTTTCGCTCGGATTTGCAGTGCTTTCGTCGAAATTGCAACCTGTAAGTACGCCGCCTTCGAGCCGCCACGGCGAATCTTCGCCCTGATCGAGCGCGGCTTGCTTTGCCCAAATAGCTGTTATTTCGTCAAGTTCTTGTTGTGTGAGCGAAACTTCTTTACGGTTCGCGATCGACTTTACGTATGACTTGTCGATATAATCGTAAAGAGCGCCGAAAGTTGCGGACATTTCCTTGCATTTTTCTTCGCTCGACCCCAAGGAAATCTGTTTGGTGCCGTTTATAAGGTCGCCGTCCGCCCATGCAAGATAGCCGAGTTCGTTTCCGTCGCTTTGACCGTACATTATGCGTTTTGCGCTGTTGCCGTAGGAGAAGGAAAGCTGTTCGTCCTCGCCCCAGACGGTGAGCATGGAAAACTCGAACGAGTTATCGTTTGTGTAAGACACGTCGGTAAGGGCGAAAAACTCTTGCCGAACATTCAAAGTCTCGTCGCCGCTCGTGTTTACGATCGTAGTTACGAGCTCGGGCGAATAGATGATCTGATAGATATGATTGCCGTTCTTTTCGATAACGTAATAGTAACTATTGCCGTCATTACCCGGCTGAAACTCCATTACCACGTTATAAAAGTTTTTCTTGTTTTTAAGCCGCGTTATACCGTCGCCCATCTGTTTTGCGAGCGAGAATGAGGACGCGAACATTCCTTTGTAAGTAGAGTACAAAGAGTGGGTGATTTCGGGTTCGAATCCGGTAGCTTCGTCGGACGTAAGCTTGCTCATCGCACCGTTTACTACAGAAGCAACGTCGTTAAGCGACTTGCCGCTATTGTATGCGGCATTATAAATGCGATTTGTCGTGCGGGCGGAAGAATTCCGCGTCTCGCCGAACAAAGCGTTTTCGATTTTGGTTACGGTGTCGTAAAACTCCTTGTATTCCGAGTTTTCGGCAAAAACGTCAACGTTGCTTTTGTCGTCGGGCTCTTGCGGAGACTTGTTTCCGCAAGCAACGAAAGTAACGGCGCTTACGATCACAAGAACCGCCGCGGCAAGTACGGCAAAGATCTTCTTTTTCATTACTTATTCTCCTTTCCGTTCGATCGGACGAATACGCCTAATAGGATAATCGGCGCACTTTTCATAATTATTTTAGCACTTGGGGCGTTTTTTGTAAAGAGTTTTATAACGTTTATGCTCGATTTTGTATAGAAAACTGCCGTTTTCGTATTTTTCCTCTATAAATAATGCGCCGATTATCCTATTAGGCGTACTTTGAGTTTTTGTGTCGTTTTACGTCGGGGTTGCGATTTTTACACAATTTTCATACAACGTTACCGATTGTTTAAATAAAAATCACTTTTGCTTGCTATAATTACAATGTTGAATTTTCAACAATGAGGTAACGTATGGTAAAGACAAAAAAGAGAATTCCGTGGTGGGGCATCGTCGCTATCGTTCTCGGCGGGCTCGGGGTCCTGTTCGGACTGCTTGTGGCAGGACTTAATATCTATTTCCGCGGTTCTGTAAGCGATTACTATAAAGCGAGTAAAAAATCGTTCGAGATACCGGATTCGGACGACGGTTTTGTCGCTCAGGGAATTGCTTACGACGACAGATTAGGTTGCTTTTTCGTTACCGGTTATATGAACGACAAATCGGCTTCGCCTATCAACCTCGTTTGCAAGGAAAACGCTAAATTTTATAAATCTGTGTCTATGAAAAACGAAGACGGTACAGATTTTTCGGGACACGCGGGCGGAATTGCGGTTTACGGCGATTACGTTTACGTTGCGGGCGGCAGCGATCGGTGCTTGTACGTCTTCTCGTATGACGATATCAGAAACGCCATAGACGGAGCAAGCATTAAGGCGAAAGGTAAATTCCAACTGAAAAGTGATAACGACTACATAAACGCGGCGTTTACCACGGTTTACGACGGCAAAATTCTGATCGGAGAATTCTACCGCGAACAGAATTACAAGACTAACGAAAGCCACCATATTGCGGTAAGCGGCGGAACGAACCGCGCTCTTGCCGTGGCGTTTGAATTCGACGAAACGGCAGAATTCGGTATTTCTCCCGAGCCAGTAGAAGCGTTCTCGCTTCCCGATCAGGCGCAGGGTATGTGCTTCGACGGCGGAAACGTGTACGTTTCGACTTCTTACGGTATGGCTTTCTCGCATATTTATAATTATGCGATCCCGAGCGCGACTTCCGAAACGGTAAGTATTCTCGGACAAGAAGTCAAAACTTATTTCCTCGACGAAAAGGCGCTTGTGTCCGATCGCAAGATCGCGCCCATGTCCGAAGAAATCGAAATCGTAGACGGAAAACTGTACGTTATGTGCGAATCGGCTTCGAACAAGTACATATTCGGTAAATTCACCGGCGGAAAATGGTGTTACGCAACCGACCTCGACTTTTTCGAAAAAAGCGAGAAATGATCGGCGAAAGCCGTAAAATTTACGCGCGCACCCCGCTCAAATATTTGACTTTATCCGTTTGCGGTGCTATAATATGATAAAGCGTTGAAGGAAAAGAGTACCCGAACGACAGCGATTGAAAGAGAGAGAAGCCGCGGCTGAAAGCTTCTTACTCGTACGTCGGCGAAAACCGTTCCCGAGCGAAACGTTGAATTCACAGTATGCGTTTCCGTCCGTCCGCGTAAAGGACTAAACGAGTTAAATTTCAAGGTGGAACCGTGTTTTTTCAAGCACCCTTGAAGGCGTATTTGCCTTTGAGGGCGTTTTTACTTTATTTAAGGAGCAGGTTATGAAAATCATCTACAACGACGGCAGTCAGGGCGAATGTCCGATAGAAGAGGAACTCCACGTTCTTCGTCACTCGGCGGCGCATATCATGGCGCAGGCGATCAAGCGGCTTTATCCCGAAGCCGATTTCGCTTACGGACCCGCGAACGAAAAGGGCTTTTATTACGACGTCGATCTCGGCGACCGCAAGCTTACCGACGAGGATCTTGCCGCGATCGAAAAAGAAATGAAAAAGATCGTGAAAGAGAACCTTCCGTTCAAAGCGTTCGTTCTGCCGCGCGAAGAGGCGATTAAGCTTATGGAGGAACGCGGGGAGAAGTATAAGGTCGAGCATATCGGCGACCTCGCCCCCGACGCTAAAATCAGTTTTTATCAGCAGGGCGAATATATCGATATGTGCGTAGGTCCGCATATCGCTTATACCAAGGCGCTCAAAGCGTTCAAAATTCTCGGACAGAGCGGAGCTTACTGGAAGAACGACAGTAACAACAAGATGCTCACCCGCGTAAAAGGTACCGCTTTCAGAACTCAGCAGGAGCTCGACGACTATCTTCGTATGCTCGAAGAAGCCGAAAAACGCGATCATCGCCGCATAGGCAAGGAAATGGGCTTGTTTATGCTTTGCGACGAAGCCCCCGGGTTTCCGTTCTTCCTGCCGAAAGGTATGGCGATTAAGAACGCGCTTATCGATTACTGGCGCGAAATCCATTATCGCGATGGTTACGTCGAAGTTTCCACGCCGCTCATTATGAACCGTCACCTCTGGGAGACGAGCGGACACTGGGATCATTACAAAGACAATATGTATTCGACGATCATCGACGACGAAG
Source organism: uncultured Clostridia bacterium (assembly GCA_934270565.1). GTDB lineage: Bacteria > Bacillota > Clostridia > Christensenellales > Pumilibacteraceae > UBA10677. Next base: position 9,829 of record CAKQPR010000002.1, on the reverse strand, counting down.
TGTATTGCGTCAAGCCCATGAACTGCCCCGGCGGAGTAATGGTTTATCGCTCGAAGCCGCATAGCTATCGCGAACTTCCCATGCGCGTGGGCGAGCTCGGACTCGTTCATCGCCACGAGCTCAAAGGCGCGCTTCACGGTCTGTTCCGCGTGCGCTGCTTCACTCAGGACGACGCCCATATCTTTATGACGCGCGAGCAGATTACCGACGAAATCGTCGGAGTCGTTCACCTTATCAACGAGGTTTACAGTAAATTCGGATTTAAGTATTCGGTCGAGCTTTCCACCCGTCCCGAAAACAGTATGGGCAGCGACGAGGACTGGGAAGCCGCAACGCAGGGGCTTATCACCGCGCTCGAAAAACTCGGGCTTCCTTACACGATCAACGAGGGCGACGGCGCTTTCTACGGCCCGAAAATCGACTTCCATCTCGAGGACACGCTCGGAAGAACCTGGCAGTGCGGAACGATTCAGCTCGATTTCCAGATGCCGCTCAATTTCGAGCTCGAATACACCGACGCGAATGGCGAAAAGAAACGCCCGATTATGGTACACCGCGTTTGCTACGGATCAATCGAACGCTTTATCGGAATTCTGACCGAGCATTTCGCGGGAAAATTCCCGACGTGGCTCGCTCCGACGCAGGTTAAAATACTCCCCGTTTCCGAGAAGTACCGCGATTATGCAAAGAAGATCCACGACCGTCTCGCCGCAAACAAAGTGCGCGTCGAAACGGATGAGAGAAACGAGAAGATCGGCTATATGATCCGCGAAGCTCAGGTTATCGACCGCGTTCCGTATATGCTTGTAGTCGGACAGAAAGAAGAGGAGGACGGAACGGTTTCCGTTCGTAGCCGCGACACGGGCGAAACGGTTACGATGCCGCTCGACGAATTCGTTGAAAAACTCGACAGAGAAATCCGCGATCGGGTTTAAGATTAAAACAATATAGAAACGCGCTTTCCGTAAACAGCGAAGGCGCGTTTTAATATGGAAAAGTAAAATAATTCTATCTTTTGGTAGAGATTTTCCATTGTTATTTTTTCTTATGCGGTGTATAATTGTTTCGGAAACTATCGGAGCTATTTATGAAACAAACGAACAAATGTGATTTAAAATTCGGAGTAAACTACGTTCCGTCGAAAGACTGGTTTTTTTCGTGGCAGAATTTCAATTACGGAGCAGTTGACGAAGATCTTGCGGCGATCGCTTCGCTCGGCGCGGATCATATAAGAATGCATTTGCGTTGGGATCTTTTTCATCCGAACAATTATTTCGTTTCAATGCCGCTGTTGTTAAATTTGCGGAATGTTCTCGACATTGCCGAAAAGTACAATCTTAAAGCGGAAGTAACGGCGCTTGACGGTTGGATGAGCGGTTTTTGGTTTTTACCGTCGTTTATAAAATCCGCAAATATTATTACCGACGCAAATATGATATCCGCGGAAAAATATTTTTTCCGTAAGCTTGCGAGCGTGATTGCCGACCATCCCGCGCTTATGGGGATCGACGTCGGTAACGAATTGAATATGTACGGATACGGAATAAAGAATTTTACGGTCGAAGAGGGCGATGCTTGGCTGAAAGATATTTTCGCAGAGGTAAAAGCGCTTTTCCCGAATAAAATCAACGTGATCGGTGTCGATCATCAGCCGTGGTACGGTGACGCGTATTTTTCGAGGAGGACGCTGACAAACTCGGGGAGCGCGACTTCGCTGCATTCGTGGGTGAAGTTTACGGACGCGCTCCGTTACGGCATATTTTCCGAAGAAAGTCTGACGTTGCAGGAGTTCAACGTAGAAATTGCAAACGCATATGCTTGCGATACGCGCAGAAAAGTCTGGATTCAAGAATTCGGTATTTCGCCGCAATGGACGGAAAAAGAAAATTTCGAGCGTTTCGTATGCGAGTCTATGCTGAACGCAACGCGAAGCGAAAATTTAATGGGTTTTACGTTCTGGTGTTCGCACGATATAGACAGAAAATTCGTATTTGACGAAATAGAATACGATCTCGGACTTTTTGACGTAAATAACAGGATCAAGCCGCTCGGGAAGATTTATGCCGAGGCTGTCAAAAAGATAAAATGCGGAGCGAAACCTGAGTCACTGAAAATCGGGAAGGCGTATATTATCGACGAAAGCCGACCGTTTGACGGTTGGGAATACGCACGAAAGTTTTCGGACGAAGTCAGACGAGGAAACCACGTCAAGTTTGTCCTTTCGTCCGATTCCGATGACGCCGAATATTTGAACTCTCGTGGTATAACCGAAATCGTAAGGTAAAACATCCGGATCGAAATTTTGATAAACAAAAGCGGGCTATGATGTCCGCTTTTTGTATTTTAAAGGGGTTTCGCCCGTGCGGAACTTGAATTGCCTGCAAAAGTAGCCAGAAGTGTCGTAGCCGAGCCTGTCGGAAATTTCGGTTACGCTCAGATCGGTGGAGCGAAGAAGTTTTTTCGCTTCTTCGATTTTAAGCACGTTGTAGTATTCGATTATCCCTTGTCCCGTAGCCTTTTTGAATTCGCGGAAAAGGTACGACCGGCTGTAGTGCGTTTTTTCGCAAAGATCATCTATCGTTATTACGTCGTAAAGTCCTTCGGCGAGCAGTTTTTTCAATCGTGCCGAAACGGGTTCGTGTTTGTCACTTTGCGGGAGAAATACTACCGGCGGGTCGGTGCGCTCGGTGTCGCGTTCAAGAAGATAAATAAGGAACAACTCGAGCGTGTTTTTCAGTATTTGCAGACCGCCTGCGGGAGCAGAGGGGAGAAGCGGCATTTTCTTTGTGTCGGGGTCGGTCGATTTCAGATCGAAGATCTTTCCGCTTTCGGAGAGTATTTCGAATACGTATTTTTTAAGTCGTGCGGAGAGTTTGCCGTTGTAATTCCGAAAGTAATTCATGGCGGCGCTTTTGCAACCGAACGATATTATCACGACGCGCGACGGGTCTTTACCGTCGGCGGAATGGGTGTGTTCCACGTTCGGACTGTGGAATATGATTTCTCCTGCGTTCGCCTCGCTTTTTTCTCCGTCGCGGGTATAGAAAATATTGCCGCGATCGACGTAAACCATTTCCCAGAAATCGTGGCTTTCGGGGCGGCTTACAAAGTCCTTGTCGAACGTAAAATCGTGTACCGTTACGATATTTTTGATATTTATAAGGTTTTCGGCTTTGTATCTGTAATACTTCGTTCTCATAGTGATATTATACAACGAATTTGGCTAAAATACAACTAAAACATAATATAATCATTTGTAGACTATAATGTAATTTTTATGTATTTATTGACATTGACACCGAGGCTTCGGCGGTATATAATGAGGGAAAGAAACAATAGGAGATACGGAATGAGAGTACTTGCGATAGGGGCGCACCCCGACGATATAGAAATCGCTTGCAGCGGAACGCTCGCCAAATGTGTAAAACGCGGCGATAAGGTTATAGTTTGCCATGCTTCGACGGGAAACCTCGGACACGTTGTTATTCCGCCCGACGAACTGACGAAAATCCGTGCGGAGGAAGCGAGAAAAGCGGGAAGCCTTGCGGGGATCGAAGTTATAGGCGGTATGTTCAACGACCTCGATATTTACGCTGACAACAAAGCGGCGCGGGACAAAATCGTGGAAGTCATAAAGTACGCGCAACCCGATTTCATAATCACGCACGCGCCCGACGATTATATGCCCGATCACACTGCGGTTTCCAAGCTCGTGTTCGACGCGAGCTTTACCTCTACTTTGCCGAATTACCGCGTGGGCGGCGATAAACCCGCAAAGCTCGTTCCGATTTATTATATGGACACGCTGGCGGGCGTCGATTTCAATCCGACCGAATTCGTCGATATAACGGATGAAATCGACCTTAAAATCAGAATGCTCGAATGTCACGCGAGCCAGCTTGTATGGATGCGCGAACACGACGGAATAGATTTTGCCGATATGGTTCACACATGCAGTAAATACCGCGGCTATCAATGCGGCGCGGCATACGCCGAAGGTTTCCGTCAGTGTAGGGTGTATCTGAAAGGAACGACAAAAAGATTACTTCCGTAAGAAAAAGGAGTTATGTTATGAATTTCAAATCGACGGTAAAAGACAGTTTGCTTGAAAATTTCTTCCCCGAGGGGTGGGATTTCGACAAAATCGACGCTTGTTGCGCTTGTCCGCCCGAAAGTATAGGCGATCGGCAAGCGTTCTGGAACAAGGATTTTGCGCCCGTGGAGTGCGGAGATCTTAACGAGTTCAACGTCAAAATGGGTCACGAAATCGCGAACGAGATCCGCAAGGCGAACGCGGAAAACCGCAAGATCGCATTTATTCTTCCGGTCGGACCGATGGGTATGTATAAATGGGCGGTGTACTTCCTCAAAGAATGGAACGAATCCTGCCGCAACGTCTGGTGCTTTAATATGGACGAATGGGCGGACGGCGAAGGCAACACGATTACGGGCGAAGCTTCCTTCAAAAGCGCGATGGAAAACGCGTTCTATAACGCGCTCGGCGAAAACACCGTGCCCGAATCGCATCGGAATTTCGCGCTTAAAGACAATCTTCCGACCTATCCCGAAAAAATTGCAAAGCTTAAAGCGGAGGGCGCAAAGCTCGTACTTGTTTACGGAATAGGCAGAATGTGCCATATCGCGTTCTGGGAGCCGATGATAGGCGCGGAATTCGCAACCGACGAAGAGTGGCTTCGTCAGCCGTACAGAATCGGCGTAAAGCTTCACCCGCTCACGATAGAGCAGAATGCGATTACTTCGTTCCGGAGCAGAACTACGCTCGTTCCGTGCAGAGCGAATACGATCGGACCGGCGCTTATGTTCCAAGCAGATTATGCGATCGGCGGAGCCGACGGAGCTTTGTCGCGCGGAATGCAGTGGCAGGGAATGAGCTTGTGGATGACGCTTCGATACGGTCCGACGAGATTTATTACTTCGACGTATATTCCGACGCTCGCTGGCAAGCTTTTCTATCTTCGCGAGCTTGCGGGACCGCTTTGTCCGGACGCTAACTGATATGAAGGGCATAGCGGTTGCGGGGTCTGCGCTTGTTGACGAAATAAATATAATTCCGTCGTATCCCGAGCGCGGAAAACTTGTCGAAATAAATTCGGTTTCGCGTAACGTCGGAGGGCTTGTTCCGAACGTTGGTATCGATCTTAAACGATTAAATCCCGATCTTGACGTATACGCTTATGCTAAGGTCGGAAGAGACGAAAAAGCCGAATTTTTGCTCGGAACGCTTAAAAACAACGGAATCGACGTGCGAGGAATAACGCGAAGCGAACATTCGGGTACAAGTTACACGCAGGTTATGAGCGAGAGCGACGGAGAAAGAACGTTTTTCTCTTATTCTGGCGCGTGCGCCGATTTCGGCTACGACGATATAGATTTCGACGGAATCGACGCCGAAATCTTTCATCTCGGGTACTTTTTGCTGTTAAAGAAAATCGACGACGGAGACGGACTGAAAATTCTGAAAGAGTTGTCGGATCGGGGAGTCAGAACATCGATAGATCTGGTGAGCTCGGTAGGCGGCAGATACGAAAAAATCTTGCCTTGTCTGCCGTTCGTCGATTATCTGATCATAAATGAAATAGAAGCCGCCGAACTTTGCGGCGAACCGAATGAGCGGAATTTGCGGAAATTGTCCGAAAAGTTGTTTTCGTTCGGAGTGCGGAAATGCGTTATAATTCACGAACAAGACAAAGCTTGCCTTTTTGACGGAAAATATCGCGAAACGGCTTCGCTTATCGTGCCGACGGAACTTTTCAGAGGTAAGACGGGTGCAGGCGACGCTTTTTGCGCGGGGTGTCTTAGCGGAATTTGCGCAGGGACGAGTCCGGACGAAATTCTCGAAACGGGTATTCGCGCGGCTGCGGCGAGCATTATGAGTTACGGCGCAACCGACGGTGTGAGAACAAAGAAAGAAATTTACGAAATTACGAAAGATTTCGGGAGAAGAAAATTATGCTTGTAAATTTGAATGACGTACTTAAAAAAGCGCAATCTGAAAAATATGCGGTGGGGCTTTTCAATACGACTGATACGGATATGCTGCAGGCGGTGATCGAAGCCGCCGAAGAGCTGAATTCGCCCGTAATACTCGGAACGGCGGAAGTTCTGTTGCCTTACGGCGAACTGAAACTAATCGCTCCGAGCGTTATCGATGCGGCAAAGCGCGCAAGCGTTCCCGTTGTGGTTCATTACGATCACGGTTTGACTTTCGGTCGGTGTATCGAGGCGCTTAAACTCGGTTTTTCGTCGGTTATGTACGACGGCTCGGCAAAACCTTACGAACAAAACCTTGCCGAAACCCGCGAAATCGTAAAGATTGCGCACGCGTTCGGCGCGACGGTTGAAGGGGAAATCGGGCACGTCGGAGAAGCTGCAAGCGAGGACAACTTGCTTACCGATATGTATACTACGCCCGAGGAGGCACGAGCGTACCTCGAAGCGACGGGCGTAGACGCGCTTGCCGTCGCTATCGGTTCGGCGCACGGCGTTTATAAAAAGAAACCCGCGCTGAATATCAAGGGGCTTAAAGAAATCAGAAAGAATGTTGACGTTCCGCTTGTTCTGCATGGCGGAAGCGGACTTTCGGACGACGATTTCAGAAATACTATCCGCGAGGGTATCGCAAAAGTCAATATATTCACAGACCTTTGCCTTGCGGGGGAAAGAGCGATGCGCGACGGGCTCGAACGCAATCTCGGCTATCTCGAAACCCGCAATCTGAAAGTAGAGTATATTCGCGAAGCCGTTGAATTGAAAATGCGTTTATTCGGCTCGGCAAACAAAGCGTAAATCCGAATAACTGAATATAAAACGAAGCTTGTCCGACGCGGCTTCGTTTTTTTAATGATTTTTTTGCAAAACGGTTGACAAGTAAAAAAAGAAGTGCTACAATTAAACTAACGAACGTTAGTTAGTGTGTTTTGCGTCGGTTAAAGGAGGCGCGATATGAAGCAGGACGATACGAAACAAAGGATACTCGACAAAGCGCTCGAACTGTTTTCCGAGCGCGGTTACGAGGCTGTAAGCGTCGGGGAAGTGGCGAAAGCGGTGGGAATCAAAGCGCCGTCGCTTTACAACCACTACAAGAGCAAGCAGGCGATATTCGAAGCCATAGTCGAAGCCGCCGCCATACGATACGAGCGGGATACGGACAAAATCGAAATTCATACTTCGGACGCGGAGCGCGACGTGCCGAGTTTCAAAAATATTTCGATAGAAGCGCTTACGGCGAAAGTGTGCGAAATGTTTTCCTATTCCTTGCATGACGAAACGATTTCAATGTTGCGCAAAATGATTACGATCGAGCAGTTCCGTTCGCCCGAGCTTGCTCGGCTTTATTCGGGGCTTTACGTTAAAAGAATGGTAGATTATCATGCCGTGATATTCCGCGGGCTGATCGATAACGGCGAGATCGTAAACGAGGATCCCGAAGCGCTTTCGGTTATGTACGTTTCGCCTATTCTTGTACTTTTTGGGGTGTGCGATCGCGAACCCGAACGAGAAGAGGAGTGCGTTTCGAAGCTCGTCGCCCACGTCCGATTGTTTTATACTATGGTTCAGGCAGACAAAACACATAATGCGCAAATATAAAGGTAAAATTTTATGAAAAAATCGTTATTGCAAATTCTGGGTCTGCTCGGTGTGGTAAGTTTTCTTTCATACGCCGCGGCGGTGTTTATTTCACCGATCGCGTACCCCGGGTACGACGCGCTGTCGCAGGCAGTGAGCGACCTCAGTGCTTCTTCCGCTCCGTCGCTCGGGTTGTGGAACAGACTAAGCGCGTTATATAACGTTTGCGAAGTTACTTGCGTTACGCTCGTGTGCGTCGGTATTCAGCCCAGGAAGTCAAAACTTCTTCGCTCGGGCGTTTATTCTTTCGCCGTAATGGAATGGATTTCGGCGGTGGGGTATTGCGCTTTCCCGCTGTCCGAAAGCGGATTTGCGGGCACGGTTCAGGACGTTATGCATATGGTGGTCACGGTTGCGGTCGTATTATTGTCGATCGCGTCGCTTACCGTAATAATCATTGCGGGATTTAAAGATAAAACGTACCTGTCTTATGCGATTTGCGCCGCCGTAGCGCTTGCTATGATGCTTGTCGGCGCGCTCGGTATGAAGATCGTGCCCGCCGCATATTTCGGTGTTGTCGAGCGTTTCAGCGTGTTTGCGGCAACGGGTTTTAACGCCGCGCTCGGTATACACTTATTTCTGCAAAACCCGAAGAAAAATAATAATGAAGAGGTAACATTACAATGACATACAATAATCTGATTATCAGAAACGAAACCGAGAACGATTATCGCGATTGCGAAAATCTTATGCGCGAGGCGTTCTGGAACGTTTACCGCCCGGGGTGCAGTGAACATTACGTTCTGCATTGTTTCAGAACCGATCCCGCGTTCGTGAAAGAGCTCGATTTCGTCGCCGAACTTGACGGCAAAATTATAGGACAGGTTATTTACGTTCGGGCAACTATCGATTGCGCGGACGGCAAAAAAGTTCCGATCGTTACGCTCGGACCTATCGGAATTCTGCCCGAATACAAACGAAAAGGTTTCGGCAAGAAACTTCTCGATTTCTCGCTCGCAAAAGCCGCGGAACTCGGTTTCGGCGCCGTAGTAATCGAAGGCAATATTGATTTTTATGGCAAGTCCGGATTTACTATCGCAAAAGAGAAGGGTATTCGGTATTTTGACGATCCCGAAGCCGATTATCTGCTCGTCAAAGAACTTAAAAACGGATATCTTAACGGGGTAAACGGCACGTTTGCCGATCCCGAAGGCTATTTTGTTCCGTTCAAAAATCCGCAGGGTTTCAATGCGTTCGAAGAAGGTTTCCCGAAGAAAGAAAAACTTGTTCTTGACGGACAGCTTTTTAAGGAGTGAAAATGAACGATAAAATTTATCCGCGAAGCAACGACGATCGGATCGTGTACCTGAAAAACGTTATAACAAAGCCGAATATAGAAGTCGGCGATTATACGATTTACAACGATTTTGTTCACGATCCTCGCGATTTCGAAAAAAACAACGTTCTTTATCATTATCCGATCAACGGCGACAAGCTCAAAATCGGCAGGTATTGCTCGATAGCTTGTAGTTCGAAATTCCTCTTTACGAGCGGGAATCACGCGCTCGCTTCGCTTTCGACGTATACGTTTCCGATTTTTTACGAGGAATGGGGGCTCGACGCCAAAGATATATGCGGAGCATGGGACAATAAGGGCGATATTATCGTAGGAAATGACGTCTGGATAGGGTTCGAAGCGGTTATTCTGTCGGGAGTTACGATAGGCGACGGCGCAATTATCGGCGCTCGCGCCGTCGTTACGAAAGACGTTCCGCCGTATACAATAGTCGGAGGCGTTCCTGCAAAACCTATAAGAAAACGTTTCGACGATCGCACGATAGAAAAATTATTATCCTTGCGTTGGTGGGATCGTGACGAAACGACTGTAAAGAAGGCGATACCCGCTATTCGCTCGGGTAACGTTGATGCGCTCGAAAAAGCACTGAATAACGATTAGAATTTTTGGTAGTGGCGTTCGCGCTTCGCGCTCGGCTAAGCGGATACTTCGTTCCGACCTTGTTCAACCATAAGATAACCCACCCATAAATGGGGTGGGATGGCGATGCGGTATTGTGCCGGCTTGTACTCGCCTTGCGGCTCGTGGCGTTCGCGCTAAGCGCTCGGCTAAGCGGGTACTTCGTTCCGACCTTGTTCAACCATAAGATAACCCACCCATAAATGGGGTGAATGGTGTTGCGGTATTGTGCCGGCTTGTACTCGCCTTGCGGCTCGTGGCGTTCGC
>CAKQPR010000001.1 GCA_934270565.1 uncultured Clostridia bacterium | reverse complement strand
ACGTAACGTAAAAGGCAACCATTTAAAGCCTTCCCCCTTGGGGGAAGGTGGCACGCAGTGCCGGATGAGGGGTCGGGGTAAGACGAACATAACGTAAAAGGCGCCCATTTAAAGCCTTCCCCCTTGGGGGAAGGTGGCACGCAGTGCCGGATGAGGGGTCGGGTTAAGACGGGCGTAACGTAAATGGCGCCCATTTAAAGCCTTCCCCCTTGGGGGAAGGTGGCACGCAGTGCCGGATGAGGGGTCGGGCTAAGACGGGCGTAACGTAAAAGGCGCCCATAAAGCCTTCCCCCTTGGGGGAAGGTGGCACGCAGTGCCGGATGAGGGGTCGGGTTAAGACAAGCGTAACGTAAAAGACAACCCCTCATCACCGCCTACGGCGGAGCTTCCCCCCGAGGGGAAGCCTCATAAGGTCGGCAACGTTGCAAGTCCAGAGGGAAAGCCTCATAAGGTCGGCAACGTTGCAAGTCCAGAGGGAAAGCCTCACAAGGTTGGCAACGTTGCAAGTCCCAAGAGAAAAAGATAAAAACAAAAAATATTTTCAGGAAACGGCTGCAAGGTGTATTAAATGAAACAAAAAAAGGACGAAAAAGTTAAACGCACGCTTATAGGCGGGCAGGCGCTTATGGAAGGCGTTATGATGCAGGGCGCGAGTTCGATGGCGCTCAGCGTGCGCACGGAAGAGGGCGATATTCTCACCGAAACGAAGCGGCTTAAAAAGCGCGGCGTTATTTCGCGCATACCGATTTTGCGCGGGTGCGTGGCGTTCGTGAAATCGCTCGTTACGGGCACGGGCACGATGCTTCGTTCGGCGGAAGTCGTGTACCCCGAGGACGAAACGCCGAGCAAGGCTTCTTACGCGGTCGCGACGGTGCTCGGGATCGTGCTTGCGGTAGGACTTTTCATACTTTTGCCGTCGTTTATCGTGTCGATGCTCGGAAAGCTCGTCAGCCTCGGAATTTTGCTTTCGTCGCTCATCGAAGGGCTCGTCCGTATCGCGCTTTTCGTGCTTTATCTGTTCGTCGTGTCGCGAATGAAGGAAATCAAGCGCACGTTTATGTACCACGGCGCGGAACACCGTACGATCAACTGTTTCGAAAAAGGCATGGAGCTCACGCCCGAAAACGTGCAGAAGTGTTCGACCCGCCACAACCGTTGCGGAACGACTTTCCTTTTCTTCGTAATGGTCGTGTCGATACTCGTGTTCTCGCTCGTAACGTGGCTCTTGTCGTTGCTCGGGTGGACGGAAATAGGCACGTTTGCGCGTATGGGAATAAGATTATTGCTGCTTCCGCTCGTTGCGGGGCTCAGTTACGAGCTTCTGCGCGCGCTCGCGCTTTTACCCGATAACGTATTTACCGATATTCTCCGCGCCCCGGGGCTTGCGCTCCAGCGGCTTACGACTTACCCGCCCGACGACGAAATGGCGGAAGTCGCGATTTCGAGTTTCAAGCTCGTCGAAGAAATGGACGCCGACGAGAGCATAAAGCCGCATTTATTCGGCGAACTTACCGTGCCCAAGCTTCGCGCGATCGTTCGGCGCCGTCTCGAAAAGGTGGGTAAAACCGAAGAAGCCGAAATCGAGTGGATACTCTGCTATGCCCTCGGAGTGAAGCGAAGCGAGCTTTCCTCGGTCGAGCGCTCCACGATGGCGCAGTACAGAAAGGCGGTAGCCGTCTGCAACGAACGCGCCAAAGGCAAGCCGCTCGATTACATCACCGGCTATTCGGAGTTTTACGGACTTCGTATCGCCGTAACGCCCGACGTGCTCGTACCGCGGCTCGATACCGAAATCGTTGCCGAAACCGCCATAAAAGCGATAAAAAGTATGGAAAAACCGGTCGAAGCGCTCGATCTTATGACCGGAAGCGGGTGCATTGCCGCCGCGATAGTGGAAAACACCGGCGCGCATTTGACCGCTTCGGACGTGAGCGAAAAGGCGCTTAGCGTCGCCGCCGCAAACCTCGAACGTTTCAAAGCGAAAACCGTTCTGTCCGACGGATTTAACAATATCGAAGGCAAATTCGACCTTATCGTATCTAACCCGCCGTATATCCGCTCGGGCGAAATTCCCTCGCTCGAGCCCGAAGTTACCTGCCAGCCCGCGATTGCGCTCGACGGCGGCGAGGACGGACTTGAATTTTACAGGCTTATAGCCGAAAAAGCGCCCGAATATCTTACCGATCGAGGCGTGCTCGTTCTCGAAATCGGCTACGATCAGGCGGCGGAAGTTTCCGCGCTGTTAGAGAAAGATTTCGCGGAAATCGAGGTTATAAAGGATTTTTGCGGCAACGACAGAGTTATAAGAGCGAAGAGGAAATAATATGAACAAGGCGAAACTCGACACCATAAAAAAGAAATACGACGAACTTACCGAGCTTATCGCGAAGCCCGAGATCATTGCCGACAATAAGGAGTGGACCAAGCTCGTCAAGGAACATTCGCAGGTCGAGCCGGTCGTTACGGCTTACGCTCGGCTCACCGACACCGAAAAGGAAATCGAGGATCTGAGGCTTATGGCGGAAACCGAAGAGGATAGCGAGCTTCGCGAGCTTGCCGCCGCCGAACTCGAGGAGAAAAAAGCCGAGCTCGAAAAAATCAACAACGAATTGCGTGTTCTGCTGCTTCCCGCCGACCCCAACGACGACAAAAACGTCATTATAGAAATACGTGCGGGCGCGGGCGGAGACGAAGCCGCGCTGTTCGCCGCGGAGCTTATGCGTATGTACAAAATGTACGCCGAAAAGAACCGCTGGAAGGTAGAGGACGTGGATATCAACGCTACCGAACTCGGCGGCGTAAAGGAAGCCGTTTTCTCCGTTTCGGGCGACAGTCTGTTCTCAAAGCTCAAATTCGAGAGCGGCGTTCATCGCGTTCAGCGCGTTCCCGACACCGAGTCGCAGGGCAGAATTCACACTTCGACCGTGACGGTGGCGGTGCTTCCCGAGGTCGAGGACGTCGTGGTCGAAATCAACGAAAAGGACCTTAAAATCGATACTTATCGGTCGGGCGGCGCGGGCGGTCAGCACGTCAACAAGACCGAATCCGCGATAAGAATAACACACCTTCCCACGGGAATAGTCGTTTGCTGTCAGGACGAGCGCAGTCAGATCAAAAACCGCGACAAGGCTATGCGCGTGCTCAAAAGCAAGCTGTTCGACAAGATGCAGGAGGACGCGAACAAGGAGTATTCCGAAAACCGCCGCGCGCAGGTCGGAACGGGCGATCGCTCGGAGCGTATCCGTACCTATAATTTCCCGCAAGGACGCGTTACCGATCACCGCATAAACCTTACGTTGTATTCGCTCGATACGTTTATGAACGGCGATATAGACGAAATGCTCGAAGCGCTCCGTATTGCCGATCAGACCGCCAAACTCGAAGCAGAAATCGAGCAAGGCACAGGTAAGTAGTATTTTATTAAAAAGGAGATAAAAGGTTATGAAGAAAGGAATGAAGATTCTGGCAATGCTGCTTGCGGTCGTGTTCATGTTCGCCCTTGTCGCTTGCGGCAACAAGACGGGCGGAGACGATACAGGCGGGGTTCACGCAACGTACACCGACGAAGAAAACTACGCCGTATTCAAGGCGGGCGTCGAATTTTCGCTGTCGTACGACGACGTCTATACCTATTCGGAAACGATCGCTTACATGGTCGACGGCGTTCTTCTCGAAATCGACAAATCTTACGAAACGCGCGACGGCAACAGATTTATGTACGAAACGTCCGAAGAGACAAAGCCTTCCGAAAGTTCGGGATCTCAACTTACCCTGACCCAGAATTTAATCGGCGCGGTAAAACTCGTAACCGCAGACGGCGAACAAAAGTACAAATATTGTCATAAACAACTTCTTAACGACGGAAGCTACGAAAAAAGCGGAAGTTACATCGCCGAGAAAGATTTGGGCAATTACGTCAGTACCGAGCAATCGCCCAAAACCGTTTTGTCGGCAATCTTAACCGCCGATGGAACGTATGCGGATTTCGTGGCAAGCCTTAAAAAATATATCGTCGAAAACGAAGGCGACAGCGGGGCTACCGCCGACAAGATTACGGTTTCGATCGGTCGCGACAGTATCGACACGAGTCTGATAACCGTTGATGCGACCGTCGATGGGTTAAGATATGAAAAAGACGGCAAACACGGTACTATGAAGCTCGTTTTTACGTTTGTCGTTAAGGACGGCAAAGTTACTGAGTACGGACGCAGATCCGAAGTCACGACGGATAAAGGAAACGGAACGACGGGTAGCATAAACTCCTCTTCGGATGTGATGTATAAGTATGTGTTCGATGAAGAACGTTATGACGAAATCAAAGAGAATGAATATCATGTGAGCGAAACGCAGGAAGAAATCGTTGAATAGCCGACGGGTAATAATCGTATACGAACGCCTCAGACCCGACAAGTATGATTGTATCATAAAGAACATAATATATAGAAAACAAGTCGCAAAAGCCTTCCCGCTCGGGGAGGTTTTTTGCGTGTGGGGGCGAGGTAAAGCCTTACATTTTAAAGCCTTCCCCCTTGGGGGCGCGACGCGGCGGCACGAAGTGCCGTAAAAACAGTCCACAGGTGACTGTTTTTAGCCAAAGCGGCGAAGCAACTATGTTGCGAGCCGGGAGGTGGATTGCCGAAGCGATAGCGCAGGCAAGACGGATGAGGGGTCGGGTTAATACAAACGAAACGTAAAAGACAACCCCTCATCAGTCGCTACGCGACAGCTTCCCCCCAAGGGGAAGCCTTATAAGGCATGGGCGTTTCTCGTTCGACCGCATCGAAAAGCATTGTGTTTTAACGTCATTTCGACCGAAGCGTTAGCGGAGTGGAGAAATCCCCTGCGGTTGTCAGCCGATAACGAAACTGTTACTATATTTTCGACCTTGTTTGTCGGCGCAGCCGACGGTAGGGCGGTTCGCCCTCGGACCGCCGCATAACGTACAGCCTCGGACAAGTATTTGAAACATACCGTTCACTCGCATTCGTATTCGCTCCCGCGAGATCTCTCGACTGCGCTCGAGATGACGGGGCTAAGTACCGTTACTCAAGGTTGGCGGCGGGGAGAGGGCGCCCCGCCCTACCGAGGCGGTATTACGCCCGCCAAAGTGTAGTTGTACTCTGACGGTATACCGTCGGGCGGACGAGGGCGTCCGCCCCTACCACGCTTTATCAACCGTTATATATTTGTCACTTTTTAATGTCATTTCGACCGAAGCGTTAGCGGAGTGGAGAAATCCCCCGCGGAAGTCAGCCGATAACGAGACTGTTATAATGTTTTCGACCATATTTGTCGGCTTTGCCGACGGTAGGGCGGTTCGCCCTCGGACCGCCGCATAACGTACAGCTTCGGACAAGTATTTGAAACATACCGTTCACTCGCATTCGTATTCGCTCCCGCGAGATCTCTCGACTACGCTCGAGATGACGGGGCTAAGTACCGTTACTCAAGGTTGGCGGCGGGGAGAGGGCGCCCCGCCCTACCGAGGCGGTATTACGCCCGCCAAAGTGTAGTTGTACTCTGACGGTATACCGTCGGGCGGACGAGGGCGTCCGCCCCTACCACGCTTTATCAACCGTTTAGCTTGCCATTTTTAAATGTCATTTCGACCGAAGTGAGGACGATAGTCCGAACGAAGTGGAGAAATCCCCTGCGGTTGTCAGCCGATAACGATACTGTTACTACATTCTCGACCATATTTGTCGGCTTTGCCGACGATAGGGCGTCCGCCCCCTACAACGCTCTACCGAAAGTAAGTACGGGCATCGCCGACTTGCTCGCAGGGGCTCTCTGCCATCGCCGACCTCGCCGTTCGCGCTCCCTGCAAAAAATATTTAAAATTTTTTCGCAAAAACTCTTGACAACGCGATAATTAAGATGTATAATGTATTAGCAATCGAAAGAAGAGAGTGCTAATAAACAAAGCGAACGATTGCTAAACCGAAACCGAACCGCAATAACGGGCGCGGCGGGAGGAGAGGCAAAAGCGAACGAAGCGAAGTGCGAGCTTCGGACGAGAGCAAATCAAGCCGCGAAGCGCGGAAAGGAGCGGAAACATGGCAATATCGCCGAGAAAAGAAAAGATAATTCAAGCGGTGGTAGACAGCTACATCGTGAGTTGCGAGCCGATTTCTTCGGCGCAGATCAAGAACGATTATCTGCCCGAGCTCAGTTCCGCGACGATCCGTAACGAGCTTGCTGCGCTCGAAGAGATGGGCTACCTCGAACAGCCGCACACTTCGGCGGGGCGGGTGCCTACGGCGGAGGCGTACAAACTTTACGTCAACAAGCTGATGCCTCGGCACAGACTGACGAAGAGCGAGCTGAAAGTAATGAACAGTTACTTCGACCGCAAGATCACCGAAATCGACGATATGCTGCGTTCGACGGCAAAGATGATTTCGGAAATCTCGGGGCTTACGAGCGTGGCGATGATACCGGACCTCAGCGGCGCGGTGATCGAATCGGTCAAGATCGTAAAGCTCAATACGACTTCGGCGCTCGTGATAATCGTCACCAACCTCGGCGTGCTCAAAGACGCTAAGATCGAACTTAACTCGGATATGCCGGAAAGTTATTTCGCGGCGGCGAGCGAATTCATATCGGACGCGTTCGGCGGGCACACTATCGGAGAGATCGTGGAACCCGACGAGCTGATCGAAGGCGTGAAACGCGAGTACGAGAACCTTTTCAAAGCGATAATCGACATACTCGAAGATTACGTCGAAAACGGCGGCGTGGGCGACATCGTGCTCGAGGGAAGCTCGAAAATCCTCGACCAGCCCGAATACGCGAACGTTAAAAAGGCGCGCGCGATGCTGGGGATACTCGAGGAAAAGGACAGACTTCCGGCGATATTCAAAACGCAGGACGGCGTGGACTTCTCGGTGCGGATCGGCAAGGAAAACGAAATCGCGGAAGGCGTTCCGGAATGCGCGATCGTGACGATGAGTTACAAGGTGAACGGCGTTTCGGTGGGCAACGCGGGCGTTATCGGACCGATCCGAATGGACTACTCGAAGGTGCTGTCGGTGCTCGATTACGTCGGTAAAACGCTGGGCGCGGACGAAGATAAAGACAAGGAGTAAATCGTAACGAAATGAAAGACGAAGAAATAAAAGACGTCGGGGAAGAGAAAACCGAACCGACCGAAGAAAAAGACGAAAAACAGGAAATAACGATCGACGGGCTTATCGGCGAGATCGCGGAGATCAAGTCGAAAGCCGAGCAGGAAAGTAAGCGCGCGGACGAGATGACGGACATGGCGCAGAGACTTCAGGCGGAATTCGACAACTACCGCCGCCGCACCAACGACAACGCCCGCAAGGCTCGCGAGGACGCGACGATCGACGTTATAAAGAAAATTCTTCCGCTCACCGACGTGATCGCGCAAGCAACGCAGATGGTAGCGGACGAAAACGTGCAAAAAGGTTTTAAGATGATTTCCGATCAGATCACCGATTTACTGAAAAGTTACGGCGTGACGGAAATCGAAGCGGAAGGAAAACCGTTCGATCCGCGGTTTCACGAAGCGATAATGCAGGCTCCCGCCGAAAAGGAAGAGGATCGGGACACCGTGAAAACGGTATTTCAGAAAGGTTACGTCATGGGCGATCGCGTGATCCGCGCCGCTCGTGTGATAATTAACAAATAAGAATTTCAGGAGGATATTTATTATGGGAAAGATTATAGGAATTGACTTAGGAACAACCAACTCTTGCGTAGCGGTGCTCGAAGGCGGCGAGCCCGTCGTTATCCCCAACAGCGAGGGAGCAAGAACAACCCCGTCGGTTATCGGCTTTGCCAAAGACGGCGAAAGACTCGTCGGTCAGGTAGCTAAACATCAGGCGGTCGCAAACCCCGACAGAACGGTTATTTCGATCAAACGCGAAATGGGTTCGGATCATAAAGTGAACATCGACGGCAAGGCTTATTCGCCGCAGGAACTTAGCGCGATGATCCTCGGCAAGCTCAAAGCGGACGCGGAAAGCTACCTCGGACAGAAAGTCACCGAAGCGGTCATCACTGTTCCCGCATACTTTACCGACGCTCAGCGTCAGGCGACCAAGGACGCAGGACGTATCGCGGGACTTGACGTAAAGCGTATCATCAACGAACCCACCGCGGCGGCGCTCGCTTACGGGCTTGACAAGGGTAAAGACAAGAACCAGAAAGTATTCATTTACGACCTCGGCGGCGGTACGTTCGATATTTCGATCCTCGAAATCGGCGACGGCGTGTTCGAAGTTCTCGCAACCGCGGGCAACAACCGTCTCGGCGGCGACGACTTCGACCAGCGCATCATGAACTACCTCGTCGACACCTTCAAAAAGGACAACGGCGTAGACCTCAGCAAAGACCGTATGGCTATGCAGAGACTTAAAGAGGCCGCCGAAAAAGCTAAGATCGAGCTGTCCACGCTTAACAACACCAAGATCAGCCTTCCGTTCATTTCGATGGGCGAGAGCGGTCCGCTTCACCTCGACGTGGACCTCAGCCGTCAGAAATTCGAAGCGCTTATCTCCGACCTCGTTCAGCAGACGGTGGACCTTACCAAACGCGCTATGTCCGACGCCGGCTACACCGCCGATCAGATCGACAAGGTTATCCTCGTCGGCGGCTCGACCCGTGTTCCGTGCGTAGTGGACGCCGTAAGAAAAGTTACCGGCAAAGAGCCGTTCAAGGGAATTAACCCCGACGAGTGCGTCGCTATCGGCGCTGCTATTCAGGGCGGCGTTCTCGGCGGCGACGTAAAAGACGTTCTTCTTCTCGACGTAACCCCGCTTTCGCTCGGTATCGAGACGATGGGCGGCGTTTGCACCAAGATCATCGACCGTAACACCACGATCCCGACCAAGAAGTCGCAGATATTCTCGACCGCCGCGGACAATCAGCCCGCCGTCGATATCCACGTTCTTCAGGGCGAACGCCCCATGGCTGCGGACAACAAAACGCTTGCTCGTTTCGAGCTCGGCGGTATCGCGCCCGCTCCGAGAGGTATTCCGCAGATCGAAGTCACTTTCGATATCGACGCGAACGGCATAGTTCACGTTTCGGCTAAGGATAAAGGCACCGGCAAGGAGCAGTCCGTTACCATCACGGCTTCGTCCAACCTCAGCGAAGCGGATATTCAGCGCGCTATCGACGACGCGGAGAAATTCGCCGCCGAGGACGCTAAACGTAAAGAGGGCGTAGACGCGAAGAACGGGCTCGACACGCTCGTGTTCCAGATCGAGAAAGTCGTTTCCGAATCGGGCGAGAAGATAGCCGCCGACGACAAGTCCAAACTCGAAGCGGCTGTAGCCAAGGCGAAAGAAACGCTCAAGGGCGACGACCTCGACGCTATCAAGAAGGAAACGGAAGAGCTTCAGAAGGTTTCCAACGAAGTATTCACCAAGCTTTACGCTCAGGCGGGAGGCAACCCCGAGGGCGGCGCGCAGAACGGTAACGGCGGCGCAAACGACGACAACGTAGTAGACGCGGAAGAAGTTTAATTCGCGTCGGGAGTAGAAATGGCAAAATCGTTTTATGACGTTCTCGGTGTGAGTAAAGACGCTTCGGCGGAGGAGATCAAGTCCGCTTACAGAAAGCTCGCGCGTCAGTACCATCCCGACCTTCATCCGAACGACGAGGAAGCGGCTAATAAGTTCAAGGAGATTTCCGAAGCTTACGATACGCTTTCCGACCCGAAGAAGAAAGCCGAATACGACAATCCTTCGCCTATGGGCGGAGGCGGCGGGTTCGGCGGCTTCGAGGGATTCAGCGGGTTCGGCGGAGGCGGCGGGTCGGTTTTCGACAGCATCTTCGATATGTTCGGCGGAGGCGGCGGGCGCTCGTCGTCCGCTCGCGAGGAAACGGGCAGCGATATTCAGATCGAAGTCACGCTTACGTTCGAGGAAGCCGCGTTCGGCACGCAGAAAGAAATTTCGTTCTCGCGCTCCGAGCAATGCCCCGACTGTAAGGGCACGGGCGCCAAGGACGGCACGAAGTTCAAACCTTGCTCGACTTGCGGCGGTACCGGTCGCGTCAAATACGCTCAGGATACGCCGTTCGGCAGAGTCGTCAGCGAACGCGTTTGCTCGGCTTGCCGCGGTAAAGGCAAGATCATCGAAGAGAAGTGCCCGACTTGCGGCGGCGCGGGAATTCTGCGCAAACCCGTCAAGCTCAAAGTCAATTTCCCCGCGGGCGTGGAAACCGGTCAGGTTCTCACCGTGCGCGGCGAAGGCGATCGGGCTTCGAACGGTAGCGCCGGCAGTCTGATGATCGTAATCAACGTTCAGCCGCATAAGCTGTTCAAGCGCGTGGGCGCGGACCTTTATATCGAGCTCCCCGTTACGTTCGAGCAGGCTATGCTCGGCGACAAGGTCAAGGTTCCCACCCTCAAGGGCACGGACCTTCAGTTCTCGCTCAGCGAAGGCGTCGCAAGCGGCACCGTACTTACCCTCAAGGGGCACGGAATTACGACCAAACGCGGCACGGGCAATATGTACGTCACCGTCCTCGTCGAACTTCCCAAGAAACTCACCAAGGACCAGAAAGCTAAACTCAAAGAGTTCACCGCAACTCTGAAAGATTCGCAGTACGACAAAGTAACCGTGTTCAAGAACAAGGCGAAATAACCTCGTCGCGCGGCGAACATTATACCGAAATTTAAGAAAACGGTCGGAACGACAAAATCGCCCGACCGTTTTTTTTGCGCTACCGCACTCGTTGCCACTACGTGTCGCTGCCGCATTCGCTGCCGCTATGGCTCTCTTTTGAAAATGAGACAAACAGGGTCGCTACCGTTATGGCTTACTTTTAGAATAGTAACAAATTATTTCTTTAGAAAAGAAAGGAAATGTAATCTACTTTTTTCGTGCGGAGAAAACGCGCTATCGCTATGATTTACTTTTAGAATAGTAACAAACAGGTTTTCTTTAGTAAAGAAAGGAAATGTAATCTACTTTTTTCGTGCGGAGAAAACGCGCTACCGCTATGGTTTACTTTTAGAATAGTAACAAATTTTCCTTTAAGAAAGGAAACAGAATTCATACTTTTTTCAGGCGGAGAAAAAAGTATGCAAAAAAGCCGCTGGGACACTTGCGACTGTGTCCCAGACCCCGCAACGCTTTAAAGGTCGAAATAAGTTATAGTAGTGGGGTAGTCGGGTGACTTCCGTGTGGTTACGGTATATCGTTTTAATAGCGTATTCCGCTTCGGTAGGGCGGGACGCCCTCGTCCCGCCGCCAACCAAGCGTAGCGGTACATAGCTTCGTCATCTCGAGCGAAGTCTAGACCAAGGCGGGAGCGAACGGCGAGCCGCCGTCGGCAAGTCGGCGATGCCTGTACTTACTTTCGATAGAGCGCGGTAGGGGCGGACGCCCTCGTCCGCCCGCAAAGGTGTAACGCCGCGGGCAAGTATTTGTTTGGATTGTTGTTTTCCGCATCGGTAGGGCGGGACGCCCTCGTCCCGCCGCCAACCAAGCGTAACGGTACATAGCTCCGTCATCTCGAGCGAAGTCGAGACCAAGGCGGGAGCGAACACGAAAGCCGTGGAACGGTACAACTCCAAAACACCCGCGCCGCACGGCGGCTCATCGTCCTACGCAACTTACCGACTTGTCGTTTCCTCGATCAGTTTCAGATATTCTTCGAAACGATGTTCGCGGATCGGCATAGGCGGGGCGCAGTCGAAAAAGAGAACGAGCGCGGGCGAAACGGAGTTCCATTTTTTAAGAAATTCAAACCGCACGAGATGTCCCGATTTTATCAGATTTTTGGCTTTTGCGTGGTAATTGAAGTACATAACGACACCTATTTAGTTGATTTATCGGCGAAAACGCGCTATAATTATATGGTAGACACAAAAGGAGAAAACAATGCGTTATTTGCAGATAAACGTTTCTACCACGCACGACGGAGCAGACCTTGTCGCAAGCCTTATGTTCGACGAGGGAAGCGACGGCATCGAAATCCGCGACGGCGCGGACGTGAGAGAGCTTATAGAAAAGAAAATCAGCTGGGATTACGTGGACGAAAGCCTTCTGAAACCGACCGACGATAAAGTTTCGGTAATCGGTTTTTTCCCGCTTGACTTTTCACCCGCCCGTCTCGAAGCGGCGCTTAGCGAGCTAAAAAACGAATCGTTTATTCCGCTCGGCAGTCTCGAAACGGTCGCCCGCGAAATCAACTCGGAGGACTGGGAAAACGAGTGGCGCAAATACTACGCGCCCATCGAAATCAAAGGCGTTACGATCGTGCCCGCATGGATCAGATATACGGGCGGCGGCGTTCCCGTGTATATCGAACCGGGGATGGCGTTCGGCACGGGTAATCACGAAACAACCGCGCTTTGCGTTTCGCTCATGCAGGAAGTCGGAATCGCGGGCAAGCGCGTTATAGATATGGGTTGCGGCAGCGGAATTTTAGGCATTACCGCCGCGCGGCTGAGCGCGAAATCGGTACTTTTGTCCGACCTCGACCCGCTCGCAACGGAAGCGACCGAGTACAACGCTCGCCTCAACGGAGTGGAAAACGTTTGCAAGGTGATTTGCGGCGATCTCGACCTCGGCGGCGAAAAAGCGGACTTTGTGCTCGCGAACATAACTGCCGACGTGCTCATTCGGCTTTACGACAAGCTCGGCGGAGTGATAAACAGCGGCGATTACGCGGTTATAAGCGGCATTATCCACGCCCGCGCGGCAGAGGTCGAAAACTGCTACGCGCGTTCGTTCGACGTCGTGAAAAAGGAAATAGCGGGGGAGTGGCAGGCGATGCTGCTTAGAAAGAAATGAGAAAACTTTTCGTAAAACCGGACGGCGATACAGTAATTCTCACGGGCGACGATCACAAGCACGTCGCGTATTCGCTTCGCGCGCGGCGGGGCGACGAAATCGTCGTTTGTTCGGACGGAATCGAGTATACCGCCGTCATTACCGAAATCACAAAGGACAGAACGACCGCGGAAATTCGCGGGGTCGCGCCCTCGACGAGCGAGCCGAAACACGAAATCACGCTGTTTTTCGGCGCGATGAAGAACGAAAGAAACGATTTCGTCGTGCAGAAATGCACCGAGCTCGGAATAAAGCGGTTCGTGCCGTTTCTGTCGCGCTTTTCGTCGGTGTCGGCAGACGGCGTTAAAATCGACAGACTGAATAAAATCGCGCTCGAAGCGGCGAAACAGAGCGGACGCGGCGAAGTTCCGACGGTGGAAAACGTTGTAAACGTCGCCGACGTCATCGAACGGCTTAAAGGCTTCGACAAGATCGTTTTTCCGTATGAAAACGAGCGGGAAGGCGGGTTCGACTTCTTAAAGGGCGAAGTCGGCACGGTCGCGATAATCGTCGGGAGCGAGGGCGGTTTTTCTCGCGAAGAAGCGGCGAAAATCAAGGAAATCGTGGGCGGAAGCGTTACGCTCGGCGAGCGCATACTCCGCGCCGAAACGGCTTGCGTGGCGGTCACGGCGGTTACGGCGTTCGTGCTGGGCGAGTGGAGGCGGCAATGAAATTCGTCGTGTTTTCGCTCGGTTGCCGAGTCAATATTTACGAAGGGCAGGCGATGGTAAAGGAGTTTATCGCGCGCGGACACGAGGCGACGGACAAGCTCGAAAAAGCCGATTGTTATGTGCTCAACACCTGCTCCGTCACCGCCGAAGCAGACAAAAAATCGCGTCAGGCGGTTGCCCGAGCGCTCAGAATAAATCCGAACGCAAAGATTGCGGTTTGCGGTTGCAGCAGCCAGAACGACCCCGCCGCGTACGAAAAAAAAGCAAACGTATTTAAAATTTCGGGCGTCGGCGGCAAAATGAGCCTTGTGGACGAGATCCTGACAGCGCTCGAAAAAGGCGAAACGGAGGAAGAAACGGACGTAAAGCCGCTTCCCGCCGAATATGAGGACGACGCGTCGGGCGAAGTGACGAAAACCCGCGGTTACGTCAAGATTCAGGACGGCTGCAACAACTTCTGCTCGTACTGTATAATTCCGTACCTTCGCGGCAGATCGCGTTCGAGAAAGATAGAAAGCGTTATCCGCGAAGCCGAAGAAATGGCGAAAAAGACGAACGAAATCGTAATTACGGGCGTGGACGTTTCGGACTATCGCGACGGCGAAAACGGACTTGCGGAACTCGTCCGCGCGCTCGGAAAAATTCCCGTCCGCAAGCGCTTCGGCTCGTTCGACTGCATAGTCGTGAACGAAAATCTGCTTAACGCGATGAAGGAAAGCGACTTTTGCGAGTCGTTTCACCTGTCGATGCAGAGCGGCAGCGACGGCGTATTGCGGAGAATGAACCGCCACTACACGAGCGCCGAATTTTTGCGCGTATGCGAGCTTATCCGCTCGGTGTTCCCGAAAGCAGGGATCACGACCGACGTCATCGCTGGCTTTCCCGAAGAGACGGAAGAGGAGTTTAACGAGACGCTCGAAACCTGCCGCCGCGCGAAATTCGCCGATATGCACGTCTTTCCGTACAGCGTGCGCAAAGGCACGGTCGCGGCGAAAATGAAACAGGTCGGCGGCGAAACGATCCGCCGTAGAGCCGCAAAACTTCGCGAGCTCGCGGACGAACTCCGTGCGGCTCACCTCGAAGAAAAGGTCGGCGAAACGGTCGAAGTGCTGTTCGAGGACGAAGAAAACGGACTTTCTGTCGGGTACACGCGCGCTTACGAAAAGGTTTACGCCGCCGCCCCGACGGGCAGAATTCTTAAAGTAAAAATAACCTCGCCGTTCGGCGAAGGGCTTAAAGGAGAAGTATTATGAACGACTGCATTTTCTGTAAGATCGGCGCGGGCGAAATCCCGTCGAAAAAGTTTTACGAGGACGAAAATATGTTCGTCGTCGCGGACATCGACCCCAAAGCCGAAAAGCATTACCTTATGATCCCGAAAAAGCATTACGCGCTCTTGTCGGAAGCGACCGAAGCCGATTGCGAACTACTCGGCAAGTGCCTTAAAAAGCTGTCCGAAATCGCTCCGTCGCTCGGGCTTGGCGGCGGTTATCGGCTCGTGATCAATCAGGGCGACGACGCCGGTCAGACCGTGCACCACCTGCACGTCCACGTTCTCGGCGGCGAAAGACTTACCGATTCGTTCAACTGATCGTCGCAAAAAACGGAAATGACGAACAAGGATATAAATTCGGGATTTTACGAGGAAGAGGCAGAGGGTAGCGGATACTTTTACTTTTCCCGCAGGGTATGTGACGACAGCGATTGTACCGTGCCTCACTTTCACGCGGCGCGCGAGCTTTTTTTCGTAAAGCGCGGCGAAGTGCGCGTGATTGTCGACGGCAACGAAAAAACGCTTCGGGGAGGCGAGGGGTGTTTTACCGGCGCTTTCGGCGTGCATTGCTACTACCCCGCGGCGGGATCGGTAACGTTCTGCTTTGTGGGCGACGGCGAGTATTTCGACTTCGTTCTGTCCTCGCTCGGCGGCGTTCCCCCGCGTTTTTTCGAGTTCGATTCTTTCGGGCTTCTCGACGTTTTGTACGAAAATTTCGTATACGTTCCGCAAAAATGCAGACGCACGGCGTTTATCGGAGCGCTCGGAGCGGTTATGAGCGTTATCGCCGAAAGATATGATTTCGCACCCCGAAAGGCAAGCGGCGACGAAGAACTGATCGTTGCCGCGCTAAAAAAAGTGCACGAAAATTATACGGACGATCTGTCGCTCGAATCCGTTTCGCGCGAGCTCGGTTACGCGCCCGAATATCTGTCGAGCGTGTTCCACAAATACCTTCGCGAAGGATTCCGCACATACCTCAATCGGCTTCGCGTGCGTCGCGCCGACAAGATGATCCGCAGCGGCAAGAGTATTACCGAAGCGGCATACGAAAGCGGTTTCGGCTCGCCCCAGACTTTTTACCGCGCGTACCGCAAGGAGTACGGCTCCGTTCCGTCGGACAAAAAATCTTAAATTTTGGAATAAAACAGACAAGAAAAAGGTAGCGTAAAGGCTTCTTTTCGTCGTATAATAAGCATAACGAAAACAAAAGGAGCAGTGAAAATGAAGAAAGTATTTACCGTTGCAATCATCGGTTTCGGCGGAAGAGGTCAGGCTTACGGCGACCTTATGAAGAACCGCCCCGAAGAATTCAAAGTAGTCGCGGTTTGCGATTTCGATCCCGTTCAGCAGGTGAACGCCAAGAAAATGCTCGGACTTACCGACGAGGCGATTTTCGCGGACGAAAACGAGTTCTTTAAAGAAAAACGCGCCGACGCGCTCATAATTGCCACTTACGACCGCGAGCACGTCCGGCAGTGCATAACCGCGCTCGAGCTCGGCTACGACGTGCTTCTGGAAAAGCCCATCAGCGACAACCGCGAGGAAATCGCTTCGCTTCTGGACGTTCAGAAGAAAACGGGCGGCAAGGTGGTCGTTTGCCACGTTCTCCGCTATGCGGCGGGCTTCGTAAAATGCGCCGAACTTCTCCGCGAAGGCGCGGTCGGAAAACTTTACGCGATCGATTCGAGCGAGCGTGTGGATTACTGGCATATGGCTCAGGCATACGTTCGCGGACAGTGGAACGATATCGAATATTCGCACCCCACGATCCTTGCAAAGTGCTGCCACGATCTCGACCTCGTTCAGGCGTATGCGGGAGCTAAATGCAAGACCGTTTCGTCGCTCGGCGGGCTCGAGTTCTTCAAACCCGAAAACGCGCCCGAGGGCTCGGCGGACCGTTGCACCGATTGCAAATACGTCGATACCTGCCCGTACAGCGCAAAGCGGATTTATATCGATATGTGGAAAAACAACGGTTGTTCCGAAACCGCATGGCCGTACAGCAAAGTTGTGCCCGACTATCCGATTACCGAAGAAAAGCTGTATAAGGGTATCCAAACGAACAACTACGGCAGATGCGCTTTCAAGTGCGGCAACAATCTCGTGGATCGTCAGTACGTTCAGATGGACTTCGAAAACGGCGTGATCGCTTCGCACAAAATGGTTTTCGCGGCGGAAGGCGGCAGAAGAATCGCGTTCTACGGCGATTACGGCGAAATGATTTTCGACGAGCGCCCCAACACGATCGAGGTCAAAAAGTTCGGCGAAAAACCCGAGGTTATCAGCGTGAATAAGCTCAACGAGGGCGGCTACGGTCACGGCGGCGGCGATTTCGGGCTTGTGTCCAACCTTTACGATATTCTCAGCGGCAAGCCCAACCGTACTTCGCTCGCCGAATCGCTCGAAAGCCACCTTATCGGTATCGCGGCGGAAGAGTCGAGAAAGCAGGGCGGCAAGCTCGTTTCCGTGCATTAAACCGAAATTTTGCGCGAAAACGCCCCGAAAACGGTTGACAAAATTTTCCGTATTTAATATAATAGACAAGCATTAAAGGTTCGGTAGAACAAAGGTGGTGTAAAGTCGTGTCCGCAATCAAAGTCGGAGAGAACGAGTCGCTCGAAAGCGCGCTTAAACGTTTCAAGAGAAAATGCCAGAAAGATAACATCATGGGCGATCTTCGTCGCAAAGAGCACTACGAGAAGCCTTCCGTTCGCAGAAAGAAGAAGGCAGAAGCCGCGCGTAAACGCAGCAAAAACTGAACCCGTATTAACGGAAAACAAAACGCATCGATCGATTTCGGTGCGTTTTTTCGTGCGTAATTTTGCATTATAAGGCTTCCCCTTGGGGACCTGTCGCGTAGCGACTGATGAGGGGTTGTCTTTTACGTTTCGTTTGTCTTAGCCCGACCCCTCATTCGTCACTCGGATCGCTGGCGCTCACACTCGTGCCACCTTCCCCCGAGGGGGAAGGCTTTAAATAGTCGGGACGCCCTCGTCCCGCCGACAGGGAACCCCTGCGGGCAAGTAGGCTACGTTCGTACTTACATTCGATAGAATAGGTAGGGGCGTTCCTCGTCCGCCCGCAAACCAAGCGGAACGGTACTTTGTTTCGTCATCCTGAGCGGAGCGCGTAGCGCGTAGTCGTAAGGATCTCGCGGGAGCGAACACGAACGCCTTGGAACGGTAAACCTGTTTATCAGTCGCCGTTACAAACGTTTCCCTCCCAGCTCGTAGCATAGCTACTTCGCCGCTTTGGCTAAAAACAGTCACCTGTGGACTGTTTTTACGGCACTTCGTGCCGTCGCGTCGCGCCAGTGCGATTCCCACGGTCACTTCGTTCCCTCGGAATGACATACTATATAGGCGTGTGCGGCGTTTAATAATGATTATCCGTATAAAATCCACGCGAAACGGTATTTAGCCTCGTCATCTCGAGCGTAGTCGAGAGATCTCGCGGGAGCGAATACGAACGTAAGTGAACGGTACTTTTATTTTCTTCCGCGGCGTTACGTTATGCGGCGGTCCGAGGGCGAACCGCCCTACCGTCGGCTACGCCGACATATAAGGTCGAAAATAGTTGTTGCAGTATCGTTATCGGGTGACAATCGCGGGGGATTTCTCCACTACGTTCGGGTTTCACCCTCGCTTCGGTCGAAATGACATTAAATAGTGGCAAATATAACGATTGATAGAGCGTGGTCGGGGCGTTCCTCGTCCACACGACGGCGAGCCGCCGCGGGCAAGTAGGCTACGTTCGTACTTACATTCGATAGAATAGGTAGGGGCGTTCCTCGTCCGCCCGCAAACCAAGCGGAACGGCACTTCGCTACTGTCATTGCGAGGAGCGCAAAGCGCGACGTGGCAATCTCCCGGAAGGGAATACGAACGTGGCGGAACGGTACACCCCCAAAATGCCCGCGCGGGTTCCGCGCCTCGCGGGAGCGAACACTGTCCCAAGTGAACGGTATTACCATTAAATCCCTGCTTATTTGCATAAAAATATGAAAAAAGTTTCATATATGCTTGACAATCTTATTCCGTAGTGCTATTATATACGCGAAAAGTGAAAAAAGTTTCATATTTGCCGACCGTGGCGGCGGCGAACGGGAAACGAAAGGAGACGAAATATGGCGATAGCGGAACTTAACGGAGTAACGAAAACGTACAAGGCTGGCGATCACGAATTCAACGCGCTCGCGGACGTAAATCTGACGCTTGACGAGGGCAAATTCGTGGTAATACTCGGACCGAGCGGAGCGGGGAAGAGCACGCTTCTGAATCTTCTGGGCGGGTTGGACAGCCCGACGAGCGGCACGATCAGGGTATGCGGCAAGGACATTTCGAAATTGTCGTCGGACGAGCTCGCGGAGTATCGTGCGCACACGGTCGGCTTTGTGTTTCAGTTTTACAATCTGATTCCGACGCTTACGGTAAAGGAGAACGTCGCGCTCGTAAACGAAATCGCGCCCGACGCGTTCCCCGCCGAAAAAATGATCGAAGAGGTAGGGCTTGCCGATCACGTCAACAATTTCCCCGCCGAGCTTTCGGGCGGCGAGCAGCAGCGCGTGTCGATAGCCCGCGCGCTTGCGAAGAACCCCAAAATCGTGCTTTGCGACGAGCCGACGGGCGCGCTCGATTCCGAAACGGGCGTAACGGTGCTCAAGCTTTTGCTGTCGATGGCGCGCAGTTACGGCAAAACGATCGTGATCGTCACTCACAACCAGAACATCGCGAAA
The DNA here is from genome assembly GCA_934270565.1 of uncultured Clostridia bacterium. GTDB lineage: Bacteria > Bacillota > Clostridia > Christensenellales > Pumilibacteraceae > UBA10677. The sequence goes on along the minus strand of CAKQPR010000001.1, from coordinate 258,000 downwards.
ATGGCGGACGTGGTGATTCGCGTAAAGAACGGCAAGATCCGCTCGGTCGAGAATCAGCCGAACCCGATGAGCGCCGACGAAGTGGAGTGGTGATTATGCTGATAAAGAAGCTTTTCCGGACGATGTGGCAATACAAAGCGCAGTTCGTCTCGATGATAATAATGATAGCGATCGGGATAGGGATATTCGTCGGCTTCAATATGGAGTGGGTGAGTATCGAGAAAAACACCGACGCGTTCTTCGAAGAAACGGGGCTCGCGGACTATCGGATAATGACCGAAAGCGGGTTTTCGGCAGCCGACCTCGCAGCGGTAAAGGGTATCGGCGGCGTAACGAAAGCGGGCAGGTACCTGTCGGTAAACGCCGACGTAAAGCGCGAGGGCGAAAAGGATTCGATCGCGCTCACCGTCACCGAAAATTCCGAAGTATCGCATTTCCTCGTCGCGGACGGCGCGGAGTACGACGAAACCGACGAAAAGGGTATATGGCTTTCCGAAAAGTACGCGAGCGCGAACGAAATCAAAACGGGCGACTCGTTTTCGGTAACTTACGGCGCGCTAAACCTCGATCTGACCGTGCGCGGTCTCGTCCGCGCGGGCGAATACCTCGTTTGTGTGCGCGACTCGTCTCAGCTTATGCCCGACTACAAGACGTTCGGCTTCGGCTATATCTCGCCTGCCGCGTACAAAGCCGCAATGCCTATGGGTGCGGTCGTTTATCCGCAAATCAACGTCATCTCCGACCTCGACAAAACCGAATTCAAGGACGCGGTAAAATCTGCGCTCGGTAAAACGGTGCTTGTGCTCAGTAAAGACGAATCGTCCGCTTATTCGCTCGCTCACGGCGAAGTGGAAGAGGGGCAGACGATGGGCGGAATTATGCCCGTGTTGTTCCTCGCGATCGCGGTACTTACGATGGTTACGACCATGCACCGCCTCGCGGCGAAAGAAAAAACGCAGATCGGTACGCTCAAAGCGCTCGGCTTCCGCGACAAACGCATACTCGTCCATTACACGTCGTATGCGACCGCCGTCGGCATAATCGGCTCGGCGCTCGGTATCGGGCTCGGCTTCGGCGTAAGCCGCATCATCTGGAATCCGAACGGCACTATGGGAACGTATTTCGACCTTCCGACGTGGAATCTGTACGTTCCGTGGTTCTGCTGGGTAGTGATCGTCGGCATAATCGCGCTGCTCACGCTCATAGGCTTTCTGTCCGTCAAGCAAATGCTTCGCGGCACGGCGGCAGACGCGCTTCGTCCGTATGCGCCCAAGAAAGTCAAAAAGCTGCTCATCGAAAGAACGAAACTCTGGAACAAATTTTCGTTCGGAACGAAATGGAATATGCGCGATGTTATGCGCCACAAGAGCCGCACGATTATGAGCCTTATCGGCACGCTCGGATGTATGGTTCTCATAGTCGGCGCGTTCGGCGCGAGAGACACCATGACGGCGTACCTGAACAACTACTATGAAAAAGCGATGAACTATTCGTCGCGGATCTACGTTTCCGAAAAAGCCACGGACGAAGAGCGCGACGCGCTCGTTACAGAGTATGACGGCGACTGGTCGGGATCGGTTTCGGTCGAGCTCAACGAAAAAGCGTACTCGCTCGACGTTTACGGAGTGACCCGCGACCTCGTGCGCTTTACCGACGAGGGAGGCAAAAGCGTAACGCTCGGCAGCGACGGCGCGTATATCTGCCGCAGAATTTCGGACGCGTTCGGACTGAAAGCGGGCGATACGTTTACCGTTTCGCCTTACGGCAGCGACAAGACTTACACGCTTAAAGTCGCCGCGGTGCTGACTTCGGTAGCGGAAAACATCGCCGTTACGCCCGAATACGCCGAAAAAATCGGGATCGAGTACAAGAAAGATTCGGTTTATACCGCCACCGAAAAGGAAAACGTCGCCGCTTCGAGCGCGATAAACAACGTCGTTTCCAAATCGGATATCATGAAGTCGTTCGACACCTTCCTCGAAATCATGAATATGATGGTAGCGGTGTTCATAATCGCGGCGGTCGTGCTCGGAATAGTCGTGCTTTACAACCTCGGCGTTATGAGCTACACCGAACGCTACCGCGAAATGGCTACGCTCAAAGTCGTAGGTTTCAAGGATCGGCGTATCGGCGGACTTCTGATCGGGCAGAATATGTGGGTAACGCTCATCGGCGTGGTACTCGGTTTCCCGCTCGGTTTCGGAGCGCTCAAGTACCTTTACACGGCGCTCGCTTCCGAGTACGAAGTAACCGCCGTGCTCGGTTGGATGACGTGGGTGTTCAGCCCGCTCATCACGTTCGGAGTTTCGCTTCTCGTCAGCCTGCTCGTGGCGCGCAAAAACAAGAAAATCGATATGGTCGAAGCGCTCAAAGGAGCCGAATAAAAGGAGGTGCTTTATGATTGTCGCATATCTCGCGGCTACCGCTTTCGCGGCGGTCGTAGCGGCGGCGTGTACCGTTCTGAAATACGCCGCGCGCCGTCTGTATAAAAAACTCGTCTGTCCTAAAAACGGCAATGCGTGCTGACTTTTTTAGGGCAATTCCGAAGGCTTTCCGTTACGGAAAGCCTTTTTCCGTATGTAAAACGCGGTTTTCGTTCCGCCGATTGCCGCTTTCGGCGCGGAATTCGGGCAAAATCTGCCGTCCGACCCCGAATTCGCCGAAAAAAATTTTACAAATTATAGTAAAAACTTAAAAAAAGTTGTAAAATCGTTGACATTCGCGCGCGTATGATATATAATGATTGAGTAAGCCGAGCTACGATATCGGCGTCCGCAAGACGCCGTAAAAATAACGCGGTAAAATGAATAAACGCGTGAACAGGGTATACCCTGTTTGTCTTTACTAAAGTAAAGACAAACAGGGTATACCCTGTTTGTCTTTACTAAAGTAAAGACAAACACTCTTAATTACTCGAAAATAATTCTGCCGAAGTTCCTTGGTCCCGCGTCGGGAGCGAATATGGAATTTCAGGTAAAATGCAAATGCGGCTCGGCGATCAGCGTCCCCGAAGAGGACGTTTTCAAAGAAATTCGTTGTCCGTTCTGCGGGAAAAGTTACCTTCTCGCGGAGCTCGACGAGGACTTATACAAACTCTATTACTCACGCAGAAAAGCGGAGTTCGAAATATCGAATCAGACTATAAAAAAGTACAACGGCGTAGGCGGTAAGGTTCTTATCCCCAACGACGTTTTTTCCGTTTCCGACCGAAGCTTCGCTCGCAACGGAAACATCGAATACGTCGTGTGTCCGTCCTCGCTTAAAAGCGTGGGCAACGACGCTTTCGCAAGCTGCGCGGGGCTTAAAGAAATCGACTTTTCGGAAGGTCTCGAAACCATAGGCGAGAGGGCGTTCGTGGGTTGCCGGAGTTTAAGCAGAATAAATATCCCCGCGAGCGTCGGACTTATAGGCGAGGAAGCGTTCGCGAACTGCACGGGCGTAACGAAACTTTCCTTTGCCGCGGGGTGCAAAGCGACGATCGGAAAGAGCGCTTTCGAAGGACTCGAAAAGCTTTCGGAGGTCGAACTCCGCGACGGTATACGCGCGGACGAATACGCGTTCAACGGTTGCGAGAGCCTCGAAAAAGTCGTTCTCGGCGGCACGGTGACGCTCAAAGACAACGCGTTCGCGGGGTGCGGCGCGCTCACGGTGTACATAGCGGCTAAAAAAGGCTTGCTTACGCCCAAGTGGTTCAACCCCAAGGCGTTCGGCAAAAACGTAAAAGTAGTATGGAATTACAAGGAGTGAGGTATAAAGAATGAAAGTCAAGAAAACTCCCGAGCAGATCGCGGCGGAAAGACAGCAGAAAATCAACGACACGCTGAATTCGTTTCAGATCCAGCTCGTCAAGCTCGGCAAGCAGAAATCGTACCTGCTCGGCAAAATGAGCGAGGCGAGACGGAACGGGCTCAAAGCGCAGGAACAGCAGGCGAGAGGACTTCTCCGCAACTGCCTCGCGCACGAAAAGAGGGTGCTCGGAATGCAGATGCAGCTCGATCTTGCCGTTCAGTCGCGCGACCTATCGAACCTTCAGCAGGCTTTCCTCGAGTGCGTGGGAACGATGGCGGACGAAATCGACGGAAACGTCACCAAGAGCACCGTCAAGAAGAGCAAGAAGAAATACGTCAAGTCGCTTTTCAACCTCGGCAAGCAGAACGAGAGAATGGACGACTTTTTGCAGGAAGGCGATTACGCTATGGCTATTTCGTCCGGCACTAACGACAGCACCGAATTCGACGAGGAAATCGACGGAATGCTCGAAAACCTCGACGCGGGCGCAAGCAGATACGGGAACAGGTATTAAGATATGGATTTCAGAAGCTTTGAAAAGAACTTGAAAAAACAGCGCGAGCAGCAGAAAGTAATCGACCGCCTCAACGGTCAGATCCGCACGCTCGAAAAGCGCCGCGACGAGTACGCCGAAAAGGCGAAGAACGAGCTCAAAAAGGGCAATATGCCGCAGTACAACGCGATGGTAGCGCTCCTTAAATACTCGATATTCAACCTCTCGCAGGCACAGAATATGCTCGCTAACTTCACGATCGCGAAGGAAATGAGCGAAATGCAGAACCTCAACAAGAGTTTCACCAAGGCGCTCAACTCGGTAATAAAGGACGTAATCAAGGTAAGCGAAAAGGTGGACGCGGAGAAGAGTCAGAAGCTGTTCGACAAAGCGGTTTTCCTCTCAAACCGCACTTCGGCGGAACTGAGAGACGTGCTCAAAAGCAACAACGCGACGTTTGTTGACGGAATGAACGACATTTCGGACGTAACCGACGACGATATCGCTTCGGTTCTCGGCGAGAAAGCGAAAGAGGACGACGGCAAAGTGGACGATATTCTCAGCAGTCTCGAAAAGGAATTCGCGGTCGAAAAAGGCGTGGAAAAATGAATTTTTCGGAAAGTTACTTTATCGAAAACTACGAAAAGGCGCTCGAAACCGCGCTCAGGGCAAAGGACGCGGGCAATTACGCGCTCGCCAAGGAAAAATTCGCCGAAAGCGCGAAGTTTCTCGGCGGGCTTGCCGCGGTAGGCGATCCTTCGAAGCGCGAGGAACGCAAGACCCGCGCCGAACGGCTCAAAGCGATCGCGGACGGAATACGCGTTGCCGCGCGCCCCGCGGGCATGAGCCCCGACCGAGGCTTTTCGGGCGGCACGGGCAGCGGTTACGGCGGTTATACCGAAACCACGGGCGGCGATTACGAAGGGATCGAAACTTTCGTGACGCTAATCGAGCCCGACGAAATCGAATTCGGTTTCGAGGGCGTTATGGGAATGGAAGAGGCGAAAAAAGCGATCACCGAATACGTCATAAACCCCGCCAAATACCCCGACGCTTACAGTTACAACTTCATCGACAACAAGGCGATCTTGCTTTACGGACCTGCCGGAACGGGCAAAACCACGTTCGCAAAGGCGGTCGCGAAAGAGGTAAATCAGCCGTTTTTCCTCGTGAATATGGCGGGGCTCGTGAATTGTTACGTCGGCGAAACGGCTAAGAATATCGACAAGATTTTCGCTTACATACGCGACTACACCGAGCGCAACAAGCGCGACGTCATTGTGTTTTTCGACGAAATGGACGAAATCGCGAAAAAGCGCGGCGGCGACGACAAAGCGAGCGAATCGGCTGTACCGTCGCTTCTTCGCAACCTCGACGGCGTAAAGAAGAACAAGGGATTTTTAGTCATCGCGAACACGAACTACGCCGATCTTCTCGACGACGCGATTTTAAGTCGGTTCCGTCGGCGCGTGTACATACCGCTTCCCGATCGGGACACGCGGATAAAACTGCTTAAACTTCAGCTCCGCGACCTCGAACCCGAGCGCGAGGCGGAAATAAATTTCGAGGCGTTCGGCGACGCGTCGGACGGACTTTCGGGGCGCGACATAGCGTACCTTGCGGACGACTTCAAGCGCAGGATAGCGGCGCTCAAAGCGGGCATTATCGAAAAGCTCGACTACGACGAGGAGCTTGAAAGATTGATAAAAATAAGATTGAACGCGACGGAGGCGGACAGATAAATGGCAAATAACGAAAAGCAGAGCGTGGCTATGCGACTGAAACTATTGAGAACCGAAGAGGGGCTCACGCAGAACGAAATAGCCGAAAAGCTCGGTATCAGTCAGCAGACGTACAGCAAGTACGAAAAGGGCACGTCCAACGTGGACAGCGTTATTCTGACTAAGATCTGCAATCTTTACGGAGTAACGGCGGATTACGTTCTGGGCATTTCGTCCGGAGGCGCGGACGATCTCGAAGCGCTCGTAAAACGCGTAATCACAACGATAAAAGAGGACAGGTAAGGGAAATATGGACGAAAAAAAATCTATTTACTTAAAGACCGCGGATTTCATCGACGACGACGTTCTGTTCGAAACCGCAATGTGCAAGCTCAACGGCATAGGCGTGAGAAAGGACGAGGAAGAAGCGTTCGAGCTTCTTAAAATTCTCGCGGGAAGAGGCTTTGCCCCCGCTATGAGAAAGCTCGCGGGCGAGTACGACCGCCGCGGCGACGGCGCGAGCGCGGACAAGTGGCGCGACCTCGGCGCAAGTCACGGCGACGTCGGCGCGAAAATCGATCTGTATATGCAGAACCGCGTGAGAAAAACCGAAGTCCGCAACGACCCGATCGAAATCACGAAATCGGACGGCGGCTTTACGGGGCTTATACAAAAAGCGCTCCCGCACGTCGTCAAGGTAGCCGCTCCGTGCGACGAGCCGAACTCGATTTCCACGGGATCGGGCTTCATACTCGACGGCGGTTACATAGTCACCAACGAGCACGTCGTATGCGACGGTCCGGACGACGTGGCAGTAGCCTTCGAGCCGTCCGTAGACCGCAAAGTCTATTCGGTCGAAAAACTTATCGTCTGCCCCGATTACGACCTTGCCGTATACCGTTTCAAAGGGCTTATGCGCGACAAGATGGAGCGGACGGAGCACCTCAAACTGAGGACCGGCGACGTCGAATTCGGCGAACAGCTTTACACGATAGGCGCGCCGATGGGGCTCGGACTGAGCATCTGTCACGGCATCGCTTCCAACCCGCATTGCGTTACGAGCTACCGCAAGCTTCCTTACGTCGTTCAGTCGGATATGAGCATCAACAGCGGCAACTCGGGCGGCGGACTGCTCGATATGAACAACAGGGTCACGGGAGTAACGACGTATACGCTCAAGGGCGGCGAGGGCGGTTTGTCGCTTTGCGTGCCCGCAAAATGCGTCGTGGAAGTACTCAACAGCATTTCAAACAGATAAATCAATCAAGGAGAAAAAATATATGTTATTCGGGAGTTCGAAAATCATTAAGGTAGCAAAGCGCGACGGACTTTTCGCGTGGAACGTCGATCTTACGGGCGCGGAGAAAAAACAGGAAATCAAAATCGAAAACGGTATTCAGTGCGTGCGTTTCGTTGACGGCGTAAAGACCGATTCGCTTTATTCGTCCGCGGCGAAAACCGTCGTGAATACCAAAGAGGGCGAAATAAGACTCGTCGCGGTGGATATCGCCGACAAGCACACCGTGCGTTGCGGGTGCTCGGACGTCACGTTTACCGATTACGAAATCAATATGGAAGGCTCGGTCGGAATGAACGCCGTCATGACCGTAAAGGTGATCAACGCCATGCGGTTCGTGGATAACTTCCCGCGCGAAACCGAAGTCGGGTCGGAAGCGGTGGAGGAGTTTTTCAGAACGTCGCTCGTAAAAGCGATGACGCTCGCGCTCCGCGAAACGGTAAACCGCTTCGGAAGAGACGCCGAAAATCAGATTTACACGCTCGGCGATCAGCTCAAAGCGTACCTCGAACCCGCCGTCCGCGACGCGGGGCTCGGCATCGAGGATTTCTCGATCAACAGTATCTGTTTCAGCCCCGAGTACGAAAAGGCGAGAAAGGCTTACTTCGAGAAGAAGGAAGCGGACAGACAGAAGAAAAAGGCTCAGCGCGAAGAGCAGGAAGAGCAGGAAAGAGAGCTCGACGTGCTCGAACGCCTGTCCAAAATGAGAAGCGAGAAGAAACCCGCGACCGACAACGAAGGCGTTTATTGCTCGGTTTGCGGACACAAGAACAGAACGGGCGTAGCTTTTTGCGAGAAGTGCGGCAACAAAATAAAGTAACGAGGTGGGAATTATGTTTAATCCGTTTAAGAATTACAAGAAAGTCAACGAGAAGAACAGACAGGAAATAATCGGGCTCATCGATCGCATTATGAATTCGCCCGCCTCTTCGGGCTTTATAAACGAGCTCAATTCGATGAAAAACAGCCTTATGAATCAGGCGGCGAGCGACAATAAAGAGCTCGAGAAAATCGACGAACAGATCATCGCGAGCCTTGCCAAGGCAAACGGGCTTTTGTCCGCGGGCAACACCTCGCAGGCAAGGACTTATATCGCAAACGCCCGCGACAAGGTTACGTCGCGCGTTTCGTCCGTTTCGGTCGGCGGCGGCAAAAAGGGCAAAGATCCCGTGCTTTCGGACGAGCAGCTTATGGATATTCTCCTTAACGAAGCGCAAGACAAGATCAAGAACGCCGCAAACGAATATAACGAGCTCAAAGCGCGTTCGGACGCGGGCGATCTCGCGGCAAGATCCAAGCTCAACTTCGTCTATCAGAAGTACCAGATCGCTCAGCAGAACCTTACAGCGATAAGCAACAATCAGAACAGGGAAAACATCGCCCGCCTCGCAAAGGAGCTCACCGACGAGCAGAAGGCGAGAATGGCTTCGAGAAAATTCAGCGACGAGGAATTCACCGTCGTTATGAAGCAGTACGCCGAAATCGCCGCGACGATCGCGCAGGAAGGTAACGACGTGCTCACCGGAACGAACACCATTTCCGCGGTTTCGGGCGCGATCAATCAGAATCAGCAGGACATCGCCGACGCCATGAGCGTTGGCATGCAGAACGCGACCTTCAACACCGGCTCGCTTCCCGACAGTCTCGCCGTCCCCGGGGTAGGAGCGGCAAACGCTTCGTTCGGAGCACCCGCCGCACCGTCGTTCGGCGCTGCCGCTCCGTCGTTCGGGGCTACCGCCGCGCCCGCAAGTTTCAATCCGTTCGCAAAGCAGGACGAGGGCGAGCTTTCCAAGTATTCGACCAACCAGCTCAACGGCACGGTAAACCTTCTTACCCGCCAGATCGAGGATAAAGAGGACCGCCTCGCCGACCTTAAATCCGAACGCGCCGCGCTCGACAAGAAGATGGAAAAGCTCCTCCGCGACTATCAGACTTTGCCGCCCGTAAAGGCGAAGGTGCTCGAACCCGAAATCCGCGCCGCAAAGTCGCGTATCGACAGCAGCAACTTCCAACTCAACAACCTCAATCAGGAGCTTATCCAGCTCAACAACAACCTTTCGATGATTCAGAAAATGCTTTCGCTCAAGGAAAGAGAAATGTCGTCGAAAGCCGTCGATCAGACTATGGGCGGCAAGCTCGACCTCAAGGGCATGAGCGTTGATATCGCAAATCAGATCGGCAAAAACAACGACAGCGTCAAGCTCAGCGAGGACGTCAACGTCGTTTCCAACGCGGACAATATCGAATTCGGAACGGGCGCGATCGACCTCGGTTCGATCGACGACGTACAAAAGAGCAGCGAGTTCGACGATCTGATGAAGATGTATAACATCGGCGAAAAGAATTAACGGGAGACGAAATGAAAACTTTCAGCGAACTGTTAGGCGAGAACAGAAAGAAAATGGCGGAGCAAGCCGCCGAGAAGGGCAGCGAAAAGACCGCCCGCACTAATTTCAAGCTCGCCGCCGACGCCTACCGCGCCGCAGCGGGCGAAAACCCGCAGGACAAAAACAGGCTTATCGCGCTCGCCGACGAAATGGATTCGCTCGCAACGGGCGACCTCGGCGCGTATTACACGCCTCCCGCTTCGAAAACGCCCGCCGCGGCAGCCCCGCCCCGCGCTCAGAGCGGCAAAAGCGAGGAAAAAGCGGCAAACGGCAACGAGCCCAAGCCCGAAAAGAAAACGGAAGTGGACGAAACCGAGCTCGGCGAAGCGCTTGCCGACCTCAACGGGCTTATAGGACTTAGCGAGGTAAAAACCCGCATCAACGAGTGGGTCGATCAGATCCGACTTTTCAAGGTGCGCGAGCAGAGAGGTTTGCCCGTGCCGCCGATCACTTACCACATGGTATTCACCGGTAACCCCGGTACCGGTAAAACGACGGTTGCAAGGCTCATCGCCAAGATTTACCACGCGCTCGGCATTATCCGCGAGAACAAGTGCAAGGAAGTGGGGCGCGAGGACCTCGTGGCTCAGTACGTCGGACAGACGGCGATTAAGACGAAAGAAGTCCTCGACGAAGCGCTCGGCGGAATTCTGTTCATCGACGAGGCTTACACCCTCAAAAAGGAAGGCAACGACTTCGGACAGGAAGCCATCGACACGCTCCTTAAAGTCATGGAGGATCAGCGCGACGAAATTTCGGTAATCGCGGCGGGCTACGAAGAGGACATGCAGAAATTCATCAAGTCCAACGCGGGTCTTTCGTCGAGGTTCAAGAACTTCATCAACTTCGCGGACTACGACGGCGACGACCTGTTCAAGATCTTCGCGATGAACTGCAAAAAGCGTAAATACGTCCTCACCGACGAGGGCAAACGGCTTTGCAAAAAGTATTTCAACGACCTTTACGCGCACCGCGACGAAACGTTCGGCAACGCCCGCGACGTCCGCAACTTCTTCGAGGACGTAGTGACTAAGCAAGCCGTCCGTCTGTCGCATAACGCCAACCCCACCGACGAAGAGCTTTGCACGATTCTGCCCGAGGATATTCTGTCCGTTACGGGCGCAAAGCTCGGCGAAACGATCGGCGCGAAACCCGCTTCCGACCCCCGCAAGGCTAAGGAAGAGTACGAGCGCGTCGCAAAGGACAATTCGGCGAAAGCGATTTCGGACGAGATCGGAAAGGGCGACCTCGACGGAGCGGTCGTGGCGCTTTGCGTTCGTCTCGAATCGATACTCAAGTATAAGTACAACCTCGAAGGCGACCTTTTCACGATGATCGATACGTTCATCGCAAATCACGGCGGCGACGAAAAATACAGAGTTCTGCACAAGCTCCGCATGAAACGCAACACCCTCGTTCACAGCGAGGCGCAGAACGTTGACTTCACGAAAGCCGACCTTCTCGCGGCGCTCGCGATCGTAGAGGAAATGGACGGCAAGAGCGGCGAAATTCCCGTTCCGGAAGAAGAGGAAAATATTTTCGAGTATCGCGGCGGGCGGTTCGTAAATCCGTCGCTCGACCTTCTCGACGACGCCGAGGACAACAGCCCGATCCGCGAAGCGAACAAGCGCGACGTCGAAGAAATAATCAAAGTGCTCGTCGAAAAGCTCAACGACTTCGGCGTAAAAGTCGAGGTCGAAGGCTGTATCGTGGGCGCGGCGTATTCGAGAATAGAAATGAAACTTCTCTCGAACACCCAGCTTACGACGATCGCCAAGTACGAGCCCGACCTCGCGATGGTTTTAAAGCGCAAAATCCGACTTCTTCTTCCCATCGAGGGCAAGGACCTTATCGGCATCGAAGTTCAGAACGCAAAGCGCGAGGTGCTCACGCTCAAAGCGATGCTTTCGAGCGAAGAGGGCAGAAATCACGACGGCAAAATCAACACCGGCATAGGTTACGACATCGAGGGTAAACCCGTTTTCGCTTCGTTCGACAGTCTCCCGCACGCGCTTGTGGGCGGCAGCACGGGCAGCGGAAAGAGCGTTTTCCTCTCGAGCGTGATCAGCGGCATAATTTTCAGATACCAGCCCAAGGACGTCCGGCTCGTTCTCATCGACTTCAAGCGCGTGGAAATGAACGTTTATAACGGCTTGCCGTTCGTTGTGGGCGGCAAAGCGATCGACGACTTCGACGAAACGCAGGAAATGTTCGACCGCCTCACCGACGAAATGGAGCGGCGCTACACGCTTCTCAGCGAGAGCAGAACGCGCAACTTCAAGGAGTACAACGACAAGGCGAGCGAGAAAGACAGACTTCCCGCGATCGTGATCATAATCGATGAGTACGCCGATATGGTTTCGAACAAGGGCTACAAGGAGCTCGCCGTAGATATCCAGCGTATCGCGCAGAAGGCGCGCGCGGCGGGAATGTATATGTTCATCGCGACCCAGCGCCCGAGCGCAAAGGTTATCGACGGCGTAATAAAGGCAAATCTTCCCTCGCGTATAGCGTTCTCGGTGGCTTCGCACGTAGACAGTATGAACATACTCGACGCGATCGGCGCGGAGGATCTTATAGGAGCCGGCGATATGCTGTTCGAGCAGGGCGGCTATATCAAGAGGCTTCAGGCTCCGTACATAAGCACGGAAGAAATAGGCAGAGTGGCGGACGCGATTTTAGGCAAATAAACGACATAAAATACGGTGTTTTTCTATGGAAGAAGGTAAAAAAACGGAACAAATAAAGCAAATGCTCGAAGAGCGTAGCGAAAAGGATACGACTAAGCCGACCGCGCTCGCCGACGAGCTCAAAGAAGCGAAAAAATATTACGCCGAAAAAGGTTCGACCGTAAAAGTCAAGTCCGTTTTCGCCAAGGACGGGTTTTATTATCCGGACGACGAGGAAATTTACAAGCTCAAGCACGATTTCATAGTGGAAATCACCGGCGTTGCGGTCGAAAAACAGGACGTCGATTTTCAGAGCTACCTCAAAGACGTCGCGAAGAAATTCGACGAGAAGCTTAACGGCAACATAAACGACAGCCTGTTCCTCGGTCTCGTTTCGGCGTATCCCGAACTTTTGTCGAAGTCCGACCTCAAATGGATGGTAGACAACGTCAAGGGAAAAAAGGAAAAATTCGCTTCCCTTTGCGACTTTATTCTTTGCTACATAAACCCCGAAAAGGAACCCAACGCCTGCGATAAGGACACGATCACCGACGACGAAATTCTCAAGCGTTTCAACTTCATCTGGGAGATATTCAAGGCGATCAAGTCATACGGCGAGAGCTGGGCGAAGATAGGCGAAACTTACCTCGACAGTCTTTTCGGCGACGATTACGTTTCGTTCGAGATTTTCACGACGAAATTCTTCAGAAAACGCCGCGCGAAAAGCTTTATTTCCGAAGTGAACAAGTACGCCGCAAAGTACCTCAAAGGCGGCAGATTCGACCTTCACAGTACCGAAATTTACGACCATTACCGGCAGGTCAAAAAAGCCGAGAAAAAACGCAATCTTATCGTCGCGATCGCTTCGCTCGTCGCGGTAGCGGCGCTCGGAGCGGGCTCGATCGCGTTCATAAAATCGATCGACAAAAGCACCGTCGAGTTCCACGGCGACAAGAGCATCGTGCTCGGCTACACCTACGGCGACGCTCCCGACCTTAAGGACTGGTACATAACCTACAAGACCCGCGACGGCGTCGAACACACCGAAAAAGTCGATATCAAGATGATTTCGGGTATCGACGAAAGCAAAATCGGCGTTCAGCAAACCGTGACGATCACGTTCGGCGGCAAAACCGTTCAGATCCAGATCCGTATCGACGCCGCCGTTCTCGGCGCGCCCTCGATAACCCGCGCGGGCACCGACGTGACTTGGGAAGCGATCCCCAACGCCACCGGTTACGAAATTTACGTCACCAAAAACGAAATCACCACCCCCGACCGCAGCGCGCTGAAAGGAACGGTCGAACAAGGCAGAACCTCGTTCAACGTAGCCGACGTTTGCGATTCGGGCAAATCTAACGTTTACGTCCGCGCGATCTATACCGACGGAAACGACGACGATACGGACAACAAGTACAAAAATTCCGCGTTGTCGAACGGCGTTTCGGTCGAAAAACTCAACGCGGTTTCGGGCGTGGATTACGACGGCACGGCGCTCAGCTGGCAAACCGTCGATAAAGCGGATAAGTACGACGTCTCGATCGACGGCGCTTCCGCCGTAGAAGCTACCGGCACTTCGTATCCCGTAACGCTCAAAGGCGGCGAAACGGTCGTCATCACCGCAAGAAGCAACAACCCCGACAGCCTTTACGCTCAGTCCGCGCAATTCACCGTGCTCGAAGCTCCTTCGGTCAGATACGAAGGTAACGCGATTTCGTGGAGCGGCGGTTCGGAGTACAACGTAACGATCACCGATAAGAACGGTAATCCGATAAAAACCGAAAGCAAAACGACCGGAACGAAAGCCGAATTGAACTTAACGGACGGAGAGAAAAATTTGTACACCGCAAGCGTTCAGGCGGCGGGCAACGGCAGTTATATTTCTTCGCCCCTGAAGGTGGCAAAGTTCGCCGTCGGTTATGATATTTCGGTAAAGACCGAAGCAAACGGAACGCAGAAAATTTCGTGGGATAAGGACGGGCTCGAAGGCTCGAAATTCAGATTGACTATCGACGGCAACGCAAAGCCCGAAATATCCGCAAACGAATTCCCCGTAGGCGACGATTTTTCCGAAGAAGGCGACCACACGGTTTCGGTCGAAGCGATCGACGGTGACGTAACCGTCAACTTAAAAACCGTCACTATCAAAAAGCTTTCCGCGCCGAAGCTCGAATACGACAAGACAAAATCCGAGTGGACGACGATTTCTTCAGCCGAAGGACAGAGTGTCAAATATAAGGTTGACGAAGTTGTAGTTTCGGCAGACAAACTTCCGACAACCTTTAACGAGGGAGTTGTTTATACCGTCACGGCATGGATAGAGAGTACGAACAAAAACGAAATAAATTCGAAAGAAAATTCGGTTACGGTTTACAGACTTAAAAGACCGACAATATCCGTAAGTTATTCGGGACTTAACGAAACGCTGACGTATAAGGGAGAGGATCCAGGTTACACGCTTAGCTGTTTTGATACCAGCGGCAAATCGTTCCGCCTTTCCGATAATCTGGAAGCGAGAGTGTTGTACCGTATTATGGGGCAACTTTCCGCGGGGGAAAGCAATACTTACGATTACATTCTCGATTCGGCTCCAAGCGTCGCGATCACTATTGAAAAATACGTTAAGCCCGCAACGCCGTCTTACGACAAGACGACAGGCGCGTTGACGGTAGGCGGCGCGTCCGATGGGTACACTTTCTATTACTATGATAACGGCAAGCAAGTAGTGCTCGAGAACGGCAGCGCAAAGAATCTGACTACAGGCTCGTATCAGATATACGCGGTACAAAACGGCGGATACGACGAAGCATACCCTAAGTATTTCGTAAAATCTGCCGAAAGCGATCCCGTACAAGTGGATAAAGCAAATATCGTTTTCACCGTAACGTGTTACGAGCGTAGCGGTGCAACGATTGTGCAAGTTAATTTCAGCGAAAACAGCAATTTAGAGCCGTATTCGTATGTGATAATTTTCAAAAACAGTGTAGGAGCGGAAATCACGCGAAAGTCCAGTAAAACAAACGTTCGGGATAAGGAGTTGAAAGTTCAAACCAGAGAGGCAAATTGCGACGACATAGAATCGGTTGAGGTTCAGATAACAATGAACAACGTTATGGAATCCGGAACGTGGGAGAAATAACCAAATGAAAAAGATGATAAAAACATTATTATCCGCAGTGCTTGCGATTGCGATTATGCTTTGCGCGGTTGCGTGCGGAGACGTGAACCTCGACGACGAGGTGAAGAACGGAACGGACGTAGACGTTTCTACACCGTTGTACGGCTTTGTGGCGCGGGAAGAGGACGATTTTAATCTTATACTGAATAAAGAAGATCCGCTCGATGGAACGAAACCCGATATGAATTTTAAGGTCGGAACGACCTATTATCTGATTATCACGTTCACGATCACTCCGAGACAGGACAACGACGGAGAGTCTTATTTCCATACGACCGCAAGATTCGATAATATCGACGTGCTCGACGCGAAAATCAAAGAGGCAAGTACAAGCACTACGACAAATGATCTTGTTCATAATATGGAAAACGATGCGTATGAACGTAACGTTAAAGCTTCGTTTAAGATCGCCGCAAGCGTTGAAGACACGAGAAAATATACGATGGTGGTGCGTATGGTCCCCAACAAGGCAAACGACGACGTGCAACTTAAAATCGTTTTTTCGCTCGACGGCAACTATAAAATTCGCGGTGACGAAGGTTCTGACGGATTTACGAAGCTTATCGAAATTTCAAAAGGCAAGTTGCAAGCTCCGGAGCTCGCATACGAAGATTTAAAACTGACTTGGAATCAGGTAAAGAATGCAAGTTACTATGTGGTTTACGATATAGATAATAAGCCGATTAAATTCAAAAATGAAAAAGGCGAAATGGACGAGAAAATCGAGGCGAAAACCGGTATCGAAGTCGGAAAATCGGTCGAAGCGCCTCTGCTGGATTCCGATCTCGTCGAGGGGCATCAGCAGTTGAGAGTTAAAGCGTTCGGTAAAAACGGAGAGAACGACGAAAGCTTTTATTCGTCCGATTACTCAAATACCGTTGTAATGGACTGGTAACGATTATGGATTTTTTCAAAAAGAATATCAAAATCATAATAACTTCGGTAATTCTGATTATAGGTATTATCGCGCTCGGCGTATACAACTTAAAGTACGTTAAGGCGATCGAGGCGAAGCGTAGCAGTTACACTCGCACGGAATTCGATTTTAAAATCGAAAACCCGTCGATCGAACAGCTTGACGAGATCAAAAACAGCGATACGGTCGAAAGCGTTTATCCGTATCATTTATGCACCAACATTTTCACGGATAGCAATAAACCCGTGGCGTTCGTCTCCACGCCGGACTATAAGGAAAACGAACGTATCGGTTTCTTGGGCGACGGAACGCTTATAAAGGGCAGTTTCGACGGCAAAGGAGCGGTTCTCGACGAAAAAGCTTCGGAAGTGCTCGGAGCGGGCGTCGGCGATACCGTTTCATTCAAATGGGGATCGAAGCAGTTTGAACAGAAGGTAAAAGCCGTCTGTCTCAGCTATTCCTACCACATAAAGGAATACGAGAACGGCATTGCGCTTTTAGATTACACAAGCGAAATGAAAACCGCGTTAGATATCCTCGGCGAGGGCGAGCGTGCCTACACGGGCGCGTTCGTAAAGGCGAAAGGCTCGGTTTCGGCTTGCGGATCGCTTCTTAGAAGCGTTCTCGTCGAAAATATTGCAGACGACAATACAAAAACTATAGAAAACAAGCTTGACAGGTATGACGTTTACGCAAAAAGCAAGACCGACAGGCTCGAAAAACAGGTAAATTCCATAAATATCGGCGTTGCGTTCGCGATAGCGATTTTCTATTCGGCGCTCAACGTTCTTTTCATCGTGATCAATCGCAACGGCGACAAAACCGAACGCGACGGCGGCGTGGAAAAACAGAAAATGTTCAAGTCCTATTTCGTCGGCGCAAGCGTTTGCGCGGCGGCGGTTACGGTGATTACGTTCGCGGTACTGCTGATTTTCGGCATAACCACGCATTTCATAGCCGAAGCGCTCGGCACGGTGCTCGCGTTGTCGCTTCCCGCGCTCGTCGCGATCCCAGTCGCGGGAGTTACGGCAAAGCTTTACACCGACCGTCTCTACGCCAACCGTTCGAAAGAAGCCGATATTCCTTCGCTCAGAGGTTAAGGGCGGAGTATGGGCAGAGCTTCGGAATTTATACCGTCGGTGTTTTTCAGACGGTACGCGCTGCATTTCGCGATTTTCGCGGCGGCAATCGCGGTTTACATATTCGTTTTCGCGTTTTTCGCAAAAGAAACCGCCGCTTCGTGCGCCGAAATTTACAGGTTTAATCACACGACCTGCCGCGAAATCGTAATCGCTTCTTCCGATCCCAAACCCGACGGCGATACGTTCTACTGTCTGAACGGCGCGTCGGTTTCGGGCAGCGGCAAACGGCTTTTCTGCGACGTCTATATGACCAAGGAAGGCGTTTCGTACCGCGACAACGCCGTTCTTTTTGACGGTACGCTTAATAGCGGCGATTGCCTTATAAGCAGGAACGTTGCGGCTGAAAACGGACTTGCGGTCGGCGACGAAATTACCTTAAAGGACAAAACCGCAACGTACCGTATCGCGGGTTTTCTCATGCCGCAAACGGGTCTCGACGGCAGATACGATTACGACGGCGTGATACTTCTGGCATATAGCGCCGATCTTGCCGCGGGAGCGAATTACGCGAATCTGTCGGGCGAGCTCGACACCTATTACGGCAAGTTAAGCAACACGTTTCTCAGACGTTTAAAGGAAAAAGCGGTCAGGAGAATCGCAGTTGCGGCGGCGATATCGGCGGCGGCTTACTTGGTTCTTTTCGGCGTATGCGAATACTTTTTGTTTTCGCCGAGGTATTCCGACTACGTTCTTATGAACAACGAAGGCTTACCGCGCTCCAAACTATTCGCGCGCATAATCCTCGATAATTTCGTCAAATTCGTCCTTCCGTTGCTACTTACGGCGGCGGGATTTGCCGCTTCGCTCGGGTATTACGGCGGATTTTACTACCTGTCCGCAGCGATTTATTTCGGTTTCGCGGCGATTTTAAGCGGCGTATATTCGTTGCTTGTGCTCGGGAGGCTCACAAAATGCCACAAGATAAGAGAAGCGTAGTCGAAGTCAAAAACCTTAAAATAGGCGTGCTCGCCGAAAATGCGGCAAGCGACAAAAAATACCGTTTTACCATAGATTACGGCTCGTTCACCGTGAACGAAGGCGACTTTTTGCTCGTAAAAGGTCGCAACGGCTACGGCAAAACCACCTTTTTAAAGCTTTTCCACCTTCAGGGCGTGAATTATTTCCGCGTCACGCAGGGCGACGTGTACTTCCGCGCCGCCGGTTTCGACCCGAATAAAAGCATTATCGACTTCGCGGGCGACGAGCTCACCCGCCTCAATCGCTGCGTATCCTACGTCGGGCAGGAAGAGATTTTCAAAACCGGCGCGACCGCGTATTCGACGATTTACGACTACTGCAAAACCGCGATAAACGAGTCGAAAACGCTGTCCTCGGACGAGAAAAAACAAAAGCTCGCTTATGCCGCGGATATCATAAAGGAATATTTCGACAAATACCTGCAAAAAAGCTTCGAATGTCCGTCGTTCAAGGCGTTCAGGACCAAAAGCGTGAAAACGTGGAGCGGCGGTCAGCAGAAAATGATAAACGTGCTCGCCGGCATCGTAAAGGCGAAAGCCTGCGGGCTTCGACTCATAGTTATGGACGAGCCGCTTAACAACCTCGACGGCAGGAATAAGGATATTCTCAATACGCTCGTCAACGAACTCCGCGCGGACGGCGTGGCGGTAATCGCCATAACGCACTGCCAGATTTTCGACGGAATAAACAAAGTGCTCACCATCGCCGAGAACGCGGAAGGCGAGAGAAAAGCAATCTTTTCCGAACGCGAAGAACCCTCGCACGCCGAGTGTCTCGAAGCGTTCAGATAACGCCGTGTTGCGGTTGTGACGGCGAGCCGCCGTAGGCAAGCAGGATACGCCGACAAATAAGGTCGAAAACAATGCGGCAGTATCGTTATCGGCAGACTTCCGCAGGGGATTTCTCCACTCCGTTCGGGTTTCACCCCCACTTCGGTCGAAATGACGTAAAAAAGCGACCGCTAATGTCTTCCCCCTCGGGGGAAGGTGGCACGAGTGTGAGCGTAGCGAACCGAGTGACGAATGAGGGGTCGGGTTAATACAAACGCAACGTAAAACACAACCCCTCATCCGTCGCTACGCGACAGGTCCCCAAGGGGAAGCCTTAATAAGGTAGGGGCGATCCTCGTCCGCCCGCAGGTATTTTGCTTGTGTACGACAAATTCTTGGCGGGCGTAACATCGCTTCGGTAGGGCGGGGCTTTCCTCGTCCGCCGCCCAACCACGCGGAACGCTCCCTTGCCCCGTCATCTCGAGCGTAGTCGAGACCAAGGCGGGAGCGAATACGGATACCTCGGAACGATACAACCAAAAATATCCGCGTAAGCGGCCATAATAAGGCCCCTTTGTGTAAAGGGGGCTCCCACCGCAGGTGGGTGGGGGATTGTAATGTTGCTGTACGGAATACAATTGCGATAAAAACAATCCTACCGTCACTCAACTCGCTTACGCTCGTATTCGTAGCACCTCCCTTTACACAAGGGAGGCAAGATAATGATCGCCGCCCGCAAACCTCGCGAAACGGTACTTAGTCGCTGTCATTGCGAGGAGCGAAGCGACGTGGCAATCGCACTGGCGCGACGCGGCGGCACAAAGTGCCGTAAAAACAGTCCACAGGTGACTGTTTTTAGCCAAAGCGGCGAAGCAACTATGTTGCGAGCGGGGAGGGAACACGAAAACCTCGTGACGGTACCCCCCAACCCCTTACCCGCGGCGGCTCACCGCCCCGTGCAAGTATACAACATTCGGAGAAATTATGAAAAAACTCTCGATTATAATCACAACGTTAATAATAGCTTTTGTCGCGTGTTTTACGTCCGCGTGTATGGTTCACGATACCCCGAAAACGGAAAGCGGCCGCGGAAAGATGAAAGGAATTCCCTATGTTAGCGACTTCAACTTCGCCTATTACGCCGCCGACGGAAAAACGCAGATTTCGTTCAACGACAGCCACCCGCACGACGCCGAAATTCTCGTCAGAGTAAGTTTCACGCTTACGTCCGAAGCGTTCGAAAAAGGGCACGAAAAACTGACCGTAAGGTTTCTCCCGACCGAGGGCTACGCAAGCCGCGTAACTCTCGCTAACACTTCCGACACGAGCGACGACAAGCTTACCGCATCTTTCCGCGCCGACGAAAAGGACAAAAAATGCTCGTTCGAAGCTAAAATTTCTTTCACCTATCACGGCGGCTATATGCTTCTTGGGTACATGTACGACGACGATGCGGGCTCGAACGCCGTAATCGACGGCAGCATAGTCACCCACGGCTTTGAAATCGTAACGGACAAAACGTACATGATAATGAAATTCCCGCTCAACAGCAGCGAACCGCTTAATTTTACATACGTCGAAGCCGCGGACTGCTATTCCGCGTCGGCATATTCGAACAAAAACGAATGGATTAAAAATCTCTCGTTGCCCGCCGAATTCAACGGAAAACCGGTAAAAGGTATAGCGCAACACGGCTTTTCGGGCGTAAATACGCTTACCGAAATCACGATCCCCGACACCGTAACGACCGTCGCCAAGTCCGCTTTTCAAAACTGCGCGTCGCTCGCCGTCGTTACCTTGCCTTCGACCGTGACGAGCATAGGCGAAAACGCGTTCGACGGCTGCGGCAACCTTAAAACGGTAAATTTCGGCGGCACGAAAGAGCAGTGGCTGAGCGTTTCGACGGCAGTCGGAAGAGAGACGAGCGGCGGCAAAACCACCGTTCGGTGCTCGGACGGCGATTTGACTTTTGAATTCGGCATAGTGGAGTAAAGAATTATGAAGAAGAAAATTTCGTTTTTAATTGCAATACTTGCGGTGGTTTTCGCCGCGTTTTCGCTCGCGGCTTGCGGAGCGGAGGAAGAAAAGCTCACGCCGATCAACGTCGATATTCCGTACGTCAGCGACTTCACCTGCGACTATTACACGGCCGACGGCGCGCGGATCGACGACAAAAACAGAAAGTTTGCGCACGACGGCGAAGTCCGCGTAAAAATCAGCTTTACGTTATCCAAAGAAGCATACGCCGCGGGAAAAACCGACTTCACGGTAAAATTCCTTCTGCCCGAAGGCTTTACGGGCAGGCTTATCGAAGCGAACAGCTCGGACACCGTTGCGGAAGAGATCGAAGCGACGTTCGACGCCGACGACAGACAGGACAAAAAATGTCGGGTCGAGGCGAGAATAAAATTCAATTACTCGAGCGGAACGCTGAACTTCGGCTACACTTACGACGACGGAACGGCGGGAGAGGTCGGAAATCAGCCGCTTAAATGCGCCGAAGCTTTCAGGTTCGTGTACGACGAAGAAGCGGACGGGTATACGCTCCATAAAGACCCCGACTGCATCGAATGGCTCGCAAACTTGCAGGAATTAGCGATCCCCGAAACGTTCGCGGGCAAGCCCGTAACATCGATCGCCGCCGAAACTTTTTCGGGTTGCGAAGCGCTTACGAGCATAACGATCCCCGCTACGGTAACGAGCATAGGCGATTCCGCGTTCAAAGATTGCAAGAAGCTGAGCGGTATAACCGTGCCCGCCGCGGTAACGAAGATCGGCAGGTATGCGTTCTACGGTTGCGGCAACTTACCAAACGTAACTATCCCCGCCGGCATATCCGTCATCGAAGAAGGCGCGTTTTACGGGTGCTACGGTGTTAAGAGTATCGTAATTCCCGACGGGGTGACGAGCGTAGGTAATTACGCGTTTTCAAAATGTTACAAATTAGCGTCAATTACGATCCCCGACAGCGTGACGAATATCGGAGATTTTGCCTTTTTAAGCAGCGGACTTAAATCCGTAACGATTCCTTACGGCGTATCGGCTATCGGCGATAGTACGTTCGAGAATTGCAACAGTCTGACGAGCATAACTATCCCCGATAGCGTAACGAGTATCGGAGATTCGGCGTTCACCGCTTGCGGCTTTACGAGCATAGTTGTCCCTAATAGTGTGACGAGTATCGGCAGCGGAGCGTTTGAACGCAGCAAGTTAAAAACCGTAACGCTTCCGGACGGCATAACGATTATAAACGATCACGTTTTCGTCGGTTGTGATAGTTTAACCGAGGTTACGATTCCGTTCGGCGTAACTGAAATCGGGACGTATGCGTTTTACGGGTGCAGCGGACTGACAAGCATAACGATTCCGAACAAGGTAACGACTATCGGCGGTAACTCGTTTTACGGTTGCACGGGATTAACAAGCGTTGAGATTCCGAGCAGTATAACGAAAATCTGCGGTGACGCGTTCGGTAATTGCACGGGTTTGAACGGCGTATATATAACCGATCTTTCGGCGTGGTGCAAAATAGACTTCGACAATGTGTCGGGAATTGTAAACGGCAGTTGCAATCCTCTTTACTGGGGCGGCGATTTGTACTTAAACGGAACGCGGGTAACAAACCTTACGATCCCCGCCGACGTAACGAGCATAGGCGGATATGCGTTTGTCGGTTGCACGAGTTTAACGAGCGTTACCGTACCAGGCACGGTAAACAGTATATGGGATTACGCGTTCCATAGTTGCTCTAACTTAAAAACCGTAACGGTTGCGGCAGGAGTAAAATCGGCAGGCGAAAAAGCGTTTTATAA
Organism: uncultured Clostridia bacterium; assembly: GCA_934270565.1. Classification (GTDB taxonomy): domain Bacteria; phylum Bacillota; class Clostridia; order Christensenellales; family Pumilibacteraceae; genus UBA10677. Next base: position 234,848 of record CAKQPR010000001.1, on the reverse strand, counting down.
TTGCCCCGTCGAAAGAGCAACTATTCCTGCGACGGTTGTTTCGGGTTTGGACAAAACCAAACTTAAAACCGTAGTAATCACGGGCGGCGAAACGATCGGCGGTTCCGATTTTTTAAGAGCTTATGGCTTAACGAGCGTCACGATCGGCGACAGCGTAAAGACGATCGAAGAAGGAGCGTTCAGCGGATTGTCGTCGCTTACGAGCATCACGATCGGTAAAAACGTAACGACCATCGGCAGCAGTGCGTTCTATAACTGTACTATGCTGACGAGTATAATTATCCCCGACAGCGTAACGAGTATGGGCGGAAGCGTGTTTTCCGGCTGTAAAAATTTAAAGAGCATAAAATTAGGCAAAGGTTTAACGACCGTCGGATCGTTCTACAGGTGTACCGGCTTGGAGAGTATCGTTATTCCCGAGGGCGTAACGACTATCGCGGAGGGCGCGTTTAACGGTTGTACGAAACTTACGTCCGTTACGATTCCGGCAAGCGTAACGACTATCGGGAAAAACGCGTTCTACGACAGTAACTTATGGAACGTAGATTTCGGCGGTACGAAAGAGCAGTGGCTGGCAATTTCGGCAAATATCGGAAGATCGACCGCCAACGACAAAGTAAACACCAGAAAAATAACGGTAAAATGCACTGATATAGACAATTTACAGTTTTATTTCTACAAGGATCACATTGAAAGTTGGCAGAACTTATGAAAAAGAAGGTTTTATTATTTATCGCCATAATTGCGGCGGCGCTTGCCGCGTTTACGCTTACCGCATGCGGAAGCGACAATGACGGTTATTACGAGTACGGAGAGGGTACGAAGCTCGCCGACGTAAATATTTCCGCCGCCATACCTTACGTCACCGACTTCGTTTTCGACTATTACGACGAAAACAACGAAAAGATCGAGGATAAGTCCACGGTTTTCGATCTCGGCGCCGAAATCAGGGTGAAAGTAACTTTTACGCTGACGGCGGAAGCATATAGCGCGGGCAAAAGCAAGTTTACGCTGAAACTCGCTCCGTCCGAAGATTTCGACGGTCGTATCTATTCCGCAACCACTGCCGCCACGAGCGACAGAGAGCTTACCGCCGATTTCACCGCCGACGAAAAGCCGAAAATGTGCGAAGTCACGGTCAGAGTTCGGTTCGGCTACAACAGCGGCAATATCAGAATAAACTACCGTTACGACGACGAAGAGTACGCGGTGGCAACCATTAGCCCGCTTAACGGCAGTAAACCACTCGAATTTACCTACGACAAAGAAACCGACGGCTATATCGTCGGACGAGCAGACGGAAACGCTTGGTTCGGCGGTTTTACCGAATTCGTCGTTCCCGCCGAATACAAAGGCGCGCCGATAACCGGTATCGCCGACAAATTCTTTTACGATTGCGATGCGCTTAAAACCGTAACCTTGCCATCCACGCTGAAAAGTATCGGCAACGAGGCGTTCTCTTCTTGCGGAGCGCTCGAAAGCGTTACGCTTCCTTCTTCTGTTACGCGGATCGGAACGGGCGCGTTTGCGAATTGCGCCGCGCTGAAAGAGGTTGTTTTGTCGGACGGGATCGAGGATATAGGCTACGACGCGTTCAAGAATTGCAACAAACTTGCCTACAACAAAGACGGTAAAAATTCGTATTTGGGCTCGGCGGATAACAAGTATGCCTATCTTATACAGGCGGACTACAAAGAAAAGATCGCGACCGTCCACGAAAACTGTAAAGTTATAGGCCGTTACGCGTTTAACTATTATACGCGAATAGACGTCAATACGCCGCTACTTACAAGCATAACTTTGCCGAGCGGGGTGCGGGCTATAAACGAGGGCGCGTTCTACTGTTGCAGAGCGCTCGAAACCGCGGTTTTGCCCGATACGGTCAAGGTTATAGGGAACGACGCGTTTAACCTTTGCGACAAACTTAAAAGCGTAACTCTCGGCGACGGACTGAAAGTTATCGGCGACCATGCGTTCAAGTATTGCGAGCTGCTCGAAGATATGACGATTCCCGACAGCGTGGAAGAAGTCGGGGAAGGTGCGTTTTCGGGCTGCAAAAAATTGCGTACCGAGGAGAGAACCACAGAAGGCGGAAAATGCTACTATATCGGCACGAAAAGCAACAAATACGCCGTTCTCGCGAGCGTGGACGCGTCTGACGTCGTCGTAAAGGACGGGTGCGTCATGATAGCCGCGGGTGCGTTCGGGGACAACCTCAGAACCGTCGTTCTTCCGGGTAGCGTAAAAAGCATCGGCGCATACGCGTTTGAAGGTTGCAAAAACCTCAAAAGTATAGATATTCCGTCATCCGTAACGACTATCGGCGACGGAGCGTTTTCGGGGTGCGCGTTGATTGAAAACGTAACGATTCCCGACGGCGTAACGACTATAGGAGACAGAGCTTTCTACGGCAGCAGTATTAAAACCGTTACGATTCCCGAAGGAGTTAAGAGTATAGGGATCAGCGCGTTTTCGGGATGCGAAAACCTCGAAACCGTGAATTTTCCGAAAACCCTTACCGAGATATGCGACGCCGCGTTTTCGGGGTGCAAAAACCTTAAATCCGTAACTTTGCCGGATTCGGTCGAGCGCATAGGCAACGAGGCGTTCTATAATTGTCACGCGCTGACTACCGTCGATCTGCCCGAGCGGCTCGAAAAAATTAACTATCGGGCTTTCCAAATGTGCATTTCGCTTAAAAACGTTACTTGGAGAGGTAATATCAACCGTATCGAAGTACAGGCGTTCAGTTTCACTAATAAACTTAGAGAAATTACGTTTATCGGTACGCGCAGAGCGCTACTCGATATTCTGTCTTCGATTCCGGAAAAGTCGGAATGTTTCAGCGATATCGTAACCGCGCACTGCACGGACGGCGATCTCAGATTCGGCAACACTTACGACGGCGAAGTCCTTATCTATCTTAGCGAACCCGTTTTCGTCAAGAATTAAACGAAAATCTTTTAAGTCGCGGTTTCGGCTGCGTTTTTAACTCCGGTTTTCTCTTATCGTCGCAACGTATTCTTCGTACAGAGTATAGGGAAGAGCGCCGCCGCAAATTTTCGCCGCCGCTTGTTCGCTTATTTTTTCGGTGAAGCAGTCGTGACGAAACTGTAAAAACGGTATAAGAAAGAGTTTCCACACGCCCGCCGCTTTATCGAAAAACGCGAAAAATTCGCTTTCCCGCTCGTAAACGCAAAGCGTGTCGCGCTCGCGATCGAGATAATATTCTAAATTTGCCATATTGCGCCTCCGCGCTTTCCGTAAAAAACCGAACCCCCGACCGAATTTTCCGATCGGGGGTTTCTTTACGTCAGTCAACGAATTTCCATTTAGTCACGTCGAACATACCGCGCGAAGTGAGTTTGAGCGCGGGAATGACGGGCAGAGAGAGGAAGGACAAAGTCATGAACGGATCTATGCCGCGGTTTACGCCCAGCTCGTAAGCGCGCGCTTTGGTCTTTTCGAGCAAATCGTTCACGTCCTCGAGCTTTCCGTCGCTCATAAGTCCCGCGATCGGCAGCGGCAAGCCGTCCGTTTTATCGCCGTCGTTCACGAAAATTCCGCCGCCCGCCGCGATTACCGCGTTCGCGGCTTTCGCCATGCTCTCGTCGTCCGCGCCCACAACGATAATATTGTGCGAATCGTGCGCGATCGAGGTCGCGACTGCGCCTTTTTTCAGCCCGTAACCCTTCATGTACCCGAGCCCTATGTGGCCGGTATCGTGATGCCGCTCGATAACCGCGACTTTCAGAATATCGCCCGCGGGGTTGGGCGCGTCCGCAAATCCCTCGTCCGTCGTGATGATTTCGCCGTCGATAAGCCCCATAACCGCCTTTTTGCCGCACTTAAAGTCCGCGGGGGTAAGCGCGCGGCAATGCATTGAATGGGTCGCCTTTTCGACAAGCTTTTCGTCGGGCGAGCAGGAGGGAAGCTCGATTTCTTCGCCCTTGCGATAAACGGTTTCGCCGCGTTTTACGACTTCGGAGATATCGAACGAATTCAGATCGTCGAGAATGATAAGGTCGGCGACGTACCCGCCCGCAAGCGCGCCCTTGTTATTCATAAGGAAGTACCGCGCGGCGTTGTGCGTTGCGACTTTAAGGGTTAAAATCGGATCTGCCCCCGCGGCGATCGCTTCGCGCACGATATAATCGATATGCCCCTTTTCGAGCAGATCGCTCGGGTGCTTGTCGTCGGTCGCGAACATACAGCGCGAGTAAGTCAGCGGCGCGATCAGCGGAAGGAGCGCGGCAAGGTTTTTCGCCGCCGTGCCCTCGCGGATCATTATGAACTGACCTTTTCTGAGTTTTTCAAGCGCGTTGTCGAGCGTAGCGCACTCGTGATCGGAATAAACGCCCGCCGCAATGTACCCGTCGAGGTCGCGACCCGAAAGCGCGGGCGCGTGACCGTCGATCTTTTTGTGGTGGCTTTGCGCCGCCAGAATTTTGTCTATAACAGCCTCGTCGCCGTTGATAACGCCCACGAAATTCATCATTTCCGCAAGCCCGAGAACGCGCGGGTGATCGTAAAATCGGTCGATGTCCTCGTATCCGAGCACCGCGAAGCTTTCGTCCATAGGCGTTGCCGGCACGCACGAGGGGAGCATAAACATAACGTCGATCCCGATGTTTTCGGTCGCTTCGAGCATGTATTCGATTCCGTCCGTGCCTAATACGTTTGTGATTTCGTGCGGATCGGTGATTACCGTAGTCGTGCCGTGACGAGTCGCGATCTTTGCGAATTCGCGCGGCGAAACGATCGCGCTTTCGAGGTGAATGTGCGCGTCGATAAGCCCGGGGGTAACGTATCTGCCGTGCGCGTCTATCACGCGCTCGCCGTCATAACTGCCGCCTATTCCCGCGATCAGCCCGCCCGAAACCGCAATATCGCCGTCGTTCCACTCGTTCGAAAAGACGTTCAGATACCGCGCGTTTTTGATTACGAGGTCGGCTTTCTCGAGCCCCCGCGCCACGCGTATGAGTTTTTGTTTTTTGCCGAGCTTTCGGTCAAGCCGTTCTTTCAGAGTTTCCATACGTCCGCCTCCTGCGTTATTTCTACTATTATACCAATTTTTTTCCGTAATTTCAAGTCTCCCGCACCCCAAAACCGAATTTTTTTTCGGGAAAGAGCGGTCGTGCCGCTATAATAACCTTAAAAAGGTCGTTTCCCGTACGCCCGACGGCGAGCCGCCCTACCGTCGGCTGCGCCGACAAATATGGTCGAAAATATTGCAAGTAGTATCGTTATCGGCGGACTTCCGCGGGGGATTTCTCCACTCCGCTGACGCTTCGGTCGAAATGACGTTAAGAAGTGACATCGTTTAAGCCTTCCCCCTCGGGGGGAAGGTGGCACGAGCGTGAGCGAAGCGAACCGAGTGACGAATGAGGGGAATTTATCATTATTAGGTAGGGGCGGACGCCCTCGTCCGCCCGCAGGTATAACGCGGCGGGCAAATGCGCGTTTGATATGTCGTTTTCCGTCTCGGTAGGGCGGGGCGCCCTCGCCCCGCCGCCAACCTCGCGTAATGGTATTTCGCCCCGTCATTTCGAGCGCAGTCGAGAAATCTCGCGGGAGCGAGCAGGGAGCCCCTGCGGGCAAGTCGGCGATGCCCGCACTTACTTTCGATAGAGCGCAGTAGGGGCGTTCCTCGTCCGCCCGTCAACCAAGCGGAACGCTCCCCCTAACGTATAAAATCCGTTTTGCCTGTCAACAATCGAATATGCAAACACGCAGGGGAGACGGAAGAATGAAACCCACCGACAAAATTCACATACTCAGGCTTTTCGCGTTTATCGGAATAATCGCGGTTGCAGTCGGCTCGCGGCTGTATTCGGGCGGGCTGTGTTCTGTTTGGCGTAACGGAACTTACACCGTTTACGGCACGCACGACGAAGAAACGATTTACGACCGAATTCCGATGCTCGGCGTTCGCGGCGTATACGAGCGTATCGATACCCGCGGCGGCGAGCAGACCGCGCTCGGCATGCTCGAAAAGTCGCGCGCGACGGTAGCGGGAGTGGAAACCGTCGGAAAGACGAAGATATATTACGCTTATTCGCCGTATTGCGGCAAGGGCGAGCAAACCGTTTACGGCACGGTAAACGTTATGATCGCGGTGCGCGGCGACTCGGTTGCGGCGGGCAGTCCGCTTCTTAAAGGCAGCTACTGAAAAAATTTTTTTGAAAAACGCGTATAAACCTGAAATTTCGGTCGATAATCATTGCACGGAGGCAGGAAACAACAATGAAAACCTATTCAAGTCAGGCAGCAAAATCCAAGAACAAAAAGACGTTGATTTACGCGATCGTCGGCATAGTGTCGCTGATCGTGCTCGCGGTAACGATAACCGTAGCGGCGGTCGTAAGCAATCGCGAAAACGGCGGTTCGGTAATCGAAAAACCGTCCGATCCCGAGCCGGTTACGCCCGTAACGAAGCCGGAAGTGGTGACTTACGGACTCCCCGTCGAGGGCGGAACGCTCGTTCGCGCCGCATCTCTCGATTCGCTAACCTATATGCCGTCGCTCAATATGTGGAAAACGCATAACGGCGTCGACTTCGCCGTAAGCGAGGGTGCAACCGCAAGCGCTATCGCCGACGGAACGGTCGCTTCGGTGGAAGTAACCACGCTCGAAGGCACGGTGATCACGATAAATCACGACAACGGCATCACTTCCGTTTATAAGTCGCTCGGGTCGGCTTCCGTCGAAGCCGGAGCAAGAGTAGCCAAAGGCGACGCCATAGGCGTTGCGGGCACGATGCTCACCGAAATCGGCGACGGAGTGCACGTTCATCTCGAAATGCGCAGTGCTGGCGCGCTCGTCGATCCGCTCGAATATGTGGACGTCGAGATCAATAAATAGGGTATCCGCGGCTTAGCCGCCGAGGTCCATTCTTTTCTTCATCTTCTTTTTCCTTTTCCGAACGGCGGGCAGGTAGTCATCTACCTCCCGCTTTTCGGTTATTCTGCGACGATGGCAGGGAAGTCGGCTACGGAAGGGAAGTCGGCGATGCCTGTATTTACTTTGATAGGATGTGGTAGGGGCGGACGCCCTCGTCCGCCCGTCGGGGAAGCCCCCGATGGCAAGTATTTGTTTGAAATGTTGTACTTCGCCTCGGTAGGGCGGGGCGCCCTCGCCCCGCCGCCAACCTTGCTAAACGGTACTTAGCCCCATCATCTCGAACGAAGTCGAGACCAAGGCGGGAACGAACACGAACGTTACGGAACGGTATACCATTAAAAATCCGCGCAAGCGGACATTTTAAGGCCCACATTGCGCGGAAGGGGGCTCCCACCGCAGGTGGGTGGGGGATTGTAAAGTAGCTGTACGAATTATAGTTGTGTTAAAACAATCCTACCGCTACTCGGTTCGCTAACGCTCACACTCGTAGCTACCCCCGGCTCGTAGCATAGCTACTTCGCCGCTTTGGCTAAAAACAGTAACCTGTGTACTGTTTTTACGGTGCTTCGCACCGCCGCGTCGCGCCCTTTACACAAGGGAGGCAAGATATTGTCCGCTATCGCGATTTTCCCTCATCCGTCTCGCCCGCGCGGGCTTCGTGCCTTGCCGGCGGGCTCACCGCTCACTCCGCAATACCGCGCTATATCGAAAATCGGTGAAAAGCTGATAAAAATCGGCGGTTTTTCGAGCGCGTTTGCAACGAAAATCGTATTTTTAATACCGCAATCGGACGAAAACAGTAGAAACGGTAAAATAAAGAATAGAATAAGTCGATACGCGCGCTTGACCTAACGGAGTAAAATATGTTATCATAATATCGTAAGCGGACGGCGAAAAACTCGCCCGAAACCGCAAAAGAACAACAGCGACGATCGGTCGCAAAAAGAGGCAGAAAATGAAAATTTACCGTACAGAGTATCCGCGCCCCGAGCTCGTCCGCGAAAAATGGACTTGCCTTAACGGCGAATGGGATTTCGCGCTTTGTCCGAACCACCCCGAAGTTCTCGAGCGGCACTTCCTCGCATCCAACCCGAAATGGGGCAGGGAATACGTCATCGAAAACGATTTTCCGCTTAAAATCAACGTTCCGTTCTGCCCCGAAAGCGAGCTTTCCGGCATAGGCAAAAAGGACTTTATAGTGGCGTGCCGGTACCGCAAAGTGCTGAAAATAGACAAAAAGCCGCACAAGCGCTATCTTGTCAATTTCGAAGCGGTTTTTCATACCGCAAATGTTTTCCTCGGCGGCAGGCACGTTCTCGAACACAAGGGCGGTTATACGCCGTTTACGGTGGACGTTACCGACTATATCGAAAACGGCGAGGTCGAAATAATAGTACACGTTTACGGCGACGCCCGCGACGGCAGACAACCGTCCGGCAAACAGTCGCCGAAAACTAATTCTTACGGCTGCATGTACACTCGCTCGACGGGAATATGGCAGTCGGTCTGGCTCGAAGAGGTAAGCGAAAATTACCTCGAATCGGTACGCATAACTCCCGATCCCGACAATAAATGCGCTCATGTCCGGCTCGAAACCGTCGGAAACGGCGATAAAACCGTAACGCTTTCGGCGCTGTTCGGCGGCAGAAAAGTCGGCGAAAAAACGATAAAGCTTGTCGGCGTGAACTATGGCGAAGCGACGCTCGAGCTTTCCGAAATCAAACTCTGGAGCATCGAAAACCCTCAGCTTTACGACCTTGAAATCACCGTTTCGGCAAACGGCGAAAAGGACGAAGTCAAATCGTATTTCGGGCTTCGCAAGCTTTCGCTGGACGATAAAGGGCTGAAAATCAACGACAAACGCGTATTTCAGCGGCTCGTGCTCGATCAGGGCTACTTCGGCAAGGGCGTTTATCTGCCCGAAACCGCCGACGAGCTCGAAAAGGACATTCTGCGCTCAAAAGCGTTCGGCTTCAACGGCGCGCGTCTTCACGAACGCGTGTTCGAGAGAAGATACCTGTATCTTTGCGACAAGCTCGGCTATATCGTGTGGGGCGAGTACCCGAACTGGGGCTTCGATCACTCCGACCCCGCGAATTTCGTGAACTTCCTTCCCGAATGGCTCGAATCCGTAAAGCGCGATTACAATCATCCCGCGCTTATCGGCTGGTGCCCGTTCAACGAAAACTTCGTTTATTTCTGCCGTTGGCAGAGTAACGACCTCGTTCGTCAGGTCTACCTCGAAACCAAACGCTTCGACCGCACCCGCCCCGTCATCGACGTCAGCTGGAATTATCACGTTCAGACCGATATTTACGACGTGCACGATTACGAAAGCGATCTTAACAGATTCCGCGAGAAATTCGCTTCGTTCGAGGCGGGGAAAGTACCCGATTCGATGGATCAGGACTATCACGGCGAGCCGTATTTCCTCAGCGAGTTCGGCGGGTTCAAATGGCCGCCCGAAGCCGCGGGCTGGGCTTACGGCGAAATTCCCCAAACGGAAGAGGCGCTCGCCGACAAGTTCGCCGCTTATGTCGGAATTCTTTTAGAAAACCCGAAAATCTGCGCGTTCTGCTACACGCAGCTTACCGACGTCGAGCAGGAAGTGAACGGACTTTATTATTACGACCGCCGCGACAAATTCAAACCCGGAACGGTGGAAAAAATCCGCGCCGCGATGACAGAAACCGCAGCTTACGAAAAGCTTGGATAACCGCAATAAAACATACGTTTTTCGTTTGTACAAAAAGCAACTTCTCGCCGCATAGAGGTTGCTTTTTTGTGTCCTTTCGTGCAAATAAAAAAGCCTAAAATATATCGAAAAATGTACCCCTTTTTCGTTGCGTTTGCGGCGCGGATATGGTATAATCGTTTTAACGCACAAAAAGGAGAACGGAGGAATTATGAAACTGAATTTACGCGGGCTTTCCGCAGAGATTAAAGCGAGCGCGGACGAAATTTTGAAGACGCTCGGAATCTGCGAAGGCGCGGACGGCGCGACCGTGGAAGCGAAAAGGGGAGACAATCTCAAAGTCGCTTTCGACGGCGAAAAATACGAGGTGGCTTACGATACGATCGCAGCTTTCAACCGCGCGCTTACGATCATAAAGGCAAACGCCGATAAGGGCGAGTTTACGGTGGAGGAGTGCAAAACTCCGGACGAGCTCGGCGTAATGCTCGACTGCTCGCGTAACGCCGTAAGAACGGTTGAGTTCGTCAAAGATTTTATGCGCACGCTCGCGGCGATGGGATATAATCAGCTCATGCTGTACACCGAGGACACCTACGAAATCGAGGGCGAGCCGCGTTTCGGATATATGCGCGGCAGATACACCGTGGACGAGCTTCGCGAGCTCGACGCGTTCGGCGCGAAAATCGGTATCGAGATCGTGCCGTGTATTCAGACGCTCGCGCACCTCAATCAGATTTTCAGATGGAAAGAGTACGCCGAAATCAACGACGTATCCGACATTCTTCTGATCGACGACGAAAAAACTTACGCGCTTATCGAAAAGATGATCGCGACTATGCGCAAAGCGTTAGGTTCGGACAAGATTCATATCGGCATGGACGAAGCGCACCTTGTCGGCCGCGGTAAATACGAGGATCTTCACGGCGCGACGGCTACCCGTCAGCAGCTCATCATCAAGCACCTCAAACGCGTGATCGGAATCTGCGAAAAGTACGGTTTCAAGCCGATGATGTGGAGCGATATGTTCTTCAGACTCTGCTTCGGCGGCGAGTATTACCCTGAGGGCGACGCAAAGCTCGACGTAGCCGCGCTCGAAGGGCTTCCGAAGAACGTGCGGCTCGTTTACTGGGATTACTACCACGGCGATGCGAAATTTTACGACCGCATGATAAAGATGCACCGACAGATCGGGAACGAAATTTCGTTTGCCGGCGGAGCGTGGACGTGGGTCGGGTTTACGGGGCTTAACGAAGTAAGTCGCTATACTACGAAATCGGCTATGACGGCATGCAAAAAGAACGGGCTTGACAAAATTCTCATTACGATGTGGGGCGACAACGGCGCCGAGTGTTCGCCGCTCGCGGTTCTTCCCACGCTGTGTATGGCAAGCGAAACGGTGCGCGGCAACCGCGACTGCAAGAAAATATTCAAAGCGGTTACGGGCATGGACGAGAAGGATTTCCTCGCGCTCGACCGCAGCAATTACAACTGCGGCGATCACGGTAAGGATTGCTTTGAAAACCCGTCGAAATATATGTTATACAATGATCCGATCGGGGGGCTCTTCGATGATCTTTCAATAGACGGCGCGGAGGAAAGATACCGCCGTCACGCGCGCAGAATCGCGGCGGCGGGCAAGAAATCGGGCAGATACGCGTACCTGTTCGAAACGCAACGCGCGCTTTGCGAAGTGCTTGCGGTCAAGTACAACCTCGGCGCGAAAACCCGCGAGCTTTACAATAAGGGCGATCGCGAAGGAATAGCCGCGCTCGTGAAAAACGACTATAAGCTCGTTCTTAAAAAGCTCGACGCGTTCTATCGCGCGTTCCGTGCGCAGTGGAACGCCGAAAACAAGCCGTTCGGGTTCGAGGTTCAGGACTATCGTATCGGAGGGCTTAAAATGCGTATCGAGCATTGCGCTTCCGTTCTCGGCGATTACGCTTCGGGTAAAATCGATTCGATTCCGCAACTCGACGAAGCGTTCGTGAGTATGTTCGACGAGAAGAACGTCAAGGAAAGAAACGTTTCGTACAACGACTTCGCGTTCAGCATTTCCACGTCTATTCTTTAAGCGATTGTCGCGAAAAGACGCATACGTATAAGGTTTTTTATGCTTAACGTCGTTCTTGTCGAGCCCGAAATTCCGCAGAATACGGGTAATATCGCGCGAACTTGCGCTTGTACTCACACACGGCTTCATCTTGTCCGCCCGTTCGGGTTCGAAATAAGCGACCGCACCGTTAAGCGCGCGGGTCTCGATTACTGGGATAAGGTGGATATAGTTTATTACGACTCGCTCGACGAATTTTTAGAGAAAAACGCCGGCGCGCCCATGTTTTACGCCACGACGAAAGCGAAGAAGGCTTATACCGACGTTTCGTTCCCCGACGGAGCGTTCATTCTGTTCGGAAAGGAAACGAAAGGCTTGCCCGAACCGCTTATTTACGGCGACTACGATCACGCGATCCGTATCCCGATGTTCGGTGCGCTCAGGTCGCTCAACCTCGCGAATTCCGTCGCGATCGTGATTTACGAAGCGCTTCGTCAGCACGATTTCTTCGGACAAAAATAACGTAATTCAAGCGGCTCTTAATAATCAGGTAAGAGCCGTTTTGCGTAATAAGAAAAATATTTAAAAAATTTTTCGTTTTTACCGACAAAACGCCTTTCTCGATTGTTGTATATGGCGAAGGGACAAAAAATCCTTTCGTAATATCGACGCCAAGGAGGCAAGTAAAATGAAAAAAAGAATTTTATCGGTTGTAGCGTGCGCGTTATCGGCGGCAATCGTCGCGTTTGCGTTCGCGGGGTGCAAGGCAAAACCCGATCGGGCTTTATCCGCGCAGGACGCGTACGGAATAGGCGCGGTGTCTTCGGTAAAGCTGCTCGGAACGGGAGTATCGGCTGCGGCAATGAGTACGTTTGCCGAGCTCGGACACGAAACGATTACCGTTACTGCCGACGCGGGCGGCGAAACGGACGAGAGGAAAGCCGCGACCGAAAAATTCAACGAGTACTTCCGCGCGCTTGACGGATTCGGAGGTGACGACGTCGTAAAAACCACCGTCGGGGATAACGACGACGAAAACTATCCGTACGGTAAAAAGATGACGATCGAAGGGATCGGAATGGACGGACGAAAAGTCGTTTACGTAATGTATTACGACGAAACGGAAGTAAAGACGGAAGAGGACGACGGAGAGATCGAGAAAGAGTACTCGCTTACGGGAGTAATAACGATCGACGGAAAAGAGTACGCGGTCGAGGGAAAGCGGAGCGAAGAAACCGAAGACGACGAGCGCGAGAGCGAGCTCAGAATCCGCGCGTACGCCGACGCAACCGACAAAACCACGTACGTCGAGATGGAACGCGAAAACAGCGTTGAAGAGGGCGAGACGGAAACGGAATACGTATATTCGATTTATCGCGGCGGAGTTCTTGTCGAGCAAACCGCAGTCGAGTTCGAACGCGAGCATAAAAACGGAAAAGAAGAGATCGCGTACGAGATCGAATTTCGTCGCGGCGAGACGAGAGGAAAGTACGAAGTCGAGCACGAAACGGACAACGAAGTAAAGGTAAAATACGTAACCGGCGACAAAACGGGCAGTTTCAGAGTAATCGCGGAAACGGACGAAAGCGGAAACGAAACGTATAAATACGTGTTTCCGGACGGTCGGGAATACGTTTTCTGACCGGTATAAGGTAGGCAACCGCAAAAACGGAAATAATCATAAAAAGGAAAGGCGTGACTGTGCATCTTGACGGGTACATCAAAAGATTTATAAACGGAGACCGGACCGCGTTCGACGAGATTTACCATCGGACACGGAAATCCGTTTATTACGTTGCGCTTTCCGTACTTCGCGACGGATACCTTGCCGAGGACGTAATGCAAACGACTTATATGCGCGTCATAAAAAATATACGCAGTTACGTTTTCGGCACGAATCCCGCGGCGTGGATAGTAAAAATCGCGAAAAACGAGGCGTTGAACGTGAAGAAAACACGCGCCCGGGAGAGTCTGACGGACGATTTTACCGATTGTCCCGAACACGGATCGGACGAGCCGTATAAGTACGGCGAACTTATCGATCTTGCGCGGAGGAATCTCGACGAGGACGAGTTTTCGGTGATGATGCTCGTGTCCGTGTGCGGATACAAACGCCGCGAAATAGGCGATATGCTGGATATGCCGGTGTCCACGGTGACGTGGAAATACAAAAACGCGCTCGGCAAGATGCGCGTCGCGTTAAAGGAGGGGCTTTGAATTGAAACGATCCGATATGATAAAAAAACTGAGAGCGGAAGCGGACGAGTTCACGCCCGATCCGATCGAAAAAATAAAGGCGAAAGCGGATATCGGCGCGCAATGCGCCGTGACCGATCGGGCGGTAACCGAAAAGAGACGGCGCGACGGTCGGAGCCTTGTACGGCGGCGCGGTCTTATCGCGTCGATAGCGGCTGCTGCGGCTGTGGTCGCTATGGTCGTTACGGCGATCGTTTCGGGTCGCGGCGTTACGCCGGGGGGTACGGGAGGAAATTCGGTTCGCTTATCCGTGCAGGACGCGTACGGAATAGGCGCGGTGTCTTCGGTAAAGCTGCTCGGAACGGGAGTATCGGCTGCGGCAATGAGTACGTTTGCCGAGCTCGGACACGAAACGATTACCGTTACTGCCGACGCGGGCGGCGAAACGGACGAGAGGAAAGCCGCGACCGAAAAATTCAACGAGTACTTCCGCGCGCTTGACGGATTCGGAGGTGACGACGTCGTAAAAACCACCGTCGGGGATAACGACGACGAAAACTATCCGTACGGTAAAAAGATGACGATCGAAGGGATCGGAATGGACGGACGAAAAGTCGTTTACGTAATGTATTACGACGAAACGGAAGTAAAGACGGAAGAGGACGACGGAGAGATCGAGAAAGAGTACTCGCTTACGGGAGTAATAACGATCGACGGAAAAGAGTACGCGGTCGAGGGAAAGCGGAGCGAAGAAACCGAAGACGACGAGCGCGAGAGCGAGCTCAGAATCCGCGCGTACGCCGACGCAACCGACAAAACCACGTACGTCGAGATGGAACGCGAAAACAGCGTTGAAGAGGGCGAGACGGAAACGGAATACGTATATTCGATTTATCGCGGCGGAGTTCTTGTCGAGCAAACCGCAGTCGAGTTCGAACGCGAGCATAAAAACGGTAAAGAAGAGATCGCGTACGAGATCGAATTCCGTCGCGGCGAGACGATCGGAAAGTACGAAGTCGAGCGCGAAACGGGCAACGAAGTAAAGGTAAAATACGTAACCGGCGACAAAACGGGCAGTTTCGTTATCCGCGAAGTGTCGGGAGCCGACGGCAAAAAGTTCGAGTACGAGTTTGAGAACGGCGAAAAGTTTTACTTCGACGCGGAGTGAATTTTACGTCAAACGAATTGCCCGAAAATAAAGCAAAACGCGAAGTCGATTTTAACGGACAAAACGAGCGGCTGTAATTTGCCGTTCGTTTTTACTTGCGGTTATTCTTTTTTAGTGCCGCAGATTATGCGGACGAGTGCGGAAACGATCGCAAACCCCGCAAAATAGAACAGAAAAACGTATACGGTGAAAACGCCGTCGCGAAAGACGAGGACGGTGACGGGCAGCAACGAAAAGCCGAGTGTTCCCGCGCCGAAATCGATGACGATCGAGGTTGCGTATCCCGTTTTTTTGCCGATAAACGCGGATAAGATCATCAGTCCCGAAGCGATCGCGCCGAAAACGAAAAGAAGCGGATAAATTATAAGGTCGCTCATTTGAAAATGCGTTTCAAGATCGGTTCTTTTTTCTTGTCGTAGGTTATCGAATCGACCGAGCCGGTAAATGAAATCGTACCGTCGGCGGTGTTGAATTTTGCTATTTTGAGGTCTTTGCCGCGCACAGTGATCGTTCCGAGCGAGGAAAGAAGGCAGAGTTCGTCCGTGCCGTAGCTTAAAACCTCTTCGATGCCCGTCGCCTGAGCGCGCGAACGGTTGTCGATGGTTATGGCGTGATTTTTTGAAACGGAAGGTTGATTGTCCATAGTCGATACCTCTTTATAACGATATACGTCGGTTGCGATCGGGTTGCGAACGGCGTCGGTATGAAATCCGGTGGCGAAAATCGGTCGCTTGCGGTTGCCGCCTCTTTATAACGGTATGCGGGAGCCCGAGGCAATATTACGAAAGTTTGTAAAAAACGATTGCTTTATTTTTCAAAATAGGGTACAATATATTAGTCGCGCCGCGGCGCGAAAATTTACTCCAAGGAAATTACAAATGGACATCAAAGCACAGCTTTCGCAAGAGTTTTCGCTTCGCCCGCAGTACGCGTCGGCGATTGTCGATCTGATCGAAGAGGGAAACACGATCCCGTTTATCGCGCGTTACCGCAAGGAAATGCACGGCGGTTGCTCGGACGAGCTTCTTCGCGATTTTTCCGATCGGCTTACCTATCTTAAAAACCTCACGACCCGCAAGGACGAAGTAAAGGCGGCGATCGAAGGTCAGGGCAAATGGACGGACGAACTCGCCGTCGCGCTCGACAACGCAAAAACGCTTACCGAAGTCGAGGACGTTTACCGTCCGTATAAACAGAAGAAAAAGACGCGCGCTTCCGTCGCGATCGAACGCGGGCTCGAACCGCTCGCCGATATTATCTTCGCGCAGGAAAAGGAAACTTTCGACCTTGCCGCCGAAGCCGAAAAATACGTTTCGGACGACGTTCCTACGGCGCGCGACGCGATCGCGGGCGCTTCGGACATCATCGCCGAGCGCATTTCCGACGACAGCGAAATCCGCAAAACGCTCCGCGAACTGCTTTTCGCCGAAGGCAAAATCGAGAGCAAGGCGAACGAGAAACAGGAAGACGCCGAAAAAATGCTCGTTTACGACACATACAAGGACTTTTCGGAAAAGCTTTCCACGCTTCCGTCGCACCGTATCCTCGCGCTTAACCGCGGCGAAAAAGAAGAGTGCCTGAAAGTTTCGGTCGTTATCGAACCCGAGCTTGCGCTTGCTAAAATCAAGGAAAAATTCCTGCGCGACAGCGCGTTCAACGCCGTTATGACGGCGGCGATCGAGGACAGCTACGATCGTCTTATTTTCCCGTCGATCGAACGCGAAGTGAGAAACGAGCTCACCGACCGCGCGAACGAACAGGCTATCAAGATGTTCGAAGTCAACCTCAAACCGCTTCTGATGCAGCCGCCGCTTAAAGGCAAGGTGATTATGGGTCTCGACCCCGCGTACCGCACCGGTTGCAAAATCGCGATCATCGACGCGAACGGAAACGTTCTCGATCATACCGTGGTTTTCCCCACGCCCCCGCAGAACAAAACCGAAGAGGCGAAGGAAAAACTGCTCAAACTTATCGCGAAATACAAAGTGGACGTCGTTTCGATCGGAAACGGCACCGCTTCCAAAGAATCCGAAATTTTCGTAGCCGACCTTATCAAAGCTTGCCCGACGCCGCTTCAGTATATGGTAGTCAACGAGGCGGGCGCTTCGGTGTACTCGGCTTCCAAGCTCGGCACGGAGGAATTCCCCGATTACGACGTCACCGTCCGCAGCGCCGTTTCGATCGCGCGCCGTCTTATGGATCCGCTCGCCGAACTTATCAAGATCGACGTCAAGTCCATAGGCGTGGGGCAGTATCAGCACGATATGCCGCAAAAACGGCTTACCGAAGTGCTCGAAGGCGTGGTCGAGGACTGCGTAAACAGCGTGGGCGTTGACCTTAATACCGCTTCTTACAGCCTGCTTTCTTACGTTTCCGGTCTTAACGGCACGATCGCGAAAAACGTCGTCAAGTACCGCGAGGAAAAGCCTTTCGGCAGCCGCGAAGAGCTTCTGAAAGTAAGCAAGCTCGGTCCGAAAGCTTACGAGCAGTGCGCGGGCTTCCTGCGTATTCAGGACGGCGAGAACGTGCTCGACAATACCGGCGTTCACCCCGAAAGCTACGCCGCCGCCGAAAAACTTCTGGCGCGTTACGGTTTCACCGACGAGGACGTGAAAGCGGGCAGAATCGGCGAACTCGACGCTAAAATCAAAGCGGACGGTTATGCCGCAGTCGCCGCAGAACTCGAAATCGGCGAGCCAACGCTCCGCGATATAGTTACCGAAATTTCCAAACCGGGGCGCGATATCCGCGATACGCTTCCCGCTCCCGTGCTCCGCGCCGACCTTATGGACCTTAAAGACCTTAAAGAGGGTATGGAGCTCACCGGCACCGTGCGTAACGTTATCGATTTCGGCGCGTTCGTCGATATCGGCGTTCATCATGACGGCCTCGTGCATATTTCCGAAATTTCCGACCGCTTTATCAAGCACCCGAGCGAGGCGCTGAGCGTCGGTGAGACGGTTAAAGTCAAGGTTATCGGCGTCGATCTGGATAAAAAACGCATCAATCTGTCCATCAAACAGGCGAGCGGTTTCAAGTCGCAGCTTCCCGAAAAGTCAGAGCGGAAGGACGAGCGCAGAGGCGGCAACGGCGGAAATAACGGTAAAAAGTTCGATCGGAACGGCAAAAATCCCGACCGCGACAACCGCAACTTCAAGGGCAACAACGACCGCAGAAACGGCAAGGATTTCGCTCCGAGAAAGGAACGCAGCCTCGACGATATGCTCGCCGCGCTTCAGAACAAATTCAATAAACACTGATCGAAGCGGCAACCCGCACGATTAAAAAAGACGGCAACCGCAAAGGTTTCCGTCTTTTCTCCGTGGGGTGATTATTTGCAATTCTTCACGGCTTTGGTCGCTTTCGCCGAATTCTTCTTGGAACTCGACTTGTTGCAATTCTTGGTAGTAGTTGCCATTTTTCGCACCCCCTTATAGACTTTGCAAAGTTACTCGCAAAGTCTCACTCGGAGGCGCGCTTTCGCCTTGCAATCTTAGTATCGACCGTGCGGAAAATTATATTCGCTTTCGTCGCTTCCTGTTTTTTCCGTTTTTTCGAGGGAGCGGGGGTAGACGTGTACGAGCGCTTTCGTTTCTGATGCAGGGGATTTCTCGACTGCGGCTACGCCTTCGCTCGAAATGACAACGTGTATGGTTGGTTTTTAATGTTATTTCGACCGATTTGTAGGGGCGGACGCCCTCGTCCGCCCGCAAATGAAAATGTTTGTATTTAATGTCATTTTGACCGAAGCGAACGGCGTAAGTCGCGAGCGGAGTGGAGAAATCCCCTACGGAAGTCCGCCGAGTAAGCTCCTGTTACTGCATTTTCGACCTTATATGTCGGCTTTGCCGACGGTAGGGCGGTTCGCCCTCGGACCGCCGCATAACGTAACGCTTCGGATGGGTATTTGAAGCGTACCGTTCACTTGCTATCGAATTCGCTCCCGCGAGATCTCTCGACTACGCTCGAGATGACGAAGCGAGAGAGCGTTACGCTTTGATGGCGGGCGGACGAGGGCGTCCGCCCCTACCTGTCCTACCGAAAGTAAGTACGGACATCGCCGACTTGCCTGCAGGAGTTTCCTGCCATCGCCGACTTGCCTGCAGGAGCTTCCTGCCATCGCCGACTTGCCTGCAGGAGCTTCCTGCCATCGCCGACTTGCCTGCAGGAGCTTCCTGCCATCGCCGACTTGCCCGCAGGAGCTTCCTGTCATCGCCGACTTGCCCATGGCGGCTCGCCGTCGGGTGCGCTCGACACGACATTTTAAAGCCTTCTCCCAAGGGGAAGCCTTATTATGTCTGGCCGCACCGACGCATTTATTTTCGACATTGCGGCGAGACAATCGCAAAACCGTTGACAAACTCATAAAATAGTTATATAATGTGTAGCCGTGCGGAGTTTTTTCCGCTCGGAAAATCAAACCGAAAAAACTTCGCTCGGAAAAGCGACGTCGGACGAAAACGAACGGCTTTATAAGTCGATTTCGGGAGCGCCGCGGCGAAAAACGATGAAAAGAGCGCTTCGAACCGTACTTAGCGGTGCAGGACGTGAAACCGAACGGCTTGTTAGGTCGGTTTTCGGCGCGCGGAAGAAGATTTCGGCTTACGGAAGCGGTTTTGTGACAACCCGAATTTGTTCGGGACGGAGGTACTTATGACTATCGATATACCGAGAGTGTTGCTCGATCTTGCGATTATTCTGTTTTCGACTAAAATTATGGGGCTCGTTATGCGCAAGCTCGGGCTTCCTCAGGTTGTCGGTATGGTTATTGCGGGGCTTCTGATCGGTCCTGCTATCTGGGGCAGTTTCGGCTGGTGGTCGCCCATAAACCCTGAAGGCGCCGAAAAAAACTTCCTTAACGCGTTCGCCGAAATCGGCGTTGTGCTTATTCTTTTCTCGGCGGGGCTCGAAACGGACGTTAAAGAACTGAAACGAAGCGGGCTTGTGGCTACGCTCGTGGCGTTCGGCGGCGTGCTTGTTCCGCTTATCGGCGGCACGCTTCTCGCGGTGCCGTTCCTCGGCGGGTTTTCGGCGCTTGCGGCGGATCATATGCTTATTCTCGACGCGGTGTTTATCGGCGTTATTCTGTGCGCGACGAGCGTCGGAATTACCGTGGAAACGCTTAAAGAAATGGGCAAACTTCGCGGCAAGGTGGGCACGACCATTCTTTCCGCGGCGATCATCGACGACGTTATCGGTATCGTCGTTCTGTCGATCGCGATCGGTTTCAAAAACCCCGAGGCAAACCCGCTGAAAACCATTCTTATGACCGTGCTGTTCTTCGTCGCAGCCGCCGCGGTCGGGGTAGGGGTGCATTATCTGCTTAAATGGTACTCGAAGCGCCACCCGCACAACCGCCGTATTCCGATTTTCGGCGTCGTCGTGTGCTTCGTTTACGCGTTCTGCGCCGAGAAAATTTTCGGAATCGCGGACATTACCGGCGCTTACGTCGCGGGAATTATTCTGTCCACCGTCAAAGAATCGCAATATATCGATCGCCGCGTGGACATCAATTCGTAT
Organism: uncultured Clostridia bacterium; assembly: GCA_934270565.1. Lineage (GTDB taxonomy): Bacteria > Bacillota > Clostridia > Christensenellales > Pumilibacteraceae > UBA10677. The sequence goes on along the minus strand of CAKQPR010000001.1, from coordinate 214,316 downwards.
ATGTTTTTTGCGCCCGTGTTCTTCGCGAATATCGGTATAAATACGAGTTTCGCGGGGTTCACGCCAGAGCTTCTGTTGTTCGGACTGCTGTTCGTGCTCGTGGGTATTCTCGGCAAGATCATAGGTTGCGGGCTCGTTGCCAAAGCATGCCGGTTCACAAACCGCGAATCGATACAGACCGGCGTGGGTATGATCGCCCGAGGCGAAGTCGCGCTCGTCGTGTGCAAGAAGGGTATCGAAGGCGGGCTTTTCGCAGGAACGCCCATTTCAAGCCCCGTAGTACCCGTCATTATGCTTGTGGTTATTTCGTCGTTGCTCGCGCCCATACTGCTCAAAATCGCGTTCAAGGGCGACGACGGTTCGCTTATGACGAATTCGGGTGGCGGCGGCGAGAAGGAAGATAAGGTCGTGGACGAACGGGAAGAGGCAGTCGATCCCGCCGACGAACAGACCGTCGGTTCGCTCGAGCCCGTTACTGAATGATTTTCGGGCGTCCAATGTATTCGGTATAAAGTCTTGCAAAATGCGACCGCTTCGTATAGAGGCGGTTGTTTTTTTTGCGGGCGATTATATCAGATTATAAGTTGTACCGATTTAAAGCCTTCCCCCTTGGGGGAAGGTGGATTGCCGAAGCGAAAGCGCAGGCAAGACGGATGAGGGGTCGGGTTATAACGAACGCAATGTAAAATACAACCCCTCATCACCGCCTACGGCGGAGGTCCCCAAGGGGAAGCCTTTTTAATACCGTTTCGCCGCGCCCGTGTTCGCTCCCGCCTTGGTCTCGACTGCGCTCGAGATGACGGGGCGGGGGAGCGTTACGTTTGGTTTTTATATTGTCCGCTTGCGCGGAATTGTTTTTTCGTAAAATAAGAGCGTTACGCAAGGTTGGCGGCGGGACGAGGAACGCCACTACCGCATTTATCAATCGTTTATTTGCCACTATTTAATGTCATTTCGACCGAAGCGTCAGCGGAGTGGAGAAATCCCCTGCGATAGAAAATAAAAGTACCGTTCCGCAACGTTCGTATTCCCTCCCCGCTCGCAACATAGTTGCTTCGCCGCTTTGGCTAAAAACAGTCACCTGTGGACTGTTTTTACGGCACTTTGTGCCGCCGCGTCGCGCCAGTGCGATTGCCACGTCGCTTCGCTCCTCGCAATGACAGCAACTAAGTACCGTTACGTAAGGTTGGCGGCGGGACGAGGGCGTCCCGCCCTACCGAAACGGCGTTACGCCCGCCAAGAATTCGTCGAACACCAAGGATTTGTCGTACACAGGCAAAACACCCGTGGGCGGACGAGGGCGTCCGCCCCTACCACGCTTTAACAAACTTTATATTTTCCACTTTTATAATGTCATTTCGACCGAAGTGAGGGTTTTAACCCGAACGGAGTGGAGAAATCCCCCGCGGTTGTCACCCGATAACGATACTACTTACAACATTTTTCGACCTTTAAAGCGTTGCGGGGTCTGGGACACAGCCGCAAGTGTCCCAGCGGCTTTTTTGTTACTTTTTTCTCCGTTTGAAAAAAGTAAAATACATTTCCTTTTTTACTAAAGAAATAATTTGTTACTATTATAAAAGTAAACCATAGCGGTAGCGCGTTTTCTCCGTTTGAAAAAAGTAGATATCTTTTTCTTTCTTTTCTAAAAAGATATTTGTTACTCTTCTTAAAGTAAACCAAAGCGGAATTGCGTTCCGCAAGGTCTGCGGGCGGACGAGGGCGTCCGCCCCTACCGCATTTTATCGAAAGTAAGTAAAGGCATCGCCGACTTGCCCACGGCGGCTCGCCGTTTTGTTACTATTTCAAAAGTAAATCAAAGCGATAGCGCGTTTTCTCCGCTCGGAAAAAGTAAAATACATTCCTTTTTTTACTAAAGAAATAATTTGTTACTTATTAAAAACCTGTTTGTCTCATTTACAAAAGAGAGCCATAGCGGCAGCGCACAGTTTCGAAAAGTACTGTTTTTGTTTTGAACGCAACGATAAAAACGTTGTTTTTTTCGGGCGGTTGTGTTATAATACAAGTGAAAAAGTTTGCTTGTAACGGCTTTTTCGCGCCTTATTTCAACGTGTGGCTGATATGAGCGATCGGCAAATAAATAAGCAAAAAATTATTTTTGCGAGCCGTGCAGCGTTATAATACTAACGAGCGTTGCGTAAGCGCACGTTACGAAAAATCGGAGAGAAGATATGAAACCGAGAATTTATACGACCGATAATTTCGGATTTATGAGAGAGAGGGAAGCTTTTCCGTCGGACGAAAAGCTCGGCGGCGTGCTTACGCTTTGCGTAAACGACGAGGAAACGAAGGACGGCTTTGAGGGGTTCGGCGTTGCGCTTACCGGCAGTTCGTGCTACGTTCTCGCCGGAATGAACGAAGCGGACCGCGCGGAATTGCTCGATAAAATTTACGGCGCAGACGGGCTCGGACTTTCGGTGGCGCGGCTCACGATCGGATCGAGCGATTATTCGCCCGAAGTTTACTGCTACGAGGATGAGAACGGCAATTTCACGATCGAAAAGGACCGCGCTTACGTTCTGCCGATCGTAAAAGAAGTCGCGAAAAAGTACCGCGACGTGCGGTTTTTCGCTTCGCCGTGGTCGCCGCCCGCGCGTATGAAAACGAGCAAGTCGATGTTCGGCGGGTTTATGCGCGAAAAGTTCGTGCCCGAATACGCCGACTATATCTTAAATTATATAGACGCATACGCGCGCGAGGGCGTGAAGATTTCGGCGGTTACCGTTCAGAACGAAACCGAAACCGATCAGGGCGGAACGAGCGCGGCTTGTATCTGGCATCCCGACACCGAAGCAAAGTTCGCGCTTACGCTTGCGGAAAAACAGCAAAATCGCGCCGAAAAGATGAAAATTATGCTGCTCGATCACAATTTCGCGATGTATAAGCGGGTGATCGCGCAATACGAGGATTTCCCCGAGCTCATTAAAGCCGCGCCCGCGGTCGCTTTCCATTACTACAACGGCGGGTGTGATTTCGCGGAAAAAGTCATCGAGCGTTTTCCCGCGGTCGAGTGGCATTTCACCGAGGGCGGTCCGCGCCTTTACGACAATTACGCGACCGACTTCTGCAAGTGGGGTACGATTATGGCTTCGGCGCTCAACCGCGGCGCGAAAAGCTTTACCGGCTGGAATCTCGCGCTCGACGAAACGGGCGGACCGAACGTAGGACCGTTTTTCTGCGGCGGACTGGTTACGGTAAGCGCGAGCGGCGAAATTTCGTACAGCGGGCAGTATCGCGCGTTCGATCATTTCTCGCGGTTTATAAAGCGCGGCGCGAAAGTGCCGAAAAGTTCCGTCGAGGATGAAAATTACGGAATGTTCGCGTTCCCGTCCGTCCGCACCGCGCCGTCCGTCTGCGTTGCGGAGAACACGGACGGAAGTTTCGTGATCGAGGTCGTAAACCCCGACGCGGAAAAACGACAGATTCAGTTCTTTCGCGACGGCAGTTGGTGGTATCTCGAGTGTCTCCCGAATTCGATCAATACAGTTGTGTTCAGGTAAATAAAGAGAATAAGACAGTAAGAAAAACGACCGTTGCTTCGATACGGTCGTTTTTGTGTATTCGCAATCTTGCCGTTTCGGTACTGTTTCACAATAGAATATCCGCGATAGCGGACAATATTTTGCCTCCTTTGTGTAAAGGGAGGTGTCACGAGCGGGAACGCAGTGACCCGAGAGACGGTAGGATTGTTAAAACGAAACTGCAATTCGGGCAAGTGGCTTTACAATCCTCCACCCACCTGCGGCGGGAGCCCCCTTTGCACAAAGGGGCTCTGAAAGGTCGTATTCCCCTCATTCGTCACTCGGTTCGCTAACGCTCGCACTCGTGCCACCTTCCCCCGCGGGGGAAGGCAAGATAAAGACCGCTGTTGCGGAATTACGCCGTAAACGCCGTCGCTTTATAATGAGAATTATCGTGGTCAGTTGCTTTTCTCTTCGTTTTTGGCGGCGAAAGCTTCGTCGTAGGCGGGGAGGCGAGCCGATTTCATAACGGAATGAATTAAGTCCGCGGCTGACTTCGGAGCGAGCTTATAGAAAAAATTCATTGCACGCGCATCCGCGCCGATAATCATGCGGCGTTTGCGCTTCGCCATACCGCAGACGATCTTTTTCGCGGTTTTTTGCGGCGTGGAAGAAATTTTCGACACTTTTTTCTCGGCGAAAAAGCCGTCGGTGTCGCGGAAAAGCGAAGTTTTCGTAAAGCCCGCGAACGCGCAACCGACGTAAACTTTGCCTTTTTCTTCCGCGGCGAGCGCCTCGGTGAACGCTTTGAGCGCCGACTTCGACGCGGAATACGCGCTCGTTGCGGCGAGCGGGCAAAGTGCGGAAGAGGAGCAGACGTTGACGACGACGGGGCGAGGAAACGCCGCTTTCATTCGGGGTAAAAGAATACGCGTCGCGGTAACCGGAGCGAAGTAATTCACTTCGATAACGCGCCGCAGTTCTTCGTCGGTCTGATCGAGCGCAACGGTAAAAGGGGGCATGATTCCGGCGTTGTTTACGAGGACGGAGTAGGGTTCGTCGTCGAACTTACCGGCGATCCGCTCCCACAAACTTTTGTCCGTTACGTCGCCCGCGATATAATCGAAATTTTCGCCGAGCTCGGTTTTAAGCGCGGCGAGTTTGTCTTTTCCTCGGGCTATCCCGAGCACGATACAATTAAATCGCCCGACTAAAAGCCTGACGATTTCTTTGCCTATTCCGTCCGACGCGCCCGTGACGATTACGCGCGCGCCGTAAAGATATGTCCGTTTCGGGTTCACTGTTGTACGGTGTAGTCCGAAAGGGTATAAGTCGTTATATATTGCTTGGTAGCCTGCGCCACGTCGTATTCGGTCGTAGCCATTTTCACCATAACCTTGCGGGTTTTGTCGGTTTCGGCTTCGCCCGTCTTAAAGTCGGTGGCAGACAGCCAAAGCTCGATCGACGGACCGGAATCGCTTCCGGACTGCGTGAGCGTGGTTTTTATCGCCGAAACGCTTCCGTCGGCGGTGTAGTAGGGTTTCAGGAAATCGAAAGATCCCATACCTTCGGGCTCTTTGCCGCACGAAAAGTTTATCGTGCGATAGGCGAATTTGCCCGTGCCGTGCATATCGAAGAAGCACGCGTTCGCAAACGAGCCGCTTCCTTCCGCTTTGATACCGGAAGCGGCGCGCGCGACGTAATAAAGCATTTCGTTGTCGTACACGTTCATGAGCGTGCCTTCGATCGCGAGTTCGTGCTTTTCGTCGTTGCGTTTAGTGTAAACGAGGGTGCTTTTAGCCGCCGTATAATCGGTGTCGAGAACATAGCTCGAATTCGTCTTTTCGCCCTTGCGCTCGGCGAGCGTTACTTCCTTATGGCTTTTTTCGGGCGCGAGCGAAACGGGCGAGAAGGTTACACGCGAATTTATTTCGTCGGTAAGTCCGCGATCGGCTTCGTGAGCCGCGTCGTTATAAGTGATCGTCATTGACGTCGAAAGCTTGCTTTTGTCGTTCTCGGCGGGCTCGATAATACAGGTCATCGTGCCTGTCGCAACGACGGTCTGAGTTGTCTGATCGACGCGTTCGATCGAGTAAACGCATTTTTCGTAAGCATTTTTCGCTTCGCCGGCGTGAACCCACGGGGCGGGCGTATCGAGCGAGAGGGTGGGAGCTGCGGATTCGCAGGCGCAGGCGACGAGCGCAACAAGCCCCGCGACGGTCGCGGCGACGATTGATTTAAGTTTTTTCATAAGATCCTCTTATTCGTGAACTACCACGAAATTATACCACAAATTACGGTTTTTATCAACGGTTTACGGTGAAAAAATACGGATAATCGCGTGAAGCGACCTTTTATTCCGACTTTTCCTCGCATTTAGGAGTGAAAAGCTCGGTCATCGCTCGGCAAACGAGCGAGCGGAGTACGTCGTAATCTATATAGTCGTGGTTGTCGAAAACGTATTCGTGGGCGAAAGACTGGACGAGGTTCATACAGAAATGGACCTTTTCGAGCATGTTTTCGCCGCCGAAGCCGAGGTCGGTAAGCCGCGAGCTCAACTCCTCGGTCATACGCGATTCGAGTTCGATAAACCGCGAATTCACGGCTTCGTCGGTCGCCGCGAGAGAGTGGAGCGTTGCGTGCATCTTCGCGTTGTCGCGGTGAGCCGAAATCACCGCGTCAACCGCTTTTTCCGCAAGTTCGTTGATTTTTACGGGCGCGTGCACGCGATCCATAAGCTTTATTATGGGCGCGGAGACTTTGTCGATGTACATTTCGAGCGCCACGATGAGTATGTCGCGCTTGTCGGCGAAGTACCCGTATACTATGCCCGTGCTCACCCCCGCGCGCTTCGCGATTTCGACGGTATTCGTGCCGTAATAGCCCACTTCCGAAAAGAGTTCGTATCCCGCCTGAATGATTTTGTTCTTTTTTTCGATCGACCGCTCCTGTTGCGGTTCGCGTACAGTGCTTTTCATATCTATATATTACCACGTTTTCAAAAAAAACGCAAGAGAATTTTTGAAAAAATATGAAATATGTGTCACATTTTGCTTGACAAAGGTTTCGCGAAGTAATATAATATATGCGAAATTGAAAGAAGTTTCACATTTTAAGACTTCTTTCGGGAGGTGCATTATGCCGATAGTTATAGCTCCGCTCAACCGCGAACTTAAGATAGTGAGGATTTCTGCGGACGAAAAGCTCAAAAAACATCTCGAAAGCCTCGGGATCACGATCAACGGCGCGATTACCGTGCTCAGCGCAAGCGGCGGCAGCGTCGTCTGCAAGATAAAAGACGGCAGAATCGCGCTCGACAGGGATCTTTCGACAAAGATCTTCGTCGCTTAAATTCGTTAATATTATTAAAGGAGAAGATAGAATGGAAAAGACTTTGGATACCTTCGCGATCGGCGAAAACGGCGTCGTCAAGTCCGTTGCCGGCGAAGGCAAAATCAAAAGGCGTCTGTTCGATATGGGTATCACGCCCGGAGCCGAAATTCACATGCGTAAACGCGCTCCGCTCGGCGACCCGATCGAAATCACGATCCGCGGTTACGAGCTTACGCTCCGTAAAAGCGAAGCCGTGTGCGTTACGATGGAGGTAAAAGGTTAATGAAAAGATTTGCACTCGCAGGCAACCCGAACTGCGGCAAAACAACGCTGTTCAACAGCCTTACGGGTTCTACCGCTCACGTAGGCAACTGGCCCGGCGTTACGGTGGATAAACGCGACGGCGTTTACAAAAAATGCGCCGAGCCCGTGGCTATCGTAGACCTTCCGGGTATTTACTCGCTTTCGCCATATACCCCCGAAGAGGTTATCGCCCGTAACTACATACTCGACGAAAAGCCCGATTGCGTCATCAATATCGTAGACGCGACCAACCTTGAGAGAAACCTGTACCTTACCACGCAGATCATGGAAATCGACGTGCCTATGGTTATCGCGCTCAACATGATGGACGCGGTAGAGAAGGCGGGCGACAAGATCGACGATCGCGAACTCGAGAAAAAACTCGGTATTCCCGTCGTCAAGATTTCCGCGCTTAAGGAAACGGGGCTTAAAGAGCTTATGGACAAAGCCTACAACGAGAGCAAAAAGGCTCGTAAAGGCTCGACCGTGCTCGAAGAATCTTCGCTCGCTCACCTCGTTGGCGACGTAAGAATCGCGCTCGACGGTCAGAAAGTGGAAAACCCGCTGTTCCACGCCGTCAAGCTCGTCGAAGGCGACGAAATCGAAGTGGAGATGCACAAAGAAACCGTCGGTATGGTAGACGAGTTCAAAAAGACTTTCTCCGACGACGTTTTCGGTACGGATTTCGAAGCGCTCGTTGCGGACGCGAGATACAAGTACATTTCCAAGCACTTCGCTCCAGCGCTCACGCACAAGGATAAGGAAAAGTTCAAGATGACCAAGTCGGATAAAGCCGACAAGGTTCTTACCCACAAAATCTGGGGTATCCCGATCTTCCTCGTTATCCTGTTCGGTATCTTCCACCTTACGTTCTCCGAAAACCTGTTCTTCCTCAACGGTTTCGGCGACGGCTGGATGCCTTCGCTCGAGGACCTCGGACTTCTGACCGAGGACGGCGATCCGATCAACTTCGGCGTGAAACTGCTGTCGTGTATCTACGACGGCGCCGTATTCTCCCCGGGCGTTATAATCAATAACCTCTGGAACGAGATAATCGTCGGCGAACTGTTCGGACTTCTTAAAACCGGCGTCGAAGCCATCGGTATGGCAGACTGGGCGGTAGGACTTATCAACGACGGTATCATCGAAGGTATCAGCGCGGTTCTTTCCTTCCTTCCCCCGATCCTCGTACTGTTCCTGTTCTTCTCGATCCTCGAGGACAGCGGTTACATGGCTCGTATCGCGTTCATTCTTGACAGAATGTTCCGTAAATTCGGTCTTTCGGGTCGTGCGTTCATGCCCATGATCATGGGCTTCGGTTGCTCCGTTCCCGCAATGATCAACACTCGTACCCTTGCGGACGAGAAAGAGCGCACCGCGACTATCCGCGTTATTCCGTTCTTCTCGTGCGGAGCTAAGCTCCCGATCCTTACCGCGGTTGCGGGCGCGATCGTTTCGGCGTTCGGTATCGGCAACGCGGACCTCATTACGTTCGCTATGTACCTGCTCGGTATCGTTACCGCGATCGTATGCGTGCTTCTGATGCGTTCGACCACGCTTAAAGGCGAAACTCCTCCGTTTATTATGGAGCTTCCCGCTTATCACCTTCCGCAGTTCAAGAACCTTATGGCTCACCTGTGGGATAAGACCAAGCACTTCGTCAAGAAAGCGTTCACCATCATCTTCGCTTCGACTATCGTCATCTGGGTGCTTTGCCATTTCTCCTTCTCGTGGGATTTCCTCGCGGACGAAGATATCAACCTCAGTATCCTCGCTAACGTAAGCAAACTCATTCAGCCCATTTTCACTCCGCTCGGATTCGGTTCGCAGATCGGCGAATTCGGTTGGGTGTTCGCGCTCGCGGCTCTGTCCGGACTTATCGCGAAAGAGAACGTCATTTCGACCTTCGCAATCCTCGCGGCTTGCCTTATCAAGAACGCCGGTATCGATTTCGGCGGGCTCGATATCGAGGCAGAGGACGGTATCGACGCCGTTCGCGCTATGATTCAGGCTACCGGTATTACCGTTCCCGCGCTTATCGCGTTCATCGCGTTCAATATGACCACGATCCCGTGCTTCGCGGCTGTAGCTACCGCGAAAGCCGAGCTTCAGAACAAAAAGCGCTATAACTGGACGCTCGTGTTTTGGGTCGCTTCGTCCTATATCGTCGGATCGATGATCTACACGATCGGTTCGTGGCCGTGGACGGTTGCCCTCTGGCTCGCCGTTATCGCTGCGGTAATCGCGTTCATCGTTCTTCGTAACAGAAGAGTAGTAAAGAAGGCGTAAAATTATGGGCGCTCTCGAGATCATTCTTATCGTTGTGTGCGCTGCCGTCGTCATCGCCGTCGCCGCCACATCGATTATCCGGAAAGTAAAAGGCAAGAGTTCGTGCGGTGGGTACTGCGACGGCTGTTGCGAACACTGCAAGGCTTGTCTCCACGCCGCTAAACCGCAAGAAAAACCCGAGGACAAAAAGTCCGAAAGGTAATCGGGATTTCTCCTCCCGACCCCAAAATTTGCTCACAAGGTAATAGTTTCAGTTCAACCGTTAAAGTCCTTCGAGGTTTCTCCCCTCGGAGGGCTTTTTCGCGTTCGTTGCCGACAGGGAGCCCCTGCGGGCAAGTCGGCGATGCCAGTATTTACTTTCGGTAGAGCGCGGTAGGGGAGGACGCCCTCGTCCGCCCGACGGCGAGCTGCCGCGGGCAAGTATTTGTTTGAAATGTCGTTTTTCGCTTCGGTAGGGCGGGACGCCCTCGTCCCGCCGCCAACAAAGCGGAACGCTATTTAGCCTCGTCATCTCGAGCGTAGTCGAGAGATCTCGCGGGAGCGAACACGATAGCAAGTGAACGGTACTTTTCGAGCGAAGTCGAGAAATCCCCCGCATCAGAAACAAAAACACTCTTACACATCTGAACTAAATACTTGCCCGCGCAAGTTCCGCGCCGAGCGTAGTCGAGAGATCTCGCGGGAGCGAACACGATAGCAAGTGAACGGTACTTTTATTTTCTTCCGCGACGTTACGTTATGCGGCGGTCCGAGGGCGAACCGCCCTACCGTCGGCAAAAGCCGACAAATAAGGTCGAAAAAGAGCGAACAGTAATGTCACCGGGGACTTCCGCGGGGGATTTCTCCACTTCGCTATCGCTTCGGTCGAAATGACGTTAAATGATGGACTGTTCAAGGCTTCCCCTTAGGTGGAAGGTGGCACGAGTGTGAGCGAAGCGATCCGAGTGACGAATGAGGGGAATACAACCTTATCAGGTAGGGGAGGACGCCCTCGTCCGCCCGCGGGTATTTCGTTTGTGTACGACAAATTGTTGGCGGGCGAAACATCGTTTCGGTAGGGCGGGACGCCCTCGTCCGCCCGCGGGTATTTCGTTTGTGTACGACAAATTGTTGGCGGGCGAAACATCGTTTCGGTAGGGCGGGACGCCCTCGTCCCGCCGCCAACAAAGCGGAACGCTATTTAGCCTCGTCATCTCGAGCGTAGTCGAGAGATCTCGCGGGAGCGAACACGATAGCAAGTGAACGGTACTTTTCGAGCGAAGTCGAGAAATCCCCCGCATCGGAAACAAAAACAGGCGAACACGACTATTCCCAAAATACTTGCCCGCACGGGATCTGCGCCGAGCGTGAGGGAACACAAACATTACTGAACGGTACATTCCAAACACTCGCCCGCGCGGGCTCCGCGCCTCGCCGGCGGTGGCTCACCGCTTCCGAATACCCGTTCGATAATATCCCGTAATGGCTTGCAATATGGCGAAAAAAGGGGTATAATGTAGGTATGGTAAATTACGCAACCGAAAAATCGTATATTGCGAGCGTGGACGAGCTCGAACGGAGGCTTTCGGAAAGGAAACCGAGCCTTGACGTTCGCCACGTCGTTATCGTTCCGGACGTGTACACGTTCGGGCTCGAAAAGCGGCTTATGCTGAAATTCGGCGGGGCGTTCGACGTCGAAATCACGACTTTCAACCGTTTGTATTCCCGCGTGATCGCGCCCGAAACCGAAGTAATCGGCAAGCAGGCAGCGATTATGCTTCTCAAGCGCATTTGCCGCGAGAAGGCGGGCGAGCTCAGATGCTATTCGCGGTCGGCGCTTCGGCAGGGTTTCGGCGGCAAACTTTACGACGCGATCAACCGTTTCCGCAGTTGCGGGATAAGCGCGGAAGATCTTCGCGAGGCGGCGAAATCGGATACGAAAATAGCCGATCTTGCGCTGCTTTACTCGGAGTACGAAAGGGAGATCGCGGGAAAATATGTGGACGCGGGCGGCAGAATGAAGCTTCTTCGCGAAGCGACCGAAACGCGCGGCTTATTCGGAAACGCGCACGTTTACATAGCGCTTTACGACGCGCTCACGACGGAAGCCGAAAAGCTTATCGCCGCGATAGGCGGTAACGCGTTGTCCGTTACGGTGTTTTCGGCGGCGCGGTGCGACGGCAAAGTCACCGACGACGTTGAAGTTTATAAGTTTCCCGACGACGTGAGAGAGTATAAGGCGGTTGCCGTTATGATCCGCGAGTACCTGCTTGCGGGCGGAAATCCCGACGGCGTTGCGGTCGTTGACGGGCGAGGCGAAACGGCGGTTATGCGCCGCATTTTCGACGAGTACGGCATACCTTATTACGTCGATTTCACGGTTACGCTCGACAAAACCGAGCTCGGGCGGTTTGTTTTTACGCTGATTTCGTGCGCTTCGGGTGCGATGCGGCGAGCGGATATGATTTCGCTTGCGTTCAATCGGTACGCGGGGCTTACGACGGAGGAAAGCTCGGCGTTTTCGGACTACGTTCGTGCACGCGCGGTGGACTATAAGGGCTTTTTCGAGCCGTTCGACGACGGAATTGCCGAAAAAAGCCGCCAAAAGCTCGTTGCGCTTACCGACGAACTGAAAAACAAAACCGATCGCGCTTCTTCGCTTGCGGCGGCGCTTACGAGCCTTCTCGAAAAGATCGGCGCTCGCGAAACGACGATTGAAATCGGCAAGCTCGACGGTCGCGATTACGAACAGGTTTACGACAAAGCGACGGGACTGATCGCTTCGTTCGGCGCGCTCATGAAAAGCGTTTCGGACGACGAGGACGACAAGGTTTCGGATATTCTTCGCGAGGGTTTTGCGGGGACGGAAATTTCGCTCGTGCCGAACCGTAGCGGAGTGGTTACGGCGGGCGGTCTTGCGGCGTTCCGAGGCGCGAGGACCGAGCTCGGGATCGTGGTCGGCTTCAACGACGGAATTATGCCTTCGCTGTTTGCGGACGACGGGTTAGTTGCGGACAGCGACGCGGACAAGCTGGAAAAATACAGGATTAAAATCACGCCAAAAACGGAAGAGAAAACCGAACTTTGCCGCGACGAACTCAGACATTTTCTTTGCGGCGCGAAGAGGCTTATTTTAAGCTACACCGAGCAGGACGGCGCGAAACCGTCCTACGACCTTATAAAACTCATGCGGACGAAGGGGATAAAGAGCGCGGCTTCGTTCGCGCTGACGAGAGAGGAGCAGTCCGATCCGCTTTTACTCGCGCGGTTTTTGTCCACACGGTCGGGCGCTTACGAGGCGGTTATGCTCGATCCCGAAATGCCGCATGCGGGGTCGGTTCTCGAAGCAAGCGAAGGAGCCGCGCCTAAAGCGGATCTGACGCACGGCGACAAACTGACCGAGCCGATCGGCGCGGGACAGACAACTTCCGTGAGCGCGCTTCAGACCTATTTTCTGTGTCCGCGAATGTACTTTTTCAAGTACGGACTTAAAGTGAAAAAGCGCGATGACGGCGAAGTAACTCCGATAGACGTGGGCAGACTTCTCCATAAAATCGTCGAAAAATACGTTAACGCGAAGTGCCCCGAGGACGCGGCGGAGTTTGTCGAAGCCGAGCTTCCCGAGGCGGTGAAAGCGATAGAAAAATACGGTTACGCCGCCAACGAAAACAGCCTTGCCGCAGTCAAAAAAGAAGCGACGAAACTTTGCGACGTCATAAAAAAACAGATACGTATCGGGAATTTTGTGCCGAAAGCGACCGAAAAGAGTTTCGGTAAACCTGACAGCGAGCTGAAAACGGTCGTGCTTCCGTGCGGCGTGGGGCTTGCGGGCGACATCGACAGAATAGACGTGTTCGGCGATTACGCGCGCGTTATCGACTATAAGACCGGCATGTGCGGGTTCGACTATAAGGATGTCTACTACGGCAAGAAAATTCAGCTTCCCGTGTACCTTCGGATTCTGATCGAAAACGGCTACCGCCCTGCGGGCGCGTTCTATTTTCCGCTCGCTTCCGCATGGTCGGACGACGAGTATACGCATAGGCTTATAGGTCCGTTCAGCGTGGACGAAAACGTTCTCGCCGCGACCGATCCCGTGTTTACCGACAAGGGTAAGAGCCTTGTGGTCGCGGCTTCGACGAGGGTGCTCAAATCGGGCGAACGCGACTTTTACGGTTCGAAGCGTGCGGTTACGGAAACGACTCTGACAAAACTTGCGTCATACGCGGTCGAGGTCGCGAACGGCGCGTCGCGCGAGATCAGAGACGGCTATATCGAGCCCACTCCGCTCGGCGACGGCGCGGAGGCTTGCGCCTTTTGCGACTACCGCAACGCGTGTTTTTACAAGGGCAGGTCGCGCGGCGAGAGAAAGGTCGGCGTCGAGAATTTTGCGGAGGTGAAAGATGGCGAGTAAATTCCCGCCGACGCCCGATCAGGCTAAGGCTATAAACGAGCGCGGCGGCAATCTTCTGGTTGCGGCTTCCGCGGGCAGCGGAAAAACGAGCGTTATGATCGAGCGCGTTATTGCGCTTCTTAGCGAGGGCGCGGGGCTCGACGGTATGGTTATCTGCACGTTTACCCGCGCAGCCGCCGCGGATATGCGCGAAAAACTTACGAACAAGCTGATCGAAGCGGAAGAAGAGGGCAACGCTTGGGCGAGCGAGGGGCTGAAAAAGCTGCCGCTTGCCGAAATAAGCACGATTCACAGCTGGTGTCAGCGGCTTATCAGAAACTATTTTTACGCGATCGACGCCGATCCCGCGTTCGAAATCGCGGACGAAACCGAAGCGCGCGCGTGGCTGAGAGAAGCTGCGAACGAAGCGATCGAAGAAACCGCGGGCGACGATCCCGATTTTGCCGATTTTTGCGAAGTCAACGAGCGGCACCGCTCATACGAAAAAATCGTCGGCGACGTTATGCGGCTTTACGATTTTGCGTTTTCCCAGCCCGACCCCGAGAAATTCCTCAAAGAGGACGCGTTCAAGGGACTTAACAACCCCGAAATCTGCGACGAAATCGCTTCGGAGTACCGCGTTTCGATGCTCGGGCGGTTCGCGCCGCTCGTGAAAGCGCTTCTCGAGGAAGCGGAAGCCGCGGGGTTTGCGAAGGGAATCCCCGCGATCGACGGACTGCTCGCGAAAACGCGAGGGGGCACGGAAAAAGTTCCCGCGATGCCGTCGAAGGGGTCGGACGAATTTATGCCGATCGTGGAGAAATTCGCGCGGATCCGCAAGGCGTTCAACGCCGAAATGAACTTTATTGACGGTTACGAAGCGCTCGAAACGCCGCCCGAGGACAAATTTACGCGGATAATTACGGTGCTCACTCTGAAAACGGCAGAAAAATACGCCGCGAAAAAACGCAAAAAAGCAAAGCTCGATTACGGCGATCTCGAGCATCTGACGGTAAAACTGCTCGAAAACAACGAAATTCGCCGCGAAATCGTCGAAAAATACCGTTACGTTTTCGTTGACGAGTATCAGGACGTGAATCCGCTTCAGGAACGTATCACCGGCGCGCTCGAAGAGTCGGAACTCTTCCTCGTCGGCGACGTCAAGCAGAGTATTTACGCGTTCAGAATGTGCGATCCGACGATTTTCCGCAATAAGTACGAGCACCCCGCCGAGAACGGTTTCAAACCGCTTATCAGACTGAACGACAATTTCCGCAGCAGCCGCGACGTGCTCGATTTTGCGAACGACGTTTTCTCGGAGCTCATGACCGAGAATTACGGCGGGCTGAATTACGCCGAAGAAGCCATGCTTCGGGCGGGCGGGAACGTTGCGGGCGCGGGCGTGACGCTTACGGCGATCTGCGACAACGCCGAGGAAAATTCCGTCGCGGGTGTGTACAGCGTTATGCGCGCCGCCAAGGAGTCCGAGCGGGGAAGCGCCGCCGACGCCGAAACGACCGCCGTCGTAAACGATATAATCGAGCGGCTGTCGAAGCCGTTTACGGACGGCGATCGGACGCGCGAAGTCTGTCCGTCCGATATTGCCGTGCTCGTCGAATCGCGCGGCGAAAGAGTAACGCTTTTGGTGGAAAAGCTCAGAAAATTAGGCGTAAACGCTTCGGTTTCGGACAAATTGCGCTTTACTTCCGTGCCCGAAGTGTGTGCGATATGCGAGTTCGTCGCGCTTTTGGCCGACCCCACCGACGACGTTGCGTTCTGTTCGGTCGCGCTTTCCGCGCTCGGCGGGCTTACCCCGGACGATCTTGCGCGGGTGAGGAAAACGGACAGAGCGGAAGAGTCTTTCGTTGCGCTCGCAAAGCGTTACGCGGGCGAAAATAGCGACGAAACGGCGATAAAACTTACCGAGCTTTTCGGACTTACGGATCGGTATCGCGAACTCGGCGCGGTGCTTACGGCTGGCGAGCTCGTCGGGCGGCTCGTCGCGGAGAAAAAATGGTTTGCCGTCGCGCTCGCTTCGGACGGAGCGGAAAGCAAAGCCGAGGCGCTCAACGCTTTTCTCAAACACGTCAACGCTTACGGCGGGGGCGGTGCGAGCGTGGCCGAGTACGCGGCTTATTTGAAGGAAGAAAGCGACGATTATTCGTTGCCGCCGACTGCCGATTCGGTGCAGGTTATGACTATTCACGCCTCGAAAGGGCTCGAATTTCCGTTCGTGTATCTGATGGGAACGGGCGGTAAATTCAATTTCCGCGACCTCGGCAATTCGATGATTTTAAGTAAGGAACTCGGCGTCGCGATACGGAATTATGACTTTGCCGAGCATAAAGAGATCCCGAACAAGCTCACTTTCGCCGCGCGGCTCAACCTCGAAAAAACGCTCGAGGAAGAAAAAATGCGACTTTTGTACGTCGCGCTTACCCGTCCGAAGTACGGGCTTAATATTTACGCGACGGTCAAGCCGAACGATCCGCTTCTTGCGGGCGCGGTGGATTTTCCTTACGATTACGCGGGCGGGAAATGCTTCTTCGACTGGTTGCGGCCGCAGTACGCGCGTTGCGGTTTCAGACTGCTGAATAAGACGGAAATGCGCGCGGACTTTTCGGGCGCGCTCGAAAAACTCACGCAGAAAGCGGACGAAAAGGTCGTTGAAAAAATGCGCGAAATTTTCGACCGACGTATCGAAATTCCCGATACGGTATTGAAAAAAAGCGTCACGGCGATTGTTACCGACCCCGACGAGCAGGCTCCGGTTTTCGCGGAAGGCGCGGACTGCGAGCGCGCGATACGGAAGGGAAACGCGTATCACAAGGCTATGGAGCTTATCGATTTTTCGGCGGGTTTCGAGGACGAGTGGGGGAGATTGAAAACGGTCGTTGCGGACTTTGACGAGATTAAAAAGAGCGAGCTGAAAGCGGCTTACGAAAACGTTGGCGAGTTCGTTCGCGGCGGAAAAATTTACCGCGAACAGCCGTTTATGTTCTCGCCCGACGGCAAAACGCTCGTGCAGGGTATAATCGACCTTATGATCGTGCGCGGCGACGAAGCGATTATCGTCGATTACAAGACGAGCCGCCCCGAAGCCGTTGCGGGCGTGCAGTACCGCCGACAGCTCGGACTTTACGCCCGTGCCGCCGAAAAGGTGCTCGGGTTGAAAATTACCGCCGCTTACGTTTATTCGTTCGTGCTCGGCAAATTCGTCCGCCACGATATTTCGCACTGAACGAGAGTTTAATATTTTACTTCAAACATAAAAATGCCGCCCCTTCACGAGACGGCGTTTTTTATAAATGTCGGAAAACGAAAGAAATCAGGGATAACGAAGCGACAAAACGATTGCCGCGATAACTAAACCGATAATTGAGAGAGACATCAAAATCATGCAGAAAACGTGAAACGGACTACGACTTTCTTTTTTACCGGTTTCTTCTTCGCGTTTACTTTCTTTTTCGGCGGCTTCGAGCAAAGAAAGGTCGAGCAAAAAACGAGTTTCCGCGTCGAAAAAATCCTCATTTTCTTCCGGTGGGATAAAATAACCCGGAAAATCGTAATGAGTTTTATCGTTTGATTTGTTATCGTCTTTCATAAATCCGCCTTTGCGACTATGCGCCCGTCAATGAATTATCGTTTGTAGAAGCTTGAATATAAAGACAACCCTCATGGTTTGCCGCTCGGTTCAGCGGCGGTCTTTGTAATTTATGCGTTCGAGATCGAGCAGGATTTTCTTCTTGTCAAGACCTGCGGAAAAACCGGTAAGCGAGCCGTCCGCCCCCATAACTCTGTGGCACGGAACGATGATCGGAATACGGTTCGCGCCTGTCGCGCCGCCGACTGCCTGAGCGCTCATTCGGGGTTTGCCGAGCTTAGCCGCGACTTTCTTTGCGATTTCGCCGTAAGTAGTCGTTTTTCCGTAGGGAATTCGGGCGATTTCCTCCCAGACCGCGACGCGGAACGGCGAGCCTTCGAACCGAAAATTCGGCGTAAATGCGGGAATTTTGCCCGAAAAGTATTCGTCGAGCCATTTTTCGGTCGATGCGATAATTTCGTTCGGCGCAGACGAAAAGCCGTCCGTTTCGACGGTTTCGTTGTCGAAATGCACGGCGAGGAGCGCGGTTTCGTCCGCGATTACCGTCAGTTTTCCGACCGGCGAGGGGTAGAACGAAACGTAATGCATGATTATTCGGCCAAGAAAGCGGCGATGTCGGCGGTTACTTTGCCTTTTGTATCGTCGTTGAGGATTTCGTGCCGCCCCGTGGGGTAGAGAATAAGCTCGGCGTTTTTGCCGTATGCCGCGAGCTTTTTATAGACTTTTTTCACGCCCTTGCCGTAATCGCCGACGGGATCGCCCTCGCCGGAAACGAGCAGAATGGGGATAAACGGCATATTTTTAAACCACGCGGTGCGGTTTGTCAGCTTGTTGAGCGTAACGAGATCGATCATCGCGCTTACGGTGAATTTGAAGTTGCATTTCGGATCGAGACGGAAACGGTTGCGCAATGTTTCGTCCTTGGTAAGCCAAGAATTCGGGTCGTGTTCCGATTTATAGCGCTTGTTATAACTGCCGAAAGCGAGTTTTTCGGCGGTTTTCGATATGTGCTTTTCGCCTCTGAACGCGCGGATCGTTTTCAAAAAAGCAAGTCCGATGCCCGCCGCGCCGTTCGGACCGCCCGTGCCCATAACGACGAGTTTGTCGGGGCGAACGTACCGTTCGGTCGCAAGCCGAACCACAAACGAGCCCATCGAATGACCCATAAGATAATACGGCAGCGTGGGGTAAGCGGCTTTCATTTCGTCCGAAAAAATCTTTACGTCAAGCGCGAGAAGATCGTAGCCGCCGCGCGAGGCGAAAAATCCGAGCTCGCCTTCGCCCGCCGTTTCGCCGTGACCGAGGTGGTCGTAACCGAAAACAAGATAGCCGCGCGCCGCCATTTCGCGCATAAAGGAATCGTATCTGCCTATATATTCCGTCATACCGTGTACGACGTGAAGGAGCGCTTTCGGCTGAGTTTCGGGAATGTAAACGCGCCCTGCGAGCGTGTGAATTCCGTCGGACGAAAGAACCCTCTTTTCCTTGATTTCGATCATAAGTTTCTCCGAAAATTATGGTATATTATAATTTTACCATATAAAACCGAGAATTGCAAGAATTTTGCTAAATTTTTTTACACTTTTCGGAGCAAAATGGAATATATCTGTTTGTATGTTTGTTTTGCGTCGGTATTTTAATGCAAAGGGGAACGCCATAGCCTTTTAAAGCCTTCCCCCTTGGGGGAAGGTGGATTGCCGAAGCGATAGCGTAGGCAAGACGAATGAGGGGTCGGGCTATGACGAACGCAACGTAAAAGACAACCCCTCATCAGTCGCTACGCGACAGGTCCCCAAGGGGAAGCCTTGATAAGTCCGCTTGCGCGGGTTTTTGAGGTTGCACCGTTTCGTTACGTCCGTGTTCGCTCCCGCCTTGGTCTCGACTGCCCGCACAGGCGAGTGTTTTGGGGTTATACCTTTCAGTTTTATTCGTGTTCCCTTCCGGGAGATTGCCACGCTGCGGCTACGCCTTCGCTCGCAATGACAACGCAAAATACCGTTACGCTTGGTTTTATAATTTTATCTTGTAAGTACGGGCATCGCCGACTTGCCGGCAGGGGTTCCCTGTCGGCGGGACGAGGGCGTCCCGCCCTACCGGAACGGGAAACGACATTCCAAACGAATACTTGCCCGTAGCTGTTCGTTTGTGAGCGGACGAGGAACGCCCCTACCGTTCTAACGAAAGCAAGTATAGGCATCGTTAACCGTGAACCTCGCGTACACCCACAACTTTTCGTCATCTCGACCGAAGCGAACGGTGCAAGCTGTGAGCGGAGCGGAGAGATCTCGCGGGAGCGAAACGCAACAATCGTACACGAATTCGCCCGCTTGCCCGTAGCTGTTCGTTTGCGGGCGGACGAGGAACGCCCCTACAGAGTTCTACTCAACCATTTAAAGCCTTTCCCCGAGGGGGAGCCTTGATCGGTCCGCTATCACGGAATTGCGTAAACGTCGTTTTGCCCGCGGAAACTCGGAGACGGTGGGGGAATGTTTTGCCCATAGTGCGGTTTAATGCTTGACAAAAATGCGGCGGTCGGGTACAATATCGGTAGGAGTTACGCTTCGCGGGTTGGAGCGGAATTCCGACAAAATCAGGAGGTTGTTATGAAAAAGAAAATTGCGATAGCCGTTGCGGTCGTGCTTTGCCTTGCGTTCGCGCTTTCGGGTTGCGGCATGGTGAATAAGAAATTCACGCCCGAAACCCAGACCCGCAAGATCACGCAGGCTGTGGATATGGCGGCGGGGCTCGAAAATCCGACGGGCTACAGGATGAAGAAACAAAGTTCCACTACTGCTCTTTCAAACGGTCAGTTCTATGTAGTCGAAGGAACGCAGAAGAACGGAGGCAAACGCGAAACGCGCGTTTATAATTATTCTTCCGGCGAAATGATCCTTTCGTTGGTTGATAACGATGTAAATGAATTTTACGTTCACGAACTTAGCAGCGTCGGCTATACGATTTACGTCGAAGCAGAACCGACGGACGAAGAGCTTGAAAAGTATCGGGAAGATAATACCTATAAGCTTACTCATTACGGAGCGATTTATTCGTGCAACGGAAAGCTTATCGTAAGCAGAGAAGAAAAATCAACCGATCGGTATATCGGTGAAGTTACCGCGGGCAAGCTTGCCACTGTTTTTCCCGAAAGAAGTTCGAAAGGTAGACTTTTCCTGCGTACTTATGACAATAAGTTGTGGGAAATGAACGACAAGAACGATTACGATCTTATCGCGACCGACGTTCCGTTTTACAATACTCCCGTTGACTACGATTACAAAGCGGGCGGGTACTATTATGTGCTTGGCAGTCAATCGATAACCTGCTACGATTCGGCGTTTAACAGGGTAAATACCGTAATTGCCCACATTTACGCGCATGCTACAGACATTGACGACATTGAGCCCTACGTACTTGCAGATGGCAAATTCTTGTATCAGTTCGAAACGCGCGTGCCCGACAACGAAAAAGATTTCGATTATTATACGGAAGCCAACGGTGAGTTGCAAAAAATCAAGCTTAACACTTTTATTATCGATCCGTTAAAAGGTAAAGTAAAGAAGATTAAATGCGCTTACAAAATTGCGAGCGTATTCAGCCGTGTTTCGGAAGAGAGTGCGTTTGCCGCTTATGACGCAAGTATCAAGAACATAGCATATGCCGTTAAGATCGAAGATAAATGTCTTGACCTTTATACAAACTTGGCATTATACGAAATGAGCAACGACGGTAAAATCGGAAAGTCGCTTAACGTCGTGTCGAATCAGGTATTGCCGCTTTCGACGATCGATGGCAAGTATTTTATGACTGTGGATGGTAGCAATATAATAACGATTTTCAACAATAAACTTAAAGAAGTGAAATCGTATCCCGCTTCGGTGTTAACAGACCTTACGATTGCGGGTCCTTACCTTATTGACGATGAAAAACAGGTTATTTACGATTACGCGCTCAACGAAGTTTATCGTTCGCCGAAGAACGCCGACGGTGATTTCGAAGAGGGTATTATCGCGAAAAGCGTGGGAACGTACGACTACCGTATAGTTATTATGTCATATGCAGGAGAGACTGCGGACGGCGCGATGATGGCGACTCTGAACGAATTCCGCGACGGACAGAAGAAACAGTTGTGCACGTTCAGCGAAGAAGGCGACAATATGCTTGTGTTTGAAGAAGGTAGCGGAGAGCTTCGTTATGACGGCTACGACGAAGGCGGGCAGTTCTATTGTCTGACGAACAGCGAAGGAAGCGAGTATCGTTATTATAACTTCGACGGCGAGCTGATTTATAAATCTGCAGCCAAACTCGGCGGATACCCGACCGAAGGCGGTCCGTGCATTATGGTAAACGAAGCAAGCAATATTTATATGCTGTTCAAGTAAGCGATAAGCACGCAAACAATAAAGGTAAACGTAGAAAAGAAATAAACAACAAAACCCGCTCTTCCGTATGTCGGAAGGGCGGGTTTGTGTGTGGAAGGGTCGTTTTTAACGTCGCTTCGACCGATTGTAGGGGTGGACGCCCTCGTCCACCCACAGGGGGATAACGTCATTTCGACCGAAGTGAGGGTGAAACCCGAACGGAGTGGAGAAATCCCCCGCGGATGTCAGCCGAGCAAGCTCCTGTTACTACATTTTCGACCTTATTTGGTCGGTGAAGCCGACGGTAGGGCGTCCGCCCCTACCACATTCTATCGAATGTAAGTACGGGCATCGTCAACCGTGAACCTCGCGTACACCCGCCTTATTTACGTCATCTCGACCGAAGCGATAGCGGAGCGGAGAGATCTCGCGGGAGCGAAACGTAACAATCGTACACGAATATCGCAAGCGACTTGCCCACGGCGGCTCGCCGTCGGGCAGCTATCTGTTCCGACAAACGAAAAAGGCTCCCCCGAGAGGAAGCCTTAATATGTCCGCTTGCGCGGTTTGCCGGCGGACGAGGGCGTCCGCCCCTACCTGTTTTACCAAACGTAAGCACCGGCATCGCCGACTTGCCGACGGCGGCTCGCCGTTTAGATCAGACGGAGAAGAGAAGGTCGGAGTAGGTGGGCATTTTCCAGACGTCGCGCGGGGTGATTGTTTCGAGCGCGTCGCAACTTGCGCGCAGGCTCGCCATGGCGGGAACGACAAGGCGGCGGTACGACGAAGCGAGGGTAGAGGTGAAGTCGGCGGCTTTTGCGAGCGCGACCGATTTTTCGAGTTCGGAAATACCGAAGTAGATTTTGTCGGTGAGAAGCGCGACTTGTTTAAGAAGGTCGGTTTCGGTGTTCGCGCTCACGCCGCAGGTCGTTTTGTCTTTTACGACGTGCGAGAGTCTGGCGCTGAATTCGATCGCGGCGGGCAGGACTTCGCGGCGAACCATTTCGAGCATGGTGTTGGCTTCGATACTTATCGTTTTCGCGTAGTTGTCGAGCAGAATTTCCTTGCGAGCGGCGATTTCCTCGGGCGTGTAAATACCGTATTTCGTGAGCAGAGCGACGTTCTTTTCGTCGGTGTAGCGCTCGAGCGCGTCGGGCGTGTTGTCGATATCCGAAAGCCCGCGCTTTTTCGCTTCTTCCGTCCATTCTTCCGAATAGCCGTTGCCGTTGAACACGATCCGACGGTGAGCGAGGTACGTTTCGCGAATGAGTTTTTTCGCGTCCTCTTCGACGTTCTTGCTGTCCGACAGAGCGGTTGCGAATTCGTCGAGTTTTTCGGCGACTGCGGCGTTTATCATAACGTTCGGGCAGGAAATGTTGGTTGTCGAGCCGAGCATACGGAATTCGAATTTATTGCCGGTAAACGCGAAAGGCGAGGTGCGGTTGCGGTCGGCGGTGTCCTTCATAAACGCGGGAACGTTTGCCGCGCCGAGGTTCATTTTCGTTGCCGCGCGGCCTTTTGCGGGGCGCGAAGCCGCTATCGAGTCGAGAATATCGGTGATTTCGTCGCCGAGGTACATCGAAATGATCGCGGGGGGAGCTTCGTTGCCGCCGAGACGGTGATCGTTGCCCGCGCTCGCGACCGAGAGGCGCAGAAGATCCTGATAATCGTCCACCGCCGCGATTACCGCGGTGAGAATGAGCAGAAACAGCGTGTTTTCCTGAGGCTTTTTCCCCGGGTCGAGCAGGTTTTTGCCCTCCGCGGTGCAGAACGACCAGTTGTCGTGCTTGCCGCTTCCGTTCACGCCCTCGAACGGTTTTTCGTGCAGAAGGCAGGCGAGCGAGTGCTTGTCCGCGATCTTTTTCATAAGCTCCATCGTCAGCTGATTGTGATCGGCGGCGACGTTCACGACGGTGAAAACGGGCGCGAGCTCGTGCTGAGCGGGTGCGACTTCGTTATGGCGGGTTTTGGCGAGCACGCCGAGCTTCCACAGCTCCTCGTCGAGTTCGGACATAAACGCGATTACGCGCGGACGGATCGAGCCGTAGTAGTGATCCTCGAGCTCCTGACCTTTGGGCGAGCGCGCGCCTAAAAGCGTTCTGCCCGTAAAGATCAGATCCTTGCGTTTAAGATAAAGATCCTTGTCGACGAGGAAATATTCCTGTTCCGGTCCTACCGTAACGGTGACGTCGCGCGTTTCGATTCCGAACACGGACAGAAGGCGTTTCGCCTGTTCGCCGAGCACGCGGGTGGAGCGGATAAGCGGCGTTTTTTTGTCGAGAACCTGCCCCGAGTACGAACAGAACATCGTCGGAATGCACAGACAGCCGTCCTTTATAAAAGCGTAAGAAGTCGGATCCCATACGGTGTAGCCGCGCGCTTCGAAAGTCGAGCGCAAGCCTCCGTTCGGGAAAGAGGACGCGTCGCCCTCGCCCTTGATAAGTTCTTTGCCCGAGAACTTCATTATTACCGTTCCTTTTTCGGGAGAAATGAAGCTGTCGTGCTTTTCGGCTGTGATGCCCGTCATCGGCTGAAACCAGTGGGTGAAATGAGTTGCGCCTTTTTCGATCGCCCATTCCTTCATTTCGTTCGCGATCACGTTCGCGATTTCGGGCGTGAGAGGGCTACCTTCGTCCGTGAGTCTGCGGAACGCTTCGTAAGTTTCTTTCGGGAGACGGTCGCGCATCGTCGAATCGCCGAACGCGAGCGAGCCGAAAATTTCGGGGACGTTTATCATTGTGATTGTGCTCCTTGTCACGAAAAATTGATACCGTTATAGGATTTTTGCGACGTCATTGCCGCTATGTGGTTGTTTTTCGCGGCGAAAAAACGTTGCTTTTCTATCGCGCGATTTTGCATTATTATACATTATACAACGGTTTCGCAAAAAAGTCAACAATATGCGACAGAGTGGAGAAAGCACGGGGTGCGGGCGCAGAGCTCGCGCGGGCGAGGCAGGGAGCCATGCGGGCAAGTGGTTGGGGGTTGTACCGTTCCGAGGCGTTCGTGTTCGCTCCCGCCTTGGTCTCGACTTCGCTCGAGATGACAGGACGAAAGAGCGTTCCGCTTGGTTTGCGGGCGGACGAGGGCGTCCGCCCCTACCACGTTCTACCGAAAGTAAGTATAGGCATCGCCGAATTGCCCACGGCGGCTCGTCGTCGGGCGGACGAGGAACGCCCTAACGAGTTTTACCAAACCATTTAAAGCCTTCCCCCTTGGGGGCGCGACGCGGCGGCACGAAGTGCCGTAAAAACAGTCCACAGGTGACTGTTTTTAGCCAAAGCGGCGAAGCAACTGTGTTGCGAGCCGGGAGGTGGATTGCCGAAGCGATAGCGAAGGCAAGACGAATGAGGGGTTGGGCTATGACAAACGCAACGTAAAAGACGACCCCTCATCAGTCGCTACGCGACAGGTCCCCAAGGGGAAGCCTTGAACAGTCTGCTTACGAGGAAATATTCCATCGTAATGTGAGAGCGTTCCGCAAGGTCGGCGGCGGGACAAGCGCGTCCCGCCCTACCGAGACGTTGGGCATATTCCAAACAAATACTTGCCATCGGGGGCTCCCCGACGGCGGACGAGGAACGCCCCTACCACGCTTTAACAAACGTTATATTTGCCACTTTTTTAACGTCATTTCGACCGAAGCGATAGCGGAGCGGAGAAATCCCCTGCGGTTGTCGTCCGATCTTGTTTCTGCTACAACTGTTTTCAACGTTCATTCAAGCGGATTTGACAAAAAATTTGCAAAACGGCAAAAAATTCGGGCTATTTTCTTGATTTCGGCGCGGTTATAATGTATAATATAAACGGAAAGCAATCCGACTACGCAAAACTTGGGTGACTGCCGAATGAACGTAATGAACGCATACGAAGAGAAAAGATTTCACGATGGCGAATTATACGACGCATATCGCTATATGGGTTGCGCGTTTGACGAAGAATCGGGCGAAGCGACGTTTCGGGTTTACGCGCCGCACGCTGCGGGCGTAAGCGTAATAGGCGACTTCAACGGCTGGAACGGCGCGACTCACATAATGAACCGTCGCGGCGACGGAATTTTCGAAATTACCGTGGGCGGCGTAAAGCGCTACGACGGATACAAATACATGATCACCACGCGTTCGGGCGAGACGATTTATAAGTCCGACCCGTATGCTTTTCACGCGGAAACGCACGAGCTTACGAATTCCAAAGTTTATCCGATTTCCGCGATAAAGGTAAACGACGAAGCTTACCGCAAAGCGAAATCGAAAAAGAATATTTACCGCTCGCCCGTGAATATTTACGAATGTCATATCGGGTCGTGGCGCAAGTACCCCGACGACAACGTTTATTCGTACCGCAAGTTCGCGGACGAAATCGTGCCGTATCTGACGGAGACCGGCTACAACTACATAGAGCTTATGGGAATAGCCGAGTATCCGTTCGACGGCTCGTGGGGGTATCAGGTGACGGGATATTTCGCGCCGACTTCGCGGTACGGCACGCCCGAAGATTTCTGCTATCTGGTCGAAAAACTCCACGAAGCGGGGATAGGCGTTATCCTCGACTGGGTGGCGGGGCATTTTCCGAAAGACGCTAACGGGCTTTATCGGTTCGACGGCGAGCCGCTTTACGAGCCCGAACACCCGCTCCGCGCCGAACACAAGGAGTGGGGAACGTGCTGTTTCAATTACGGCAGGGGCGAAGTTCAGACCTTTTTGTGTTCGAACGCGATGATGTGGTTCGACCTCTATCACGTTGACGGCCTTCGCGCGGACGCCGTCGCGAGCATGCTTTACCTCGACTACGGCAGAAAACCCGGCGAGTGGCTTCCCAACCGTTTCGGCGGCAGGGAAAACGAAGAAGCGGTCGCGTTTCTGCAAAAGCTGAACACCGCGGTGTTCGCCGCTCACCCGAACGCTATGATGATAGCCGAGGAATCCACCGCGTGGCCGATGGTAACGAAACCCGTTTCCGCGGGCGGGCTCGGGTTTAACTTCAAGTGGAACATGGGCTGGATGAACGACACCCTTTCGTATGCGCAGACCGATCCGTTCTTCCGCGGCGGCTGCCATAACAAGCTTACGTTCTCGCTCACTTACGCGTTCAGCGAAAATTACATACTTCCGGTCTCTCACGACGAGGTCGTACACGGCAAACTTTCGCTCATCAATAAAATGGCGGGCGATTACGAGCTTAAATTCGCGGGCGTGCGCAATTTCCTCATGAACATGTACGCGCACCCCGGGAAGAAACTGCTGTTTATGGGCTGCGAATTCGGACAGTTCATCGAATGGAACGAAAAGCGCGAGCTTGACTGGTTGCTTCTCGATTACGAATCGCACCGAAAACTCAAAGACTTCGTGACGGCGCTAAATAAATTCTATCTTTCGTCGCCGCCGCTGTGGGAAGTCGAGGATGGGTTCGCGGGCTTCAAGTGGAACGTCGTGGACGACAACCGCCAGAACGTAATCGCTTATACGCGGTACGACCGCAAGGGCAATTCGGTTACGGCGGTAATCAATTTTTCGCCCGTGCAATATAATAATTACCGTATCGGCGCGGACAAGGGTACTTACACCGAAGCGCTCCGTTCGTCGCTTTACGGCACGGAATGCTCGGGTAAGAGACGCAGAACGACTTTAGTTCCCTCTCACGGTTTCGACAATTCGCTTGTGTTGAATATCGAACCTATGTCGGGAGTCTACTTAGTAAAAAAGAACAGGGGGAAAAGACAATGAAAAAGAAAAAATGCGTGGCAATGTTGCTTGCGGGCGGACAAGGCACTCGTCTTTATGCGCTCACGACCGGAATCGCGAAACCCGCGGTTTCGTTCGGCTCGAAGTATCGTATAATCGACTTCACGCTCAGCAACTGCACCAACTCGGGCATCGACACGGTGGGCGTGCTCACTCAGTACGAACCGCTCGTGCTCAACGAGTACATCAGCAGCGGTAAGCCGTGGGATCTCGACCGCAGTTACGGCGGCGTGCATACGCTTTCGCCCTATCAGGCAAAGGCGGGCGCGGAGTGGTACAAGGGCACGGCTAACGCGATTTATCAGAACATGCACTTTCTCGACAATTACGACAGCGAAAACGTGCTTATTCTGTCCGGTGATCACATTTACAAGATGGATTATTCCAAAATGCTCGCCGAGCACGTTCTCAACGACGCCGACTGCACGATCGCGGTTATCGACGTGCCGTGGGAAGAGGCAAGCCGCTTCGGCGTAATGAGTTACGACGAGAACAAGCGCATTACCGAGTTTGCCGAAAAGCCGAAACAACCGAAAAGCAATCACGCTTCGATGGGCGTTTACATTTTCAAAAAGGACGTTCTTAAACGCGAGCTTATCCGCGACGAATCCGACCCGAATTCGCAGAACGACTTCGGCAAGAACATTATTCCGTATATGCTTTCGCACGGAATGAGAATGTTCGCGTATCAGTTCAAGGGCTACTGGAAGGACGTCGGAACGGTTACTTCGCTTTGGGAAGCGAATATGGACCTGCTCGGCGTCAATCCCGAAATCGATCTCGGCGACCGCGAAATGCACGTTTATTCGCGCAACGAACCGCTTCCGCCGTCCTATCTCGGCAATAACGCTCGCGTCGTCAATTCGATTTACACCGCGGGTTGCGAAATCGACGGAACCGTGATAAATTCGGTGATCAGCGAGAACGTGACTATCGGCAGGGGCGCGGTCGTGAGAAACAGCGTGATTATGCGCGGCACGGTTATAGGCGAGGGCGCGACGGTCGATTACGGTATCGTTGACGAGAACGTAACGATCGGAAAGGGCGCGGTCGTCGGCGACGAGAAGAGTTGCAAAGACCGCATAGCGCTTATCGGCAGAGGCACGACTATCGCGGACGGAGCGAAGGTCGCTTCGGGCGAAATCGTCGAGAAAAAGCAGGAGGGCACGTTATGAAAACCGTCGGTATAGTTTTTTCGAATATTCACGACAAAGAGGTAAGCGAACTTACTTCGGGGCGCACGCTCGCTTCCGTTCCGTTCGCGGGCAGATACCGTCTGATCGATTTCGTGCTTTCGAATATGGTAAACAGCGGAATTTTCGACGTCGGCGTGATCACGAAGTACAATTATCAGTCGCTTATGGAGCATATCGGCACCGGCAAGAGCTGGGATCTCGCGCGTAAAAACGGCGGGCTTTCCATTCTTCCGCCGTTCGGTCGGGAAAGCGCGACCGTGTATTCTTCGCGTTTCGAAGCGATTTCCAACTGCGCGTACTACCTTCGCGATTCGAGCGCGACTCACGTCGTGATGAGCGATTGCGACAACGTTTGCAATATCGATTTTTCGGAAGCGCTCAATTTCCATATCGAAAAGGGCGCGGATATTACGGTTATTTATCATAAGCAGGACGTCGGCAACGACGGCAAAACGCGCACCGCGCTCGAAATCGACAGCGGCGGGCGGGTGAGACGGGTCGTTACCGGAAACAAACACTCGGGCACGATCAATTCGTTCACGAATATGCTCATCATAAATCGCGGCTTCCTTCTCGGGATTATCGACAACGCCGACGAGCTCGGATACAAGAG
Source organism: uncultured Clostridia bacterium (assembly GCA_934270565.1). Classification (GTDB taxonomy): domain Bacteria; phylum Bacillota; class Clostridia; order Christensenellales; family Pumilibacteraceae; genus UBA10677. Next base: position 185,025 of record CAKQPR010000001.1, on the reverse strand, counting down.
TTTCTCGCGCGACGTGCTGATCCGCGGCGTCGATACCTATAATATCTGCGCTTACGAACACAAGGGGTATTTTGCGAGTATCGATTCGATGGCGAATTATTATCGTCATTCGCTCGAACTCCTCGATAAGAACAACCGCGACGAATTGTTCCGCGGCTCGGGGGCGATCTATACCAAGGTTCACGATTCAGCGCCCGCCAAGATTACCGAAACCGGTTCGGTGCATAATTCGCTTATCGCCGACGGGTGCGTGATCGAAGGCGAGGTCGAAAACTCCGTGCTGTTCCGCGACGTGCACGTTGCAAAAGGCGCGAAAGTGAGCAATTCGATCCTGTTCAATTCGGTTGCGGTCGAAACCGACAGCTCCGTGAACTGCGTTATCGCCGATAAGTCGGTTGTCGTGCTCGGCGGAAGAACGCTGTCCGGACACGAAACCCGCCCGTACTTCCTGCCGAAGAACACGATCGTGTAGCGCTGCCGCTATGGCTTACTTTAGGAATAGTAACAAACAGGTTTTCTTTAGTGAGTAAGGTAATTTTTCTTTAGAAGAGAAAAATAAAAGTATCCTACTTTTTTCGAGCGGAGAAAAAAGTAGCAAAAAAGCCGCTGGGACACTTGCGACTGTGTCCCAGACCCCGCAACGCTTTAAAGGTAGAAAAAGGTTAAGCAGAGAGGTAGTCGGCAAACAACCGAGAGGTTTGTGAAAACAGGTAGGGGCAGACGCCCTCGTTCGCCCGCATACCAAGAGGAACGGTACTTAGCCACTGTCATTGCGAGGAGCGCAAAGCGCGACGTGGCAATCGCACTGGCGCGACGCGGCGGCACGAAGTGCCGTAAAAACAGTCCACAGGTGACTGTTTTTAGCCAAAGCGGCGAAGCAACTATGTTGCGAGCGGGGAGGGAATACGAACGTAGCGGAACGGTACTTTTATTTTCTCCCGCGGTGTTACGTTAAGCTGCGGTCCGAGGGCGAACCGCCCTACCGTCGGCAAAGCCGACATTATAAGGTCGAAAAACAGTTGAGGTAGTGGGGAAGTCGGGTGACTTCCGCGGGGGATTTCTCCACTACGCTAACGCTTCGGTCGAAATGACGTTAAGAAGTGACAAGTATAACGTTTGTTAAAGTTGTGGTAGGGGCGGACGCCCTCGTCCGCCCGCAAAGGTATAACGTAGTAAACAGGAATTCGTTTGGACTGTCGTTTCACGTTTCGGTAGGGCGGGACGCCCTCGTCCCGCCGACAGGGAGCCCCTGCGGGCAAGTCGGCGATGCCTGCGCTTAGAATAATATCATTATAAAACCAAACGGAACGGTACTTAGCCACTGTCATTGCGAGGAGCGAAGCGACGTGGCAATCTCGCGGGAGCGAATACGAACATAACTGAGCGGTACACCCAAAATACTCGCCAGCGCGGGCTCCGCGCCAAACACAAAAACACATTTTAAAAGGAGTAAGATATGGAAAAAGAAAAAACGACCGTAACAACGGAAAAAGCGCCCGCGAAAAAGACGGTAGCGAAAACTGCTCCGAAAAAAGCGGCGACGAAAGAGCCCGCCGCAACCAAAACCACGGCTAAAAAGTCGGCGGGAGCGGTGAAAACCGTAAAAGCGCCCGCAAGCGCCGAACCGAAACCGACCGTTAAAAAACCGAGAAAGACGGCGGCGAAAGCGACCGTTCCCGCAGTAAAGGAACAGGCGACGGCTTTGGCGGTAAAAGAGAAGGCGAAAACGCCGACCACCCGAGCGAAAGCGGAAAAGCCGACGATCAAGGAAAAAGCAACCGCGCCGGCGGTAAAGGAAAAGGCGAAAGCTCCCGCGCCCCGCGCGAAAGCAAAAACTCCCGCCGCGCCGTTAAAACCGTTCCCGACGGACAACGCTACCGAAGTCAAAGCGGAAGAAGTCGCAAAGTCCGCTCCGAAAAAGCCGCGCGTTCTTATGTGCGCCGCGGAGGCTTGGCCGTTTGCGGGCACGGGCGGGCTCGGCGAAGTCATAGGATCGCTTCCCAAGGCGCTCAACGCGGAGGGGGAAGCGGAAGCGAGCGTAATTCTGCCGCTTTACGAGAGCGTTCCCGCCGAATACCGCGAGAAAATGGAGTTCATAACGCATATCACCGTTCCGCTTGCGTGGCGCAACCAGTATTGCGGACTGTTCAAGCTTGTCCGCGACGGCGTGACTTTCTATTTTGTCGATAACGAATACTACTTCAAGCGCGGCGGGCTTTACGGCTACGGCGACGACGGCGAGCGTTTCGCGTTCCTGTCGCGCGCGATCCTCGAGCTTCTGCCGTATCTCGACGCTAAACCCGACGTTCTGCATTGTCACGACTGGCACACGGCGCTCGTACCGATTTACTACAAGCTTTACTATCAGTACCGCGAAAATCTGGGCGGAATCCGTACCGTTTTCACCATTCACAACATAGAATATCAGGGGCAGTTCTCGGGCTCGGTGCTCGAAGATCTGTTCGGAATTTCGTACCGCGAATATATGTCCGTCGAATATCACGGCTGTATCAACCTCATGAAAGGCGCGATCGATTATTCGGACGCGGTAACCACCGTTTCGCCCACTTACGCCGACGAAATCAAACGCCCCGAATACGCGCACGGACTCGAAAACGTTCTGCTCAAAAACGCGTATAAGCTCCGCGGAATTCTCAACGGCATCGATACGGACGTTTACAATCCCGCGACCAACCCCGCGCTTTTCAAAAACTACGACGACAAAACGGTTGACGAGTATAAAAAGGAAAACAAACTCGGGCTTCAGCGTATGCTTTCGCTTCCCGAGGACGAAAACGTTCCCATGATCGCGATGATTTCCCGCCTCGTTTCGCACAAGGGCTTCGATATAGTCCGTTCGGCGTTCGGCGATATTCTCCGCGATAACGTTCAGTTCGTCGTGCTCGGCACCGGCGACGCGGAACACGAGAATTTCTTCCGCCATATGCAAAGCGTTTATGGCGACCGCGTTCGCAGCGTGATCGCGTTCAATAAGGATATGGCGCAGAAAATTTACGCCGCCGCCGATATCTTCCTTATGCCCTCGAAGAGCGAGCCGTGCGGGCTCAGCCAGATGATGGCGCTTCGTTACGGTACGATTCCGGTCGTGCGCGCTTGCGGCGGACTTCGCGATTCGGTGTTCGATTGCGGAAACGGCGACGCGGGCAATGGCTTTACGTTCGACAATTACGACCGCGATTCGCTTATTCACGCCGTCGATCGCGCCGTAGGGCTTTGCCGCGACTACCGCGACAAGTGGATTTCGCTCCGTCACCGCGCGATGGAATGCGATTACAGCTGGAACAACAGCGCTCGGAAATACGCCGATTTTTACAAAGAACTCATTTAATTCAACTCGCATTGTAGCTTTCACGGAGGACCCAAATGGAATACACAACGGCAAAAGTCAAGAACCTGATTACCGAAAAACTCGACAAATATTTCGCAACTTCGCCCTCGGGCGCTACCCCTATGCAGATGTATAAGGCTGTCGCGCTCGTGCTTCGCGATATGTTGCTTCTGAAAAAACAACGCTTCAACGCCGAAGTCAGAAAGGAAAAAGCAAAGCGCGTTTACTATCTTTGCATGGAATTCCTGCTCGGCAGATCGCTCAAAAACAACGTTTTCAACCTCGGTCTCGGCAAGCAGATCCGTTCGGCGGTAAAGTCGTTCGGTTTCGACCTCGACGATCTTTTCGAGCTCGAAGCGGACGCAGGACTCGGAAACGGCGGCTTGGGGCGGCTCGCGGCGTGCTTTCTGGACGCGCTCGCGACCGGCGACTATCCCGCGATGGGCTTTTCGATCCGCTACGAATACGGTCTTTTCAAGCAGAAGATCGTTGACGATCAGCAGGTCGAACTTCCCGACGAGTGGCTCGATACAGGCGACGTGTGGATGATGCAGCGCTCGGACAAAAACTTCAAAGTCAAGCTCGGCGGCTGGCTCGAGGAGAGCTGGGAAACCGGCAAACTCACCGTAAACCACGTCGGCGCGAGCGAAGTGGAGGCTACGCCTTACGACCTTATGGTAAGCGGTTACGGCGGCGAGGGCGTGAGCGTGCTTCGTCTCTGGCGCGCTTCTGCGGCGTCCACTTTCGATATGAAAAAGTTCACGCAGGGCGACTATTACAGCGCAATGCGCGGCGACAACGAAGCCGAGGTTATAAGTAAGGTTCTGTACCCCGGGGACGATCACTTCGCGGGCAAACAGCTTCGCCTTTCGCAACAGTATTTCCTCGTGTCCGCTTCGCTTCAGTCGATCATCAAGGACCACCTCAAGGTGTATCCGGATCTTAGCAACCTCCACGAAAAAGTCGCGATCCATATCAACGACACGCACCCCGCGCTTGCCGTTCCAGAGCTTATGCGCCTGCTTATGGACGAACACGGTTTCGGGTGGGAAGAGGCGTGGAATATCACTGTAAATACCGTCGCTTACACAAACCATACCGTTATGAGCGAAGCGCTCGAAAAATGGAGCGAAGAGCTTATCCGTATGCGTCTGCCGCGTATCTGGCAGATTATGAAGGAAATCGACGCGCGTTTCTGCGGCGAGCACAGGGAATGTTCGCCCGAAAAAATCGCAAGAATGTGCGTTTTCGGCAACAATCAGGCGAGAATGGCAAACCTTGCGGTAATCGGCTCGCACAGCATAAACGGCGTTTCGGCGCTCCACAGCGAGATAATCAAGGACAGCGTTTTCCACGATTTCTATACGATCCTGCCCGAGCGGTTCACCAACGTTACCAACGGTATCGCTCACCGCAGATGGCTCAATCAGTCCAACCCCGAGCTTGCCGAACTTATTAAACAGCTTATCGGCGACGGCTTCATCCGCGACGCGGGCAAGCTTATAAACTTAAAGAAGTTCGAAAGCGACGAAAAAGTTCTTGCCGAGCTCGACAAAATCAAGCGCGACAACAAAGCTTCCTTCGCCGACTATATCAAAAAACAGACGGGCTTCGTTCTCAACCCCGATTCGCGCTTCGACGTGCAGATAAAGCGGCTTCACGAATATAAACGCCAGCTTCTCAACGTCCTCAAAATCATCGACAAGTACCTTACCGTAAAGGAAAATCCGAACGCCGAAGTCACGCCCGAAACGTTCATTTTCGGCGCGAAAGCGGCGGGCGGCTACTACCACGCAAAGCGTATAATTTCGCTGATAAACTGCCTCAGCGACGAGATCAACCGCAGCTCGGTCAAGGATAAAGTGGACGTTATGTTCCTCGAAAACTACAACGTCACCAAAGCCGAGCGGCTTATTCCCGCGGCGGAAGTCAGCGAGCAGATTTCGCTTGCCGGCAAAGAGGCTTCGGGCACGAGTAACATGAAATTCATGCTCAACGGCGCGATCACGCTCGGAACGGTAGACGGCGCAAACGTCGAAATCGCCGAGCGCGTCGGAAAGGACAATATTTTCACGTTCGGGCTTTTAACCGAAGAGGTCGAAAAACTCTGGCGCGAAGGGTACAACGCTTCGGCGATCTACTCCAACAATCCGCGCGTTCGTCGGGTTGTGGACGCGCTCCGCGTCGGTTTCAACGGTCAGTCGTTCGGCGATATAGCCGATTATCTTACGATCGGAACGAATTACGTCGCCGATCCGTATATGGTGCTCCGCGACTTCGACGATTACCTTCGCGCGGCGGGCGAAATGGACGAAGCTTACCGCGACAGAACGCGATGGAACAGAATGGCGCTCAACAATATCGCCGAGTCGGGAATTTTCGCAGCGGATCGCAGTATCCGCGAGTACGCCGACAATATCTGGCATCTTAAACCCGTCACCGAGGTCGGAGAAATCTGATGCTTCGCGCGGAATACGATCCTTGCGATCGGTTTTACAAAAACCCCGTGGGCGGCGTTGCCGTCGGCGAGGAATTCACGATAAAAATCGTCACGAGCGGCGGCGATTCCGCTTGGTTGGTCGTTAAAAAAGAAGGCGAGGGCGAGCGCGCCGTTCGTTATCCGATGTATCGGACGGACGACGGCTTTGCCTATCATATGCACGTCGATTCGCGCGGGCTGTACTTTTATCGGTTCGAAGTGTCCGAGGGCGGCGTTCCGATCGCTTTTTATGCGGACGAAAACGGATTTGCCTGTCGTAGCGGCGAAAGTTGGCAGCTCACGGCTTACGACGAAACGCACGTTCCGCGCTTTGCCGAGGGCGGTATAATCTACCAGATCATGGTGGATCGTTTCGCCACGGGCAAAAAACGGTTTCGGACGAAATCCGATTCCGTTTACCGCGACGATCGGGACGGCGAGCCCTACTACAAGGCGGACGAAAACGGCATAGTTCCGAACAACGATATGTTCGGCGGCAATCTTTACGGCGTTGCGGACAAGCTCGATTATCTTAAAAGCCTCAACGTCAAAGTTGTTTACCTCAATCCGATTTTCGAAGCCGCGTCGAACCATAAATACGACACCGGCAACTACCGCAAAGTGGACGAGGATTTCGGCGGCGACAAAGCGCTCGATTACCTTATAAGAAAAGCGAAAAAGTACGGGATAAAAATCATTCTCGACGGCGTGTTCTCGCACACCGGCGCGGACAGTATTTACTTCAACCGTTACGGTCATTACGATTCCGTGGGCGCTTATCAGAGCGAAAACAGTCCGTATCGCGACTGGTATTCTTTCCGCTCGTTCCCCGACGATTACGACTGCTGGTGGGGCGTGAAACTTCTGCCGTGCACCGTCGAGACGAATCCCGTTTTCGACGAATTCATCAACGGCGAGGAAGGCGTAATCCGGACGTGGCTTCGACGCGGGATAGCGGGGTGGAGACTCGACGTTGCGGACGAACTTCCCGACGCTTTTCTTGACAGGCTGAACCGCGCCGCGAAAAAAGTCGATCCCGAAGCGGTCGTGCTCGGCGAAGTGTGGGAGGACGCGAGCAACAAGGTCGCGTATTCCTGCCGCCGCCGTTACCTTCTCGGCGGACAGCTCGACAGCGTGACGAACTATCCGTTCAAAAACGCCGTCATCGACTTCGCGAAAAACGCAAACGCCGCTTCGCTCGTTTCGGTCGTGCGGTCTATAGTCAACAATTACCCGCCCGCCGTGCTCGATAACCTTATGAATATGCTGTCCACGCACGATACGGTGCGCGCGCTCACCGCGCTTTCCTCCGATCCCGTGCCCGCAACCAAGGAAGAACGCAAAGATTACCGCATGACGGATTACGACCGCGCGGTAAGACTGCTTCGGCTCGCCGCCGCCGTCACATATTGCCTGAGCGGCGTTCCGTGCGTTTATTACGGCGAAGAAGCGGGTATGCAAGGCTACGAGGACCCGTTCAACCGCAAATGCTATCCGTGGGGAAACGAAGATAACGACCTTATCGCGTACTTTCAGAAGCTCGGCGAAATCCGGAAGAGAGAGGAGCTCAACGGCGGTTCGATAAACATTTGCTCGCCCGTAAGCGGTGTGGTCGAAATCGTTCGCGGAGACAAGCTCAGGCTTGTAGCGAACGCTTCGAAAGAGCCGTTCGCCGTCGGGCGAAGCCGCGACCTTATAAGCGGCGACGAATATTCCGTCGTTCCGCCCGAAACCGCGCTTTTGTTCGAAATAAAATAATGCGGCGTTGCCCGCGCAAATTAGGAGTATGAATAATGATAACTTATAATAAGGAAAAACGCGTTTTTCACCTGCGCACGCCGCACGCGAGCTATGTGATGAAAATCGACGATTTCGGCGTGCTCGAAACGCATTATTTCGGTAAGTCGATAGGCGACGACGATCTTTGGTATCTTATGCGCCGAGTGGGAAAGGGCGGGCAGGTCTGTATGCCCGAAGCCGGAAACCGCGGCGACGATTTTTGCCAGATTCCGCTCGAAATTTCCTCTTACGGACAGGGCGAGTACCGCGTTCCGTCCGTAGCCGTATGCTACGAAAACGGCAGCAGAGTTACCGATTTTCGGTTCAGGGAATACGAAATCGGCGCGGCTAAGCCGGACGGCGGTATGCCACGTTGCCGCGACGGCGAAACGCTTAAAATCACGCTCGAGGACGTAGCCGAGAAGATCTGCGCGCACCTTTACTACACGGTTTACGACGACGTCGACGCGATCGTGCGTTCGGTTACTATCGAAAACCGCTCGGGTAAAACCGTTTTCCTCGATCGCGCTTACAGTTTCAACCTCGACGTCAAGAACTTCGGCTACGATATGATTTCGCTTACCGGAGCGCATTGCCGCGAACGTCAGATCACCCGACAAAAACTGCTTCACGGCGTGTATAACGTGAATTCCATGCGCGGCGCTTCGTCGCACCATCAGAATCCGTTTATCGCGGTTTGCGACGGCTTCGCGACCGAAAAAGTCGGCAACGTAATCGGCGTAAACCTCGTTTACAGCGGCTCGTTCGAGCTCAACTGCGAGCTCGACGACAACGCGAACGTTCGCATAAACGGCGGTATCTGCTCGTATGATTTTTCGTGGAAGCTCGGCGCGGGCGAAACTTTCGTCACTCCCGAAGCGGCGATCGTGTTCAGCTCCGAGGGCTTGGGCGGTATGAGCCGCGCGTTCCACGACCTCTATCGCGCGCACCTTATCCCCGCGCGGTTCGTCTCGAAACCCCGCCCGATAGTGATAAACAACTGGGAAGCGACCTATTTCGACTTCGACGAGAAAAAGCTTTGCTCGATGATCGAGACCGTAAAATGTACGGGAATAGACACGTTTGTGCTCGACGACGGCTGGTTCGGACGCCGCGACAACGATACGACTTCGCTCGGCGACTGGTTCGTCGATAAAAACAAGCTCCCGCGCGGTCTTAAACCCGTTGCCGACTGCTGCCGCCGTAACGGTATGAAATTCGGACTTTGGTTCGAGCCCGAAATGATCAGCCGCGAAAGCGAGCTTTTCAAGGCCCACCCCGACTGGATAATCGCCGTTCCCGATCACGTCGCGTGCGAGGGCAGAAGCCAGTACGTTCTAGATATGACGCGCAAGGACGTGCGCGATTACCTCAAAAAAGTAATCGTCGATACGGTAAAAGAAGTCGGCATCGACTATATCAAATGGGACTTCAACCGTTCGGTGACGGAGTGCTATTCGTCAAAGCTTCCCGCCGATCGTCAGAAAGAATTCACGCACCGCTTCTGCCTCGGATTCTACGACCTTCTGCGCTGTTTCGAGCGTGAAATTCCCGACGTGATCATCGAGGGTTGCGCGGGTGGCGGCGGAAGGTTCGACGCGGGCGCGCTCGCTTACGAGCCGCAGATATGGACGAGCGACAACACAGACGCCGACGATCGCACGAAAATTCAGTACGGCACGTCGCTTTGTTATCCGCTATCCACGATGGACTGCCACGTCGCGGTTTGCCCGAACCATCAGGTCGGCAGAACGACCCCGTTCAAAACCCGTTGCGACGTCGCTTACTTCGGCGCGACCGGCTACGAACTCGATCCGCGTAAGCTCACCGACGAGGAAATGCGGCAGGTAAAAGAGAGAAACGCCGCTTACCGCCGCGACGAAAGTCTTATTCAGACGGGCGATCTTTACAGGCTTTTAAGCCCGTTCGAAGGCAATTCGTTCGCGCAGATCGTGGTCGCCAAGGATAAGTCCCGCGCGGTCGCGATAGTCGAATTCAGCCATGCTAATGTTGCCGGTCCTTACGAGGATATAGTAAAGCTCGACGGTCTCGACCCGAACGCGGAATACCTTATCGAGGAGACGGGCGAAACCCGCTTCGGAAGTACGCTCATGAACGCGGGAATTTCCGTTCCGCGCGCTTTCGGCGATTTTCGGTCGAACGTCTATCATTTTACAAGGAAATAACGGCAAATTAAGAAAAAACGACGCTGTTTCCGTACAAAACGTGACAACGTCGTTTTTCGCATTCCGACAGCTTGACGGAAGCGCGGTTAAACGCTATAATTATTAGCGTCGGACAGGAGGAGCGGATATGAAAAACGATATTTTCGATATAAAATTCACGGACGGCGGCGTTTCTTCGATCGTAATAAACGCGGACAACGCGAAAATGGAATGGGTGAAGCCGGGGCGCGGTTTCGGCACGCCTTCGGATAAACGCAACGCGCGCTACTTCGTCGGCAGCGATTTCAAGCTCGTTTCGTTTGCCGAAAACGAAAACAAAGCGATTGCGGAATTCGTCTTGAACAACGACGGCTGGCAGACGGCGAAAGGCGAATTTACGGCGAAAACCGAATACGCGTTCGACCGCGACGGTAATTTTACCGTTTCTACCGTCTTTACCAACCTTACGCCGTACGATATTTTCTTTTCCGAAGGCGATCTCGTCCTGAACTTCAACTTCTTCGACGATTATTTCGACGCGAATACCTGTATGACGAGCCGTTGCAACACGCACCTTTTCTGCGGCGACGATTCGTCTTACGTTCTCGCGCTCAGAATGGGCGAAAGCGATCTCAACCTCGGTCTCATCGTAACCGAAGGCGGGCTGAAATCGTATTCGCAGGAAGGCGTAAAATCCAACGATCGCGGTTATTTCACCGTTTCGCCCGCGCTTACCCACCTCGCGCCGAGCGAAAGTTACCGTATTTCGTATACGATTTTCGTGTGCGCCGGCAAGGAAGATTTCGTCGGCAAACTCGCCTCGTTCCCGCATTGCGCGTTCGTCCGTTCCGACAATTTCACATACTTCGAGGGCGAAAAAGTTACCTTGGACGTGCTTACAGATCTGCCCGTTTCCGCGGACGGAGAAGAGGGGATCGAAGCTGAAAAACACGACGGCTTTACGCGGATTTCGTTTGCGGCGAAAACGCTCGGCGAACGAAAAATTCGTATACGTTACGGAGAAAACGCGACGTACGCCAAGATTTTCGTTGCCGAACCGCTCGAAAAACTCGCAAAGAAAAGAATTGACTATATCGTGGAAAAACAGCAGTACCACAGCGACGGCAGTACGCTCGACGGCGCGTTCTTGCCATACGACAGCGAGGAAGAGCATTTTTACTATGATGAGCGGTGGTCGGACCTCAACGGTCAGCGCGAACGGCTCGGAATGAATATTCTTATAGCGTATTATCTTCAGTCTCACGATAACGAAGCTTATCGCGACGCGCTCGCGCGCTCGCTCAAATTCGTCCGCCGCGAGGTTGTAGACGAAAACGGCGACGTTTATAACTGCGCAAAGCGTTACAGTCCGTGGCTCAGACTTTACAATTATCCTTGGGTTTCGCTGCTTTTTACCGAATGTTACAAGGTGTTCGGCGATAAACGACTGCTCGGGGACGCGTACAAGATCATGCTTCGCTATTACGAAAATGGCGGAAGCAACTTCTACCCGAACGGAATTTTCGTGCGCGACCTTATCGAGGCTTTCGCAGAAAACGGAATGAAGAGCGAAGCGGAAACGCTTAAAGAAAAATTCCTCGCTCACGTCGAAAACATCGTAAAGCGAGGAACGAATTATCCGAAGCACGAAGTCAATTACGAACAGACTATCGTCACTCCCGCCGTGTCGTTTATCTTCGACGCGTATCTGCTTACGGGCGACGAACGCTATCTTGAAGAAATTAAACCGCATATCGCCGCGCTCGAACGCTTCGACGGGATTGCTCCGCACTATATGCTCAACAATATCGCGATACGGTACTGGGACGATTTCTGGTTCGGGAAAATCCACGAATTCGGCGATACTTTGCCGCATTACTGGTCGGCGCTCAGCTCGATCGACTATATAAAGTACGGTCGCGTTACGGGCGACGAGGCACGGCTCGGACGCGGAATCTGCGGACTGAGGAACTGCCTTTGCCTGTTTATGCCCGACGGATCGGCAAGCTGCGCCCGACTTTTCCCGCATACGGTGAACGGCGTTCGCGGCGAACGCTTCGATCCGCTGTGTAACGATCAGGACTTTGCGCTGTACTTCGCGCTTAAATATCTGTAAAAACGCCGAAATTTTCGCTAAAACGTGCGAAAAACCGTTGACAAGCGACGGCAAAAAGTGTTATAATATTCGTCGAGCCGTACAGCGGAGGTTTGTAAAATTCGGTTTTCCGATACCTCGCCTGACGGAGACATCAGTGAGGAGGTGCTTAATAATGTACGCAGTAATCGTATCGGGAGGCAAACAGTACAAGGTTGCCGAAGGCGACGTGATTGAGGTCGAAAAGCTCGCTCTCGAGATCGGCGCTAAGGTCGAACTTCCCGTATTACTTACGGTGGACGGGGACAAAGTGGTAGCAGGCGGCGACGTCAAAGTCAAAGCGACCGCGGAAGTTCTCGCTCAGGGCAAGGACAAGAAAATCGTCGTTTTCAAGTATAAGGCGAAGAAGAACGTCCGTAAAAAGCTCGGTCACCGTCAGCCGTTCACGAAGCTCAAGATAGTTTCGATAGGCTGATGACGAGCGTTGTCGTCACAAAGGCGCACGGAAAAATCGTTTCGGTCGAAGCGAGCGGGCATACCGGCTACGCGGAGAGCGGCGAGGACATCGTTTGCGCGGCGCTCAGCGCGATCGTTCAGACTGCGGCGATGGGAATTATCGAAGTCGCGGGGATAGACGCGCGCATCGTGCGGAATGACGAGGACGGATATTTCAAGCTGACGCTTCCCGCTTTAAGCGAGGGAAAGCGGCGCGACGCGGATCTTATTTTAGAGACGGCGTTACGCGGGATAGCGGACGTAAGTCAAAGCTATCCGGATTTTATCGATTTGGAGGTTAAATAATATGTTTATCAATATTCAGTTATTTGCTCATAAGAAAGGCGGCGGTTCCACCAAAAACGGCAGAGATTCTGCGGCTCAACGCCTCGGCGTAAAGCGCGGTGACGGACAGTTCGTCCTTGCGGGTAACATTCTCGTTCGCCAGAGAGGCACGAACGTTCACCCCGGCAAGAACGTCGGCAAGGGCAGCGACGACACGCTCTTCGCGCTCATCGACGGCAAGGTCAAGTTCGAGACCAAAGCAAATAAGAAACAGGTAAGCGTTTACGCAGCAGAGTAAACGTAAAGTGCGCCGTCGGCAACGTCGGCGCTTTTTTGTAATCGTTTGAGGCAAAAACAAAAGAAAAATGGCTGAATTCACCGTTTCAAACGAATATTTTTCGGTGCGCGACACGCTCGAGTGCGGGCAGTTTTTCCGTTTTAAAAAGCTCGGCGAAAACCGCTACGAAGTCTTTTCGCTCGGGAATAGGGCGCTTGTTTCCGAAAACGGCGATACGGTAAAAGTCGAATGCGACGACCCCGGATACTTCCGCAATTTTTTCGATCTCGGCACCGATTACAAGGGCATTACGACCCGCCTTGCGGCGTTTCCCGAGCTTACCGAAGCGGTGAATTTCGGCAAAAAACTGCGCATACTTCGTCAGGATTTTTACGAGACGGTCATAAGTTTTATCGTTTCGGCGAACAACAACATAAAGCGTATTCAGGGTATAATCGAGCGGCTTTGCGAGCGCTACGGCGAGAAAAAGGACGGTTATTTCGCGTTCCCGACCGCTTCGGAGCTGCAAAAAGCGACAGTAGCGGAGCTTAAAGAAATCGGGCTCGGATACCGCGCCGAATATATTTACGAAACCTGCCGCACGTTCGGCGGGGTAGCGGACGACATTCGCAAAATGAACGCGGACGACGCGCACGACGCTCTTCTGAAATTAAAGGGAATAGGCCCGAAAGTCGCGGACTGCATCACGCTTTTCGGCCTGAGACTCACTCGCTCGTACCCCGTCGATACGTGGATATTCAAGGCAAGCTCCACACCCGAGCTCGATACCCCGAAAAAAGTCCGCGAATACTACGTCAACCGTTACGGCGACGACGCCGGATACGCTCAACAGTACGTTTTTTACCACGCTCGGACAAAAAAATTTTAAAACCGCCCGAAAACGTTTTAATTTTTCAAAAAAATATGGTACAATAGTAAAAATAGCGAGGATCTATGGAGCAGGACGAAAAAAGCTTCGGCAGAGTAATAGCGGAAACCGCGGCAGCCACTTTGTTTTGGCTGATCGCAGGTCTTTCTTTGCTCGCCGCGCTTTTCCCGATCGCGTTCCCGTCAGTTTCGGCGCGCTTTTACGCCGACCTCGACAATCTGCCGAGGGCTTACGATTGCGCCGCCCGCGCCGCGAAAATCGACAAAACCGTAGCTTCGAGACAAGCGGCAGTCGGCTACGCCGTTTCGATTTACGAAAAAACGGGCGCAAGCTATGCCGTTACGGACTGCGTTCCCGACTTTCTGTCCGAGAGCGAAGAGGTTTTCAAGGAAATCGACCGCAAAAACTTAGCCGCGCTCGACGGCGAGGACGAAAAAATCTATCGCCCGTCGGTGTATTCGTACCGCGATTACCTCGCGGGCGTTTTGGCGAAAGTGCGCGCACAAGAGGGTAACACCTACCTTTTCGACGGAAATACTTTCGTAAAAGGCGAGCTCGCGATCAAAGGCGAAACGCGCTCGCTCGTGCTCGTTCAGCTTACCGAAGCCGCGAAATCGACGCTTAGCGACGCCATTTTTACCGAAAATTACGGCAGTGCGGACGAACTTATCGAATACGCGAAACAAATTGTTTCCGTGCCCGCCGATGGCGTAAAAGCAACGCTCGGCGACGTTTACTCGGCGCTCGTGTACGCAAGGTTTTACGAGGCGATCGAAACAAGATTTTCGTTGACGGACGATCAGAAGGAAAACGCGAAAGTCCGTTTCGGGTTTGAAAACCTGACCCCGAAGGAATATTTCAACCGACTTTTGACCGAATACGTCAAATAATTCTCGCAACTGATTTACGATAAACTTTTTTAGGAGACGGATATGAATAAGATTGTAAAAGAAGGACTTACTTTTGACGACGTGCTGCTTATTCCGGGCGAATCTCACACCGTGCCCAAGGACGTCGATCTTTCGACGCGGCTGAGCAAGGACATCAAGCTGAACATTCCTCTGCTTTCGGCGGCAATGGATACCGTTACCGAATCCCGCCTTGCCATCGCAATGGCGCGCGAAGGCGGTATGGGTATCATTCACAAGAATATGAGCATCGACGCGCAGGCCGAAAATATCGACCGCGTTAAACGCAGCGAGCACGGCGTAATCACCGACCCGTTCTTCCTCGGACCCGATCGCCCCGTCAAGGACGCGCTCGCGCTTATGAACAAGTACCGTATCAGCGGCGTTCCCGTCGCCGACGAAAACGGCAAGCTCGTAGGTATCCTTACCAACCGCGATCTGCGCTTTGAAACCGATTTCGAGCAGCCGATCCGCAATATTATGACGGGCAAGGACCGTCTCGTTACCGCGCCCGTCGGTACGACCCTCACCGAAGCTCAGAAAATTCTCGGCAAGCACCGCATCGAAAAGCTTCCGATCGTTGACGCCGATTTCAACCTTAAAGGGCTTATCACCATAAAAGACATCGAAAAAGCGGTTCAGTACCCCAACTCCGCCAAGGATAAAAACGGCAGACTTCTGGTCGGCGCGGCTATCAGCAACGGTAAAGACTACCTCGATCGTGCCCGTGCGCTTGTAGACGCCCGCGTTGACTGCATCGTTATCGACACCGCTCACGGACACAATATCGGCGTGCTCAACGCCGTCGAAAAGATTCGCGAGCTATGCCCGAACGTAACGCTTGTCGCAGGAAACGTCGCCACCGCCGAAGCCGCCGAAGCGCTTTATAAGCGCGGCGCGGACGTAGTAAAGGTCGGTATCGGTCCGGGATCTATCTGCACTACGCGTATAGTTGCGGGTATCGGCGTTCCGCAGATTACCGCCGTTATGGATTGCGGCGAAGTCGCGGACAAGTACGGCAAAACCATTATCGCCGACGGCGGTATCAAGTATAGCGGCGATATAACCAAAGCTATCGCTGCGGGCGCGCACGCCTGTATGCTCGGCTCGCTGTTCGCGGGAACGGAAGAGTCCCCCGGCGAACTCGAAATCTATCAGGGCAGAAGTTACAAGTCCTATCGCGGAATGGGCAGCCTCGGCGCTATGGCGCTCGGCAGCAAGGACCGTTATTTCCAAGCCGACGCGAAAAAGCTCGTTCCCGAGGGCGTCGAGGGAAGAGTTCCCTACCGCGGGTCGCTTTCCGAAATCGTGTTCCAGCTTATGGGCGGTCTCCGCGCCGGTATGGGATACTGCGGACAGCCGACTATCGACGAGCTCCGCAAAAACGCCCGCTTCGTCAAGATCACCGGAGCTTCTTTGGTCGAGTCTCATCCGCACGATATTTCGATTACGAAAGAGGCGCCTAATTATTCGCCCAAAAACTAATTCTGCGGCATCTTTTTCCGTGATACTTCAAAAACGCTCCCGCGCTCGTCGCTCGACGTACCTGTAGTACGCCGTCGCACCGCACGCGGGGCGTTTTTTCGTCTGCCGAAAAAATCTGCTCGCAGAATGGGCGGTCGCTTTTCGCACTCCGCTGTGTTAAACTTCAGTCTCAAACCGCTCGCCGTACAAAAAGTACTGCCGAGCGGTTTTCGCTTTGTTTGCCTTGCGGAGTATCGAAAATCGCCTCGCTCGTGAGATGATGGTATAATATTTGGCGAAAAAATCTGCTCGCAGAAAAGGGTGAACGCTTTTTGCGACTAACTTCATAAAACTACAAAATCCCGAACGTCACCGTACAGCAAGTACTGTCTTGTTCGGGATTTTTTGTTTTCTTCGTTATTCATCAAAAATCGCCTCGCCAAACGCCGACCGCCTTGCGGAGTATCGAAAATCGCCTCGCCCGTGGGGTGGAGTAGCTCGACATACTTGTAGTACGCCGTCGCACCGAACGCGGGGCGTTTTTTCGTCTGACGAAAAAATCTGCTCGCAGAATGGGGCGGATAAAATTAAGCCTTTACCCTCGGGGGAAGGTGGCACGAGTGTGAGCGTAGCGATCCGAGTGACGAATGATGGGAAATAAACCTTATTCGGTGGGGCGGACTCCCTCGTCCGTCCGAAAAGCCAAGCGGAACGCTCCATCGCTTCGTCATCCGGGGGCGTTAGTCGAGACCAAAGCGGGAGCGAATACGAACATAAGTGAACGGTACTTTTATTTTCACCCGCGGTGTTACGTTATGCGGCGGTCCGAGGGCGAACCGCCCTACCGTCGGCTTCGCCGACATATAAGGTCGGAAAAGTTGTAGCAGTGTCGTTATCGGGTGACGACCGCAGGGGATTTCTCCGCTTCGCTGACGCTTCGGTCGAAATGACATGAAAAAGCGACAACAAAAGGCTTCCCCCTTGGGGGAAGCTCCGCCGTAGGCGGTGATGAGGGGTTGTCTTTTACGTTTCGTTCGTCATATCCCGACCCCTCATCCGTCTTGCCTGCGCTAACGCTTCGGCAATCCACCTCCCAGCTCGTAGCATAGCTACTTCGCCGCTTTGGCTAAAAACAGTCACCTGTGGACTGTTTTTACGGTGCTTCGCACCGCCGCGTCGCGCCCCCCCCAAGGGGAAAGGCTTTATAAGTGTAGGGGGGACGTTTCGGTCAAACGTGGTAGGGTCGTTCCTTATACACCCGGGAACCAAGCGGACACTATGTCATTTCGAGCGTTAGTCGAGAAATCCCCCGCAGGAGAAACGAGAACAATCGTACACGACCAACCCAAACCACTCGCCCGCACAGACTCCGCGCCTCGCGTAAGCGAACAGGGAGCCTCTGTGAGCAAGTCGGCGATGCCGGTACTTACTTTCGGTAGAACAGGTAGGGGCGGACGCCCTCGTCCACCCCTCAAGCAAACGGAACGCTCCATCGCTTCGTCATCCGGGGGGCGTTAGTCGAGACCAAAGCGGGAGCGAACACGATAGTAAGTGAATGGTACTTTTATTTTCACCCGCGGCGTTACGTTATGCGGCGGTCCGAGGGCGAACCGCCCTACCGTCGGCTTCGCCGACAAATACGGTCGGAAAAGTTGTAGCAGTGTCGTTATCGGGTGACAACCGCAGGGGATTTCTCCGCTTCGCTGACGCTTCGGTCGAAATGACATTAAGAAGAGGCAAATATATCGATTGATAGAACGTGGTAGGGGCGGACGCCCTCGTCCGTCCGAAAAGCCAAGCGGAACGGTATGTTTTTCGATAGAATATTCCGCGATAGCGGACAATAATAGCCGACTTTTCCCCTTTGTCGTTATGTAGTGCGGCGGGGTGCGCCGTCGTTATCTTTTTTTATCTTATCGAGGGTGCGGTAATATGCCGCGGGGCTGTTGAAACCGCTGTTAAGCGCGAGGTCGATGATCTTCCTATCGTTCTTGTCGCGGTCGGTTTTCTGCATTTTCTTTATTCTGAGTTTATTGACGTAAGAGGGAACGTTGCATCTTACGAACTTATTGAAAATCGACGAAATATAAGAAGTGGAGTAGTGGAAATGCTTCGCGAGGCTTTCGGTCGTGATAGGCTGAGTGTAGTTTTGCTCGATATAAGCGAGAATGTCGATAATTAGACTGCTGCCCTTATCTTCGGTAACGGGGATCGGCGGGTAAATTTCGGCAAGCTCGTAAAGCAGAGTGTTTACGAACGCGGTTTTTTTCATAAAAGGAATGTTGCCGCGGTGTTTTTGCTCGCAAGCCATATAGTCGAGGATCGTTCCGAGAATTTTTCTGTTTTCCGCGCGGTCGGAAAGAACGGACGGGAAAAACTCGTTCGGGTGATCTTTACGGAAAAACTTCATAAAGTTCACCGAAAAAACCACCGAACAGATGCGGTTGTTTCCCACGCTGGAATTGCCGTGGGGCTGCCAGCTCGGAACGGCATACATATCGTCCGCACCCAGCACGGTGTGCGTTCCGTTAAAGAAAAAGTCCATATTTCCGTCGAGGACGTACACGAACTCTATGCTCGAATGAAAATGCGGGTCGATGCTCGTAGTGTCGTGACAAAAAACGTTGAGAGTATCTTCCGAATCCGCCTGAATTTCGTAAAACATAAGCGTTTCCTTTCGTTGCCCTGCGAAAAGTTTAATACGGCGCGGCGACTGCTTTCCGTGGGTAAGCACCGTTTTTCGGGTGCGCTCCGCTCGGTCGGTCGTCCGCGTTGGCGTTTTGTTAATTGTACCACTAAACGTGACAAAAAGCAAGTGTTTAGTCAAAAGAATGAGAATAAAAAACGAAACTTCGAGTTGCAAAGCGAGGCGAAATATGGTATCATATGTGCAACTTAAAACTTCGCCGTCATGCGATCGGAATTATTCGCGCGGCGGCACAAAACAGGGGTGACGTTATGAAAAAGTTGACGAAAAGCGAAGCGCTCGAAATAATGAGCAATACGCCGTGGTCGTTTTATTACAACGCGTTCAGCAAGAACGACAACGAAAAAGACGCGTTCTATTACAAAAACCACGAAGTTCTCGATCGGATCGGCTCGGATATAAGAACGTTCAACATGTTTCTCGGAGTCGAGGAGGACGGGAGTTACGATTACACAAAGACGGATAAGGCGCTCGAAACGACGCTCGAAGGCTATCCGAACAGGTTTATCGTGCCGAGAATTCAGCTTCGGCCTTACGCTTCGTGGGGTTTTCTCGGAAAGGAGTGGGCGAGAAAACACCCCGAGGAGCTGTGCGTGTATTACGGCGGACCCAAGACGAAAGAGGAAATCCTCGCGCGCATCGACACGCCCGATTACGATCGGACGGGTAACGACGGGTATAACAAGGAAGGTCCCGGGTTGTTTTCCGGTCCGTCGTTCTCGTCGAAAGTCTGGCTGGACGACTGCGTGGAAGCGTTAAAGAAATTCGTAACGCACCTCGAACAAAGCAAGTACGCAAATCAGATTTTAGGCTACTTTATCGGCGGTTTCGGCAACTGCGGCGAAAACATGTGGTGGGGCGACTGGCGGAATCAGGGCGATATAAGGCGCGGCGATTTCGGTATTTCCAACACAAAGCATTTCAGAGAATTTCTGCTCGGGAAGTACGGCAGTATAGACGGTATCCGCAAGGCTTACGGCAAGGAAAATCTGCAACTCGACGAAATTTACGAGCCCGATCCGCAGGAATACTGGTCGGAAAGGGGAATGAATCTGCGTCAGCTTCTGTTGTGCGACAATCAGAAAATGATCGATACGTTCGAGTTCCACTGTAAAGTAACGAGGCACGCGCTCGAAACGTTCGCGAAAGTTTGCTACGATATTTCGGGCAAGCCGAACGGGTGTTTCTTCGGCTACCTTCAGGACGAAACCGTCGGTTACGCCGGACACCTCGGCATCGACGAATTGCTTAAATCGCCGTATATCGACTTTATGTCCTCACCAAAGGCTTATCACTATTGCCTTGCGGGCGACCCGGGGGCTTCGCAGGCGCCGGGACAGTCCATATCCAACAAAAAACTCTGGGTGGAGGAAAACGACTCGCGAAGCTATCACGCGCTCAAGACCGACGGAGATCGCGCCCCGAAATCGCTTGAGGACACAATAACCGTGTTCTGGCGCGAAATCTACCGCGCGCTTACGATGAATTTTACGTTCTGGTGGATGGATATCGGCGGCGCGCCGGGCGATGACGACTGGTTCTCGGACGAAGCGCTTGTGGAAATGTTCACCGAGCAGGCGAAATTCTTCAAGAAATGGCGTCCTATCGCGCGCAAATCGATTGCCGAAGTCGTGTTTGTCGAGGACGAGGCGAGTTGCGGACATATGGCGCAGTGCTCGGGCGTGGCGCGCAACGCGAGGTATAAGCTCGAGAGAGAACTGAGACTTTGCGGCGTTCCCGTGGATCACCTGAGAGTGTGCGACCTTCTCGAAACGGACGTTTCTCAGTATAAATTCGTTGTGTTCTGCCACGCGTTCGTTATGCCCGAAAAGCTGTGGCGGGAAATCAAGTCGAAGCTCAACCCCGCCGCCACGATACTTTGGAATTACGCGCCCGCGATGATAGGCGAAAACGGTTTCGACTTCGGCAATCAGACGAAAGTCACGGGCTTTAAGACGAGAGAGTGCGGCGAACGCGCGCTTCATAAGGATCAGTACAAGCATATCTACTGGCATTGCGTTCACACCTGCAAGCAGGACTACCCGCTTCTTGAAATCGTTCCTTCGGCAGACGACGAGATTATTCAGACGACCGACGACGGACACGTCATTACCGCGCGCAAAAAGCACGACGGTCTGACGCATATTCTTACGGTCGATTTCGCTCTGAGAAGCGCGCTTCTTACCGATTTCATACTTGAGGCGGGCGTGAAAATGCTTGCGAAAACGCACGTTGCCGTTCTTGCGGATAATATGCTCGTCGGGTTTTTCCCGAGGTTCGACAGCGAATTTACTTACGATTTCGACGGAAAATACCGCGACGCTATAACCGGCGAGATCGTCGAAGGCAAAACCGAATTGAATATTCCCGCAAAGAAATTCAGGATATTCGAAAAGGTTACGCCCGAAAACTAACCCGAAACGATAAACCGAAACGAAAAAAGACCGCCCGCCGCGGTCTTTTTTCGGTCAAACGAATCGACTTTGAAATTAGCGGGATATCGCTTACAAACCTTAAATAATGTAAGAATAGTCCATACATATTATTATTGTGCATTGACTTTTCCCCGCCGCTTTGGTATCATAATCGTATTCTGAAATCAGCGGAGGGAAATCGAAAGTATATGAAATTTGCAAGACTTAGCGCGTTGCCGGCGGGCAGCGTTCGGGCAGAAGGTTTTTTACGCGATCAGCTTATGTTGAATAAGGACGGAATGGGCGGACATCTTGACGAAATCGCGCCCGCGATGATTGCCGATCCGTTTGTGAACAGAAAGCACGTCGGTAGTTGGGGCGAAGGCGATCAAGCCGGCTGGGGTGCGGAGATTGCCGGCAATTACTGGACCGGTGTTATCGATCTCGCGTTTTCCTTGAATGACGCCGAGCTTATCGAAAAAGCGACCGCGTGGGTGAACGCGATGCTTGCCGTACAGAGAGATGACGGCTATTTAGGCAACTACACGCTCAAAACCGACGATATTTACGACGATTACAATGCATGGGGAACGGCTTGCGCGATGCGCGGACTTATTTCGTTTTACGAAGCGACGGGGCGTAAGGACGTTATCGAAGCCGTGCACCGGTGCATGTTGTGGTTCTGCGAAAAATGGGATGGAGAGAACAAGACGAATTACGCAGGCGAATACATAACCGAGCCGATGCTGTTCTGTTATGAGTATACGGGCGACGAGCGGTTGTTGCGTTTCGCCGAAGAATATACGGAATACCTGTGCAAACACGACGTGTTCAGATATTCTTACAGATCGTTCCTCGATTATCCGTTGCAGTACAATTCGAATCATACGGCGGGGTTGGGCGCTCAGTCCAGACTTCCGGCGCTTCTGTACGCGGCTACGGGAAAGTCGGACTATCTGAAAGCTACGGCAAAAATTCTCGACGAAGTTTATGATAAGGCAACGCATATAACGGGTTCGCCGGTGTCCGTAACCGAGTACCTCGGTCCCGTAAGCTCTGTTGCGGAAACCGAATATTGTTCGTATGCGTTCTACCATACGACTTACTTTTATATGAGTTATATCACGGGCGAGGCGAAGTACGGCGATCGGATAGAGGAGATGTTTTACAACGGAGCTCAGGGCGCGCGTAAAAAGGACGAGCGGGCGATTGCGTATCTCAATTCGCCTAACCAGCTTTACGCGACTGTCGAATCCTCGTCGGCGGTGGGGGATATGCAGGTGTACGCGCCGTGTTATCCCGTTTCGTGCTGTCCGGTAAACTCCGTCGCGGTGCTCGGCAATTTCGTCAGATCGATGTTTTTAAGCGACAAAAGCGGTGGTCTGTACGCAAACGTTTACGGTCCGTGTTCGGTTCGCCATAACGGCGCGGAAATCGAAGAAATAACGTATTATCCGTTCCGCGACGAAGTGAAATTCGTCGTAAAATCGGGCAGTAATATCGAGCTTCATCTGCGTATTCCGTCGTGGAGCAAAAAGTATTCGGTGAAAGTGAACGGCAATCGCGTCGAAACAATCCCGAACGCGCGCGGTTTCGCGAAAATCGATCGCGGGTTGAACGCCGGAGACGAGGTCTTGCTCAGGTTCGATGCGGAAGTCGAAATTATCCGAGTGAACGACGATTGCAAAAAGCATCCTATTGCGATAAAGCGCGGCGCGCTTGTTTTTGCGTTGCCGATCGAGGAAATGTGGTTGCCTATCCCCGAACGTGCCGTTAAAACGAAAGGCAAAGACGGTAAAGAAATCGTTTGGAACTGGTACAACGTTCACCCCGTTTTCGAGGAAGCACCGGTTCGCGATCCGCACGAAATGATCGGGCTCAGGCGCGACAGGATTTACTGGAACGTCGCGTTGAGCGAAAAGCTTACGGGAAAGGACGTGAAAGTCGAATTTGTGCAACCGAAAGGGTACGCGTGGAAAAACCCGAGCATAAAGCTCCGACTTAAAGGTTGGAAAGCGCCGTATCTGTGTTCGCCGTACCCGAGAAGAACGTTCGAGCCGTTCGGCGAAAAACAGTCGGTCGAAAAAGAGCTCGATGTTACGCTCGTTCCTTACGGTTGTACAAATCTGCGCATAACGTATTTCCCGATTGCAGACCTCCCCGAAGGCGCTGTCTGACGCAAAGAAACCGCCGCTAAAAATCGAACGGCGGTTTTCTTATATATTCTTCGTAGCTTACGCCCATTACTTTTCTGAATAACCTGCTGAAGTACGACGGATCGTCGAAGCCCATTCCGAAAGCGACGTCGCGAAGGAGAATCCGACGGCCGGACGCGATTTCTGCGGCCGTTCTAATCTTGCATTCATTGATATATCCGACGATTGTTTTGCCGGTAACGCGTTTGAATGTGTTTTGCGCGTAACCTTCCGAAACGTTCAGACTTTCCGCGATTTCGCTGACGGTGATGCGTTTATAAAGGTTTTCACCGACGTATTTTGCGATGCGTTCGGCGTACAGAACGGATGACGGCGGCAGACTGACGAAAGCGGCGTCCGACTTTGCAACGGAGGAAACCTCGGAGCAAAGCGCGAACCAAGCCGCAACTGCGTCGATCGGCGTTCCGGAAGCGGTCGAGCGGCGCGCCGTGATCTGTCTGATCGCGAGCAATAGCGAATTGTATGATTTATCGTTTGTTTTTTTGACGAACGGCGCAAAAAATACGTTGTTTTCGCCCTTCTGAGACTCGTAAAACTGCGGTTTGACGGCAGGTATTTCCGATATGTCGTACCTGACTTTTACCGCCACGGTGGTGTGCTTTTGCCGCTCGCCGTTGAGAGCGGAGAAGCGTACCCGAGCCTTTGAAGTTATGACTATCAGCGAGCGCGGCTCGATCACGAACGATCCGTTGTCCGTTTCGGCAAGGATTCTGCCTTCTTCGACGACGCTTATTTCGATATAGTCTTCACGCCCGATAAATTCGTTTCTGTAGTTTCCGACGGTTACCGAACCGCTCAGAAGGAATACGGGCAGAGACTTCAATTCGATTTTGTACATAATCGCTCCCCTCGGTTAAAACGTAAACAAAAAGTACGAACTCTCCGTTTTAGGGAAGTCCGTACTTTCTTGTTGGTGCGGTCGACAGGACTTGAACCTGCACGGAGTTACCACAAGATCCTTAGTCTTGCGCGTCTGCCAATTCCGCCACGACCGCTCAACGACGATTATTATATAATATCGGACGGAATTTGTCAAACGTTTTAGCGGCGTTTTTCGGTTTTATTTTTAAAAGCGGCAAAAAAGCCGAGACGGGGCAGGGGCGCAGCGAAGCGAAAGTTTATTTCGTGCCGCAAACGAGGTTTTCTTTTGCATGAACGAGCCTTACGATCGTTTCGTGACAGGGCGTGGGAACGGAGTGACGCTTGCCGGCAGCCACGACCGCGCCGTTTATGAAGTCGATTTCGGTACGCCGCCCGCGCTCGATATCCTGACACATCGAAGCCTTTCCGCTTCCGACCTTTCTGCAAGTCTCCATCAGCGCGGCGAAAACCTTGTCCGCGTCGAACGCGAGCCCTTCGGCTTTGGCGACGATCACGGCTTCGTCCACGAGCGCGCGAGCGAGGTCGCGGGCGTAAGGATCGCTTTCGAGCGTGGATATCGTCGTGCCGAGAAGAGCGGTAACGGGGTTGATCGTCATATTGACGAACAGTTTTTCCCACAAAAGGTAATTCACGTTCTCTACGGCGTTAGTCTCGATATCGGCGGCACGGAACTCCGCAACGACGCGTTCGGCTAAAACCGCGTTGCCCGCGACCGAACCGATATTCGTAGCGCCCGCGCCGCTGTGATACACGACCCCGATGCCCTTTACGACGGCGTTATGTTTGGTCGTGCCGAGCAGAATACGGTCGCGCGGCACGAACCGAGCGAGCACTTCCTCGTTGCCGATACCGTTCTGGAGCGACAGAACGACCGTTTTTTCGCCGATAATGCCGAGGTTGGTTTTCACGGCGGCTTCGGTAGCGGTGTCCTTGACGAAAACGATCGCGAGGTCGCACGGCACGTTGTCCGACCCGCCGATTTCGGCTCTGACCCGATACACGTTCTTCGATCCGTCCGCTTCCTCGATCGTGAGCCCGCGCGCGTTGATCTCGTCCACAACGGGCGAGTAGTTGTCGATAAGGGTAACGTCGTGTTTCTTGCCGAGCATAGCCGCGTAAATCGAGCCCATAGCGCCCGCGCCGATAATTTTGATATTCATAAAAAGCACCTCCGATGCGGTAAATTTTTTTCGTTTTCAGCGATATTCGACGAAAATAATATAAATTATACTCCGCGCGCTTCGTCAAGTCAACGAAACGGCGGGAATTTTTTAAATTTTTTCGGGTAAGTCGAAAATCATCCGTCCCCTAGCTTCCGTTTGTCGTTCGGCGTCCTTGCTAAAAAACGCGCGCGTGCGTTATAATATATAGAATAAACAAACGTGCGGCAAGCATCGGAACCGCGGCGGCAAGGAGACCCGAATGAAATACGAACAATGGTTAGACGAGTGGTACGCGCATTACGTTGCGCCGACGGTAAAGACGAAAACGCGCGAGCGTTACGCAAGCGTGATAAACAATCACTTAAAAGCCGACCTCGGCGTGTACGACGTGGCGGAACTCACTCCGCTTGTGCTACAGCGGTATGTGACGAAACTTTCCGAAAGCGGCAATCTTTCGACGGGCGGCGGGCTTTCGCCGAACTCGGTGAATATGATAATCTCGCTTTTGAGCGGCTCGCTCGGCACGGCGCGGACGGTGGGCGAAGCGGAATTGAAAACGGTCGTGAAACTCAAACGCCCTCGGGCAAAAGAAAAAGCCGTAACGTGTTTTACGGCGGAAGAACAGCGCAGGATCGAGCGCGAAGTACTCGGCGGTCGGGCGGGCTCGAAACGCAAGCTCGTGGGAATTCTGATATGTCTGTATACGGGGCTTCGGATAGGGGAGCTTCTGGCGCTGACTTGGCAGGACGTCGATCTTAAGCTCGGCGCGATCGAGGTAAGCAAAACGTGCTTCGACCTCGGCGGGTCGGGCAAACACAGGCTTGTATGCGAACCGAAAACGCCTTCGTCGCGGCGCGTCGTTCCCATTCCGAAACAGCTTCTGCCGATCCTCAAAGCGCACAAAAAAGCAAGCAAATCCGCGCTCGTAATCGAAACGAATAAGGGCGAACCCGTTCCCGTAAGATCGTACCAACGCAGTTTTGAAATTCTGCAACGCAACCTCGGGATCGAGCGGCGGGGCTTCCACGCGCTTCGGCATACGTTCGCGACCCGCGCGATCGAGTGCGGAATGGACGTGAAAACGCTTTCCGAACTGCTCGGGCACAAAAACGCCGCCGTAACTCTAAACCGTTACGCGCATTCGCTCATCGACCATAAAAAGGAAATGATGGACAGGCTCGGAAAAATTTTCCAACCCCAGAATACGCCGAATAGTATATTAGGCGCATTTTGCGGCGAAAATCTTCCGAAATTCGCGAATAAAAACAATAAAAACGGTAACGCAAACGGGAAAATCGACGGTTTTTACGGCGGTTTCGGCAAATAGGAACGAAATCATATAAATTTTATTGACAAATTTGTCGAATTTTAGTATAATATGCCTATTCGGAGCCGCCTAATATACTAATAGGCGTATTTGGGATAAGCGCGGAGAACGACGAAAACGGAACGATTTTACCCCGAAAACAAAGTCAATTCTCGGCAAAGTCGTTTTTTTTTGCGTAAAAATCGAATTCACAAAAAGGAGATCAGTATGAAAAAATCGAAAAGATGGATTTCTGCGGTCGTTGCGGCTGTAATGACCTGCTCGGTGGCGGCTGTCGCGCTCAGCGGTTGCGGCAAAAAGCCCGAACCCGAAGCGCCCACCTATACTTACAACGAGTATATTTCGCGCTTCCCCTCGTCGTGGAGCACCCACAACGCCCAGTCCGACGCGGATATGTACGTGCAGAAGTATACCGAAATGGGACTTTACGACTATACGTTCAACGACGACAGAACTTCGTATAAATTCGTGAACGAAATGGCGGCAGGAGATCCCGTAAACGTAACCGCAACCTATAACGGGAAGTACGGAATTACCGCCGCCGACGCGGAGAATACAAAGGCGGGTAAAGCTTGGGAAATCACGCTCAACTCCGACGCAACCTGGGAAAACGGAACGGCAATCACCGCCGACGACTACGTCTGGTCGATGGAGCGCTTACTTTCTTCCGAAATGAAAAATAACCGCGCTACGAGCTATACCGCAGGCGAAACGGCTATTTATAATGCGGGTAGCTACAATACAAGCGGCTATCAGGAACATTATGTTGACATAATGGAAAAGAAGGTTTATACCGACGAAGAACTTCTCGCGCTTGTCGATCAGGAAGTCCTGTATTTCTCGTTTGAAACTCCGTTGAGCGATCAGGTGGGCTCATTGCCATTATCAACATTTCACAGTAAACAATCAGGCAAAGCTTTCTTTAAAAATGCAAACGAGGAAGACGTATACGATATTCTTTATAATAAATATGCCGCTTCCGCAAACGAGTACGGTTATATAAAGATTACGAGAGACAACTACGAAGATTTCAAAACAAACCTTTCGGTTGTCAGTGCTTCCAGACTGAATAGTATGATACCGAACTGGTACGTTCTTCTTGCGATCAAAAACGTAGGTGCTTCGGTTTATACCAGAAATTCAAATTCGGCAGAATACACCGATGCACAGATCAATGAATTTATTAACGACGGTAAATTCTATTTCTCGTTCAACACTTCGTTTGATGGCTCGTCGCAATCGCGGACATTAGCCGAAATGCATGAGTTTAAAAGCTTAAAGCAATATTTCTTAAATGAGAACGGCGAAGATGTATATGAGCTTCTTTACAACAAATATGCGTCTCAGGCAAACGAGTTCGGATATATCCATATAACGCAATACAATATTAACGACTTTAAAACCAACCTTTCGGTTATTTCGTCCTACGATATGATTAAAAACAGGTATATACCTCACTGGTATTCGATCTGTTCGCTTCTTTCGTTTGATGAAGATAAAATCGGAACGACCACGTTTGAAGAAGTGGGACTTTTCAAACCCGAGGGGTCGAACAACGATAAATTCGTTATCGTATTCGAGAACGCTTTAACGCAGTATCAGGTAAAGAGTGCGCTTACCAGCAACTGGATCGTTTATAAGCCGTATTACGAAAACTATACTCAGCACGGCTCGCTTAAATTGACCTCTTACGGTACGACTTCTGGCAACTATATGGGTTACGGTCCTTATAAACTTGCCGACTACGAAGTGGACAAGCAACTTATATTCGAAAGAAACGAAAACTGGTACGGTTATAAGTCCGACAAAACAAACTATCACGCCAACGAGTATCAGACCGATAAAATCGTCTGCAAGATCCTTTCCGATCCTGCTACCGCACTTCTCGAATTCCAGAGCGGAAACCTCGATAACGTGATTCTTTCGGCTAACGATACCGACAAATATAAATTCAGCGATTATATGCTTAAGAGAACGGGAAGCAATACTTGGACGATTACGATCAATTCCGACGTGGATAAGCTTACTGCGCTCGAAGCCGACGGCAAAGGCAACCGTCGTATACTTTCGTTGACAGATTTCAGAAAGGCAATCTCTCTCTGTATTAACAGATCTTATATCGCGCAAACTATTGTTGCAGGCGCAACTGCGGCGTATACGTTCATCAACGACAACTACTACTACGACATGGAGAACGACCCGAACAGTATTTACCGCAACACCGATCAGGCTAAAAAGGCAGTTCTCGATCTTTACGGTATCAAGTACGGCGATGGTGAAAGATACGCAACGCTTGACGAAGCATATAAGGCGGTTTCCGGCTATGATATTAAGAGCGCTACGCAGAGTTTTGAAAAAGCTTATGCCGAGGCAAAAGAAAAGGGGCTCTACACCGACGGAGAAACTATCCGCCTTGCAATTTACAATACCGCAACTTCCGCAAAGTTTACCGCACTCGTAAATTATATTCAGCAGCAGGTAACCGAAGCGACGAAAGGAACGCCGCTTCAGGACAAAGTTTCCGTTGTTGCCGAAACCATGGCAAGCGGGCTCAGCGGAGCGCTTAACAGAGGCGAAGTAGAAGCTCGTTACTATTCGTTCTTAGGCGATTACGCTAACCCGAACGGAATGATCGCAAACTTCACCGACGCGAAAGCAAACACCATTCCGGAATGCGGATTCAATCCGAATGTTGAGAAATTCGAAGTCACCGCAGATTTCAACGGAGACGGAACCGCCGAAACGGAAGAAAACACCTACGACGGTTGGCAGAAGAGTATTGCCGCGGGCGGCAAATACGCGACCGCGGGCAACAATGTTAAACTCGAAATTCTTTCGGCGCTCGAGTACAACCTGCTCAAAAACTTCCGCACCCTTCCGCTTTGTGTGATCGCGGACGTAACCCTTCGTTCGAAAAAAGTCAACTACGCAACCGAAAACGCCAACATTTTCGTGGCTTACGGCGGCGTGCGCCTTATGACTTATAATTATTCGGACGCCGAATGGGCAGAATTCTGCAAGAACTCTAACAACCTTAAGTACGACTAACCGACAACTTTAACCAAAACGCTTTCGGGCGTAAAAAGCTGCGAGGGGGGGGAAGCGTTCGGCTTTCCCCCGTTGCTTTAATAAGGAGACGATATGAAAAAATACGTTATCAAGCGTATTTTGCTGATGATTTTCACGTTGTTCGTGATCACGACGCTTTGTTTCGTGCTGATCAAACTGCTTGAGCCGAACGAAATCACGAACGTAACGCAGAGAGAAAGGGAAGAGGCGATCCGCGAAGCGCTCGGCTACAATCAGCCGATTCTGGTACAGTATTTCATTTACCTTAAAAATATCTTTACCAAGTTCGACTTCGGCGTGTCTTTCAAAATTTCCTACCTCGCTTCGGTAAACTCGATCATCGGCAGTAAACTGCTTCCGACCGTGCTGTTGAACGTATATTCGCTTGTGATTTCAATACCGCTCGGCATACTCCTCGGCATTGTGGCGGCGCTCAAAAAGAACAAATGGCAGGATCATACCATTTCTACGGTGGTAATGCTTTTCGTGTCCGTTCCGAGCTTCGTTTACGCGTTCGTATTGCAGTATTTCGGCTCTAAAATCGGCTTGCCCGTCACCGTCGCTTCCGCTTCGAGCGCGGGTGGCTACTTCACGGGAACTATGTTTGTGAGTATGATTTTACCCATACTCGCGCTCAGTTTCGGCTCGATCGCATCGCTCGCGCGTTTCACCCGCGCCGAGCTCACCGAAAGCCTCACGAGCGACTATATGCTTCTCGCGCGCGCCAAAGGTCTTACGAAAGGGCAGGCGGTTTTCCGTCACGCGCTCAAAAACGCTATGGTTCCGATCCTTCCCACGATCGTGGCTATGTTCGTAAGCATACTTTCGGGCTCGCTCGTCATCGAAAAGATTTTCGCCGTTCCCGGGATCGGCGGGCTTTACGTCACGTCTATTCAGGAACTCGACTATAACGTGTTCATGGCGGTAAGCATTTTCTACACGTTCATCGGGCTCGCGGCGAACATTATCGTGGACCTCAGCTACGGTTTCCTCGATCCGCGCATCAGAATGGGGGCGAAGAAGTAATATGGACGAAAAATTCACTTTCGCGCCGAACGATTTCGAATTCGCTTCCCGCGCCGAAACAATCAAGGACTACAAGCCGAAAACCAAGCCCGTAGGGTATTTCCGCGACGCATGGAGACGGTTCAAGAAGAACAAAGCTTCGATCGTCGCGCTGTGCATTATCGTCGTGCTCATGCTGTTCGCGATTTTCACGCCGATTTTCTCGTCGTTCAAAATGGCTTTCAGCGACTCGGTTTACGCAAACCGTCTCCCCAAGTCCGGCGCGCTCAGCCATATCGGCATTGCGACCGGCACTTACGACAAAGAACTTAACACCCGCGCTTTCGACTATTACGCGGCTATCGGCGTGGGCGCTTCCTACGACCGCGAAACGGACAAGGAAAACCCCGACGAAGCTATCGGCGGCGAGTTTTCCGCTATCCGCAAGGTTAAGGGCGACGTCGCCGACAACCGCAAAAAAGTTTCGATGGATTCGTACTACGAAATCGGTTTCCGCTTCGTTTCCGTTACCGCCGAAGAGTACGCGGCGATCGTCGATTACGAGCAGCGCACGGGCGAAACGGTGCTTTATCCCATGCTGAATTCCGCCGATCAGTCCGATAAAGACGCGGCGAATTACTGGTTCAAGCTCGACGACCGCAACCGCGCCGTCAAGGACGCGAACGGCAATTATATAGACGACTATCTTCGCGACGGAGAAGGCAAGGTTTGTTACAGCCTCAACCGCGACGCAAACGGCTTGTCGATCCGCGTGCTTTACTACAAGTATTTCGTATTCAAGAACGGCGTAAAACCCGAATTTCTGTTCGGTACGAACCAAGTCGGGCAGGATATTCTCGTCCGCCTCGCTTCCGGTATCCGCCTGTCGCTCCTGCTGTCGTTCGGCGTTTCCGCGATCAACCTTATTATCGGCGCGATTTACGGCACGATAGAGGGGTATTACGGCGGTACGACCGACCTTATTATGGAACGTATCGTCGATATTCTGTCCGGACTTCCGTTTATCGTCGTCGCGACCCTGTTCCAGCTCCACCTTGCAAAAGCCGCGGGCGTGCTCGGATCGCTGTTGTTTTCGTTCATTCTCACCGGCTGGATAGGCACCGCAAGGCGAGTCCGAACGCAGTTTTACCGATTCAAAAATCAGGAATACGTTCTCGCCGCGCGCACGCTCGGTGCAGGCGACGCACGGCTTATGTTCAAGCATATTTTCCCCAACACCCTCGGCACGATCATAACTTCGTCCGTGCTCGTTATCCCCAGCGTCATTTTCTCCGAATCGATGCTGTCGTACCTCGGTATCGTCAACCTCGACGGCACTTCGGTCACGAGCATAGGAGCAATGCTTTCTGACGGGCAAACGGTCCTTTCCGCGTTCCCGCACGTCATTCTGTTCCCCGCGCTCGTTATCTCGCTGCTTATGATCTCGTTCAACCTGTTCGGAAACGGACTGCGCGACGCGTTCAATCCGTCGCTCAGAGGAGCCGATGAATAATGGAAAAGAAGTTAGAAGTCAAAAATTTAAGAATTTCGTTCCGCACCGTCGGCGGCAAAGTTCAGGCTGTCCGCGATATAAGCTTCGACCTCTATAAGGGCGAAACCCTCGCGGTCGTCGGCGAATCGGGCTCGGGTAAGTCCGTCACCGCCCGCGCCGTTATGGGCATTTCCGCGCTCAACGCGGTTATCGAAAACGGCGAAATCGTATACGACGGCGACGATATCGTCAAGTACTCCGAAGAAGATTTTCAGAAAATCCGCGGCAACAAAATCGCCATGATCTTTCAGGACCCCATGTCCAGCCTCAATCCCATCGTCAAGGTGGGCAGGCAGATCACCGAGGCGATGCTGCTCAAAAACCGCGCTTCCCGCCGCTCGGGCAGACGCGACTTTTACGCTACGCTTTCGGCGGTGCGTAAAGCGCTCGGCGAGGGCGAAACCGCGACCGTGTTTACCTCGCTCGAAGCTGATTTCGTAAAGACGGAAAAGCTCGCCACCCGCGAGGAAGGCGCTTACCTGCAGGCTTACGCAAACGCCGAGGAAGCCAAATTCCGCGCGGACGAACTGCTCGTCGCGTTCGAAAAGAAGGACGAAAAGAAGGTTCAGGCGCAGTGCGCGGAAGTTTACCGCTACGCAAGCCGCGTAAAAAACAGATTTATGTGCGTGTTCGACGACGAATATTTCGCGCGAGTCGCCGAATTGCGGCTTAAAGGCGATAAAAAGCCCGCGCTCGAATTTATAGCCGGAACGCTCGGGAAAGCGCTCGCTTTGCCGCGCCCGGAATTCTTCGCGATAGCGTATTACGAGCTCTTCTGCGGCGAGCAATGCGATTTAGGCGTCGTTACGGACGTTGACGAGCTCAACCGCCGCGCGCTCGGTTTCGCCGCCGATTTCGAAAAAGCTTTCTATGCCGCCGTGTGCTCCGCCGTCCGCAATTCGGGAGAAAAGAGTTACGTCGCGAAAAAAGCCGCCGTGCCCGTACTTTCGGCGGGCTTGGAGAAATTCAGAGGCGAGTGGGATAAAAAGGAAATCGCCGCGCTCGCGAAAACGCTCGCCGCCGAAGTGAAAAAATGCGCCGACCCGCTCGCGGTCGTTACCGAAAACGCCGAACGAACTTTTGCGGGTTGCATAAACGCATACGTCGAAAAATATTTCGCCGCGAAAACGGCAAACGAAGCGGAAGAAAAACGCTTCGCAAGGCAGACGGAGAAAAAACGCCGCCTCGAAGAAAAGGGTAAACGCGACCTCGGCGAACCCGCTCCGCCCGCGATAACCGATCTCGGCGCGATCGTCGAAAACGCCGTATCGGCAATCGAAGCGGTGCTCGGTCTGTATGAAAAATCGCAGCCTTTCACCGATGCCGAAATATCAGAAAATGCACGAAAAATCGTGATACGTATCAAGAAAAACGCGTCGGCGACCGCTTTTAAGACGACGAAAACCGCCGCCAGAAGAAAGGCGATAAGGCTTCTGACCGAGGTCGGAATTCCCGATCCCGAAAAGCGTTACGATCAGTATCCGTTCCAGATGTCGGGCGGGCAACGCCAGCGCGTTGTAATCGCGATCGCGCTTTCCGCAGACCCTGACGTGCTCATTTGCGACGAACCGACGACCGCGCTCGACGTAACCATTCAGGCGCAGATCCTCGAGCTTCTCGACAAGGTGAGAAAAGAGCGCGAACTTTCGGTGATTTTCATAACTCACGACCTCGGCGTCGTTGCGAATATCGCCGACCGTATCGCCGTGATGTACGCGGGCAAGATCGTGGAATACGGAACGTGCGAGGAAGTTTTCTATTCTCCCGCGCATCCGTATACCTGGGCGCTCCTTTCGTCCGTTCCCGACCTCGAAAGCAAGGCTCGGCTCGAAGCGATCGCGGGTACGCCCCCGAACATGATTTACCCGCCGAAGGGCGACGCGTTCGCCGAACGCAACCCCTACGCGCTCGAAATCGATTTCAGACTTCAGCCGCCGTTCTTCAGAATTACGGACACGCATTACGCCGCGACATGGCTTCTTCACCCGAATGCCCCGAAAGTCGAAATGCCCGCCGCGATCACCGAACGTATCGCGAGAATGAAAAAGGAGGCGGAAAATGAACGATGACGTTTTGCTCAGAGTAGAAAACCTCTGTCAGTATTTCAGATCGGGCGATTCCACGCTCAAAGCCGTGGACGGCGTAAGCTTCGACGTCAGAAAGGGCGAAGTTTTCGGGCTTGTCGGCGAAAGCGGTTGCGGAAAAACAACCACCGGCAGGTCGATAATCAAGCTTTATAAGATCACTTCCGGCAGCGTGTATTTCGAAAATACGCGTATCGCCGCGGGAACGCTCGCGCTCGAGGAAGAGCTCGGGAAAATCGTAAAAGAGCATAAAGCCGCTATAAAGAAGCTCAAAGAAGCGGGCGACGAGCAGGGTATAGCCGCCGAAAACGCGCGTTTTAACGAGCTTAAAACCGCTAAAAAGAAGGAGATCGCCGCCGCGAAGTTCGACGACAAGCGTTGCAACAAGGCGTATGCCGCCGCGCAGGTCGAAAAACTCAACGCCGAATACGAACCGAAATTCGCCGCTTGCCCCGAAGAGGATCGCGAAAAACTCGAAAAGGAGTACCGTGACAAGCTTCGGATCGCGAAAAAAGACCGCATAACGAACAAAATTCAAATGATCTTTCAGGATCCCATAGCCTCGCTCAACCCCCGCATGACGGTGCGCGATACGATCGCCGAAGGCTTGGTGATAAAGGGTATCCGCGACAAGGACTATCTT
Source organism: uncultured Clostridia bacterium (assembly GCA_934270565.1). GTDB lineage: Bacteria > Bacillota > Clostridia > Christensenellales > Pumilibacteraceae > UBA10677. The sequence continues at coordinate 149,778 of CAKQPR010000001.1, read as the reverse complement.
AACGAACAGGTCGAAAAAATGCTCGATCTCGTGGGACTTCTGCCCGAACACGCCGACCGTTATCCGCACGAATTCTCGGGCGGTCAGCGCCAGCGTATAGGTATCGCCCGCGCCGTGATCATGCAACCCGAACTCATCATCGCGGACGAGCCCGTCAGCGCGCTCGACGTGTCGATTCAAGCTCAGGTTATCAACCTTCTCAACGACCTCCGCCGCACGCTCGGGCTTACCGTGCTGTTCATAGCGCACGATCTTTCGGTGGTAAAATATTTCTCCGACCGTATCGCAGTCATGTATTACGGTAAAATCGTCGAGCTCGCGGACGCGGACGAGCTTTTCGCTCACCCGCTTCACCCGTATACGAAATCGCTGTTGTCGTCCATACCGCTTCCCGATCCCGCATACGAGAAGAAGCGCAAACGCATCTTCTACAATCCGCTGCTCGCGCACGATTATTCGGCGGGAGCGCCGTCGTTCCGCGAGATTTCCGAAGGGCATTTCGTGCTTTGCGACGACAAGGAAGAGAAAAGCTACAAAGCCGAAAGAGGGAATAAATGAAACTGAAAGCCGCGCTTCGGTATGTAATCGCCGCGCTCGCGGGAGCGGCGATCGTGCTTGCCGCGGTGTTTGCAAAAGGAATTCTGCAAGCAGGATCGGCAAAAGCTACCTTCAAAATTCTGAGCGACGCGTTCCTTGCATCGGGGCTCGCGCTTACGCTTTCGGGCGCGTTTGTCTGGATCGTAAGACAGGGCACGTTTTCGGGGCTCGGTTACGCGTTCAGCCGCCTTTTCGTCGCGCTCCACGACAAGCAGTACCGCGACGAGCACAAGGAAACCTACCTCGAATACGGCGAGCGCAAAGCCGCGAAAAAACCGCCGTTTCTGTTTCTGATTATCGTCGGCGCGGCGTATCTCGTCCCCGCGATCACGTTCACGATATTGTTCTACGTCGTCTGAATTTTATTCCGAAATTTATAGCAGTCAGTTACGACGTAAAAAAATTCGCCGAAGGCGATCCTTAACGAAGGAGACCGAAAATGGAAGCCGAACTCAAACGTCAATATTTCAAAATACTCGCCGAAGAGCTCGTTCCGGCGCTCGGCTGTACCGAACCGATAGCGATTGCGCTTGCGAGCGCGAAAGCCCGCGAAGTGCTCGGCGTTATGCCCGAACGGATCGTCGCGAAATGCAGCGGGAACCTCGTCAAAAACGTCAAGTGCGTAATCGTTCCGAATACCGACGACCTCGTGGGGATCGAAGCGAGCGCGATTATGGGCGCGGTCGGCGGCGACTGTTCGAAAGGAATGGAAGTGCTCGGCGGCGTCACGAAGGATCAGATCCGCGAAGCGAACGAGCTTTACAAAAAGGGGATTTGCGCGGTCGAGCTTCTCGATACCCCGCTTAATCTTCACCTTATAATCGAGGCTTACGCAGGCGACGACAGCGCGGTCGTCGAGGTGAAAAATCTTCACGACAACATAACGTTCATATCCCGCAACGGCAAAACGCTTTTCGAATCGAACGAGCGCGACGGACTGTATTACGGCGTGCTTACCGATCGGAGCGTGCTCACGTTCGACCGCATTTACGATTTCGCCGAAACCACCCCGATCGAAGAACTTAAAGCGGTTTTCGGAACGCAGATCGAGGACAATATGACAATCGCCGAAGAGGGGCTCACCGGCAAGTACGGCGTGGGCATCGGAGCGGCGCTCATTGCCAACGACAAAAGCGTTTTCGGAAAAGTGAAAGCGTACGCGTCGGCGGCAAGCGAAGCCCGTATGAGCGGTTGCGTTTTGCCGGTCGTTACCAACTCGGGCAGCGGAAATCAGGGCATTACGGCTTCCGTTCCGGTGGTCGTTTACGCCCGCGAAAACGGGATCTGCGACGAAAAACTTTACCGCGCGCTCGCGCTCAGCAATCTGCTTACCGTGTATCAGAAAACGTTTATCGGCAGACTTTCCGCCTTTTGCGGAGCGGTCAGCGCCGCGGCGGCAAGCGGTTGCGCGATAACGTACCTTGCGGGCGGCTCGCTCGACAGAATTAAAATGACGCTCGTAAACGCCCTCGCCAACGTCAGCGGAATAGTCTGCGACGGCGCGAAAGCTTCGTGCGGCGCGAAAATTTCCGCAGGGCTCGACGCCGCGATCACGGGGCATTACCTCGCCATGCGTGACAAATTCTACCGCCCCCATACCGGAATCCTCCAGTCCGACGTGGACCTTACAATCGGCGCCGTCGGGCGTATGGCTATGGAGGGTATGCGCGACACCGACCGCGTTATCCTCAAAATCATGCTCGGACTGTAACACCCGATCCCCCGACAGTCTTCCCATGCGGAAGGTTTTTTTGTTTATGTTCGCACTTACTTTCGACAGAACAGGTAGGGGCGATGCATCGCCATAAGATCAGTCCATATTCAGATTTGCGTACAGGAAAAGGTCGGAATTCAGAAATTCGCTCACCGTCATTCCGAGCCCGTCCGAAATCGCAATCAACGTTTTCAGATTTACGCCTTTCGCTTTGCCTTTCATAATACTTTTTACGGTGTCGTGCGACAGCGCGCTTTCCCGTTCGAGCCTGTAAATCGTCATACCTTTTTCCGCCGCAAGCTCTCTTATCCTCACCGCCACCGCTTCGCTGATTTTCCTCATTTTCGCTCCTTTTAGGGGTTAATTTTCACCTAACAGTGTACCACCTCTATGCCCGCGTATAGGGGTTAAATTTCACCCAAACGCTTGACTTTAGTATGAAATAGTGGTAAAATACGGGTGAAATATAACCCATAAAGGAGAAAGAGATTATGAAAAAGAAAGTTTTGATATTGTTCGGCGTGATTCTCGCGCTTGTGTTTGCGTTTGCGCTCACGGCTTGCGGAAAGGTTTCGCTGAAACTCACTTTCAAGGTGGACGGTGTAGATTATGCAACTATTTCCACCTCGGGCGACGAAGTGATAAAAATGCCCGAAAATCCGACGAAGGACGGCTATGTTTTCGACGGGTGGTTTTGGGACGAGGGAACGTGGCAAAAACCGTTCACCGCGAATTCGCTCCTCGATACGCCTCTTTCGTCCGATATGTCGGTTTATGCCAAATTCACCGCAAACGCCGACGCTCCGCCAACGGGGACGGAAATCCGCTCAAACCTATTCACGCAAAACGGCGAAGTTTATTCGACTGTCGTGCCGAACAGAGACAGCGCTTTTTCGTTCAACGACAAGATTCGGGTAGCCGACGGCGCGACTTGGGCGCTTTACGACAATATCAGATGCGTGAACGAAATTATCAGCCGCGCGACCGAAATCGAAGCGGGCGATAATATTTTCTATGTGCTCGTCATAAACGGCAACGAAAGACGGCAATATACGTTCAAAGTCCGCCGCCGCCCGATTTATACCGTAAATTTCAAAAGCGACGGACCGCATATCGCTTCGCAACAAGTCGAAGAGGGAAATCTCGCGACCGAGCCCGTAGGCGTTACGCGCGTCGGCTATGAATTCGACGGCTGGAGTTTCGATTTTTCACAGCCGATAATGAGTTATACGGAAATCGGCGTGCGCTGGAAAGCTATCGATTACGATATTTCTTACAGCCTCGACGGCGGGAAATTCAAAACCGATTATGCGGGAAAATACACGATAGAAAACGAAATCAAGCTCGCAACGCCCGAAAAACTCGGTTACGATTTCGCGGGCTGGTACGAAAACGGAAAAACTACTCCGACCGCGAAAATCGCCAAGGGCACTTTCGGCAATAAAACCTTTACGGCAAAGTGGAACGCTCACGAGTACGATATAAATTATGTCCTCGGCGGCGGCACGAACTCCCCGAGCAACCCGACGAAATACACGATCGAAAGCGCCGATATAACGCTGTCCGAGCCGTTTTATATCAACGCGGATTTCAATGGTTGGAAATGTACGATAAACGGTAAAGATGCTCCTTCCGTAGCCGAAAGCGGCGTAATTCCGCAAGGAACTGTCGGAGATATTAAGTTCACCGCGATGTGGACCGAATTCGAAGTGAAACTCGAAGAGGTTTCGGACGGTTACGCCGTAGTCGGTAGAAATATCGAGAAGTCCGAAATAGTAATCGCTCCGTCGTATCACGGCAAAAACGTAACTGCGATCAAAGACCGCGCCTTTTTTAATTGTTCCGATCTTACGAGCATTACGATAGGCGGTAACGTGACAAGTATCGGAAGCTACGCGTTTAACGGTTGCAGTAGCTTGACGAGTGTTAAGATCCCGAATAAAGTAGAAACTATCGAGGCGGGAGCGTTCGGCGGTTGTAACGGATTGACCGATATAGAGTTTGGTGAAAACGTTACGAGTATAGGAGATTTCGCGTTTGAAGAGTGCGTCGGATTGACAAGCGTAGCTATTCCGAATAAAGTTGCGGTTATCGGAGAAAGTGCGTTCGGCGGTTGTATAGAGTTGAAGGAAGTGTCGATCCCCGATAGCTTGACGAGTATCGGGGAGAACGCGTTCGGAGATTGTCCGATCGAAACGGCAAAGATGCCGACGTTAGCTATTCCGAGTGTAGTCGGAGCGGAATTGAAAACCGTTGAAATAACAAGCGGCGATAGTATCGCGGCAGGAGCGTTTAATGGGTGCAATTTGCTCGAATCGATAGCGTTGCCTTTTGTTGGCGGGTCTCATAGTGCGACAAACGGAGCAAGCGTTTTCGGGTTTATTTTTGGATATAAAACGACAACGGATTCTTCGATGAAGTTTGCCGATGCGGTTTATCAGTATGAAGGATATGATATCAGTTTAAGAACGACTTATTATTACCATTATTTTATTCCGAAATCGTTAAAAACCGTTAAAATAAGCGGAACAGAAATCGGATCGCGGGCATTCTATAATTGCGCTGATTTAACTAGTATAGCGATAAGCGATAGCGTAACAAGTATCGGTATTGACGCGTTCTATAATTGCAGTAGTTTAACGAATATAACGATAGGGAATAGAGTAACGAGTATTGATAGTTCCGCATTTAATGATTGCAATAATTTGGCAAGTATTGAAGTTAATGAAGATAACAATGTCTACAAATCGATAGACGGTAATCTTTACACGAAAGACGATAAAAAGTTTGTATTGTACGCCAAAGGTAAAAAGGAAACAAAATTTACGATAACTGATGGCGTAACCAAAATCGAGGATAGAGCGTTCAGCGATTGCGGAAGTCTGATGAACATAACAATACCGGATAGTGTTACAAGTATCGGTAATTACGCATTCTCTAATTGCGGTAGTTTAACAAGCGTAGAGATAGGTAATGGCGTAACGAGTATCGGAAGTAGCGCGTTCAGCGGTTGCATCGGTTTGACGAACATAACGATACCCGATAGTGTGTCAAGTGTCGGTAGTAGCGCGTTTTATAATTGCAGTAGCCTAACGAACGTGTATATAAGCGAATTAAAGGCTTGGCTTAATATCGATTTTTATAACAAATCAAGTAACCCGTTGTATTACGCGGGTAAATTGTATATAAACGATAATCTTATAACAGATCTTGTTGTACCGGACGATATAACGAATATAGGGAGTAACGCATTCTTTGGGTGCAATAGTCTGACGAGCGTTACGATACCTAACAGCGTTACGAGTATCGAAGATAGCGCATTCGATAGTTGCAGTAGCTTAGCAAATGTAATGATACTTGATAGCGTAATGAGTATAGGGGAATACGCGTTTTTTAATTGCAGTAGTCTAACGAGCGTGTCGTTGGGGAATAGCGTAATGAGTATAGGGGAATACGCGTTCTATAATTGCAGTAATTTAAAGAGCGTGACGATACCGGATAGCGTAACGAGTATAGGGGAATACGCGTTCTATAATTGCAGTAATTTAAAGAGCGTGACGATACCGGATAGCGTAACGAGTATAGGGAGTTACGCGTTCTATGGGTGCAATCGGCTTGAATCAATAATATTGCCGTTTGTGGGAGAGACCTTAAATTCGACAGGATATAGAGGAGTCTTTGGATATATTTTCGGATATATACGAGTAGAGAGTTACAGTACGAAGTTTGACAATGCGGTGTGTCAGTATATAAGTTATGGTAGTGATTTAACACCGACATCCCATTATTATCACTATTATATACCTAAATCGTTAAAAACCGTAAAAATAAACGGAGGGACATTCTGGAGCAGCGCGTTCAGAAATTGCAGTGGTTTAACGAGCGTAACGATATCGGACAGCGTAACAAGTATAGGAGAATCCGCATTCTATGGTTGCACGGGGTTAACGAGTATAACGATACCGGATAAAGTAACAAGTATAGGAAAATCCGCGTTCTCTGGTTGTACGGGCTTAACGAGTATAACGATACCGGATAAAGTAACAAGTATAGGAGAATCCGCATTCTCCGTTTGCACGGGCTTAACGAGTATAACGATACCGGATAAAGTAACGAGTATAGGAAAATCCGCATTCTATGGTTGTAACCGACTTGAATCGATAGAGTTGCCATTTGTTGGAGGGTCTCCGACTGCGGTAGACGAAAAGAGTGTTTTTGGTTTTATTTTCGGATATACAATAACGGATAGTTCTTTGACGGAGTCTGCCGACGCGGTGTATCAGTATTATTACTATGATAGTTTAGATAGAACAGCGTATTATTACCATTATTATATTCCGAAATCGTTAAAAACCGTAAAAATAAACGGAGGATCAATTGGGAGTAACGCATTCTATAATTGCAGCAATTTAACGAGTATTACGATACCTAATAACGTTACGAGTATCGGAGATAGCGCGTTCGAGTATTGCAGTAATTTAACGAGTATTACGATACCTAATAGCGTTACGAGTATCGGAGATGACGCGTTCGAGTATTGCTATCGCTTGGCAGAAGTCTACAATCTATCAAAATTAAATATTGTAAAAAATACTACAAATAATGGATATATCGGTTATTATGCTCTTGATATATATACCGACATAAACACGCCGAGTAAATTGTCCGAAGATAACAACGGTTTTGTTATACATACCGCCGACAGCGGAGAAAAAATTTTGATAGGTTATTTTGGGTCGAAAACGAGTATAACGATACCGGATAGCGTAACGGGTATCGGAGATTACGCGTTCTATGATTGCAGTAGTTTAACGAACGTAACGATACCTAATAGAGTTACGAGTATCGGAGATTACGCGTTCTATGATTGCAGTAGTTTAATGAGCGTAACGATAGGGAATAGCGTAACGAGTATCGGAAATAACGCGTTCTTCGGTTGCAGTAGTTTAACGAGCATAACGATACCCGATAGCGTAACGAGTATCGGAAATAACGCGTTCTTCGGTTGCAGTAGTTTAACGAGCATAACAGTTGACGAGAACAACATCAACTATAAGTCGATAGACGGTAATTTATATACTAAGGACGGAACAACGCTTATACAGTACGCCATAGGAAAAAAAGAAACAAGTTTTATGATACCTAATAGCGTAACGAGTATCGGATATAGCGCGTTCGAATATTGCAGTAGTTTAACGAGCATAACGATACCGAATAGCGTAACGAGTGTCGGAAATTACGCGTTCTATGGTTGCAGCAAATTAACAACCGTTTATTACAAAGGGAGTGTGCAAGATTGGGCTAAGATAAGTATCGGCTTTTCCAACGACAATTTAATGTTCGCTACAAGATACTACTACTCAGAAAGCAAACCAACGAGCTCCGGCAACTACTGGCATTATGTGAACGGTGTTCCGACGGTATGGAAGTAAAATTAAACATTCGGATATAAACACAAAAATATTTTAATAATCCAAAAGGAGAATAAAAATGAGTAATAAAAGATTTGAGGTTAAAAACGGTTTGCCGTACTATGACGGATGGATTGAGGATAAGAAAGGCAATGACGTGCTGTTTTATCTGGGCGGCGCAGTCGATTACAGAACGATTTATGAGGACACTCACCTTACGAAGCTTTTCAACGACGAGTGGGAGCGGATCGGCAAAAAGCACGGCGTGGAGCTTCATTACGAACTTCACACGAGCCCGAAAGAAACGTTCGTTCGCCTCGACTGTCACGTCCGCCCTTACGGAACGCCGCTTGACGAAGTTGACGAAGAAGTACTGCAAAAACGCAGAGAGTTTTATGCTCGCCTTAACGGAAAAACGCCGACCGCCGACGATTTTCTCGGAGTCCGGAAAGAGTATCTGACCGCCGCGGATTACTCCGAGGCGTTCGAAAAACTGTTCGATTTTATTATTCGCACTTACGACGAAGCCGACGCCGCGATAAAATCGGTTTTTGCCGAATAAAACCGCCTTTGCGAGCGGAAAAGCGCGACTTTCGCGGGCAGTTCCTTTTCAATATTTCCCCGATACCCGCTCAAAACCCTTGACTTAAAGCGCGGTAAGCGGTAAAATATATAAGGAACAAATTTCCAAAGGAGTTCGTTATGAATAAGAAGACTGTCAGAGACGTAGACGTTAAGGGCAAGAAAGTGCTTGTCCGCTGTGATTTCAACGTTCCGCTTGACGAGAACGGCAAGATCACCGACGAAAACAGAATTATGGGCGCGCTTCCCACGATCAAGTATCTTATGGAGCACGGCGCGAAAGTGATTATGTGTTCGCACCTCGGCAAGCCGCACAACATTTTCACCGAAGGTTTCGGTCTCACCAAGAAAGAGAAGAAAGCGGTCGAAGCGCTTCCCGCCGATCAACAGGCGGCAGCCAAAGCCGAATATATCGAAAAGGCGAAAGCCAAAGATCCCAAGAAGTTCACGCTTCGCCCCGTCGCGAACAGACTTAACGAGCTTCTTGACGGCAAAGTCGCGTTCGCAACCGACCTTGTAGGCGAGGACGCTCACGCTAAAGTCGCCGCGCTTAAAGACGGCGAGTGCGTGCTTCTCGAAAACACCCGTTTCGAAGCGGGTGAGGAGAAGAACAGCGAGGACCTTTGCCGCAAACTCGCGGATTTCTGCGACGTGTATGTAAACGACGCGTTCGGAACCGCTCACCGCGCGCACGCAACCACCGCGGGCATCGTTCAGTACGGTTTCGCGCCCGTTGCCGTCAGCGGCTTCCTGATCGAAAAAGAGCTTAAATTCCTCGGCGGCGCGGTCGAAAACCCCGTTCGTCCGTTCGTTGCGATCCTCGGCGGCGCAAAAGTAAGCGACAAGATCGAAGTTATCAAATCGCTTCTCGACAAGTGCGACACGCTTATCATCGGCGGCGGTATGGCTTACACCTTCCGTAAAGCCCTCGGCTTCGAAGTGGGCAAATCGCTTCTCGAAGAGGATAAAATCGAGCTCGCAAAAGAGCTTATGGCTAAGGCGAAAGAGAAGGGCAAGAAGCTCCTTCTTCCCATCGATAACGTTATCGCCGACGCGTTCGCGCCCGACGCTAACAGCAAGGTTGTCGAAGGCGATATCCCCGCAGACTGGGAAGGTCTCGACATCGGTCCCAAAACGATCAAGCTTTACTCCGACGAAATCGCCAAGGCGAAAACCGTCGTCTGGAACGGGCCTATGGGCGTGTTCGAGTTCGAGAAGTTCGCTGTCGGAACAAAAGCGATCGCGCAGGCGCTTGCGGATAACAAGGACGCTATCACCATCATCGGCGGCGGCGACAGCGCGGCGGCTGTAACTCAGCTCGGCTTCGCGGATAAAGTCACCCATATTTCGACCGGCGGCGGCGCTTCTCTCGAGTACCTCGAAGGCAAAGTCCTCCCCGGTATCGCTTGCCTTAACGACAAGGACTAATTACCCGCAAACCGCTACGATTTCGTAGAAAAACTCAATAACTATAACGAAAAGCGCAGGATTTCTCGTCCCGCGCTTTTTTGTGTGGCGTGATAATAAACATTATAAAACAAAGTGTAACGCTCCCTTGCCCCGTCATCTCGAGCGTAGTCGAGAGATCTCGCGGGAGCGAACACGGACGTAATGGAACGGTACTTCTGTTTTCTCTTGAGGGGGATTTCTCCACTTCGTTCGGGTTTCGCCCTCACTTCGGTCGAAATGACGTTAAAAAGCGGCAATTTTTTGCGGTTGTTAAGACGTGGTATGGGCGTTCCTCGTCCGACCGACGGCGAGCCGTCACTGGTAAGTATTTGTTTGAAATGCCGTTTTCCGCTTCGGTAGGGCGGGGCGCCCTCGCCCCGCCGCTAACCTTGCGTAACGGTACTTAGCCCCGTCATCTCGAGCGAACGGCGAGCCGCCGCAGGCAAGTCGGCGATGCCCGCACTTACTTTTGATAGAATGTGGTAGGGGCGGACGCCCTCGTCCGCCCGCAAAGGTCGAAAACGAGCAAACAGTATTGTTATCGGGTGACTTCCGAAAATAAAAAACATTTTTCTTGGCGCCCTCTGACGAGGGAGCTGTCGCGTAGCGACTGAGGGAGAGATAACGTAAAGATTGTTAAAGCGCGACAGGGTTGTTCCTCGTCCGCCCGTTAGGGATAACCTATGGGCAGGTATTTGTCTGAAATGTCGTATTCCGCCTCGGTAGGGGCGGACGCCCCCCCCGCCCCGCTGCTAACCAAGTGTAACGCTCCCTTGCCCCGTCATCTCGAGCGTAGTCGAGAGATCTCGCGGGAGCGAACGGCGAGCCGCCGCAGGCAAGTCGGTGATGCCCGCACTTACTTTTGATAGAATGTGGTAGGGGCGTTCCCCGTCCGCCCGTAACCAAGCGAAAAGGTATATAGCCCCTGTCGTTGCGAGGAGCGAAGCGACGTGGCAATCTCCCGGAAGGGAATACGAACGCATAGGAGAGGTACAATCCCATATACTTGCCTGCGCGGGCTCCGCGTCGAGCGGGGAGCGAATACGATCTTAGCGGAACGGTACTTTTTTAGCCCCGCAATGTCAAATTTTCACTTCCGATTAACTTCCAGAATATCGTCTGGCGAACAGTCGATTATCTCGCATAACTTTGCAAAAGTCGCGAGCGACGGCAGTATTCGTCCCGATATATACTGCGACAGAGTAGGGCGCGAAATGCCGAGCCGATCGGCTATATAACTTTTCGGCTTACCGCAAGTCTCGATTTCTCGTTTCAGATTTCTTTTAATTTTCTCTTCGTAGTCCATACTTACTAAAAGTCTTTGCGACCGATAAGGTAATCGACGTCAACGTCGAAATAATCGGCAAGAAGCCAAAGCGACGTTATTGACGGTTCTTTCTTTCCGCTCAACCACGAACTTATCGTGTTCTGCTTGATTCCGACTTTTTCGGCAAGTCGCACTTGATTAAGCCCGTTTTCTTTCATAAGTTCTCTGATACGTTCAGCTACGATAATTTTCATAACACCCCCGCTTTAATTGACATTGTATCACCTTGGGAGTATAATTATTAAAAATATCCCCTTGGGGATACGGTGGGGCGATAAAAGTGTGGTATCTGCCAAAATATAAATATAGTAAAAGATGCGAACGGTGCGGTGAAGTCGCTCATAAAGGCGTTGATTTATCCTGTTATCTGTATTTTCTAACTCCTTTTGTTCTTTTCCGAGCTTTAACAAAATTGATTTTATCGGGGATTGAAGTGCCGAAAATCAAAAAGGAAATAATCGTTGAATGTAAACGTTGCGGAAGCAAAGTAATACTGTCCTCAGCTATAGGATTTGACAATATGAGCGAAGCCGAAAAAACGGTATACAAAAATAAACGGCTGATTCGATCGTGTTATGCAACGGGTTATGCTACGTGCTTTTTATTGCATGTTTTCTTTGTGTTTCTGATCTGTCGTATTTACGGCATTCTGTTTGATATAACGTTGTCGGCTCTCTCAGCTGTGTGCGTCGTTTACAGCGTTATATGTCTGCGTTGCCGTAAGCGAATACCGATAAAGCGTTTGTAGAGACCCCGATTGTTCGCATAAAATTTCCTTTTCTTACCATACTACGGGCGAGGAGAGGATATGAATTCAATAATACTTGCGGGCGGGTTCGGCACGCGGCTGAAACCGCTTACGGACAGCGTACCCAAGCCCGCGCTGAAAATCGCCAACCGCCCCGTACTCGATTATGTGACGAGCCAGCTTAAATTTTACGGAATAACCGACGCGGTGTTCACGCTCGGCTACAAACCCGAAATCATACGCGAAATCTGCGAAAATTACGACGGAATAACCGCTCGTTTTACGATCGAGGACAAGCCGCTCGGCACGGCGGGCGCGGTAAAAGCCGCCGAAAACCTGCTTGACGACGTGTTTCTGGTTATGAGCGGCGACGCGATCAGCGATATCGATTTAGGCGCGATGATCGCCGCGCACCTTAGCTCGGACAACCTTGTGACGGTAGCGCTCACAACGGTTCCCGATCCGCGCCGCTACGGCGTAGCCCGCCTCGACGGCGATAAAATAGCTTCGTTCGTCGAAAAACCCGCCGACGATCGTTACGGTCGTCTCGTAAACGCCGGCGTGTACGTTGCTGACAAATCGGTTCTTAACCTTATCCCGAAAGAAAAACAGTACGACTTTGCGCGCGACCTGTTCCCGAAGCTCGTCGGAACGCGGAAATTAGGCGCGTTTCTGCACGGCGGGTACTGGTGCGACGTGGGCGATAAAAAATCCTTCTACGAAGCGAATTTCTATATGTCGGACGGCGGTTTTTTCCCGTTCGTCGGCTCGAAAACCGTTCCTTCCGTTCGCCGCAACGGCTGTCTTATCGGCAAAAACGCCGTCGTAACCGGCAGGGCGCGTTACAGCATAATCGGCGAAAACGCCGCCGTTCCGAGCGGTGCGGAAATCCGCGACTGCATAGTTCTGGACGGCGTGACGGTGAGCGGAACGCATTACGGCGAGATAATCGGCGACGGTTTTGTCGAAAAGTGTCGCATTTCGGAGCGTTTCCCGTCACTTACGGAAAATTTTTACAAAGAAGCGCCCGCGAAGGCTTAAAAACGGTTGTCTTTTTCGTCGCGATTTAGTATAATAAGTATGGAAACCACAAAATTAAATACTTATTATACGGAGGTCATTTTGCGACATAGTATCGACAGTCCCGCTCTCAGAGTAGTATTTCTCGGGGGCGTGGGTGAGATCGGTAAAAATATGACCGCGCTCGAATACGATGACGAGATCATCGTTATTGACTGCGGTCTGACGTTCCCCGACGGCGATATGCCGGGCGTGGACGCGGTTATACCCGATTACACCTATCTTCAGGCAAACAAGAACAAAATCAAAGGCGTGGTGCTCACGCACGGACACGAGGACCATATCGGCGCGCTGCCGTACTTCCTCAAAGACGTCAACGTTCCGGTCTACGGAACAAAACTCACCCTCGCGCTTGTGGACGCGAAACTTCGTGAAAACAACGTAGACGGCAATCTTAACGTGATCCGCCCCAAAAGCGTCATCAATTTAGGCAATAATTTCAGAGTAGAGTTCGTAAAAGTCTGCCATTCGATAGCGGGCAGTTGCGCGCTCTGCATAACCACGCCCGTAGGCGTCGTGTTCCATACGGGCGACTTCAAAGTCGATTTCACGCCCGTTGACGGTAACGTTATCGACCTTAAACGCATATCGGAAATCGGCGGTAAAGGCGTATTGCTTCTTCTCGCCGAAAGCACGAATATCGAACGCCCGGGGTGCTCGATGTCCGAATCCAAAGTCGGCGAATCGCTCACACATATCTTTGCCGAAAACCCCGAACGCCGTATCTTTATCGCGACGTTCGCTTCAAACGTTCACAGACTTCAGCAGATCCTCGACATTGCGAAAAAGTATAAGCGCAAAGTCGCGTTTGCGGGCAGAAGTATGATAAATATCGTCGAGTATGCCGGCAAAATAGGCGAACTCAAACTCGACAAAAACAACATCATCGATATCGAGCAGATCGGCAAGGAAGAGGACAAAAACCTTTGCATCATTACCACCGGTTCGCAGGGCGAGCCGTCGAGCGCGCTCACCCGAATCGCCAACGACGAATTCCCGAAAGTCACGATCGGCTTCAACGACACCGTTATTCTTTCCGCGTCGCCGATTCCCGGCAACGAGCGTATGGTTTACAACGTGATCAACAACCTTTACCGCAAGGGCGCAAAGGTTATTTACGAATCGCTCGCCGAAGTCCACGCTTCGGGGCACGCTTGTCAGGAAGAAATCAAGCTTATGCATACGCTTATCAACCCGAAATTCTTTATTCCGGTGCACGGCGAGCGTCGTCACCTGCAAAAGCACGCCGAGCTTGCCGTTCGCCTCGGCACGCCCTCGACGAATATCGTTATAACCGATATCGGCAACGTAGCCGAAGTCACGAAAAACTCGATACGTATCGGCGATAACGTGCCCTCGGGCTGTCTTTTAGTGGACGGGCTCGGAGTGGGCGACGTCGGAAGCAGCGTTCTCCGCGACCGCAAACACCTCGCCGAGGAAGGCGTGATCGTGTGCGTAATCGGCGTAAACGCGGTGAGCGGCGAAGTTTACGACGTCGATATCACCTCGCGCGGATTTATGTACAGCAAGGACGAATCGGAAAAAATGGTCGTCGAGAGCAAGGAACAAGTCCGCAAAACTCTCTCGAATATCGACCTCAAGGCGGTTTCGGACTGGGCGCCCGTCAAGAAACAGATTTGCAAGGACCTTAAAAATCTGTTCTTCAAGCGCACCAAACGCAACCCGATGATCCTTCCCGTTATAATGGAAAACTGAAATGCCGTTCAAAACTCCGTCTGCCGCAAGCGAATATATCCGCGCTCATCTGCGCCCCGAAACCGATCCGCTTCTTCGCGAGATCACGGCTTATGCGGACGAGCATTTCGTGCCCGTTCTGCTTCCCGAATCCGCCGCGTTGCTTAAACAGATCGTCGGTTTCGTAAAGCCCGAAAAATCGCTCGAAATCGGTACGGCGATAGGGTACAGTTCGCTTCTGATATTGCGGAGCGGCGGCAAAAAACTTTACACGATAGAAATCAAAGAGGATTTATCAGACCGCGCGAAATCGTACTTCGACCGCGCGGGAGTTTCCGACCGCGTAACCTGTTTTTTAGGCGACGCGGTCGAAATTCTGCCGATTATGGACGGGTCGTTCGATTTTATCTTTATGGACGGACCGAAAACCAAGTATCCGTTCTTTCTGCCGTACCTGAAAAAAATGTTAAAAATCGGCGGCGTTCTGCTTTGCGACAACGTGCTTTACGACGGTATGGCTACGGGCGAGCACGAACTCAAACATTCCAAATCCACGATCGTAAACGGGCTCGATAAATTCCTTACCGAGCTGTGCGCCGACGAAGATTTCGAAACGAGTATTCTTCCGGTCGGCGACGGAATGAGCCTTAGCGTAAAAAAGAGGTAGTTATGACAGAACTTTTAGCCCCCGCGGGCAATTTCGAGCGGCTAAAAACCGCGTTCTATTTCGGAGCAGACGCGACGTATCTTGCGTATAAAAAATTCGGGCTTCGCGCGTTTGCCGACAATTTCGACCTTGACGAACTCAAAACCGCGGTCGATTACTCGCACGCGCTCGGCAAAAAAGTGTACGTTACGCTCAATATTTTCGCGCGCGAAACCGACTTCGGCGAGCTTGCGGAATTCCTGCCCGAGCTCGATAAAATCCGCCCCGACGGCGTGATCGTCAGCGATCTGGGCGTCGCTTCGTTCGTCAAAAAATACGCTCCGAACCTTGCGCTACACCTTTCCACGCAGGCGAACCTTATGAATAAATACGCCGCCGCCGAATACGTCGGATTCGGTTTTTCGCGGCTTGTGGTCGCGCGCGAAACCTCGCTTTCCGAGATCCGCGCCATTCGCGATTATATCCCCGACGACGTGGAAATCGAAGCGTTCGTGCACGGCGCGATGTGCATTTCGTATTCCGGCAGATGCCTGCTCAGCAGTTACCTCACTGGGCGTAGCGGCAATCGCGGCGAGTGCGCTCAAAGCTGTCGGTGGGAATACTTCCTTCGCGAAAAGACCCGCACCGACTATCTTCCGATCGAAGAGGACGATCGCGGAACTTACATACTCAACAGTAAAGACCTGAATATGCTCGCTCACCTCGACAAAATGATCGACGCCGGCGTGACGAGCTTCAAAATCGAGGGCAGAGTAAAGACCGCTTACTACGTCGCAAGCGTGGTAAACGCGTATCGTCGCGCCCTCGACCTTATAATAGCGGGCAAGCCTTACGACCCGCCCGCGTGGCTTCTTGCCGACCTCGACAAACCATCGCACCGCATGTATACCACGGGATTTTACCTCGGCGACGAGAAGAACGCCCAGTGCTACGAAACGTCCAAGCCCGCCGCGCCTTACGATTTTATCGCCGCCGTCCTCGGCTCGGGCGACGGGTACGCGCTCGTAGAAATGCGCAACCGCTTCAGAGTCGGCGACGAGCTCGAAGTACTGTCGCCGAACGCATACCATAACGCGATCATTAAGGTAGAAAAAATGCAGGACGAGGAGGGGAACCCCGTTTCCGACGCTCTGCTCGTCAAACAAAAACTCAAACTTTATACGTCCGTGCCCCTCGCTTCGGGCGATATGCTCCGCCGCCGTTAAATCGTTGCCGTACTCGTTGCCACTATGGGCAGGGAGCCCCTGCGGGCAAGTCGGCGATGCCCGTACTTACAAAATATCATTTATAAAATCAAACGGAACGGCACTTAGCCCCGTCATCTCGAGCGAAGTCGAGAGATCTCGCGGGAGCGAATACGGTCGCCTCGGAACGGTATGCTTCAAATACCCGATCGAGGCTGTACGTTATGCGGCGGTCCGAGGGCGAACCGTCCTACCGTCGGCAAAGCCGACAAATAAGGTCGAAAATAATATAACAGTATCGTTATCGGCGGACAACCGCAGGGGATTTCTCCGCTCCGCTGACGCTTCGGTCGAAATGACATTTTAAAAGTGGCAAAATCAGTGATTATGAGGATAGGTAGGGGCGTTCCTCGTCCGCCCGCAATGTTGCAGTAGTGGACATATTAAGGCTTCCCCTTGGGGGGAAGCTGTCGCGTAGCGACCGATGAGGGGTTGTTTTTTACGTTGCGCTCGTTATAGCCCGACCCCTCATCCGTCTTGCCTGCGCTAACGCTTCGGCAATCCACCTTCCCCCAAGGGGGAAGGCTTTAAATGGTAGGGGCGGGGCGTTCCTCGTCTGCCCGCCAACCGAGCGTAACGGTACATATTATGATAGAATATCAGGCTATCGCGGATAATATAATTCCCTTGCGGAACGCTCTATCGCCCCGTCATCTCGAGCGAAGTCGAGACCAAGGCGGGAGCGAACGGCGAGCTGCCGTAGGCAAGCCGGCGATGCCCGTACCTACAAAATATCATTTATAAAATCAAACGGAACGCTCTATCGCCCCGTCATCTCGAGCGAAGTCGAGAGATCTCGCGGGAGCGAACACGAACGCTTCTGAACGGTACTTTTATTTTCGCTCGCGACTATACGATATGCGGCGGTCCGAAGGCGAACCGCCCTACCGTCGGCAAAGCCGACAAATAAGGTCGAGAACGAGCATAAAGTGGTGTAGTCGGCAGACAACCGTAACGATTGTTAAAGCGCGGTAGCGGATTTCGTCCTCAATCTTCCGTGCCTAAAATGTACCCGCAGGTAACGTCGAAAAACCGCGCGCATCTGACTATAGCGGTTGCGGTCGGTTCGGACTGAAAATTTATCCACTTAGAAACGCTGCGTTGCGAATACCCGATCGCTTCGGCGAGCCCGATCTGATTTATTCCGTTTTCCTTCATGAGCTCGCGAAGCCGTTGCCCGAAACTTGCGTTGATTTCGATCATATAAAATACCGTCCTATGTACATAGATTTTAGAACTATTATTCTAAAAATACTTGACATAGAACTATAATTCTATTATACTAAAATAAGGTTTCGTTCGAACGAACAAAACCGATGAAATTTTAACACTCGGAGGGTTATATGAAGGAAGGAAAGAGAAGCGGTCGTTGTTATGTGGCGGCATTCGTAGTGTTTGCAGTCGCGTTCGCGCTTTACGTTTTCGAAGCCGCGATAATGCTGATAAACAGCGCCGAGGTCAACGTGTTTTCCGCACTGTTGATTCTGAGCGTAGTTATCGGCGCGATCGCGCTCGCGCTTGCCGTTTTAAGCTTAACCGTTTTTAAGTCGAAACGCAAGATCAAGGTTTTGTTCCTGATTCTGGCGGCGGCTTTAATACTCATTGCTTCGTTCTTCGCCGTCTACGGGTACGGCGAGAAGGGCGGTCCCGAATGGTCGATCAAGCACGACGTCGGCGGCTTTACGTTCGACGCAATAGTCGGTGCGGCAGCGCTGATCGTTGCGATCGTCGCGCTTATCGTTGTTTCGATAACCGCAACGGCTGAAGTCCGCGCCGAAAAGCGCGTTATAAACAAGCAAAAACGCGCCGAGAAAAAAGCCGAAAACGAACTCGTCAAGGCTCGGAACGCCGAAAAGGCGGAAGAGGAGCGCAAGATAAGAGAGGAAGAAAGAGCGCGCCGCGCCGAAGAAAAGCGCCTTGAAGCTGAAAAACTTGCGGAAGAGAGGAAAATTGCAGCCGAAAGCCGCGCCGAAGAAAAACGGCTTGCCGACTTGAAAGCCGCGGAAGAGAAAGAGGAACGCGAGCGCGAAAAAGCGGCGAAAAAAGCGGTCGCCGCCGAAGTCGCATCGACCTCGATCGCAACGACCGCATCGACTGACTTTATAAACGAGGACAGCCAACCCGAAGTCGTTCCCGACGTCTCCGGAAAAGCGGAGCGCAAACTCAAGATTTACCCGTTCGTGTTCGCGGGAATATCGCTAATTCTGACGTTTATGTTTACCTTCGTAAGGTGGTCGGGCGACGAAACGGTTATGAAAATCAAATTTTTCCTGTTCTCGGCGATCTGCTATCAGTGGGTGCTGCTCGGAATACATATTCTCCGCAACGTGAAGGGCGGGCTTCGCTACCTCGGAATTCTCGCGATTTTTTTCGCGCCGCTCAGTTACGCAATGCTTGCCGTGAAAAACACGGATGAAACGAGATTTTTCGTCAATATGATAATGTGTCTCGTTCCGTACAACGGCAATAAGTTTATGCTCGGCTACCTTATCGATACGATTTTCGGTTCTGTAAGCTCCTACACAACGTGGGAATATTATTCCTCGGGTATGGCGATTTCCCTGTGGCTCGGAACGCTCGTGTACTTCCTCGTTCCGTCCAAAGGTAAGCTGTCTGGCGTGCTCGGCAGAGACGGCTGGGTGAGATATTTCGCCTGCGCTCTTATGACCGCGCTCGTCGGGTTTGTCGTTGTCGCGCTCATAGTCGCGCTTGTTCTTGCGATTATCTGGGGTTTAGTCGGATCGTCCTCATCGTCGGCGAGCTCCGCGTCTTCGGGCAGCTTGTCCGGCTCGTCGGGCTCGGAAGAGCCGACCGAAGAAGACGACCGATTTAATAAAACGGTTGTGCTCGGCGACCTTCGCGACGTCAGAATAAACGGCGATACGGTTACGGATCTTAACAGCGGCAGAGAGTACCGCATTTACAACTACCACTCGAACACCGGCTACTTTGAGGACGAAAACCGCAACGTTTACTATCATTCGTCGAACGGCGAAGTTGTCGTTACGGGCGAGCATCGCGGTTACTCCGAAAGCGAGTACGAAGCCGACAACCGGATTCACGACGAAGTCGGTTTCACAAGATAAATCGTTGACTTAACAAAAAGCCTTGTTCCTCATCGGGAACAAGGCTTTTATCGTTTGCTGGTTAAAATTCGGTTACGTCTTTGGGCTTACGCACCTGCCATTTGCCGCAGGTAAAGTCGGGGAAGAACTGAACCGACCCGCCGCTTGCGACCGACTGTTCGCTGAGCACGCTGACAGCCATATACGCCGCCGCGTCGTACACGTCGATCGGGAATTCCTCGCCGCGTTTGAGGCAGTTGACGAAGCAATCGAACTCGAAATAGTCCATGCCGCCGTGACCCGCGTCGAGCTGTTCTTTCGTGACGGTTTTCCAGATTTTCGGCAGATATTCGGGGTGAGCGTCCGCGCTGTTGAAGAATTTCGGATACGATTCGGTCGGCTCCCAGCCGTCCTCGTCGCCGTCGAAAAAGAGCATATTCGCGTTCATATTATAAAGTCCTTTCGAGCCGCGCACCACAAAATCGCGCGAATAAAAATTCGGCAAAGTCGTATTGAGACGAAGCGTGATCGTTTCGCCGTTTGCGCAGGTGATGATCGTAGTCACGATATCGCCCTGTTTAAATTCGGTTTCCTGAAGCTCGGGGTATTCCTCGGGGCGGGCTTTCACATATTCTCTCAGACCGACCGCCTTGCTTGCGACCGATACGAGCGAAACGAACTTGTTTCCGCGGTTGATATCGAGAAGCTTGGCGATAGGGCCGACGTCGTGAGTGGGGTAGTTGTCGCAGTTGCGGTGAACGTAGTTGCGCAAGCGGTAATGCCGATTTTTGTTCCCGCCCGCGATTTCGGAGCGAAGATCGTGAGTGTACGACCCCTCGCAAGCGACTACCGTGCCGAGCGCGCCCGCACGGTATGCGCCGGTGGCAAGCAGCTCGCTTTTCCCGAAACAGCAGTTTTCCATAAACATAAACGGAGTACCTGCCTCTTCCTGCGTATGCACGAGCGACCATAATTCTTCCATCGAAAAGCAACCGCCCACTTCGAGAGCGACCGCGATTCCCGCTTTCATCGTGGCTATAGCGATTTCGATATGCCACTCCCACGAGCAGGAAACAAGCACCGCGTCGGTTTTCGTTTCCGCGAGTAAAAGCTTGTAATCGGTGTAGATTTTCGGGGTCGGTCTGCCATTATCCTCAATGGCTTTTGCCGCCGCTTCGGCGCGATCGGCGTAAACGTCGCATACCGCAACGATGTCGAGATCGTCGCGCTTTAAAAGAACACCATGCAAAAGCCCGCTTCCGCGTTGCCCGAGCCCGATAATCGCAATTGAAATTCTGTTTTTCATTTTCTCTCCGCAGATTGTCGATAATACGGCTATTATACAATACCGTCGAACAAAAGTCAACGAAAAACTTTACGGTTTAATTTTTTATTTTAGAATGTCGTTTTCCGCTTCGGTAGCGCGGGGATTTCTCCACTGCGTTCGGGTTTCACCCTCACTTCGGTCGAAATGACGTTACAAAGCGGCGAGCTTTAAAGATTGTTAGAGCGTGGTAGGGGCGTTCCCCGTCCGCCCTCAAACGAACAACTGCGGGCAAATATTCGTTTGTAATATCGCTTCTCGCATCGGTAGGGCGGGGCGCCCACGCCCCGCCGCCAACCTTGCGTTACGCTCTTACATTACGAAAAATAATTCCGCGCAAGCGCCCTTATAAAAAACCAAGCGGTATGGTACTTAGCCCCGTCATCTCGAGCGTAGTCGAGACCAAGGCGGGAGCGAACGGCGAGCCGCCGTAAGCAAGTCGGCGATGGCAGGGAACCCCTGCGGGCAAGTCGGCGATGGCAGGGAACCCCTGCGGGTAAGCCGGCGATGGCAGGGAACCCCTGCGGGTAAGCCGGCGATGGCAGGGAACCCCTGCGGGTAAGCCGGCTACGCCCGTACTTACTTTCGATAGAGCGTGGTAGGGGCGGACGCCCCCGTCCGTCCTCAAACGAACAACTGCGGGCAAATATTCGTTTGTAATATCGCTTCCCGCATCGGTAGGGCGGGGCGCCCTCGCCCCGCCGCCAACCTTGCGTTACGCTCTTACATTACGAAAAATAATTCCGCGCAAGCGCCCTTATAAAAAACCAAGCGGAACGCTCCTTAGTCTCGTCATCTCGAGCGTAGTCGAGACCAAGGCGGGAGCGAACGGCGAGCCGCCGTAAGCAAGTCGGCGATGGCAGGGAGCCCCTGCGGGCAAGTCGGCTACGCCCGTACTTACTTTCGATAGAGCGTGGTAGGGGCGGACGCCCTCGTCCGCCCGACGGCGAGCCGCCGTAGGCAAGTCGGCGATGACAGCACTTACAAAATACCATTTAAAAACAACACTGACCGCTCTCTCGCCTCGTCATCTCGAGCGTAGTCGAGACCAAGGCGGGAGCGAATACGATCTTAGCGGAATGGTACTTTTATTTTCTAACGCAGCTTTACGTTATGCGGAGGTCCGAGGGCGAACCACCCTACCGTCGGTTTCGCCGACAAATCGGCGCGTTTCCTGCCTACATAAAACCAAACAAAAAAGCGGCTCGGGGAATTCCTCAAGCCGCTTTTCGCGAAACTGACTCGTTATTATTTGCACATAGCTTCCTGAACGGCAACCGCGCAAGCAACGGAAGCACCGACCATGGGGTTGTTGCCCATACCGATAAGACCCATCATTTCGACGTGAGCGGGAACGGACGAAGAACCGGCGAACTGCGCGTCGGAGTGCATTCTGCCCATCGTGTCCGTCATACCGTACGAAGCCGGACCCGCCGCCATATTGTCGGGGTGGAGCGTTCTGCCCGTACCGCCGCCCGAAGCGACGGAGAAGTATTTCTTGCCGTTGTCGATAGCCCATTTTTTGTAGGTTCCCGCAACGGGGTG
The DNA here is from genome assembly GCA_934270565.1 of uncultured Clostridia bacterium. Lineage (GTDB taxonomy): Bacteria > Bacillota > Clostridia > Christensenellales > Pumilibacteraceae > UBA10677. The sequence goes on along the minus strand of CAKQPR010000001.1, from coordinate 127,330 downwards.
CTGGAAGCGGGTGGGGTTGGTGGAGTTTCCGGTGATGGAAACGTCAACGCTCTCGTGCTGCATGATCGCAACGCCCTCGCGAACGTCGTCCGCGCCGTAGCAACGAACCTTAGCGCGCTCGCCGTCGGAGTAGGCGATAGTCTGCACGACGTTAAGCTTGCCGGTGAAATAATCGTATTTCGTCTGAACGTAGGTGAAACCGTTGATCCTCGAAATGATCATAGCGGCGTCCTTGCCGAGACCGTTCAGAATGACCTGAAGGGGCTCGCGACGAACCTTGTTTGCGGTTTTTGCGATACCGATAGCGCCTTCCGCGGCTGCGAACGACTCGTGACCCGCAAGGAAGCAGAAGCATTTCGTGTCTTCGCTCAAAAGCATAGCGGCGAGGTTGCCGTGCCCCTGACCGACTTCGCGCTGTTCCGCGACCGAACCGGGAACGCAGAACGCCTGCAGGCCTTCGCCGATAGCGACGGCGGCGTCGGTAGCCTTGGTGCAACCCTTGGCGATAGCGACGGCGCAACCGAGGGTGTAAGCCCAGCTTGCGTTGTCGAACGCGATATTCTGAGTGCCTTTGACGATTTTATCGGGATCGAAACCCTTATCGAGGCACATCTGGCGTGCGGCTTCGAGGTCTTTGATACCGTACTTAGCGAGGCACGCGTTGATTTTGTCTATTCTTTTCTCATATCCTTCAAAAGTTACGCTCATAATCGTTCTCCTTATTTGTTACGCGGATCGATATAGCTTGCCGCGCCCTCGAATCTGCCGTAGTGACCGGTAGCCTCTTTAAGAGCCTGATCCGCATTCATGCCGCCGCGGATCTTGTCCATCATCACGCCCATCTTGATGAACTCGTAACCGATAATAAGATTGTCCTTATCGAGAGCGAGCTTGGTGATGTAACCTTCTGCCATTTCGAGGTAACGAACGCCCTTAGCCTCGGTGGAGTAGATGGTACCCACCTGACTGCGGTGACCCTTGCCGAGGTCCTCCATACCGGCGCCGATTTCGAGCCCGTCTTCGGAGAAAGCGGACTGAGTTCTGCCGTAAACGATCTGTAAAAACAGCTCGCGCATAGCGGTGTTGATGGCGTCGCAAACGAGGTCGGTGTTAAGCGCTTCGAGGATCGTCTTGCCGGGGAGAATTTCGCCCGCCATAGCCGCCGAGTGAGTCATACCGGAGCAGCCGATAGTCTCGACGAGCGCCTCGCGGATCACGCCTTCCTTGACGTTAAGGGTGAGCTTGCACGCGCCCTGCTGGGGAGCGCACCAGCCGACGCCGTGCGTAAGGCCGCTGATGTCCTTGATTTCGCGAGCCTGAACCCACTTGCCCTCTTCGGGAATGGGAGCAGGACCGTGGTTAGGTCCCTTACGGACGCAAACCATTTCTTCTACTTCTTTGGAAAAATGCATAATGTCCTCCTGAGTCGGATTTTGTCTACCGCATAGTATTATAACACAACTTGCGTAAATTCTCAACTGTTTTTAGCCTTTTTTTCGTGCTTAAGCAGTTGATTTTTTTTCGGATACGATATATAATATAGACGAAAGCAAAAACACGGAGGTTTTTATGGACAAAAAAGTACTTATCACGGGCGGCGCGGGATATATCGCCTCGCATACCGAAGTCGAGCTTCTCAACCGCGGCTACGAAGTAATCGCGTTCGACAATATGGTAAACTCGTGCGACGAAAGCATCAAGCGCGTAGAGAAGATCACCGGCAAGAAGATTAAGTTTTATAACGCCGATATGCGCGACCGCGCGGCTATGGAGAAGATTTTCTCCGAAAACGAAATCGACAGCGTAATTCACTTCGCGGGGCTCAAAGCCGTGGGCGAAAGCTGCGTCAAGCCGCTTGAGTATTACGACAACAATATTTACGGAACGCTCGTTCTTCTCGAAGTGATGCGCGAGCATAACGTCAAAAAACTCGTGTTCTCGTCTTCGGCTACCGTTTACGGAACGCCCGAGAGACTTCCGCTCGACGAAGACTGCCGACTTTCGACCACCAACCCCTACGGCACGACCAAACTTATGATCGAGCGTATCTTAAAGGATCTGTACGCCGCGGACAACTCGTGGAATATCGTCCTTCTTCGTTACTTCAACCCCGTAGGCGCTCACGAAAGCGGACTTATCGGCGAGGACCCGAAAGGAATTCCGAACAACCTCACGCCGTATATCGCGCGCGTAGCCGACGGCAAGCTGCCTTGCGTGAACGTGTTCGGCAACGACTACGACACCCCCGACGGAACGGGCGTCCGCGACTATATCCACGTCGTGGACCTTGCGATCGGACATATCAAAGCGATCGAGAAAATGAACGAAGCGGGTGTGCATATCTTCAACCTCGGCACGGGCAACGGCTATTCCGTCCTCGACGTGATCCACGCGTTCGAAAAAGCCTGCGGACACGAAATTCCGTATAAAATCTGCCCCCGCCGCCCCGGCGATATAGCTTCGTGCTACGCAAACGCCGACAAGGCAAAACGCGAGCTCGACTGGGTAGCGGAACGCGGCATCGACGAAATGTGCGCGTCGCTCTGGAAATGGCAGACCCAAAACCCCAACGGCTACGACAAGAAATAAACCGCAAAACCGCAACGCGTCCCGTTATATCGGGGCGCGTTTTTCATATAACCGTATGTTCGTTTTCGGGGTGAGGTATTCTGTTAAGAACCCCGCCGTTGTCGCAAAAATCAATAAACGTATCGCTTTTTTCGCGACAAAAGGGGAACACGAACGTTGCGGAACGGTACTTATATCTTCTGCCGCGGGGGATTTCTCCGCTTCGTTCGGGTTTCACCTTCGCTTCGGTCGAAACGACGTTCGTGCCCCGTCGGGCGGACGAGGAACGCCCCTACAAATCGGTCGAAACGACATTAAAACCCCGCGTAAGCGGACATAATAAGGCCCCTTTGTGCAAAGGGGGCTCCCACCGTAGGTGGGTGGGGGATTGTAAAGTTGCTATTCGAATAGTAGTTTGGATAGAACAATCCTACCGTTTCTCGTCTCACTTCGTTCGAGCTCGAAACACCTCCCTTTACACAAGGGAGGCAAGATAACGACCGCTTCGCGGAACCCATTAGAAATGAGACCAAATGAACACGACTGATTAAGGCTTACCCTTGGGGGGGGAAGCTGTCGCGTAGCGACTGATGAGGGGTTGTCTTTTCGTTTCGTTCGTCATAGCCCGACCCCTCATTCGTCTTGCCTTCGCTTTCGCTTCGGCAATCCACCTCCCAGCTCGTAGCATAGCTACTTCGCCGCTTTGGCTAAAAACAGTCACCTGTGGACTGTTTTTACGGTGCTTCGCACCGCCGCGTCGCGCCCCCCAAGGGGAAGGCTTTAAATGGTCGTGGCGTTTCTCGTCCGCCCGTCGGGGAGCCCCCGATGGCAAGTATTTGTTTGCAATGTCGTTTTCCCTTCGGTAGGGCGGGACGCCCTCGTCCCGCCGCCAACCACGCGTAGCGCTCATACCTTACGAATGAACTTCCCCCCCCCCGACACAAATCGACAAAATTTTTCTACCCCCGAAAAAACTTTGACACTTTCGGAAAAAATATGTTAGAATAAATCAAAAATCGACAAAATCTACAAAGAGGCGAAAAAATGAAACTCACCGACGTAAAAATAAGCGCAAACGGCTACACCGCCGAATTTTCCTCCCGTCGCGGCGCGACCTGTTACCGTCTGACGAACGAGCCGCTCACCTGCGACGTACTTCGCACCCCGAAGAGCGAAGAGGACCTTAAAATCAATCCGTATCTGTACGGCAATCCCATACTTTTTCCGTGCAACCGCATAAGAGGCGGCAAATTCGCGTTCGACGGTAGGGAATACGTCTTTCCGATCAACGAACCGAAAACAAACTGTCATATCCACGGCGCGCTTTACGCCCTTCCTTTTAAAATAACCGAAATTGCACAAGATAAGGTTAGCTTTTATTACGAAGCGAAAGAGGGCGAATACATCGGATTTCCGCACGCCTTTTCGGTAGAGCGCAAATATTCCCTGTCGGACGGCGGGCTGGAAGAACAAACGACTTTCGCAAACCTCTCCGACAAAAAAATGCCGCTTATGCTCGCGTTCCACACAACGTTCAACGCGACTTTTTGCGGCAACGGCGAATGCTTGGCGACGATCCCCGTAGCCTGCGAGCAGCTAAGAGACGAAAACTTTCTCCCGACAGGCGAGTTCTCGGACGGCGGCGAGCGCGAACAAAATTTTCGCCGCGGCAGCTACGAAATCGGCAAAACCCACCTTTCCGCACTCTACAAGGTGAACGGAACGGAATGCGAACTGACGGCGAACGGCGTTATTTTAAAGTACGCCGCGTCGTCCGAGTACGGCTACCGTATGACTTACGCGGAGAAGGGTGCGGGGTTTATGGTGATCGAGCCGCAAACCTCGGCGATCGACTGCTTCCACCTCGCGAGCGCACCCGAAGAAAACGGGCTGATCTCTCTCGGCGCGGGCGAGAAAATCACGCTTTTCACCCGAATATCGACGACGAAAAAGTAGCTCCGAGCCCGTCGAAACCGCCCGCATTTCCGAAAAAAGTTAAAATATTCTGCAAAAACTTTGCAAAATTTTGGCTTGAAACCGCCTTCGTTTCGTGATACAATAAATGCGTAGAAAGGGCAAAAGCGTTTTTCTGCCCTAAAAAACGTATTTTTTACACGGAGGTTAGTGATGAAACAAGGAAAAATACGGCTGTTTGCTTTATTAACGTGCCTTATAGTCGCGGCAATCGGCGCGGCTTGTGCAGGGTGCGGAAAAAGCAAATCTTACGTAATTAACTTTAATTCTCTGGGGGGGGGAGAAGTTTCCTCGGTCGAGTACGTTCCCGACGAAACCAAGCTCTCGCTGCCCGCGCCGCAGCAGGGCGATATGTACGGCTTCAGATTTGTAGGCTGGTACTATGACGAGAATTGTTCGGACGACAAGAAAGTCGATCCCAAAAACTTCGATCTTTCGTATGCGAACGAAGAAAACGCGATCACGCTTTACGCCAAGTGGTCCGACGTTTACACCATAAGTTTCCAGACGGAAGTGTCGGACGAGTATATCCCGAAAATGGAATACCGTTTCAGTCAGACGGTATCGCTTGCCGATCTGCCCGTTCCCCGAGCGCTCGTGCGCGGCGGTATCACCGCGCCGTTTGCGTACTGGAAAAACCTCGGCACGGACGCAGCCGTAGACAAAGATTTCAAAATGAAGCCGCAGGACGTAATTCTTTCGGCTGTTTACGACACGGGAATGAGCTCGTCATTTACCCTCGACGAAAAGGGCTTCGTAAGCAATCGCCCGGGCAGTAAAGTTTATAGCAATATCCGCGGCGAGTACAACGAAGAAACGGGAGCTTACGACAGCGCTCGTCTTACCGACGGCAAAGCGCTTTCCTTCGATTTCACGTTCTCCTTCGACGGCTACGGACAGGACGCGGGCGCGGTGTTCTCCGCTTCCGAATACACTTCGGCGGGCTTCTCGGCAGACGCGTTATACTTCTACGTAACCAACGCTTCCGCGCTCACCCAAGTCAACTTCGGCTCGATCGACGTGTGGAACAACGAAGGCGAGCGCGTGAAAATATTCAAGATAAGCGACGCGACTTTTGCCGATTCGCCGTACCTTGCAAAACTTAATAACTGTCGCGAAACGGGCAAAGAAACCACCTTTACTTACACCGTCCGCAAACACGGCAACGCGTTCATCTTCGGCGTTGACGGCATAGAGTATTGCTCGCTCGAGGTCGAAGAGGACCGCTCCGAAGCGAATATCGCGGGTATCGTTTCGAAATGCGATCAGGTATATTATAAGAATATCGCGATCGTCGAAGCCGACAAAGCCGAAATCGCTTTCGACGCAGGCGAGGGCGCAACGCTCGACGAAACCGTTCGCAAGGTCGAATGGAACGCCGAAATCGGCGAACTTCCCGTGCCCGAGCGCGAAGGCTTCGTGTTCAACGGCTGGTACTACCTCGACGGAACGACTTACAGAAAACTCGAAAAAACCTCGTCTTTCGGTTCGGACGTCTGGAAAATGACCGTGTACGCCGAATGGGACGATCCGACCGCTCAGCATTATAATATCGAGTACAACACCGGCGCGAGCGGCTATAACGTTCCTTCGACCCTCGGTTGGTTCGAGGGCAAGCGCTTTACGCTTCCGTCGCTGAATCGGTATATGTTCTATACCTTCGACGGCAACTGGTACTACGACGCGGAATTCACCTCGGCGGTCGATCCGTCCGCGATTTCGGTTGAAACCGCAACCGGCGACGGCGAAGTGAAAACCATTACGCTTTACGCAAAAGCTACTTATAACAAGCTTACCAACGAGAACTGGACGGAAACGGACGGCAATATCACCGGCAGCGGCGAAACCTACGTTGACGGAGCTGCCGTCAAAGTCGGCGAAACCCTTTCCGTGGACGTTACGCTTCCCGTATACGGCACGACCTACGCGGGCACGAATATTCTGTTCGGCTCGTCCGACCTCAGAACTTCGCCTTACCGCGTTACGATCGTAGGTAACAACGGAAAAGACAGCGGGGCTCACGGCGCTGTGCAGATTTATAAATTCAACGGCGCTGCGTTCGTGTCTGCGGCCGACTCTTTCAGTTGGAACGGCAGCAGTTGGGCGAAAGCGAATTCTACCCGTCGGAACAAAGCTTCTCTTGAAGGATCAAGCTATAATACCGGTTACGACGCGTATATGAACTCGAACGGAACGTTTACCTTTACGGTATCTATCCGCGTGACCGCTGACGAATTCTACGTGTTCATAAACGGAACTCCGCTTTACAGAGTTTCGACCTCGCTTGCGGGCAGTAAAGTCGGACTTTCGCTCGGCACGCCGAATACGTCCTCGTATTCGAACTTCGTCTCCGTAGCTAACGCCGCATTGATCACCTTCGATCCCGCAGGCGGCACGATGAACGATTCGGATAAAACCGCAATCGTAAAAACCGGCACTCAGCTCGGAGTATATCCGATCCCGACCAAAGCGGGTTATCGCTTCGAGGGGTGGTTCGACGGAGCAAACGCCGTCAACAACACCGCCGTTTTCGGCGCGGAAGTTATGACCAAAACGCTCGTCGCTCGCTGGATAGAGCAGATCACCGTTTCGCTCGACGCTGACGGCGGTACGATTCCGAGCGGCTCGCAAACCTCGTTTACGATCGACAAGGGCGCGACCGTTGCAAACCTTCCCACACCCGTAAAAGCAGGCTACCGCTTCGACGGCTGGCTTAACGGCACCGAAAAAGTCACCGATCAGACGACTTTCGACGCTTCCGTAACGCTCAAAGCAAAATGGGTTAAACAGATCACAATCACGTTCAACCCCGACGGCGGCGAACTTGCCGACAACGAGAAAACCCGCGTTATCGACGAAAACACCGCTATCGGTTCGCTCCCGCAACCGACCCGCGCCGAATACGCATTCGTTGACTGGTACGACGGAGACGAAAAAGTTACTACAACAACAATCTTCTCGACCGATAAAACGCTTGTCGCGCACTGGGAGTCCGCTCCTACAAAAACCGTAATCACCGTAAACTACAACGACGGAGCAACTCCCGACGGAACGATCACGATCGATTTCAATACGGCTATCGGTGACAAACTCCCCGCAAACCCGACTCGCGAAGGCTACCGTTTCGACAAGTGGACGAAGAACAGTAACGGCGATGAAGTCACCGCTTCCACCGTGTTCCCGACCGCAACCGAAACGATCACCGCGCAGTGGATCGCAGTTTCCAAAGTAACGTTCGTTGCTAACGGCGGCACTCTCACCGAAACCGACCGCACAATCGACAGCGGCTCGGCTCTCGGCGATCTTCCGACGATCACCCCGCCCACGGGCGACGAGTTGGTCGGTTGGTTTGCCTCCGACGGAACGAAATACACCGAAGAAAGCGTGATTTCGGCAGACGTAACCCTTACCGCCCGCTTCGGTTGGAACGGAACGACCGTCGCTACGAGCCTTTCGGGCGATGGTACCGAAGCAAGCCCCTATCTTATCGGTAGCGGCGCGGATCTTAAATATCTTTCCGTGAATTACGCTACGTTGCACGGCGCAAGCAAATATTTCAAACTCACCGCCGATATCAACCTTAACGGAAAGGCGTGGACGCCTATCGGAACGGTCGCTTCGCCGTTCAAAGGCGTATTTGTCGGCAACGACAAAGCCGTAACCGGAATGGTTGTAAACGGCGCAAGCGGGCTCGGCTTATTCGGAGCAGTTGCCGAAAGCACTATCGAAAATCTTACGGTAGAAGGCAATGTGACGGCTACGGGCGGCATAGCGGCAATACTCGTCGGGCAGATCTCCGGCGGCGTTACGATTTCGGGTGTCACCACAAAGGGCAGTGTGACAAGTCCGCAAGCCGACGTTGCGGGAGTAGTTGGAAACGAATCGTCATCGATAACAAATTCCTCGCAAATCACTATCAAAAACTGCACTAACTATGCAAATGTAACTTGTACGATAGCAAATCCGACAAATAGTAGTTATAGCTTCGCGGGCGGTATAATCGCTTCTACGCAAAGCAAAGCGGTAACCGTTATAGACGGCTGTGTAAACAGAGGCAACATAGAGGGCAATGCACAGTTTGTCGGGGGTATAGCGGGACTTCCCCGTGTAAAAACCGGATCCGTAATAAAAAATTGTAAAAACTTCGGAAACGTGAAAGGTCTTTCCGGTGTCGGCGGAATCGCAGGCGGTAATCGCGTTCAAGTTGAGACGAGCTATTGCCTGTCTACCGCACTGATTAATAAAAATACCGCACAGATTGATACAAAAGCAAGCGAATGCAATCTCGTCGGTAATACGACGAAAACCCCGACTGATGGTGCGGTTGCATTCGGTAGTATTATCGGACAACTCGATGATAGAAACGGCGGAACAATCGACGAAGCTTCCTGCGGACTTTGCGACGCAGACGGCAACCCGATCCCCGCAAACGCCTGATACAAACGGAGAAGAGAATGAAGACAAACAAATTCACCAAAATAGTGGCGTCCGCGCTCTGCCTCGGGGTAGGCGCGGCGGCGCTGTGGGGTTGCGGCGAAAAACCCATGCCGCCGTATGACCCCGCGACCCGCACGCCCACCGATACAAACGAAATCGCCTATACGATCGACCCCGAAAACTACGGCTATTATAACAACTACGTCGAGTTTTACGACGGAGACGGCGACGTTTACGATATCGGCGATCCGTTCGTATTCCGCTTCGACGGAAGGTACTACCTTTACACTTCGCTCAACGGCAACAAGAAGAATTCGGGAAAAATCCCGTGCTGGTCGTCCGAGAACCTCGTCGACTGGACTTGGGAAGGGTGGGCATACGACCCGAAATCGAGCGCGACCTCGTCCGAAACGTACATAGCGTTCGCGCCCGAAGTCGTGTACTACAAGGGTTGGTTCTATATGTGCGAATCGCGCAAAGGCGAGGGGCATTACTTCTTCCGCTCCGACAAGCCCCAAGGTCCGTTCGTAAAGATTTCCGACAACCTCGGAATGGGCATCGACGGATCGTTCCACCTTGCTTCCGACGGAAAGCTGTATTTCCTTTCCGCGAACAACGATACGGCGCAGAATATCTGCTGGTTCGACGTTGATTTTACCGAAGAAAACGGCACGCCGAAAGTCGTGGTTGACCGTGAAAACCCGCATATCGTAACCAACGCGTTTATGAACGGCTGGACGGAAGGTCCGGGGATATTCGCCCGCAACGGATACGAATACCTCACTTACGCGGCGACCCACGTTGACGCGCCGCAGTACCGCGTGGGCTATTCTTACGCAAAGAACGCGATCGTGTTCGAAGCGGACAAGGATACGAGCCTTGCGACGAAATTCGACAACGTAACGCTTATTTCGACGGGCATCGACAATCCCGCCGCAGCGGGCTACGCGAGCAAGAACGGCAACACCGCCGTATCCGATTATCGCGGGCTCGGGCACAGCTCGAACGTAGTCGGACCGAACCTCGACAGCGTTTATACCGCCTACCACAACGCGGGCAGAATAAACTACCGCAACGTCAACGACAACACCGGCGGCACGCGTAAATACAACGTAACGCAGTACTTCACCAACGAGGGCTATCTGCTCACGAACGGGCTCGGCAATTACACGCGCACAAAGCCCGTAATGCCCGACTATTCGGCGAAAGCCGCCGACCTTACCGACGGCAAGAGCGCAAAAGCCACCGAAAGCGTGTTCACCGCCGAACTTTCCTTCCGTCTCACGAACGGCAAAGCGACTTTGTACGTCGGCGACGGCGCGACGATCGAAGCGGACGGCTCGGCTCTCACCGTGACTAAGAACAACAAATCGCTCGCCCACGGCGTGATCCCGACTTCGACCAACCCCGACGCGATTCACACCGTCAAGGTCGTGAACGGCGCGAACAAAGCCGAAATCTACTTCGACAACGTTCTTGCCGCGAAAATCGCTTTTTCGCTCGGGGCGGGCAAGATCGGCTACGGCGAAAACGCGGTCGGCACGAACCTCGCGTTCACCAACGACGCGTTCGGAACTTCCGACTTCGAAGCGGTCAAGGATCTTACCGGATCGTTCCCCGCATACGCCTACCTCAAAGGCGAAAATCGCGGTTTCTCGCTCGGTAGCGGCAAAGTCAACGCAAACGGCGTTCGTCAGGGCGAAAAGGAAACGACGAAATCCGTTTCGGGCGCAAGCGTTTACGACCCCAACGACCCCGACAAATCCGAAGGCTCGGTGCCCGTTACGGCAACCGTCCTCGGTCGCGGCGACTGGGTGAAATACCTCGTAAATTCTCCCGCCGCCGATACCTACGCGCTCACGGCGCTCGTCGGCAAGGAGAGCGCGGGCGCGATCATAGAAATAATCGTCGATAACGACAAGATCTATAAGTGCGACGTTCCCGCCGCTTCGGCGTTCGGCAGCGCCGATTACGCAAACGTAAGCCTCGGCGCGTTCGATTGCGAAGCGGGGCTGCATACGCTCAAAATCCGCGTTTACGACGGCACGCTTGCGGTCGCGAACTTCACGACGACCCGCGGCGGCTCGGGCGAAAGCGTTTCCGCGTCGCTCACGTCGGCTTCTTCATCGCCGTTCACGCACAAGGTCGGTAACGCCAACAACGTGCGCTACACTCAGGACGGGCTCATAATCAACAACCCCAGAGAGGACAGAACCCTGCTCATAGCGGGCTCGAAGGGCGTTGCGAACTTCGAACTCGACGTCAACGTCAAAATCAACCTCGACGGCAGATGCTCGATTCTGTTCCGTATGAACGAATTCGGATATGCCAAAGCCAAAACCGAACAGTGCAACTGGCGCGGATACAGCCTCAATCTCAGCGAAAGTCAGATTTCCTTCGGCAAGGACGCAGGCGACCGTTATATTTCGGTTTACGCGCAAAAGACCACCGCGTTCCGAAACGGCGCAACGGCTAAAATTTCTATCCGCGCCGTAGACGGAAACATTACCGTATCGCTCAACGACGACGCGCTCTTTACTTACTTCGATCCCGAAGCGTATCTGAGCGGCTATATCGGGCTTTACGGCGAACAGAGATCAATGTACATTTTCACCGATTACGAATATCGTGTGCTTTAACAGGAGGGTAAAAATATGAAATTCAGAAAATTAGCGGCAATATCGCTCGCGCTCGTAACGGCGTTCGCGGCGCTCACCGGTTGCGGCGGGAACACCACGCCCGATGACGGAACGGGCGAGGACTGGGAATCGCTCAAACACAACGACCTCGTTCAGATCGAATTCTGGGGCAGAGACGAGGGCTCGGAAGAGATCAACTACACCAACTACATCAAAAAATTCAACGACGCCCACCAGAACATAATGGTTAAGATCCCGATCGGCTGGAAAACCGACGCCGAAGCGTACAAAACCACGCTCGACGGCATGGGAAACAGCCTTCCCGACGTGTTCATGCTCTCCAACGCGAAATTCACTTCGTATGCGGCGAGCGGCAAGCTTGCCAACATTCGTCCGCACGTCAGCGACGAACTCCTTGCGGGACTGTACGAAAACGCTTACGAAGTTTACTACTTCGACCACGAGACGAAAAAGGTAGGCAAATCGGACAACGCCGCGCTTTACGGACTTCCCAAGGATCAGGGACCTTACGCGCTTTGCTACAACAAGGACCTTCTCGAAAGTACGGTAGCCGCGTATAACGCGACCGCCGCCGAAGCCGACAAGATCGACCTCGACCGCGTTACGAGCACGACCGATCCGATGAAATTCGCCGAATTCCTCGCGCTCGGCAAAAAGCTCAAAACTAAGCTCGGCGCAAATCAGGCGGTATGCTCGGGCTACGACCTCGAAAGCGCTATCTACTCGAACAACGCCAACTACTTCACCGACGATACCGGCAGAACCGCCGCGATCGATTCGGACAACTTCGTAGCCGCGGTTCAGTTCGTTCAGAACCTTTATAAAGAAGGCATTATTCCCGAATCGGGCACGAGCTCGCAGAGCGGCGAAAGTCAGTTCAAACAGGGTCGTTCGATCTTCTTCTACGCAGGTCCGTGGAAACAAAAGACCTACTGGACGGAAATCGACGCCGACAGCAACGAGAAAAAATTCACTTGGGATATTCTCCCCGTGCTTTGCGGCGACGCGGAAGGCGCGGTTTCGACCGCGTACATGGGAGGTATGTGCTACGCGATTTCGCGCACCTGCAAGTATAAGGACGCGGCTCTCGAGCTCGTCAAGTATCTCTCGGCAAGCAAGGAGTCTCAGCGCGATCAGTATTCGAGCGGACAGTGTATTCCCAACATCAAGGAAGTCGCTACCGAATACGTCGAGGATACGCTCGAACTTATGGAGGACAGAAATCCCGTTCATCGCGGAGTCTGGGTCGATTGTATAAACGGCACGAGCGAGACCGATAAAGTTACCGCAAAATACCGCGCCGCTTCGTATACCTTCTCCGACACTTGGCAGACGAACCTCAACAAGTATATGTCCGACAATTCGTTCTGGAAATCGACCAACGGCAGCTGGGCGAACGTAAGAGACCTTCTTGCGGCTCACAAGCCCACAATGCAGGAAGCGCTCGACAAGGATGCCCGCAGACTTGAAAGAATGTAAAAAATCGCAAGAAAATCGGAGGGTACGAATGACCGCTTACGAAAACGTCGCAAACGCAACCGAAACGGCAGGGGGAGGGAGCACGGCTCTCGCCCCCGCGCCGAAAAAGGGAACGAGCAAACTCAAACAAAAAGAACATCTTACCGCGCTTGCGTTTATTTCCGTGAAGTACGTCGGTCTGTTTATCTTTACGCTTCTGCCGCTTCTCGCGGCGCTCCTGTACGGATTTACCGACTACACGGGCGCGGACACCGGCAAATCGTTCTTTTCGCAGATAGACAAACTGTGGATAGGTTTTGACAACTACAAGGCGCTGTTTACCAGCCTTACGTATCGCGAAACCTTCTTCAACGCGATAAAAAACAACCTTATTTTCCTTATCAGCGTGCCTCTCGGAATTTTCTTCGGGCTCGTGATCGCGTTTCTGCTTTCGCAGGGGCGCAAAATCTACGGATCGAAAATAATCCGCGGACTTATCTACGTTCCCGTCGTATCGTCGGCTGTCGCCATGGCGATCATCTGGCAGTACATTTTCGATAACGAATACGGTATCGTCAATCAGATTTTAGGCGTGAATATTCCGTGGATGACGGATAAAGTATGGCTCAAAGTCGCGATCATCATCAAGACCGTATGGGGAAGCCTCGGCAGAACGATGATTCTCTGTATAGCGGGACTTTTAGCCGTTTCCAAGGACTATTACGAAGCCGCCGAAATCGACGGAGCGAACCGTTTCACGCAGTTCTTCAAGATTTCTATACCGCTCATTTCGCCCACGCTTTTCTACCTTCTTTGCACCGGCATTATCGGAAATCTACAATCTTACGTCGATTCCGAAGTGTTCGCAAACAAACACTCGGGCGGGCAGACGATCGTGTACTTTATCTGGGAGTACGGCATAAGAAAGGGCTTTTACGGGCTCGCTTCGGCGGCTTCGTTCGTCCTTTCGATCAGCATTATGCTCATCACGTTCGCGCAGTTCAAGATCTCGGACAAATGGGTTTACAGCGAGTAGGAGGGAATTATGGAAAATAACGAAATCGTAAAAGCTCCCGCCACCTGCCTCGCGCCGAAATCCAAAGAAAAATCGGCTTCGGTCCACGCAAAGGACGTCGTGGCTTACGCAATCATCTACCTTGTGCTCGGCGTCGTGTGTTTCAGTTGCGTGTTCCCGTTCTTCTGGATGGTAACGTCCAGCCTCAAATACGCGCACGAAGTGAATTCCTTCACGCTCAGGATCTTCCCCGAAGTTCCGCAGTGGAGCAACTACGCGCAGGTTTTCAAACAGAGTAACAACCTTTTCAAAGGCTTTCTCAATACGATGATCGTCGAAATCGCGACGATTCCCGTGTGCGTGTTCGTTTCGGGTATGTCGGCGTTCGCGTTCTCCAAAATGGATATGAAACACCGAGACCTGCATCTTATGATCCAGCTCAGCGCGCTCATGATCCCTTATGCGTGCGTAATGCTTCCGCTTTACCGCGCGTATAACACCCTCGGACTCGTCGATACGTTATGGCCGCTTATCCTGCCTTCGCTGTTCGGCGGCGTGTCCATGATGTTCTTCTTCGTTCAGTATCAGCGCAGCGTTCCTTCCGCGATTTTCGAAGCGGCAAAGGTTGACGGAGCAGGGTACTTCCGCCAGTACAGCACGATTATGGTTCCCCTTATGGGACCGGCGATCGCGGCGCAAGTCATCTTTATGTTCGTCGGCAACTGGAACGATTACCTCGCGCCGTCCATCTACCTTTCCACCGCGTCGTCGCGTACCCTTCAGGTTATGGTGCGTTCGCTCGCTTCGGATACCTCGCTTCCCAAACCCGTGGCGTTCGCGGGAGCGGTCGTCGCGAGTATCCCGCTCTATGTGATCTATATCGCGTTCCAGCGCTTCTTTATCGAAGGTCTTGCCGTCGGAGGTGTCAAAGGCTGATGAAACACGCAAAATGCTACAAGGAAAATTATCCCCGCCCTCGGTTCGTCCGCGATAGTTTCGTTCCGCTTGACGGCGAATGGGATTTCGCGTTCGACGACGAAAACGCGGGCGAGCGCAGAAAATGGCATAAATCGGGAGTAAAAAGCCTGAAAATCAACGTGCCTTTCGCGTATCAGTGCGCTTTGAGCGGTATAAACACGGACGAAAAACACGAAACCGTGTGGTATTCGCGTACGTTTAACTATGCTAAAAGAGCGAATAAACGCCTGCTTATCAACTTCGAGGGCGCGGACTACGAAACCAAAGTCTGGCTTAACGGTGAGTGTCTCGGCTCGCATAAGGGCGGCTACGCGCGCTTTACGTTCGACCTCACCGATTATGTTCGCGGCGGCGAAAATCTTCTCGTCGTAAAATGCACCGACCGCCGTTCACCGCTCACCGTGAGAGGAAAACAGCGCTACGTCGAAAAGAATATTTCCTGCTTTTATACCGACACTACCGGTATCTGGAAGCCCGTCTGGCTCGAAGAAGTCGGAGACGTTTATATCGGCGGCGTAAGCGCGCTTTGCAACTATTCGGAATGCGAAGCGGTCGTAGAATACCGCCTTCCGCGCTACGAAAGCGGTCTTTCGCTCGAAACCCGCCTTTACTTCGACGGCGAATTCGTTCGTTCTACCGAAGTAACCTGCGACGCCGATTACGGTAAAATAAAGCTCGATCTTACGCTTAAAAACAAGGTTCTTCCCATGAAACCGTGGAGCGCGGGCAGAAGCGGGCAGTTCTTCGACGTCGAATATATCCTTAAAAAGGACGGAAAAGAAATCGACCGCGCGGGCAGTTACGTTGCACTCGTCGATTATCGCGTCCGCGGCAACGAAATCAGACTGAATTATCTTTCCTGTCTGTATATGAGAATGGTTCTCGATCAGGGCTACTTCGCGGGCGGCGATCTTACCGCGCCCGACGAACAGGCGCTTCGGCGCGACGTCGAGCTTATAAAGGAAGCGGGCTTTAACGGCGTGCGCGTTCATCAGAAGATCGAGGACGAGCGGTTCTATTACTATTGCGATATGCTCGGGCTTTACTTCTGGCTCGAAATGCCCGCCTTTTACGACTACACCGCGGCTTCCGCCGAGCAGGCGACCCGCGAATGGGCGGAAATCGTAAATCAGTACAAGGGCTATCTTTCGCTTATGGCTTACGTTCCCGTTAACGAGAGCTGGGGCGTTCTGCAAACCTCGGACAACGAAAAAATGCAGGCGTTCACCGCGGGGCTTTACTATCTTACCAAGTCTCTCGACCCGACGCGTCCCGTCATTTCCAACGACGGCTGGGAACATACGATTACAGATATCGCGACTCTTCACAACTACGCCCCGAGCGGCAAGGAGATCGAGCTCGCGTATTCGGATATGCAGGGATTTATGGACGGAAAACTTCCGCTCGACCTTCATACCCGCGCGCCGTTCGCCGACGGATTTTCCTACGGCGGACAACCCGTTATAATCAGCGAGTACGGAGGCGTCGCGTATGCGGGCGATCAGAGCGGCTGGGGTTACGGCGAGCAGGCGCAAAGCGAGGAGGCGTTCGTAAACAGAGTTCGCGACCTCACCGCCGCGATCGTCGGACTTAAAGATTGTCAGGGCTACTGCTACACGCAGTTCACCGACGTAATGCAGGAGCAGAACGGCTTGTTCGGAATCGATCGGACGCCGAAAATTCCTATCGGAAAAATGCGCGAAATAAACTCGGTTACGCGCGCCGAAAAAATTTAGTTTGCAAGGCAAAATTCGTTTGCACAAAAGGACACAGGAGGCATAAAATGGCTTGCACAAAAGGACAGTGGAGTAAGGAACGCGCGTGGGAATGGTACAATTCTCAGCCGTGGATCAGAGGGTACAACGGCTACCCGTCGAATTGCGTAAACCGTATCGCAATGTGGCAGAAATACAACCACAAAGAGGTTTTTGATCAGATCGCTTACGAATTCGACCTCGCCGAAAAGACGGGATTTAACGCCGTCCGCGCGATAATTCAGTTCGAAGTGTGGTATTACGAGCACGATTCGTTTATGGCGAACCTCGAAGAATACCTCGATCTTGCCGATAAGCACAACATAAAAGTTATGCTCACGCTCGGAAACGACTGCACCGTTCCCAAAAATCGCTTCAAACCCGTCGTTTTCGGCGAACAGAAGGTGGACTGGGGCTATCACAGCGGCATAAAAGCGGGTCCGCACGCCGCAGGCTACAACGACGCGGGTTATTGCCTTCTCGACGATCCCGAGTTCGAGCCGTACTACTATAAAATGGTGGACGAGCTCGCCGCGAAGTACGCCCGCGATCCGAGAATTCAGATCTGGGACGTCTGGAACGAACCCGGGAACGGCAGGCGTTACGATATGAGCCTTAAAGCGATGGAGAAGTTCTTCGAAATTATCCGTTCTTACGATCCGATTCAGCCGCTTACCGCCGATTGCTGGAGCTATACGGACGATTTTTCCGAGCCGCGCCGCGACATCGAAAAACGCGCGCTCGAGCTCAGCGACGTGATCACGTTCCACTATTACGGTTCTTACGAAAATATGATCCGTATCATCGAAAACCTTCGCGAGAAGTACGACCGCCCGCTTATCAACAACGAGTGGCTCAACCGTATCGCGGGTAACGACGTGGCGGAGCTTTTCCCGCTTTTCTACCTCGAACGCATCGGCTCGTATCACTGGGGACTTATTCAGGGATATTCGCAGACCTACGAGCCATGGGGCAACTATTTCGTCGATTATCTCAAAGAGGGCTCGACGCTCGATCTGAGACTGTGGCAGCACGATCTTTATCATTTCAACGGCTTGCCTTACGACGTGAAGGAAATCAAAACCATTAAAAAGTTCTGCGACCTCGCGGACGAACGCGACAGAAAGAACGGAGTAAAAAAATGAGAATTCGCATTAAGAGAATTTTAACGGCGCTGTTCGCGGTCGCGCTTGCCGTGACTTCGGGCGTCTGCCTGTTCGGTTGCGGCGAACAACAGCCTCAGCCGATTTCGAAAATCGCGCTCACCGAAACGGCTTCCGATTATTCGGAATACGTCAACACCTACGGCAGAATTTTTTACAGTTCCGACCTCGGCGGCGTGATGTTCATAAACAGCGCTTCGGGCTTCGAGGTGCGTTTCCGCGGTACGGAGCTCGTTGCGGAAGTGCAGACGCTTTCGGGCGGCACCAAGTACCCCAACGGTATGTTTTCGGTGTTCGTGGACGGCGAAACCGATTCTAACGCGCGTATTCTGAAAACCGAAGCTTCGGGCGGGCTTCGCGACAAAATCACAATCGTGAGCGGACTTAATGAGGGCGAGCACACCGTAAAGGTGCTCAAACGCACGCCGTCCAACCGCGACAGGCTGATAGTTTCGGAAATTTCCACGGACGGCGAATTGCTTACCGCGCCCGCGAAACCGAGCGTGGACATCGAGTTTTACGGCGATTCGATCACTTGCGGCGAAGGCGTTCTGCGTGAGTACAAGGACGAGAACGGCATTGTAGAGGACAGCGCGACTTATACGCAGGAAACGCAGAACGTGTTTCAGTCGTATGCGGGCGAGTGCGCCAAAAACCTCGGTGCGGCGTTCAGAGTGTTCGGCAGAGGCGGCATCGCGCTTAAATATCGGAAAGCGGGCGATCCGTACACGGTATCGAACAATTACGAAAGCGTTGCAGTGGATCTTCCGGCTTCGGATTATCCCTACGATTACAATTCGTACCGTCCGAGCGTTGTGGTAGTTTACCTCGGCACGAACGACTATTTGCTTTACAGTAAACACGGCAGCACAGTTGTGGACGACGAGGGAAACCGCTATTCGAGCGGCGGGCTGACGGTCGCGGTCGTGAATTTCGTCAAGGACGTCATAGGACAGAAGTACGGCTACGATATGCCCGTAATTCTGTGCTCGAATCTTATGGTTCCGAATGCGGGGCTCGACAAGGTTATGACGAACGCGGCGGCTCAGCTTACGGAATTCGAGTGCGTCCGCGCGGTCGGGTTCAACAAAGGCGTTACGGCCGACAAAGGCGGACACCCCGTAGTCGAGGACAGCATAGTCGCGGGCAAGCGTCTTTCGGACGAAATCAAATCGGTGCTCGGTCTCGAATAAAATAAGGTAAAAGAAACCGTTCCCGCCAAAATCGGGAGCGGTTTTTGCTTTACGTTTTACCCGCTATTTCTTGCATTATTCCAAAAAATGTGTTAGAATAGTAGTATGATAACGGTTCTTGTTGAGGAAAATTACGCAAAAAACAGCCGCGTAAATCTTATTTTAGACGGAATTCTTTCCGTCACGCGCCGAAAACGCGTCGCCGTAGAGGTTTTTACGGACGAAAAAAAGATAAGACCGAACACTCGCGTGGTTGTTTTGATCTGCGCGTCGCTCAAGTGGGCGACCGAAACGATCGAACGTTTCAACGCGCGCGGAATTCACCCGCTTCTGTTCGGGTTTCAGCATATCGACACGGCGTGCCGGTACAGCTGCATAATGCTCACTTACACCGAAAGCACCTACCTTCTGACGCGCTATCTGCTCGCAAAGGACAACGGAGAAACGGTATTTCTCGGCGCGAACAAGGATTCGATGCCCGATCGACAGAAATACGTCGGAGCGGAACTCGCGGTAAAGGACGCGGGCACGACCTTCCGCAAGATAGAGAACAAGGGCGACCTCGCGGCTTGCATAAAGAAATTTTCGGAGAGTTCGGAGAACGTGAAAAACGTCGTTTGCTGCAACGACGTGGCGGCTATTCTGCTTATAAAAAACTATCCCGAGCTTGTCGAGAGACTGAATATTTGCAGTTGCAGCGCCATGAAAATTGCGGAGCATATGCCCGTCAGATACCCGACCACGCGCATAAATTACTATAACGCGGGCGTTCAGATCGCGGAACTTTATTTGTTTCTGGAGCGGCGCGAGGAAATCAGCTCGACGTTTATGACGCTTGATATGGAGCTTAATCTGCCCGAGAGCGACGCCGATATTTCGTACGTGGCGAAGGGGCTCGCGCAAAGCAGCAAAATCGTCGATTTTTACGGCGATCCGAGCGTAAGAGAAGTGGAGCTTCTCGAAAATATGATGCTCAAATGCGACGAAATCGACGAGGCGATCCTCAAGTGGATAATGCGCGACGTGCCTTACGAAAAGATCGCCGAAATCGAAAATCTTGCCGTAAACACCGTCAAATACCGTATCCGCGCGATGCTGGCGAACTCGGGCGCGGAATCGAAGCGTAAACTTGTCGAACTTCTCGAATCTTACGCGCTTAAATTCGATTAAAAATACATATTTTTGCGGTTAAATTCAAAAATGTTTGGCTTGAAAAACTCTCTCTTATCGTTTATAATAGACGTAACGATAAGAGAGGTTTTTTTATGAGATCGACAATTAAAAAAGAAAAAATCGTTATCCCCACTTACCCCGTCGGAGCGCCCGAGCCGCTTCCCGTTTTCTTCGAGAAACGCCCCTATCAGGGCGCGAGCGGCAAAGTTTATCCGATACCGTACACGTCCGTGCTCGGCGACGAGAGAGACGACAACCGCGAGTACGACGCGATCGTGCTCGAGAACGACTGGGTAAAGGTCGAGCTTCTGCCCGAAATCGGCGGGAAAGTGCACGGCGCGGTGGACAAGACCAACGGATACGAATACGTTTATACGAATAAAGTCATTAAGCCCGCCATGGTAGGGCTTGCCGGACCGTGGGTTTCGGGCGGTATCGAATTCAACTTCCCTCAGCATCACCGTCCGACTACGTTTATGCCCGCCGAATGGGCGATTGCGGGCGAGGGTGACGACAAACGCGCCGTTATGGGCGAAACCGACTTCTTCTACGGGCTCAAAGGTATGGCGGAACTGTCGCTTATTCCGGACACTAACTGCCTGCGCGCCCGCGTTACCGTTTATAACGGAACGCCCGTTGAGCGCCCGTTTATGTGGTGGGCGAATCTCGCCGTCGAAGTGAACGACGATTATAATATCGTTTTTCCGCCCGACGTCGAGACCGTGAACGACCACGACCGCCGCGCGGTGCTCGAATGGCCGATCGCGAGCGGAACTTATCATACCGCCCGTCCGTTCGATTACGGCAGGGGCACGGATATTCACCGTTTCAACGCGGTGAAAGTTCCTTCGTCGTTTATGATTTCGCGCGGACAGAGCGACGAGGACTTCGTTGCGGGTTACGACACCGGCAAGCGCGCGGGTATCGTTACTGTAGCGAATCATCACGTTTCCCCCGGTAAGAAACTCTGGACGTGGGGCGACGGCAAATTCGGCGCGAAGTGGTGCTCCAACCTTACCGATGACGGAACGCGTTACGTCGAGCTTATGACGGGTGTGTACACGGACAACCAGCCCGACTTTACGTGGATCGCGCCGCACGAAACCAAGGTTTTCGAGCAGTTCTGGTTCCCCGTCAGAGAAATAGGCGATGTGAAGCGCGCTACCGAAAAGGGCGCGGTAAACCTCGAAAAGACCGAAAACGGCGCTTTCGCGGGCTTTTATTCGACGTCGAAAGGCGTGTTCGATATAGAAATTACTTCGGGAAACAATACGATTCTTAAAGAAAAAACGGAAGTTTCGCCCGAGAAGCCGTTCACCGCTTCGGTGGATTTCGCGGGGGATTTCGATTCGCTCAAGCTCACCGTAAAACGCGGCGGCAAGACGGTTATCGAGTATTCGCCCATCGTAAAACAAGGCAAAAAGCCGATCGAGCCGCGTAAACCCGCGCCCAAGCCGAGCGATATTTCCTCGAACGAGGAATTGTGGCTGCACGGTATGCACCTTCGCCAGTACAAGCATTTCGCGTACCGCCCCGAGGACTACTTTATCGAAGCGCTTCGTCGCGACAAGAACGATATTCGCTGCAACCGCGCGATGGGCGATATCTGCTACGACAAGGGTATGCTCAACGAAGCGATCGCTTACTATACCGCGTCGATCGAGCGCCTTCGCCTTCGCAATCAGAACCCCGAAGATACGGGAGCTCTTTACCGTCGCTCGCTCTGCAAATTCCGACTCGGCGACGAAACGGGCGCTTACGACGACGCTTACGCCGCGGCGTGGGGCTACGCAAACCGCAGTGCGGCTTACTATCTGCTCGCGAAAATCGACGCTAAACGCGGCAACAAAGCTCAGGCGATCGAATTCTTACGCCTTGCGCTCGAAACGAACGCCCGCGATCTTCGCGTCCGTTACGCGCTCGCGCTTCTGACCGACGATCGGTGCGCTTTGGATAAGATCGAAGCCGACGATCCGCTGTTTATTCCCGCCAAGGGCGACGAGAGACGGGCGATCGAATTCGCGATCGAGCTACACGATTTCGGATTTGACAAGCTTGCCGCGAAGTTCCTTTCGGAAGCGAACGACGGCGCGGGCAAGTTCTACTATCTCGCGTACCTTAATAAGGGCAAGAAGAGAAAAGAGTATCTCGCGGCGGCGGACGCTTGCCCGTGGCAGTGCGCCTTCCCCTCGCGTATCGAAAGCTTAGCCGTGCTTAAAGCGGCGGGCACTCCGATGGCGAATTACTACCTCGGCTGTCTGCTGTACTCGTTCGAGCAGTACTCCGAAGCCGCGAAAGCGTGGGAGAAAACCGTAAAAACGATCGAATTCGCGCCCGCTTACCGCAACCTCGCGCTTGCTTATTTCGATCATCTTTCCGAGCCGCTCCGCGCCCGCAAAAATCTCGAACGCGCCCGCAAGCTTATGCCCGAGAGCGGCAGAATTTTCTTCGAACTTACCCAGCTTTACCGAGCGCTCGACCTTCCGCTCGACGAGCGTATCGCGCTTTACGAGTCCGACCCCGAACTTACCGCGACCCGCGATGACTGCACGCTTCAGTATTCCGTGCTTCTCACCGAAAATGGCGAGTACGAAAAAGCGAAATCCGTGCTCGACGCGCACCGCTTCCATACATACGAGGGCGGCGAGGGCAACCTCACTCAGCATCACGCGTGGCTGTATTTCCTTCGCGGCTTAGCCGAAAAGAACGAAGCGAAACGCGCCGAAATTCTTCGCGCGGGACTTGTTTTCCCCGAAAATTACGGCGAGGAGAAAAACTACTTCGTTAACGACGCGCCCATTTATTTCGCGCTGTCCGAGCTCGGCGGCGAGGATAAAAAAGCCGACCTCGAAGCCGCGGTTTCCACCAAAGGCGCGCCCACGATCCACAGCTACTGGCAAACGCTCGCTTACCGCGCCCGCGGCGAAGCGGATCGCGCAGTCGGACTTGCGAACGAAATGATCGCGATCGGCGAAAACAAAATCGCCCGCGCCGACGTCAACGATTACTACGGAGTGGGAGCTCCCGCTTACCCGCCGTTCAACTACGATATCGTCAAGGCTCACGTCCTCGCCGGCAGTATGATGTGCGCGTTCGGACACCTTGCCCGCGGCGAAAAAGAGAAGGCGCTCGCTTACGCCGAAACCGCCCGCAAGATCGATTGCGCCGACTTCGCGCTGTACCTTTTCGATAAGGTCGCGCGCGGCTGAACGTCGTAAAAAACGTATACGTATTCAAAAACCCCGACGTAATGACCGTTACGTCGGGGTTTTTGCGTTTGCGAATGCAGGGGTGATTTTAATTGTTTTTTCCGACTAAGTAGTCTACCGTTACGTCAAAAAAGTCGGATAGTTTTATGAGCTGATTGATGCTCGGTTCGCTGTGCCCGCTCTCCCAGTGAGATATAGCCATTTTGGACATATTAAGAAGCTTCGCAAGCGTTTGCTGCGAAGTTCCCGTTTCTTCCCTTAATTCTTTGAGCCTGTCTTTGAATTCCATATCACAGGTCTATTATAACAAATATTGTTACAAAACGCTTGACAGTAACAAAAATTGTTACTACAATATACTTGGAAAGATAAAATAAAAGGAGAAGAAAAACATGAAAAAGAAAATGATCGTATTGCTGCTTTTTTTAGTCGCAATATTCGTCGTGGTTGCCTTGGGATGCGGAGATTCGACTTCCGGCGGTTCCGGTGGATCTGGCGGTTCGGGTGGTTCGGGTGGTTCCGGTAGTTCGGGTAAACCCGCCGACACGCGACCTCTCTTAACGTTGCAGTCGAATATCGCGGAAATCACAAACTTTACCGGCGGCGGACATTATTCTTATAACGACGACGTAAGAATAAACGTTACGTTCAACGAGAACAAATATTTTTTCCTCGGCTGGTACTACGGCGAGGATAGGATATCTGCCACCGCGACGTACAACTGTAAAATGTGGGATAAGTCCGTAACCGTCGAGGCAAGATTCGTCGCAAAACCCGAAGACTTTAACGGCGAAGTAAAATCGACGTACGACCTTACAGTAAAGGCAAACAGCACGAGATTCGGTCTCGTAAATCTTAACGACCTCGGAGCAAACGACGAACATAATCAAAGTTTGGCTGCGGGTGCGTCCGTTAAAGCCATTGCCATAACCACCTCGGAGAATCTGTTTTTAGGTTGGTTCGACGTAGAAAACAACCTTATTACGACTAACGCTTCTTTCTCGTTCGCTATGCCGTGCTTCGATTACTCCCTTACTGCAAAGTGGCAATGCGAACACGATTGGGTAAACAATGAGTGTACTGTTTGCGGAGAAGTTGCGCGTGGTATTATTTATAAAAAAATATCAAACGGATACGAAGTATCTATGTGTGGAGCGTTAGACAGTGCAAATTTAATCATACCTTCATCCTATAACGGTTTACCTGTAACGAGTATCGGGGATAGCGCGTTCAGAGATTGCGATAGTTTAACGAGCGTAACGATACCCGATAGCGTAACGAGTATCGGATATGAAGCGTTCTATAATTGCCCGATAGAAACGGCAACAATTCCGACGATTGCTTGCAATAGTGTGAAAAACTCTTCGCTTAAAACGGTCGTCATAAATAGCGGCGAATATATCGGAAAATACGCGTTCGATGGTTGCAGTAGTTTAACGAGCGTAACGATAGGTAATAGCGTAACGAGTATCGGATATGAAGCGTTCTCTAATTGCAGTAGTTTAACGAGCATAATGATACCCGATAGCGTAACGATTATCGGAACTTCCGTGTTCTATGGTTGCAGTGGTTTAACGAGTATAGCGATACCTAACAGCGTAACGAGCATCGGCAGTTGGGTGTTCGAGGATTGCAGTAATCTTAAAACCATTTACTGCGGAGCGGAAAGTCAGCCGAGCGGATGGAACAGTAATTGGGAATATAATTGTTCGGCAAAGGTTATCTGGGGATACAAGGGTTAATAGTTTAACGAAAGGAGAAATAAATGCTTGCTTTTATAGGCGGTATAATCGGTGTGGTCGTAGGATTTTTGGGGTCGTGGCTTGCGTTGAAGTTTAACTACAAACAGTTATTTGCCGATACCGTGTCGAAAAACCGAATGGAATGGATAAACAATTTCCGCGAAGAACTATCGATAGTTCTCGGCACATATAGGGCTTTACATAAGAAAGGCGAATCGGAGAAGCCTGACCATAATAAACCCGTCCCGAAAATTAAACCCGCCGATATTTTGAAAGCCGAGCGGACGCGTGTAAAACTTCTTACCCGTCTCAATCAGGACACCGCGAAAGCAAGCAACGAATACAACGCGATATTCGCCGAAAAGTTGAATTCTATTGATTTCAATGGCGAATATAACAAGGTTTTATATGACGAAATTGTAGACTATTCCCGCAAGATTCTCGAAGTCGAATGGCGCAGAGTTAAAAAAGAAGCACAAGGAGAAAGATAAAATGTTTGATTGGTGTTGTATATTACTTATAGTTTTTATCGTCGTAATAGCCGCGACGAGCGTTGTCGTTTGCGTCGTTTTTACAAGAAAATACGCCGTAAAAGAAAAGGAACTCGATTACGATTTCGTAAGGTTCGTTGCAAGTAAAGCAATCGAGAAAGGTAAAAACGATTTTTCTCTCAACGTTACGATTAAAAAATCTAAAAGCGAAGAGATAAAAGCCGACGGCAAAACCCCGACGACAAATAATCCGTAAACAAAAAATAATCAAACAATACGCCCCGAAAGTTTTTTATTTTAACTCTCGGGGCGTCGTTTATTAGCCTTACGAAAATAAAATAAATTTCGGCGTCGGCAGCGGCTCAAACGATTGTCTTTTTTTTCGCGGCGTGATATAATAAAAAAGACGTTATTTTTGAGGTGCACACATGACGAAGATAGGATTTGATAACGACAAGTACGTAAAAATGCAGTCCGAGCACATTCGCGAGCGTATCGCGAAGTTTGGCGGCAAGCTTTATCTCGAGTTTGGCGGCAAGCTGTTCGACGATTACCACGCGTCGCGCGTTCTGCCGGGATTTCAGCCGGACAGTAAACTTAAAATGCTGCTCAAACTCAAAGATCATGCGGAAATCGTCATCGTCGTGAGCTCACAGGCGCTTGAAAAGAACAAAATCCGCGGAGACCTCGGGATAACTTACGATCTTGACGTGCTTCGGCTTATCGACGCGTTCCGTTCCGTCGATCTTTTCGTCGGAAGCGTGGTGCTTACACAGTTTTGCGGACAGGCGAGAGCGGTTCAATTTGAACACAAACTCCGCTCGCTCGGCGTAAAGACCTATCGGCATTACCCGATCGAAGGATACCCCTACGACGTGGCGCACATTGTCAGCGACGAGGGATACGGCAAGAACGAGTACATAGAAACCGAACGCGAACTTATCGTCGTAACCGCGCCGGGACCGGGGAGCGGCAAGATGGCGACGTGTCTCAGCCAGCTTTACCACGACCACAAGCGCGGGATCAAGGCGGGCTATGCGAAGTTCGAAACCTTCCCGATCTGGAATCTGCCGCTTAAACACCCCGTGAATATTGCTTACGAAGCGGCGACCGCCGATCTTAACGACGTGAATATGATCGACCCGTTCCACCTCGAAGCGTATGGTGTTACCACCGTAAATTACAATCGAGACGTGGAAATTTTCCCCGTTCTCAACAATATTTTCGAGCGGATCTACGGCGAAAGTCCGTACAAGTCGCCTACCGATATGGGCGTAAACATGGCGGGCAACTGTATCTTCGACGACGAAGCGGTTTGTAAAGCCGCTAACGACGAGATTATCAGGCGGTATCTGCAGACGCTTTGCGATAACTTGCAGGACAAAGTGGGCGAGGAGGCGGTATTCAAAACCAAACTTCTGATGAAGCAGTCCGGGCTCGATCTGTCGTTCCGCCCGGTTGTGGGAGCGGCGCAGAAAAAAGAAGAGGAAACCGAAGCTCCCGCCGCCGCGCTGCAACTTGACGACGGCAAAATCATCACCGGAAAAACCTCGTCACTGCTCGGAGCAAGCTCGGCATTACTTCTTAATGCGCTCAAAGCTCTCGCCGGTATTCGCGATGACGTTCTGCTTCTTTCCCCCGCCGTTATCGAGCCTATTCAGGTTCTAAAAACAAAACACCTCGGCAACAACAATCCGCGACTTCACACCGACGAAATTCTGATTGCTCTTTCGATCTGCGCGGTTACGAGCCCGACCGCTATGCTTGCGATGCAGCAGCTTCCCAAGCTTCGCGGGCTCGAAATGCATTCGACCGTGATTTTGTCGCAGGTTGACGTGAACGTGCTCAAAAAGCTGGGCGTGCACCTTACGACGGACGCGCGCTACCAGAGCAAGAAGCTGTATCATCGCGGTTAAATAATTACGGAATAGCGCCGACCTTCCTTTGCGGGGGTCGGTTTTTCCGTATAAAAAAGCTCCGTTCGTGCTGACGGAGCTCGGTAGTTTTTATTTTTACTCGATAACCGGAATAAAGTTCTCGAAAATAAAGTTGTCGCAGTGGGGAAGGACTTTTTCCATATCCGAATTGCTACGGACGGTCCATGCGAGCACGGGGAGATCCGTGCGCGTCACATACTTATTCGGGAGCTGGTTGAAAGCGTAGGAAATAAAGTCGGGCGAAGAAATCTTCGTGACTTTGAGGTGGTTAAACATATATCGTTTGAAAAAGGAAAACTCTTTCTTGCCGAAAACGTACGAAAGTTGTCCACGCGGAATCTGCGGCGCGTTCTTCTTAAAGAATTCCATAGAGTAGGGGTTAAAGGACTGAACGGCGTATTCGCCTTCGTAACGGCGCAACGCGTCGAGAACGGCTTGTTCTAATTCGCCGCTCTTGTTCGAGTTGGAATTCTTGATTTCAATAAGGATAGGAACGCGCCCGTCAACGAGCTCGAGGACTTCGGATAAGTAGGGAATACGCTCATCCGAGCCCGCAAGGCGGATTTCGGCGAGGTCGCTTTTGGACAGCTTGCAAACGTAGCCGTCGCGGTTAGTCATTCTCTTTATGCCGTCGTCGTGAAAAACAACCACGGATCCGTCGTCGATCGGACGAACGTCAAGTTCTATCGGGAAGCCCGCCTTAACGGCGCGCGAGAAAGCAGATAAAGAATTCTCAGGCGTCAGTTCGTCGTGCAATCCCCTGTGCGCGATCGGACGCGTGAAAAGTCCGGATTTTTTAATATCCATATTTACCTCACGGCAAAGTTTCGTTCTACTTCACAATTATAACACAAAAAGCCGTTGTGTGCAAGGGTTTTTGAACATTTTTTGTCCGAAATGCCAAATTTTTTGGGCTAACGCCCCGAGTTTGGCGATAAAACGGTATCGAAGGCGGGTTGTTTTGGCGTTTTTCGGCGAAAACGGACTTAAAGCAGTTGCGTTTTTTCGCATAAAAAGATATAATATACCTATGAGTAAACAGACGCACATCAGAAACTTTTGTATTATAGCGCACATCGATCACGGCAAGAGCACGCTTGCCGATCGGCTTATCGAAGAGACGGGCACGGTGGCGAAACGCGACCTCAGCGATCAGCTCCTCGACAGTATGGATATCGAGCGCGAGCGCGGCATTACGATAAAACTTACCCCCGTAAGAATGAAATACGATTACGAGGGCGAGGAGTATATACTTAACCTCATCGACACCCCCGGACACGTTGACTTTACGAACGAAGTTTCCCGCTCGCTTGCGGCTTGCGAGGGGGCGATACTCGTTGTGGACGCTTCGCAGGGCGTGGAAGCGCAAACGCTCGCAAACGTTTATCTTGCGGTGGACAACGACCTCGAAATTTTGCCCGTAATAAATAAAATCGATCTTCCGTCCGCCAGACCCGACGAGGTGAAAGCGGAAATCGAGGACGTTATCGGGATTCCCGCCGACGTTGCGCCGCTCGTTTCGGCTAAGGAAGGAATCGGTATTTCCGAAGTACTCGAAAAGGTTATCGAACTGTTCCCGTCTCCGAAGGGCGACGAGGAAAAGCCGCTTAAAGCGCTCATTTTCGACTCGTTTTACGATAATTACAAGGGTGCGGTCTGCCTCGTCCGCGTTTTCGACGGCGAAATCAAGGCCGGCGATCGCATCTGCCTTATGAATACCGGTAAGGAATTCGATACCGTAGAGGTCGGATATTTCGATCCGAAAATGCACCCGACCGACAGTCTGTTCGCGGGCGAAGTCGGATACGTCTGCGCTTCGATCAAAAACGTCGAGGACACCGCCCCCGGGGATACGATCACGCTTTGCGACCGCCGCGCCGCCGAGCCTTGCGCGGGTTATAAACCCGTTCAGCCGGTAGTGTATTGCGGAATTTATCCCGTGGACGGCAGTAAATACAACGATCTTAAAGACGCGCTCGAAAGATTGAAACTGAACGACGCGGCGCTGTTTTTCGAGCCGGAAGTTTCGGTTGCGCTCGGATTCGGCTTCCGCTGCGGGTTTCTTGGGCTTCTACATATGGAGATCATCGAGGAGCGGCTCGAACGCGAGTTTAACCTCGACCTTATAACTACCGCCCCCGGCGTCAACTACCGTGTGGTGAAAACGAACGGCGAAGTCGTTACGGTCACGAACCCCGCGAATCTGCCGAATCTTTCCGAAGTCGAACATATCGAGGAGCCGATCGTGACTGCTTATGTTTACACGCCGCCCGAATATATCGGACCGATCATGGAGCTTTGTCAGGAGAAGCGCGGCGAGTACCTCGATATGGTTTACCTCGACAAAACGCGCGTCAAGCTCCATTACGAAATCCCGCTCAACGAAATAGTTTACGACTTTTTCGACGGACTTAAGTCGCGCACGCGCGGCTATGCGAGCCTCGATTACGAAATTAAGGGGTACAAGCCGAGCGACCTTGTTAAACTCGACATTATGCTCAACAACGAAATCTGCGACGCGCTCAGCATTATTGTTCACCGCGACAAGGCATATGCTCGCGGCAGATCGATCGCCGAAAAACTCAAGGAAGTCATACCGCGCCAGATGTTCGAAATTCCCATTCAGGCGGCTATCGGCTCAAAAATCATCGCCCGCGAAACCGTGAAAGCTTTGCGCAAGGACGTGCTCGCGAAGTGTTACGGCGGCGACATCACGAGAAAGAAAAAACTGCTCGAAAAACAGAAAGAGGGTAAGAAACGTATGCGGCAGGTCGGCTCCGTCGAGGTCCCGTCCGAAGCGTTTATGTCGGTGCTTAAACTTGATAAATAACGACGAAAAGCTACTAAAAACGGGCGTTTATGTGCATTTTCCGTACTGTAAGTCGAAGTGCGCATACTGCGCGTTTTGCTCTTCGCCCGATATGAGCACGGCGGAAGAGTATGTGAAATCGCTTCGGCGCGAGATCGCCGCGCGCGCAACCGGCGCGAGCGTGAACACCGTTTATTTCGGCGGGGGAACGCCGTCCGTTATGCCGTTCGGATCGCTCACTGCCGTTTTCGGCGAAATAGCGAAGCGTTTCGATCTGAGAGGTCTTACCGAATTTACCGTCGAGGCGAATCCGGATTCGGTTACGCACGATTTTATCCGCGAAATCAGGAGTATCGGGGTGAACCGCGTGAGCCTCGGGCTTCAGTCCGCAAGCGACGAAATTCTGAAAAAAATCGGCAGAATTCATACGGTAAAGCGGTTTTGCCAAGCAGTAGAGGCTTTGCGCGACGCGGGGATAAACAACCTTTCGTCAGACCTCATTATCGGGCTCGAGGGGCAGGACGAACGCGACGCGGAGAACGCGATAGCGCTTTGGAGCGGGCTCGGAATAACGCATGCTTCGGTGTATTCGCTGTCGGTCGAGGAAGGAACGCCCATGTTCCGAACGGACTACCGACCCGATCCCGACAGACAAGCCGATCTTTACGAGTTTTCCGTAAAGAGGCTGAAAGAGGCGGGTTACGAGCGGTACGAGGTGAGCAATTTCGCGCGCGACGGCAAAATTTCGCTCCATAACTACAAGTACTGGACGGGCGCCGATTACTTCGGTTTCGGTGCGGCGGCGCACTCGAAAATCGGCAATACGCGGCGGGAAAACCCTTCCGATACGCTCGCCTATATGAACGGAGTCGGCGTAAACGAGTACGGTTCATCTTCGGCGGACACGCGGACGGAATATATCATGCTGTCTTTGCGGACGGCTTCGGGGTTGAATTACGACCGATATTCGTCCGTCACGGGGAGCGATATTCGCCGCGAGAGGGCGAAGGAGATTGCCCGACTGATAAAACTCGGGGCGATTGAGGACGACGGCGAAAACCTGCGCGCGACGGACAAAGGGTTTTATCTGCTCGATTCGATAATAACGGAGCTTATGTAAATGGACAACGAAAACAAAACGGAAAACGGCGAAAAGCGTAAAACCGCCGTCGAAATAATTCGTGAGAAAGAACGCGAGCGGCAACTCAAAAACAAAGCGGCGCGAGAAGCCTCGGATTTCAAAAAGAGGTATTTCGCGTATTACGACGATATAAAAATTTCCCACCGCGAGGACTGGTGAGAAACGATTTTAAAGTTGCGACAGAAAGATTAAACGCCCCGAATGGTCGGAGCGTTTTTTGATGGGCTTTTTGAGCTTTGACGATTTTATTTTACTTTGTAGCCGCAGGAGCGGAGCATAACTTTGTAGAGAGCAAGTTCGTAGTCGGGCGTGACGGGGAGTTCGGCTTCGCCGTTTATCGCCTCGGCAAACCTTATCATCATCGGCGCGTAACGATGGTACGGCGCGCTCGTTACGGTTGTGCCGTCCGCACCCCAGCCGTCTTTTTCGCAGTCGGAAAGAGTAACGTAACGCATCGTGGCGTTTTGCATGCCGTTTTCGATAAATCTTTCGAGCGGACGGATTTCGATCGTGCCTTTCGAGCCGTTTATCACGAGCTGGCGGCGCATAAAACCGCCGTCCTCGATCGCGGTCGTTTTAAGAAAAGAGAAACCGCGCGGGTATTTGAAAACCGCCATTCCGAAGTCCTCGCCGACGCCCTGTTCGGTCGCGAGATTGAACGGAATAACGTCCTGCGGCTCGCCCTGAATCAGATAAATGAGATCGACGAGGTGGCAACCGAGAAAGAAAGTCATACCGCCCTTGTATTGATTCAGCCATTCGCGTTTGGCGCGGACGTGCAGGCAATTCATCTGAGCTTCGACCGAATAAATTTCGCCGAGCTCGCCGCGTTTTACCTTGTCGAGCGCCTCGATTACGAGCGGGTTGTAGCGATACATATAGCCCGTCGAAAAGACGAGGTTTTTCGCTTTTACGGTCTCGATGAGTTTTTCGAAAACGGGAAGATCGTAGCCGCCTTGCTTGTCCATATGGATATGTAAGCCTTTTTCGGCAGCCATAAGCGCGTATTTTCCGAGATTGTAATCGTTTGTTTCGATCACCGCCGCGTCTAGTCCGTCGAGTGACAGCGCTTCTTCGGCGCGATATCTTTTAAGTCCTTTGTACGGCGCTTTGGAATTCTCGGTAAGTCCTTCGCCTTCGGTGATCGCGTATCCGAGAACGTTGAAAACTTCGGGGTGCGAGCGCATTGCGTTCATTACCATAGGCGCGTGGTCGTGCCCGACGCCGATCTGAACAACGTTGATTTTCCTGCTCATCTTAATATTCTCCTTTTAAATTTTCAGTACGACTTTGCCGGCGCTCTTGTTTTCGGCAAGCAGCATATGCGCTTTTTTCGCTTCGGTTATCGGAAGCTCGGCAAAAATCGTCGGGCGGATTTCTCCCGCCGAGACTTTATCCCAAAGCGTGTCTACAAGAGAAGAGAGGATCGTTCCCTTGTAACTTTCGGGCTTGGAACGGAGAGTGCTTCCGACAAGGCGAACGTTTCTGACGTAGAGCTTGCGCATATCCACTTCGGTCACATCGCCCGCAAGCGTCGCGATCATTATCCATTTTGCCATATAGCCGAGGTGGGGCAGGCACTTGCCCGCGACTTCGCCGCCGAGACAGTCGATGGCGCAGTTGACGGGACGACCTTCCGCTTCGAGCTTTTTAAGGACCTCCACGATGTCCTCTTTAGCCGTGTTTACGATAAGGTCGGGTTTGAGTTTTGCCACCGTATCGCGCTTGTTCTCGTCTATGATCGTCGTCACGACGTAAGCGCCCATCGACTTTGCCATCGGAATTACGACGCTCGCAAGCCCGCTCGCACCCGCATGCATAAGCACGGTATCGCCGCTCTTTACGCCGCCCTCGATTGCAAGGTTTAGGTACGCCGTCGCGAACGCTTCGGGTATTGCCGCCGCCTCGCGCATGGTTACGTTCTCGGGGATAGGCATAACCATTTGTTCGTGAACCGAAACGTATTCGGCGTAACCTCCGCCGCCTAAAAGCGCGCAGACTTTATCGCCGACCTTAAACTTTTTCGCGTCCGCGCCGACTGCCGCAATCGTGCCCGAAACTTCGAGCCCGGGGTAGTCGGGGCAGCCCGCGGGAGGCGGGTAGCAGCCGTCCACCTGCATAAGGTCGGCGCGGTTTACCGCCGCGTATTTTACTTTGATAAGTACGTCGCTTTTACCTACGGTCGGCGCGATTACGTCCGTCCAAAGTAAAGATTTGTCGGGTTGTATCGTTATAGCTTTCATGTTTAATCCTCCCACATGAGTAATCGTTTTATTTCGCGGACGTCGCGCATAAGCGGCTTTTCGCGGTTGCTCATTTCGTAAATTTCGTCATTGCAAAGTACTATGCACGATCCGAGCATATACGCGGTCGGGCGGACGAATTTGCCGTATTTGCCGCAAGTTTGATACAAAAACGGGCTTTTAAGGTTCTTTTTAAGGTAATTCACAGTGCAAAGTACTATGCACATTTCTTCTTCACTTTGTGCGTTCGCTATGATTTTGACTATATCCGCGCCGCGGCTTTCTATTTCGCGGGCAAGGGCGAGCGTTTCTTCTTTCGACATTACTTTTCCGATATGCGCCGACATCAGAACTTCGCAACCGAGCTCGTGAAACTTAGCGATAAGCTCCTTTTGGTTTTCGATCGCTTCGGGTTTCATAGAAACTTCGTCGGGGTCTGCCGAGGCGAACGGGGCCGAGCAGCTTATGAGACTGTCGTGCGTGTTTTCCTCGTCGAAAGAGTAAATCGGTACGTCGACCGCGGGCAGTCCGAGGCGCGCGCACGCAAGCTTGAAATCGTTAAGTTTTACGTCGTCGCTACATTCAGCAGTACGGTAATTCAGCACCATTACGGGAAGAGAGGTTGCGGCTTGAACGCGCGCGATTTCTTCGGGCGTGCGGTATTTTTCGTCCAGTCTTTCGGCGTGCAGAATAAAACCGTCCGCGCCGTCCGCTTCCGATTTTTTAGCGTCGGCTATGCAATCGTCGGTCGTGCGGTGTATGAGCGAAACTATAAGCGCGCCCTTTTTCAGTTCGGTAAATTTTTTCACTTTAATCCTCCACTTCTTTATTATACAGTAAATCGGTTTGTTTATCAATACGAAAAACGATTTAGTTTTAAGATTTTCGAAACAACTTCTGTTATTTGCTTGCGCGGGCGCGGCTTTCCGTGCTATAATTGTCGTATGGAAGACTTTTCGGGTATCAGAATAACAAAGATCGAGTCCGTAATGACCGTAAACAACGTAAGCGGCACAAATCGCATTATGAACGACCGCTTTGCGTTCGCTCTCGGGTTTTGCCGCTCGGGCAAGCTTACTTACGTCCACAAAACGGAAAAATTCACGTCCGACCGCTCTGTTGCGGTGATAATCCCCAAGGGAAAGTCGTACAGTCTGCATTGCGACGAAACGGGCGTTTTTCCGCTTATAAACTTTCAGTGCGTCGGTTTTAATCCGTCCACTTTTACCGTGATCGGGCTGACCGACCCCGCCGCATACCTCGGCGCGTTCGATCGTGTGGCTTCGGCATGGTTTTCGGGGGATCGGAACGAATTTGTCTGTCTCAGCGAAATCTACGAAATCTTCGCGATGCTTTCGCGCGAGCGCGGTAAGGACAAAACGAGCCGCGCGATTCAGCCCGCCGTCGATTATTTGTCCGAAAATTTTTCGTCGTCCGATCTCGATTGCGCTACGTTGGCGCGGCTGTGTTTTATGTCCGAAGCGTATTTCAGGCGGCTTTTCAACGCACGTTTCGGCACTTCTCCCGCAAAGTACGTCAAGTCGCTTCGGGTCGGCAAGGCGAAAAACCTGCTCGCTTCGACGGCGCACAGTGTGACCAGTGTTGCGGAAGAATGCGGATACTCGTCCGTGTACTATTTCTGTCAGGATTTCAAAGCCGAAACGGGCGAAACCCCGACGGATTATCGTAAGCGTCGGGGCGAGTGGAGCTATTAAAACCGATTTTATAAAAGTAAAACGCGGAGCGGTACGGATAGCCGCTTCGCGTTTTTTTTCGTAGCGTTTCGATTATGCAATGTCAGCTTATAAGCGTTTTCAGCGAAGCTTTCGCGTTCTTTTCGAGGCGGGAGACCTGCGCTTGCGAAATACCGATTTCCTCGCTGACTTCCATCTGAGTTTTGCCCTCGTAGAAACGGAGCATGAGAATTTCGCGTTCGCGCTCCTCGAGGCTTTTTATCGCCTGATCGAGAATGACGTTTCCCACCCATTTTTCGTCCGAACAGGTTTTGTCGGGGATCTGGTCCATAATCATCACCGTTTCGGTGCCGTCGTGATAGACAGGATCGAACAGCGAAACGGGGTCTGAAATCGCGTCGAGCGCGTCCGTAACCTTATAAAGCGGCATATCGAGCGCGGCGGCGATTTCGTCGAGCGTGGCTTCGCGGCTGAGCTCGTTTTCGATCTGCCCGCGCGCGGAAATCACCTTATAAGCGGTATCGCGTATCGAGCGGCTCACGCGCATTGCCGAGCAGTCGCGCAGATATCTGCGGATTTCGCCGATAATCATCGGTACGGCGTACGTTGAAAAACGCAGATTGAGCTCCGTATTGAAGTTGTCGGCGGCTTTGATCAGACCTATGCACCCGACCTGAAAAACGTCGTCGAGCGATTCGCGCTTGTCGTAAAACCGTCTTATAACGCTCAGCACAAGCCTCAGATTAGCCGTAATGAATTCGTTCTTTGCGGCTTCGTCGCCGTTTTGCGCCGCGCGAAGCAGCTCCATCGATCTTTCGTGGCTCAGGCGCGGAAGCGCGGAAGTGTCTATTCCGCAGATTTCAACTCGTTTAGCCATAGTTCCTCCCGTTCTTTGCGTATTTTTGGCTTATCGGGGTCGGAATTATACGAAATCTCGCCGAAGAAGTAAAAATATGCGTTTTATTCGCATATAAATAGCATAGGACTTATGGATTGCGTAGGTGTAGAACTGACTTTTTGCGAGTTGCGCGCCAAAGAGGTCGTAAACGCGAGCGACGGACGAAAGCTCGGCAGAATTACCGACCTCGTTTTTTCCGCGGATTCGGGCGAGGTGAAAGGCATCGTCGCGCCGTTCACCCGCAGAGGGCTGTTCGGAAAAGGACAGGACGTGTTTATTCCGTGGCGGTGTATTCAGAAGATAGGCGAGGACGTTATTCTGGTGGAAATCGGCTCGTCCGATTCTCCGTGCGTTCCCGATCGCCCGCCGTGTCCGCCGCCCGCGCCGCCTTGCCCGCCGAAGCGCGACTGCCCGCCCGATTGTCCGCCAAAGGACGATTGCGAGTGTGATCCTTGCGATCCGTGTCCGCCGCCGTGCGACAAGCGTTGCGAAAAATGTATGCTTTTCGACTGCGAATTCAGGTGGAAAAGATAAATAGCGGATGCAAAAATAATAAAAAAACCGTAATTTTACGCTCGGACAAGCGTTTTTTTGAGAATTTGCCCCGAAATCGTTGGACTAATCGGCTTAAATGATTTATAATATACAGCAGAACGGAAATGTGACGGTTAGGAGCGGGCGCTTGCGGCGCAAAACGGTTTGTTCCGAAAAAACGGACGAAACGAACGAAAACGGTTTTATTTTTACGGTTGGTGAATAAATATGAAGTGTATGTACTGCGGTTTTACCGAGAGCAAAGTCATCGATTCGCGTGCTTCCGAGGACGGAACGAGTATCCGTCGTCGCAGAGAGTGTCTCAGGTGCGGAAGACGGTTTACTACTTACGAAACCGTCGAAACCACCCCCATTCTCGTGATCAAGAACGACGGAACGCGCCAGCCTTTCGATCCCTCGAAAATCCGGAACGGTATAATCAAGTCGTGCGAAAAGCGTCCCGTAGCTTTACACGACATCGACCGTCTCGTCGGAGATATCGAGAAGAAAGTGTACAACACCCTCGAGCAGGAAATTCCTTCCTCGCGTATCGGCGAATACGTTATGGAAGGACTGAAAACCCTCGATCAGGTAGCGTATATAAGGTTTGCTTCGGTATATCGGCAGTTTCGGGACGTAACTAATTTCATCGATCTGATTTCCGGTATCGACAAGGAGTAAAAATGACTTTGGCTCAGGCTCGGGCGAACCGCGTTTACCGAATTCTAAGCGTTTCGGGCGCGGCGGCAATGCACAGACGGCTGATTGACATGGGCTTTACCCGCGGAACGGCGGTTTACGTCGGAGGCGTTTCGCCGACGGGCGGAGCGGTGCTCGTGGGGCTCAGAAACTTTGCGGTGGCGCTCAGATCCGACGCCGCCGAAAGCGTGTCCGTCAGAGAGGAAACCGAAGCTTGAAGCCGCTTTCGATCGCCCTCGTCGGCAATCCGAACGTGGGCAAAACAAGTCTTTACAATAAAATTACCCGATCCTTTAACCATGTGGGAAACTGGCACGGTGTGACCGTTGCCGAGGTAAGCAAAACGATAAATTACGACGGCGAAGAGGTTGCGGTGTCCGACCTCCCGGGGCTGTACGGCTTGTCCGTTTACAGCGGGGAGGAGGCGATCGCCCGCGACGCCGTTTTATTTAACGATTACGACGCGGTAGTGTGCGTTTGCGAGGTGAACAATTTATCCCGCAACCTTTATCTTGCGCTCCAGCTTATAGAAGCCGAAGTGCCCGTCGTAGTCGCGGTGAATATGATCGACGAGCTCGAAGCCGCGCATAAAGCGTTCGACGCGACTAAGCTCGAAAGCGCTTTGGGTGTGCCCGTCGTCGCTGTTTCGGCAAAGCGCCGAAGCTGCGTTTCGGTGCTTATGAAAGCTGCGGTGGAGCGGGCGAAAAGCAAAAAGCCGAACGGAACGAAACTCGATTATTTAAAAAGTCTGCCGATAGAAAAGGTAAAAAACCTTGTCGGCGCTCGCGCGGGAAAGGCGGGTCTTAAAGGTAATTACGCCGCGATAAAGATAATAGAAAAGGACGGTTACGTTGTCGGGAAATGCGAGTTGAGCGCGGCGGAGACGGCGAAGATTGACGCTTTCGGCGATTTTACCGACGAGGTTGCGGCGCTCCGTTACGGCTTTATAGACAAGGCTACGGACGGCGTGATCGGAGCTGGCGATAGGTTTTCTCAAAAACGTAAACGTCGCGAAAAAACGAATACGTTTACGGATTTTGACGACAAAAGCGGTAAAAAACGCGTTCCGACCGACGTGCTTCGGGCAAAGTCGTGTTTCGATTCCCGCTCGGGAAAAATCGATAAAATCGTACTTAACAAGTTTCTCGCTCTGCCGATTTTTTTCCTTGCGATGTTTTCGGTTATAGCGGTCACTTTCGGGGTCGTCGGGAATCGGCTTGCCGACCTTCTTTCGGACGTTATCGAAAAATTCGTCTATACCCCCGTTTCGTTGTGGCTCGGAAATGCGGGCGCGCCCGAATGGGTAGTGGGGCTTATCGGCGACGGAATTATAAACGGCGTTGGCGGCGTTCTCGTGTTTCTGCCGCAGATCGTGTTGCTGTTCTTCTTCCTCGCGCTTATGGAGGACAGCGGTTACGTCAGCCGCGTGGCTTTTATGACGGACGGCTTTTTCCGTAAGATCGGGCTTTCGGGAAGATCGGTGTTTACTATGCTCACCGGCGTGGGGTGCTCGGCAACTGCGGTACTTACGGCGCGCGGGCTCGAGGACGAAACGATGCGGAAGAAAACGGTTATACTCACGCCGTTTATATCGTGTTCGGCGAGATTGCCCGTATATACCGCGATCGCTTCGGCGTTCTTTGCGCGCGGCAAAATCCTGCTCGTGTTCTCGCTGTATCTGCTCGGCGCGGCAGTGTCGATCGTTGCCGCCGCGGTTATGGAAAAGTGTACGAAACGACTGAAAAGCGGCAAACTTTCGTTTATTATGGAAATGCCGCCGTACAGGTTTCCGACGGTTACGCGCGTTTTCCAGCTGATCGCGCACAACTGCAAGGTTTTCCTCGTCAAAGTCGGAACGGTGATTTTCGCGTTCAATACGATCGTGTGGATCTTATCGAATTTTTCGCTTGTCGGCGGGTTTACAGGAAAAGCCGATCAGAGCATTCTTGCGACTTTCTCGGGGCTCATCGCGCCGTTGTTCGCGCCGCTCGGGTTCGGAAACTGGCAGGCGGTTACGGCGCTTACGGGCGGGTTCGTGGCGAAAGAAATGGTCGTGTCGATCATCGAGTCGCTCGGCGGCGTCGAAGTGATCTTCACGTCCGCGTATCCGTCCGTTTCCGCAGTCGCGTTCGCGGTGTACACGCTGTTGTATCTGCCGTGCGTCGCGACCCTCGGAGCGGAACTCAAAGAGGTCGGGTGGAAGTGGACGGCGTTCGGCGTGGCGCTTCAGTCGGTCGTCGCGTACCTGTGCGCGCTTACGGTAAGGCTCGTCGGAGTGGCGCTCGCGCTCAACGCGGGACTTACGATCGGAATTGCAGTTGCCGCGATTGCTTTCGCGGTGGCGGCGCTGACGGCAGTCAACGTTTACCGAGGCAAAAAGCGCTGTTTCGGCTGTAACGGCGATTGTTCGGGCGGTTGCCGAGGGAGTCGGGGCGTGAAAAACGCTCGCCGAAGCCGTTAAAGACTTGACTATGCGGGCTTTTTGCCGTATAATATAAGGTACAAACGCTAAAATTTACAAAAGGGCATTAAAATGGAAAACGAAAACAACGTTCGGGTCGAAGAAAGCGCAGAAAAACAACCGAAAAAACCGCTTTCTAAACTTGCAAAATGGATAATCGCGGCGCTCATCGTCGTAATCGGCGTAGGCGGCGTGCTTGCGGGAATTCTCGTGCCGCTCTCGCTCGGCTCGAGGGAGTTCACGGATGAAGAGGGTGTAAACCCGAAAGCGACTATAAAGCTTTCCAACGGTATGCAACTCGACTTTGATATTTACGAAAACGAGTGTCCGAACGGCGCGACGAATTTCATCTGGCTCGCAAGCATCGGGTATTTCGACAACGTTATTCTGTTCGACTCTCAGCAAGGGTTCGTGCGCTTCGGCGGCTGGACGGACGCTAAAAACGAGGACGGCACGCCCATGCATCGCGGCGACGACGATACGTCTTTTACCGACAAAATCAAACTTTCGGAGTGGACGGACACCGGCAACAAAACCAAAAACTTCGACAAAAACAAGTTCGGGTATCGGCTCAAATCGGACTCGGCGAAAAGTAGTACCGTGAACACCGTCGGAACGCTCTCGTTCTGTTACGAGCGCAGCGCGACCGAATTCACGCTCACGGCGGATGAAAGCACGGATCCGACAATTCCGACCGGCAATTCCGGCTCGAAGCAGGAATGGAAAGTCTCGCCGTTCGGGTTCGCGAGCAACCCTCAGACTATCGACAATATAAAGGCGCTCGAGGCGCTCGACCGCGACGACGGAACGAAATTCAATCACGATTATTTCCGCGCTCCGCTCGACGAAAACGGGCTTATCAAAATCAAATCCGTAAAAGTCACCGGCAAGTATTCGGGCAAGTGGAAGAGCTTCGATATGGTTCGCTATATCAATACGAACAACGGCGAGCACAGATCTTCGTGGACGGAGAGCAAGAAACGCACCGGCAACTGAGTTTCGGTCGGTTCGGTTAAGGCCTCAAATTCCGATAAATAGCAATAATACAATAAGGAAAGAAGAAAGTTCGGGCCGGATCGTCCGAGCTTTTTTTGCGTCTATATACGGAAAATTTACTTATCGGGTATAAAAGCCGAAAAATTTACCGATTATTACGTCGGAGGTAAGTTTTCTATGACGATGGGGCTTATAATTTTAGGAATAATTACGATTTCGTTGTTTTTTCCTTTCGGGCGCAGGGCGTTCGGCGGTATGAGAATAACTGCGCCGTGGGCGTTTCTGATCGTGGCGTGCTTTGCCGTCGCGGTGGTAGTGCCGCTTATTTCGGTCGGCTCGACGTTTACTATGAGCGTTGCGGGCTTTCTTTTCCCCGCGATAATCATGCTTTTGCTCGTGCCCGCGCTGTTCGTAAAGGGCGGAGCGGGGCGCGCGATCGTTGCCGAACTCGCCGTAACCGCGGTTACGACCCTGTTTTCGGTTGTCGTACCCGTTTCTACCATGGGGTGGCAGGTCTTATGGGCGATAGTCGCGGGAATTTCCGCGGGAGCGCTCGCGTTCCTGATAGCGCGCACTCCGCTTCATTCCGTGTACGCGGTTTCGGGCGGGCTCGTGCTCGGCAATATCGCGTTCGGTTTCATCGATTTTTACGCATACGGCGCGCCCGTGTTCGCGCTCGGGCAGTCGTGGATCTATAACGCGTTCTTTATCGCGATCGCGCTCACGCTTGCCGCGTGCGAACTTTCCGTGAGCCTTACGCACACCGCAAACAACCGCGCCGCTTCCCGCCGAAGCCTGCGTTTCGAAGCGGGCGAAGACCGCAATTTCGACGACGTTGTGAACGAGGACGAGGATCTGTTCTAATCCTTCGGAGCGGGATTTCCGTTCATGTGAATTTTGTAAAATTCGTTGCGGTATGCCGTCGGCGTTACGCCCGAATGATAACCGAAAAACTTGACAAAACCGTTTTCGTCGTCGAACCCGCAAAGTTCGGCGACTTCTTTTATCCCGAAATTCGTGTTTCGGAGCAGGTTTTCGGCACGGGCGAGGCGGTGACGGCAAATGCCCGCCTTGAGGTTGATCCCGAACTCGCGGCGATAAACGCGCGACAAGTAGTCTGTCGAAAATCCGAATTCTGCGGCAACTGAAGCGGCGGTAAGCTTGCCGTTCGAGTTTATGCGGATAAATTCGTCCGTTTCGTGAGCGAGCTTATTGCCCGATTCGTGCTTTTCGGAGACGAGCCCGATGAGAAAGGCGGCGAGCGAGAGCTCGGCAAGCCTTGTATCGACGTGCGCGAGGTGGTTTATTTCGCGCAGAGTTTTTTCGGCGTCCGGTCCGGCTTTTCCCGTTTTCGGAAGCGAAATTTTTTCGGTCGTGTCCGAAAAGAAATGCAGCCAGAAAAACGAGGTGTGCCCCGTGCTTTTTTCGTAGCCGACGTGTTCTATATCGGGCGAAAGGACGATAAAATCGCCTTTTACGAGGTCGTATTCGGTTGAGCCTTCGCGGATTTTTACCTTCCCTTCGATAACGTAAATAAGCTCGTGCGTTGGCAGCGTGAACGAGCCGTGTATCCAAGGTTTAACCGTGTCGAATATGCCCGAATAATCGTATGTCAGCGAAAAGTCGTTTACTGTAACCAAGTCGGATTTTCTCACTTATGTAGGGATTTTTCCATTGACCTATTGCCGGACGAAAGGTATAATGAAAATATACATAATCGTATTATAGCACCGAATTTACGAAAAATCAATCGAAACGAGGAGAAATTATGAAACACGAAAAAACGGCGGGGTTTGAGAACGTCAGGTTGAAAGACGGATTTTGGCTTGACAGGTACGAGCTTAACAAGCGGATTTCGGTGGGCAGCGTGCTGAAACGCTTTGAAGAAACGGGCAGGGTGGACGCGCTCAGATTCAATAATGCGGAGACGGGAAAACCGCTCCATATGTATTATGATTCGGATATGTACAAGTGGATCGAGGCCGTCGCGTATCTGTATGCGCTCGATCCTGCTTCTCAGAAGGATAACGTCAAGCTTATAGACGAACTTACGGAACGTATGGCGAAAGCACAGACCGCCGACGGGTATATTAACTCATACCATCAACAGATCGAGCCGCAGAACATTTTCAAGCTTCGCGACCATCACGAACTCTATACGATCGGACACATGATCGAAGCGGCGGTGGCTTACGCGCGCTACGTCGGCAAAAACGAGCTTCAGGACATTGCCGAAAAGGCTTGCGATTGCGTGTATCGCGCTTTTATTTCCGAAAAAACGGCGGCGTTCGTTACGCCCGGGCATGAGGAAATCGAGCTCGCTCTTATTAAGCTTTATCGCTATACGGGCAATAAAAAATACCTCGATATGGCAAAATTCTTTATTACCGAGCGCGGAAAACGTTCCGAAGATCGCGAGTCGTTCAGCGATGCGTATCGGGGCAATCTGTTCGTTACGCAGGACGATACGGACGTTTACAATCTTCACGAAGCTGTAGGACACGCCGTCCGCGCGTTGTATTTTTATTGCGGTATCGCGGATTTTGCGGAGGAAACGAGCGACGAAAAA
Source organism: uncultured Clostridia bacterium (assembly GCA_934270565.1). Classification (GTDB taxonomy): domain Bacteria; phylum Bacillota; class Clostridia; order Christensenellales; family Pumilibacteraceae; genus UBA10677. The sequence goes on along the minus strand of CAKQPR010000001.1, from coordinate 83,534 downwards.
TTGCTGAAAAATCTTAACGACGTGTTCGACGATATTTATTATCGTAAGTCTTACGTTACGGGAGGAGTCGGCTCGACGTGGCGAAGCGAGAGCTTTACGAAGGCTTACGACCTGCCGAATCATACCGCGTATTCGGAGAGTTGCGCGGCGGTCGCTCTTGTGCTTTTCTGCCTGCGTATGCGGAAAACCGCGGCGAACGCGAAGTACGGAGCGCTTGCGGAACGCGTGCTTTATAATGCCGTCCTGTCGCCCGTAAGTCTTGACGGAAAAGCGTTCTTTTACGAAAATCCGCTCGAAATCGACCTTGGTCGCTACGGCAGAGAGATTGCCGTCCCCGAGCCGTATCGCGAGCGTTTGCCTATCACGCAAAGACTCGAGGTTTTCAATTGTTCGTGCTGTCCGCCGAATATCAACCGATTTTTCGCCGAAATCGGCGACGTGATTGCGTTCGTCGGGAGCGACGGCGTTTCGGTCGAGCAGTATATTCCGTCGCGGGTAAAAACCGAATTCGGTCGCGTGGAAATTTCGGGCGATTATGCGCTTTGCGGCAAAGTCTCGGTTTCTTCGTCCGACTATGGGGCGAATCGGATTGCGATGCGCGTTCCCGAATGGTGCGACGATTTTTCGGCTACGGTCGGCGGTAAGATCGCAACGCCCGAATTAAAGGACGGTTACGCTTATTTCGAAGTGGGTTCGGAGATTATGATAGAGGTCGATTTTCATATTCGCCCGAAGTTTGTGTGCGCCGATCCGCGCGTTACCGCCGACGACGGCAGGGTTGCGCTCACTTACGGACCGATCGTGTACTGTCTCGAAGGTAAAGACAACGAAGCAAGGCTCAACGAGCTTTCGGTTTCGATCGACTCCGAACCGAAAGCGGACGGAATGTTCGGCGGATTCCGCGCTTTTACGGTTGAGGGTTTCCGCGATAAGCCGACGAAAAGTTTGTATTTCGACGCGAAGTTGCGGGAGAGCGAGCCTGTCCGACTGAAATTTATTCCGTATTACGCATTCGCGAATCGCGGCGAATCGGATATGCTCGTGTGGGTAAGACGAAAATAAAGTTTTTTACGTTTCGCGCGAAGCTTTGCGGCGGCGGGGCGAATAGAATAATATAAAATAGTCCAAGCGGTGGGTTGTCTCACTTGCCGAAGGACAGGCAAAGGGGCATAAACGCAGACATATAATGTTAAAGCGCGGCGAAACACGCCAAGCGGAGGCTTTATGATCGTCGAAACGTTTATGTCCTTTCTTTGTCGGATTTTTTGCTTTACTTCATACGTCAATAACAAAGGCTCGTTTCCGCGACCGCTCGGCGAGGAAGAGGAGCGCGAACAGTACGCGAAAATGAAAGAGGGCGATATGAAAGCCCGCGAAACGCTTATCCGTCACAACCTCAGGCTCGTGGCTCACGTCGTTAAGAAATATCAGGGTGCGGGCGAGGCGGACGACCTTATTTCGGTCGGGAGTATCGGGCTTATAAAGGGGATCGAGAGTTTCGAGTACGGCAAGGGAACTCAGCCGGCGACGTACCTTGCCAAGTGTATCGACAACGAAATTCTTATGTACATACGCGCGAACAAAAAGCATCGCGTCGTGCAGTCGCTCGCCGAGCCCGTCGGGACGGACAAAGAGGGAAACGAAATCACGCTTATGGACATTCTGCCCGCGCCGCCGGACGGCGAATTCGACCGCGTGGAGCGTGAAGCGACGATGGAAAAAATCGTCTCTGTAATCAGAAAGGTGCTTACGAAACGCGAATATGCGGTGGTTTGTCTCAGGTACGGATTGTGCGGAGCTCGCGTCCATACGCAACTCGAAATCGCGGAGAAGATGAAAATTTCGCGGTCTTACGTTTCGAGGATAGAGAAGAAAGCGATAGGAAAAATAACTCGGGCGATAGGTGCAAAACACCGCTAAACGCTTGCAAAAAAAATTCGTCGGTGCTATAATAAATGCGCAAGACAGTCGGACGGTTGCGCGTATGCGAGGAAAGTCCGAACACCATAGGACAGGATGCCGGCTAACTACCGGTGAAGGCGACTTTAAGGAAAGTGCAACAGAAATAAACCGCCGCGCTCAGGCGCAGGTAAGGTTGGAAAGGCGGGGTAAGAGCCCACCGCGCCCTCGGCAACGAGGGTGGCAATGTAAACCCCATCCGGTGCAAGGCGTGAGGGAAACGGGTTGTCCGCCCTCCCTCCGATGCCGCTCGATCGTATCGGCAACGATACGGCCAGACAGATAACCGTTCTCGACAGAATTCGGCTTACAGGCTGTCTTGCAACTTAGAATTTTATCCGTGCCGTTGCAGCGCGGTTTTTCTTTTTTCAAAGTACTATGCAAAATTCGATTTACAGCGTATCGCACCGTTTTAGGCGTAAAATGTCGAAAAACAGACCGCAGTGCAAAGTACTATGCAAACTTTGCGAATATGAAATTTCGGCGAAGGAAACGTTGCTCGTGCTGTTTTAGCGAGTGCAAAAAGGGGCATAATCTTCAAAAAACGATCCGGAGAGATTATGCTTGTTTTTGCTTTTGTTTTACCCGCTATATTTGTGATTGCCGCCGTCGTTTCGGTTATTGCGGACGGCGATAAAGATACGATATTTATCCGACGCCCCGTCCTTAGCGACGGCGAACTTACGAGCGAAGTCGCGGCTTTGGGCGTGAGGTGTCGCGACGCGAAAAAAGGCGGGGTCGGGCTCGACGTTTCGCTTATAACGAAATCCGTCGAAAGGGCTTACACCGAGCTTAAAAGCAAGATAGCCGCGGGCGGCGAGCTTGACGAATGCGAAACCGAATTCTACGACGGGTTCAGATATATGCGCGAAGCGATCGACGATCTGTCCGATCTTAGGTTTACGACCCGACTTCCGCACGAGGGCGACGCCGTGCGCGTTTATCTTTTTGCCGAGCTTGTTTTAAAAAGTTCGGGCGGTTACGTCGGGCGCGACGCGTTGATAAATTACGCCTCCGCGTTCAACGAAGTTTGTCCGCTCACGGTTGCCGAAACGGAAACGCTCGGCGTTGCTTTCAAGGTTGCGGCGCTCGACGAATGCGCCCGCGTTTCGGTTGCGATCGTAAACCGTATCGAACGCGCACGGGCCGCCGCGCTCGACGTCGGGAACGGCAAAATCGACGTGACGAAACTGAATTCGGCGACTTACGTCAGAACGTTTTCCGAACTTGCCGAAGGTAAAAATCGCGACGAGCTCGTCCGCTTGTGTTCGGACAACGGTTTTTCGGTTGAGGGGCGCGAATCCGAATTTTACGCGTCCGTTTCAAAAAATTCGCTTGCCGTTGCGGGCGCTGTAAAAACGCTTGCGGAATTTGATCGGACTTTCGACCGCGAAACCGTCCTGTCGCTTTCGGGCGCGGCGGAAAGACTGTCCGAAACGGACGGTTACGCCGAACTTACGCTTGAAACGAAAGCGTATTACCTCGGTCGGATCGCTCGGCTTGCAGAGCGCGAAAAGACGGGTGAGGCGGGGCTTGCCGAAAGAATAGCGACGAGCGCGCGGCGGGAGAAAAAGGATATTTCGGAATACCTGATCCCGAAGCCCGCAGGCGGCGCGGCTTACGTTCTGTTGGGGCTATTCAAACTTATCGTGGCGGCGGCTTTAACGATCGCGACGGCGTTTTTATTGCCGCGATATAAAATCGCCGTTTCGGTGCTCGCGTTCCCGTCGGTTTATTTTGTCGTAAAACGCGTTGCGGAATTTTACGTTTCGCTGTGTCTCAAACCGCGCGTGTTGCCCGAGTACAGGTTCGAAAATACCGACGAGACCGTCGGGGCTAACCTTGTGTGTTCGAGACTGATCGGCTCGGCAGAGGAAGCTCGGGAAGCGGTGCACGAGCTCGCCGTTACGGCGAAAGCGAATCCGTCGAAACGGTTTTCCTATACGCTTCTCGTCGATTTGCCGATTGCCGATCGCGAGAAAGCGGACGGCGACGACGCGATAATTACGGCGTTATCGAGCGGTTTCGACGGGCTCGGAGAACGGTTTAATTTACTTGTCAGAGCGCGGAAACCGTTTGAAAACGGCAGATTTTGCGGTCGGGAGCGCAAGCGCGGCGCGCTCCTCGATCTAAATTCGCTGATTTTGCGCGGCGACAAAAGCCCGTTTCGGGTTGTGCGCGGCGATACTTTCGCGAAAAAATATGTGATCGCGCTCGACGCGGATACGAGGATCGATTGCGTCGAACGGCTCGTCGGAATTGCCGAGCACCCTTACAACCGAAAATACGCCGTGCTTTCCGTGCGCGCGTTCGCGGCGCCTCGGTCGCTGAAAACGCTGTTTGCAAGGCTCGCGGCGGGTGGAAGCGGTCTGAGCGATTACGACGGCGCGGCGAGCTCGGGAATCGAATGGGAAGCGTTCGGCGTGGGCAATTTCACCGGCAAGGGGCTGTACCGCGTGGAGGAATTCGATCGCGCGGTTCGCGGAGCGTTTCCCGACGGCAGAATTCTCAGCCACGATTTCATCGAAGGGGCTTACGCGAAGTGCGGGGAAACGCGCCTCGGTATAATCGACGATTTTCCGGAATCTTTCGGCAAGTACACCGAGCGTAATTTGCGATGGCTCAGGGGCGACTGGCAACTTCTGCCGTACCTTTTTCCGTGGGTTAAAGATAGGTCGGGAAAGCGGGTGCGGAACCCGCTCGGAGCGGTCGAACGCGGGCATATTTTCGCGAATATCGCGTCCCCGCTCGGGTGTGTTTTCAGTTTCGCGCTCGTGGTTTTTGCCGCGGTTATCGGCAGCTTTTACGCCGCAATTTTTTCGCTTTTGCCGCTTGCCGTCGAAATCTTATTCGCGGGTTGGCAAGCTCCGGCATTGGCATTGAAAACTTCGGCAGCGGCGATAATGCGCTTTGCGTTTTTGCCCGTTACGACGATGCTGAAACTCGCGGCGATCGCGAAAACGCTCGTTCGGCTTGTTACGAAAAAACGCCTTCTGGAGTGGAAAACGTTTGCGCACGGTAAGGGCGTGGAATTCGGTTTGCCGCAGCTTTTTCTTGCGTTTGCGGTGTTTGCGCTCAACCTGTTTCTCGGTCGGAGCGCGATCGTTTATGGAGCGTGCGCGCTATTTGCGATCGCCGTTCCGTTCGGCGCGTTTTCGGCAGAAAAAAGCAAGCCGACAACCGTACCGGACGAGCGTTACCGCGGGTTTTTAACGCTTGTAGCCGAGCGTACTTGGCGGTATTTTGCCGAAGCGCTCACGCCCGAAACGAACTTTCTGCCGCCCGACAATTACGACGAGCGCTCGGGGAAAGGCTACGCGTATCGGACTTCGCCGACGGACGTCGGAATGACGCTTACGGCGGTTTTTTGCGCGGAAAAACTGAATATAATCCGTGCGGACTTTGCGCGTGAGCTCATAAAAAATATGATAAACTCGGTTAAAAAGCTCCCGAAATGGAAGGGAAACCTCTATAACTGGTACGATCCGCGAACGCTTGCGGTTTTGCCGCCGTCGTACGTTTCGTCGGTGGACGAGGGTAATTTCCTTTGCTCGTTGTTGCTTGTGAGGTCGCTTGCCGACGCGGAAACGATTGCGGAAATCGACGAAATCGTGAAAGCGACCGACCTTGAGGCTTTGTACGATCCCGAGCGCGGACTTATGAGAATCGGCGTTGAAACCGTATCGAAACGGTACGACGGGCATTACGATCTGATTGCGAGTGAAAGCGCGATTTTGTACCTTGTCGGCGCGGGGCTCGGCAAAATACCGCGCGTTTCGTGGAAAAATCTTTCGCGGCGAAAAGCGGTTTCTTACGGTAAAGAGGCTTTCGTTTCGTGGACGGGCGGCGCGTTCGAATATCTGATGCCGCCGCTGTTTTTCGGTTATGAAAAGGACACGGCGCTTTATTCGTCCGCACGAGCCGCGGCGTTTTCGCAAGTTCGTTACGGCAGGAAAAGCCCGTATTTCGGCGTGAGCGAAAGCATTTACGCCGAACGCGAGGACAACGGCGACTATAAATATAAGGCGAGCGGGGTGCCGTCTCTCGCGCTTTCCGAAAACGCGGAAGGGAGCGCTTTTTCACCGTATGCGTGCGCGCTCACCCTTCCGTTTTTTGCAGGGGAGGCGTGCGCGTCGCTCGAGGAATTCGAACGGCGCGGCGTGCGCGGAAGATTCGGCTTTTTCGACGCGATCGACGGCGAGCCGCTACGGTGCTGCATGTCGCATCATCAGGGCATGATAATGGCGGCGATCACGAATCTGCTTTGTCCGAACGCGGTGCAAAACGAGCTTTTCCGTCGCCCCGAAATCGCCGCTTGCGAAATTTTGCTTTCGGAGCGTATTACGGGAAAAGCCGCGTTGAAACGTCCGAGAAAATATCCGCGCTCGTCGCAAAAAAACGACGATTACGTTGTTGTCGGCGAAAAATCCGAACGGACTTTCGCGGTGCTTTCGCGCGGCGCGTATTACGCTTCGATTGCCGAAAACGGGGGCGGAAACGCGCGTTTCGGCGAAATTCAGGTATATCGAAAATCGGGTGTGAGGCTTATGGCAATCGTCGGCGCGGCACGGTATGAAATCACGAGCGGAGGCGTGACGACTTTTTCGGAACGGGAAGTTGCGTTCGCGTTCGATAAACCCGTTTTATGCGGTGAAATCGTTGCGCGAACTTTTAGCGGCGTTTGCGGCGAAATGCGTAAAGTGACGATCAGGAACCGAAGCGACGTATCGGTGAGAGTGACGCTCGAAGCGTCATGCGAGCCCGTGTTGGGCTGCGAAGAGGACGACGAGGCGCACCGCGAATTTTATTCGATGAAACTCGGGTTTGAAAGAAAAGACAATTACGTCGTGGCTTTTCGTAAAGAAACTTCGACGTATGCCGCATTCGGTATCGCGGGCGCTGACGGAAAAATAATCGTCGATAGGCGGTGCTTTTACGGTCGCAGAAAGTACGAGCCCGAACGGATAACGGACGGTATCTGCGGCGTTCGCTCCCAAATCGAACTTGCGGCAGGCGAGGAAAAAACCGTGAACGTGTTTATCGTTGCGGCTCACGATCGGCAAAAACTCGAAAACGATGTGTCCCTTGTTTACTCGTTCGGGTTTTTCGAGCGCGAGAAGGGCGGCGCGTCGCGTGATCCGCTTGCCGATAAATATTACACGGCGATTTCCTCGGCAGTCGGGGTTTACAAAAATCGCGAGCTTGCCGCGGTTGTCAACCTTACAATGCCGACGGTTTGCGTGAAAGTCGAAAACGCGGCTTCCGTCGAAAGGTTGCGCAGGAGACTTAAAGCGCTGTGTTCGGCAGCTCGTGCGGGCGTGGCGTTCAACGTTGCCGTGGTTTACCGCGAAAGGGTCGGTTATTTCGGTGACCTGTCCGTTGCGGTAAATCGTGAAATCGAGCGGAGCGGAATAAATGGGCTCGTTCGCGGCGGGAACGTGATCGCCGTCAATTCGGAGCGCGACGGAAAAACCGCAGAGATGCTGATCGAATGCTCCGTTCAGCCCGCTTTCCCAAAAGATCGGAAGAAGCCGCTTCGCGTGTTGCACAAGATTTACGAAACGCCGCCGCTCGAATTTCCGGAACTTGCGTTTAAAACCGGAAGAGGGGGATATACCGAAAGCGGCGAATATTTCGTTCCGTCGGACGGACTGTCGGTAAAGCCTTGGTCGAACGTCGTGGCTAACGACAAGATCGGTTTTATCGTAACCGAGACGGGCGGCGGCTTCACTTACTTTTCTTCGTCGCGCGAAAATAAAATATCGTCGTATTCGGGCGATTCCGTTCTTGATCCGTGCTCGGAGCGCATAGTACTATGCGAGTGTGGAAACAGGTGGCAAATCACCCGAGACGGTATCAAAAACGGCGAAAACAAAAACGCAAAGTACTATGCATTGCACGGCTTGGGATATAGCGAATTCGTGTGCGCGTATAACGGCTTTATCGCTAAACTTACCGAATTTACGGGCGTGGGAAAGGTGAAATACTACCTTGTTTCGATCGAAAACAAAACTTCCGACAAGCGCGAAATTACGGTAAGCGCCGAAATCGATCTTACTCTGGGTGATTTCAGAAGAAAAACTTTGCCGTCTCTAAACGCATATAAATCGGGCGAAAATCTGAAAGCGAAATGTTTTCTTACGGGTACGGAAGTCGAGCTTGCATGTTCACGAGCCGTATCGGGTTATGCGTTCTCGTCCGACGGAGATGACGAAAAAAACGACGGAACGCTTGTTCTGAAAACCGATCTGAAATTTGAATCGAACGGAAAGAGCGAGGTGGTTTTCGCCCTTTTTGACGAGGATCGACCCAACTTCGAAAACCTTCGATCGGTGCTTACCGAACGAAAAAAATACTTTTCGGAACTTTCTCGGATTTCGGTCGTTTCGGGTTGCGACGAGCTCGGAGCGATACAGAGTAGGCTTTTGTATCAGACGCTTTGTTCGCGGTTTTTCGCACGGGCGGGGCTGTATCAGGTGGGCGGAGCGTTCGGTTTCCGCGATCAGCTTCAGGACGTTATGGCGCTTGTTACGGTCAGACCCGAGCTTGCGAGAGAGCATATTTTAAGGTGCGCCGCAAGACAGTTTCCCGAAGGCGACGTGCTTCACTGGTGGCACGAACCCGCGATCGGAGTGCGCACGCGCATTACCGACGATAGACTGTTTCTGCCGTGGGCGACCGCGCTTTATATCCGCGTCACTCGAGACGAGGACGTTCTTCGCGAGCGTGTAAATTACCTCAAAGGCGACCCGTTGCCGGCGAACGTAAAGAGCGTTTATCGCTCGTTCGAAAGCGGTTTCGACAACGATAGTCTGCTCGGTCATTGTATGCGCGCGATAGAATCTACCGAGCTTGTCGAGAGCGGTCTCGCGTTGTTAAAAGGCGGCGACTGGAACGACGGAATAAACGAGGCGGGACTGAAAGGCAGGGGAACGAGCACGTTTACCACGATGCTTCTATTTAAAGTAATCACCGATTTTCTTCCGTTCGTGCACGAGCGGACGGCGCGCGAAAGACTTATGTCGCTGAGGTCGAAAGCTCGCGACGGGATCGGAAGCGCATGGCGCGGCAACGGTTACGTCCGGCTTACGACCGACGACGGAATCGAACTCGGCACAGACTCTTCGCCCGAGGATAAATGCGATCTTCTCACCGCGGCGTGGGCGGGAATATGCGGCGCTTGCGAAAAAATTAAAGTCATAAAAGCGCAGGATACGGCGCTGAACAGGCTTTACGACAAGGAGAAAGGCATTCTCAAACTGCTCGATCCGCCGTTTGAGAACATGTCAAAAATCGGCTATATCTCGTCCTATCCCGCGGGCGTTCGCGAAAACGGCGGGCAGTATACTCATGCGGCGGCATGGTTTATTATTTCGCTGTTCGAAACGGGCAGACACGAAAAAGCGGAAGAGCTTCTCAATGCGATAAATCCGATCCGTCACGTGCTCACGCCGAAAGCCGCCGAAGAGTACGCCGCCGAACCTTACGTCGTTTGCGGCGACGTGTACGCTTCGGGCGAGGGCGGCTGGAGCTGGTATACCGGCGCGGCGGGCTGGCTTTACCGCGCGATCACCGATTATTACCTCGGGATCACGGTCGAGGGAGATTCGGTTTCGTTCGATCCGCGTTTCGTTACGCCCGAGAAAATCAAGGTAAAAATATCGCATCGCGGCGTAACGTTCTATGCCGAGCTCGTGCGCGGCGATAGAAACGGTCGGGTTATGATTTCGGTTGACGGAGTAAGATACAACGGCGATACGATAAAAATAAGCGAACGGCTCGGCGGAAAAACGATCGTTGCGGAAAGAGTGAAGGACGACGGGTAAAATCTGCCCGACGATCCGAAAAAAATCGGCGAAACGGCGAAAAATATCCGTATTCGGCTAACCTATCGTTGACTTTGCGCGGTTAAAGCGGTATAATTATAGATATGGATCTTTTCGACTACAAAAACAAGGCGACGGGCACGGGAAACGCGCCCCTTGCCGACCGAATGCGCCCGACGACGATCGAAGAGTTTATCGGACAGAAACACATTCTGTATCCGGGCTCGCTTCTTTACCGCGCGATAAAAGCGGACAAAACGGGCAGTTGCATTTTCTTCGGGCCTCCCGGCACGGGAAAAACCACGCTCGCTTCGATTATAGCGAATTCGACGCGCGGCGCGTTCGTCAAGCTCAACGCGGTAAGTAGCGGCGTCGCCGACGCGAAAAAGGCGATCGAGGAAGCCCGCGAGAGGTTACGCCTTTACGGCAAAAAAACCTATCTTCTCCTTGACGAGTGTCACCGCTGGAATAAAGCGCAGTCCGACTGCGTGCTCGGCGCGATCGAGGACGGAAGCATAATTTTCATCGGATCGACGACCGAAAACCCGCACATCTCGATGACGCGCGCGATCGTTTCGCGTTGCCGCGTTTTCGAGCTCAAACCGCTCACCGAAGAGGATATAAAAGAGGGTCTTCGCCGAGCCGTCGCCGACAAGACGAACGGTTACGGCAACCTCGACGTCGAAGTTACCGAAGAGGCGTACACGCACTTTGCGTGGGGCTGCTCGGGCGATCTGAGGAACGCGCTCGGCGGGCTCGAACTCGCCGTTCTGACCACCCCCGCAAACGCGGACGGCAAGATCGTGATAGACAAAACCGTCGCGGAGCAGTCCATTCAGAAAAAAACGGTGTCCGTAGACGAAAGTACTTACTACGATATGTTGTCGGCGTTCTGCAAATCGCTTCGCGGCTCGGACAGCGACGCGGCGCTTTACTGGGCATTCCGGCTTATCGAAAGCGGGCTCGACCCGCTGATAATTTTCCGTCGGCTCATCGCGCACGCGAGCGAGGACGTCGGACTTGCGAATAGCAACGCGCTTATTCTGGCGGTGTCGGCAATGACGGCATACGAAAAAATCGGACCGCCCGAAGGTTTCCTTGCGCTCACCCACGCGATTATAGGCGTTTGCACCTCGCCGAAAAGCAATTCGGTCGTCGTCGCGATGAACGAAGCCATGCAAGCCGCCGAACAAAAAGGCGAATATTACGTTCCCCTTCACCTTCGCAATACCGATTTTTCCACGCTCGACAAAGCCGAAACGCCGTACGTCTATCCGCACGACCGCGGCGGCTATTGCAAACAGCAATATTTACCGGACGGGCTCGTCGGGGAGAAGTTTTACCGTCCGTCCGACCACGGCGACGAAAAGAAAATCAAGGACTTTCTCGACTATATTCACAAGAATTTTTACCGATAAAACGCATTCGGGAAAGCGATAAACCGAAAAGAGAAAGGAGAGAAGAATGTTAAAAATCACCGATTTGTCCAAGACGTATTCGGGAGCGAGCGTTCCGGCGGTAGACGGGCTTTCGCTCGAACTTAAACCGGGCGAAATCTTCGGGTTTTTAGGACCGAACGGCGCGGGCAAAACCACGACGATAAAGATGCTTTCGGGGATACTTTCCTACGAGCACGGAACGATCGAAATCTGCGGGCACGACATGCGCCGCGACTCGATCGCCGCGAAAAAAAGCCTCGGGTATGTGTCCGACAACGACGTTATTTACGACAAACTCACGGGCAGAGAATACGTCAATTTCCTTGCCGACGTTTACGGAGTGAGCAAAACCGACCGCATGGAGCGAGCGGACAGAATGCTTAAGCTTTTCAACCTGACGAACGCTTACGATCAACCGATAAATTCGTACTCGCACGGTATGAAGCAGAAAATAAGCATAATCGGCGCGCTAATTCATAACCCTAAGCTTTGGGTGCTCGACGAACCGATGATGGGTCTCGATCCGCAGTCGGCATACGAGCTTAAAGAGCTTATGCACCGCCATTGCGAAGCGGGCAACACGGTGTTTTTCTCGACGCACGTTCTCGATGTCGCCGAGAAAATCTGCGACCGCGTTGGCATTATAGTTAAGGGTAAGCTCGTTCTTTCGGGCAGCATGGACGAAATCCGCGCCGCCAGAAACGACAAAAGTCTCGAAGAGATTTTCCTTTCGGTCGCGGGGGAGGGTGAGTTCGGTTTTGCGGACGACAAACCCGAAAATTTCGAAAAAGATCCCGAAAACGCGGAAATTCCCGACAAAATCGCCGCCGACGAGGTGACGAAATGAAAAGTTACGTAACCGTGTTTTCGATGCTTTTCCGCTATATGTTCAAGCGCGGAAAGGAGAGATCGTCGCGGATAATGTGGATCGCCTACGCGATAATCGCGGCTACATACGCGTTTCTCGCGTACGGCGTGTGTTCGGTGATCTATACCGTCGCCGGCACGTTCGATTCGCTTAATCTTCTGGCGTCGCTCGTCACCGTGATATTCGCGATGGCGTGCGTGGCGATAATTCTCTTCGGGCTCGTTCCGATGGTTTCGTATCTTTACTTTTCGAGAGACAACGAATTCATGATGTCTTTGCCTGTGCGCCCGTCTACGATCTTCCTCGCAAAGCTCACCGTCGTTTACATTACGGAAATGGTAGTGGGCGTGATCGTGATGATACCCGCGCTGATCACCGTCGGAATAGCCGTCGGTATGAACGCTTGGTATTACGTCATAGTCGTGATCGCCGCGGTAATCGTGCCCGCGGTTCCCATGGTGCTCATAAGCATAATCGCGATCCCGCTCATGTACGCGGTTTCGTTTTTCCGCAACAAAGGCGCGCTCGCATCGGTGGTGATGATACTGCTGTTCGCGATCGTGTTCGGCGCTTATTATATGGTTCTCGGAAAGCTCGGAGCGAGCGGTGACGCGGATATCGACCCCGAAGCGTTCGTCGCGGCGGTTCAATCCGCTTTCACGACAGTAACGCGCATACTTTTCATGCTTTCGTCCGTGGCGTACTTCGCGGTGGGCGCGGGTAAAGGCTTTACGGACGGTAAAGGCGATACCCCGTTCGGAACGTTTGACGCGTTGCGCGCTTCGGCTATAAACGTCGGCGTGTTCTTGCTTAGCGCGGCGGTGCTCGTAACGATTGCGGCGCTGATAAGCGCGGCGGTATATCGCAAAGCCGCAAGTAAGATTTCCGAAGGCGCCGGTAAAAAACAGAGCGCGGGTCGGGGAGAAACGAAAACGTTTTCGCCGATAAAAGCGTTGTTTAAAAAGGAATGGCGCGAAATGTTCCGCACTCCCGCGTTTGCTTTTCAATGTCTCGGAGGCGTGGTACTTTGTCCGATCGTACTCGTATTTTTCGCGACGAGCATGCGTAACGGATTTGTAGCGGGAACGCCCGACGAAATTCCGGTCGACGCAAGTACGATAAACATACTCGTTTCGTTTCTTTGCATACTTATGACTTCGACTATAGGCGTGAGCATGAACGTAGGAGCAAGCACGGCTTTCACGCGGGAGGGCAGAAACTTCTATGTTCTCAAAACGATCCCCGTCGAATACAAAACGATCGTGAAGGCTAAGCTTTCGCTGTATCTTATCATTTCGTCCGTCACCGTAATCGTATCGTCGATAATAAGCGCGATTTTGGCGTTTCATACCGTGAACTTTATTTGCGGAACGGTGTTCCTGCTCGTGTATAACTACGGATTTAACTGCTTCTGTATGTATTTCGACCTTTTCCGCCCGAAACTTAACTGGGTAACGCAGAACGAAGCGGTAAAAAACAATCGTAACGTCATGCTGCCCATGCTTATAAATATGGGCGTATCGTTGCTTCTGATCCTGGTGCCTACGCTTTTCATGACGATGGTGCCGATCCATGCGCTTGCGCTCGCGCTCACATGGGCTGTACTTTTCGCCGTCGCTATTACCGTAGCGGTAGTGTTCCACAACGTGCTTTTCTCGAATTGCGAACGCCTTTTCAATCGGGCTTCTGTGTAAAAAATTAACCGATAACGGAGAATAAAAATATGGAAATGAAAAACCTCGAAAAACTGCTCGGAGAAATGCTTTACGTCTATCCGACCCACGACTGCATCGTCAAAAAAGACGGCGAAACCGTCGCCCGCATAATCGGGAGAGACGAAACCGTACATAAACGCGAACTTACGGGCAAGGAAAAATACAATCTTTACTCGTGCTCGAAACCGATTACCTGTGTAGTCGCGCTCACGCTTTACGAGAAAGGCAAATTCGCGCTCGATGACGACCTTGCCGAATATCTGCCCGAATTCGGGGATATGCTCGTCAGGTCCGGTTGCGGCGCGTTCCCCGCGAAAAACAAAATCAAAGTCCGCGACCTGTTCACGATGACGGCGGGCTTCGATTATAATACAGATTCGCCGGCAATCCGTCGATTCAAAGCGGATACCGACGGTAAGTGTCCGACCGCGCTTTTCCCGAAATACCTTGCCGCCGAGCCGCTTTCGTTCGAGCCGCGCACTTCGTGGGAATACAGTCTCTGTCACGACGTTCTCGTTTGCCTCGTCGAGAAAGTCACGGGCGAAAATTTCGACGATTACGCCCGAAAGGTCGTTTTCGATCCGCTCGGAATGAAAAACACGACGTATCGCCTTGTTGCGGACGAGGAAAAATCGGAGCAGTATATGTGGAACGAAACCGAAAAGCGCCCGATCCCTTGCGGAAACGATATCAAATGGTACAGATTCGGCTCGGAGTACGAGAGCGGCGGTGCGGGAGCGGTTTCCACCGTCGAGGATTATATCGCGTTTCTCGAAGGGTTGAGGACGGGAAAAATCATAAGACCCGACACGCTCGCGCTTATGAGCGAGGATCGCCTCGACGATTTGACGAGGCATGCTTACTGTGGAGCGGAAGGCTACGGTTACGGGCTCGGCGTACGCGTCCCGCTCGTCGGCTCGTCTCGCACCGATATAGGCTGGGGCGGAGCGGCGGGCTCGTTCCTCGCGCTCGACGTCCGGAACGGAATTTCGGTGTTCTGCGCGCTTCAATCGTTATGTTCTCCGATCGCGGCTCGCAGAGGCGAAATCATCGAATGCGCGAAAAAGGACCTCGGACTTTAACCGTTTGACATTTTCGCCCGATTGCGGTATAATAAAATTTACCATGAAAAAGAAACCCATAGTCGCCGTTGTCGGACGACCGAACGTAGGTAAATCTACGTTCTTCAACAAGATCTGCGGCAAAAGAATTTCCATAGTCAAGGACACCCCGGGCGTAACGCGCGACAGAGTTTACGCGGACGCCGAATGGTGCGGACACTTTTTTACCCTTATCGATACGGGCGGGCTCGAGCTCAAATCGAACGACGCCATGTTTTCGCATATAGAAACTCAGGCGCGCGCCGCGATAGACGTTGCGGACGTGATTCTGTTCTTTACCGACGCGAAAACGGGTCTCGTTTCGTCCGATTACGACGTAGCCGAAATACTTCGCCGCTCGGATAAGCCCGTCATACTCGTAGTCAACAAGCTCGACAATTACGACCTTTCGCTTACTTACGATTTTTATTCGCTCGGTCTCGGCGAACCGTTCGGCATTTCGTGTGAGCAAAGCCTCGGTCTCGGCGATCTTCTCGACGAAGTTGTGCGCGATTTTCCGCAACAAATCGAGGACGAAACCGACTTTTCGCTTAAAATCGCGGTCGTCGGTCGCCCGAACGTGGGTAAATCTTCGCTCGTCAACCGCCTTTTGGGCTTCGAACGCGTAATAGTTTCGGACGTGGCGGGCACGACCCGCGACGCCATCGACACGCCGTTCACCTACGATGGCAGAAATTACACCCTTATCGACACCGCAGGTATGCGCCGAAAACGCTCGATCGAGGACGAAAGCGTGGAGGACTATTCGGTTATGCGCTCGATAAGCGCGATTTCCCGCGCCGACGTGGTGCTGATCGTGTTCGATTCGTCCGAAGAAATTTCCGAACAGGACGTGCGCATCGCGGGTTACGTTCACGAGCAGGGCAAGCCGAACGTGATTGTTATGAACAAGTGGGACAAGGTCGAAAAAGACGGCTTTACGATCGAAAAATACGAGGCGGAACTGAGACGTCAGCTCGCGTTTATGGATTACTTCAAAGCGTTTTACGTTTCGGCGAGTACGGGACAGCGCACCGAAAAGCTTATAGCCGCCGCCGATACGGCGTTTATAAACGCTTCGCAACGCATTTCCACGGGCGTGCTCAACGACGTTATCGCGGACGCCGTGGCGATGACCGAGCCGCCGTCTAAGTCCGGCAGGCGTCTCAAAATCTTTTACGTCACTCAACCCGAAACCAACCCGCCGAAATTCGTTTTCTTCGTCAACGACGAAACGCTCGTGCATTTCTCGTACCGCAGATATCTCGAAAACAGCTTGCGTAAGGCGTTCGATTTCTCGTGCACGCCTATTAAACTCGTATTCAACGAAAGGAAAGAGGAGGTATAAAGATGCCTGTCTGGTACTATCCGATGATGGTCGGCGTTATTATCTTTTCTTATTTTATAGGAAGCGTGAATTTCGCCGTGATAATTTCCCGCGCCGTCAACCGCGACGTCAGACAAAGCGGCAGCGGCAACGCGGGAACGATGAATATGCTCCGCACGTTCGGGCTCAAATTCGGAATACTTACGCTTCTTCTCGACGTCGCGAAAGGCGCCGTTCCCGCGCTTTTGGGCTGGTTTTTACTCGGAAAAGAAATTTTTGCGTTCGGACCGGACAAAATCGGCGTGTTTATAGCGGGGCTCGCGGTCGTAATCGGTCACATTTTCCCCGTGCTTTACAAGATGCGCGGCGGTAAGGGCGTTGCCTGCGCGATAGGCGTTTCGCTCGTCGCTAACCCGATGATCGCGCTCGCGTCCTTCGTTGTCGCGCTTGCTTTCTTCCTCGTCGTAAAAATCGGCTCGCTCGCGTCCTTTATCGCGACCGGAATTCCGCTTATTTACGAAGGCGTTCGATGTCTTACGGCGGGAAACGTGCTTTGCGGAATTCTCGCGCTTGCGATATTCGCGATAGTACTCGCCGCGCACCGCGCCAACCTCGTCCGCATTTTCACCGGCAAGGAACGCAAAATCGACTTATTTAAAAAGAAAACGAAACAGCCCGAAACCAAACCTACCGAGGAAAACGTAGTTACCGACGTCGAGGAAGTCCCGAGAGAGGACGAAGCGAAAGAGGTTTCCGCGGAAGAAACGGACGGCGAATAGCCTTTCGGCGGGCGGACGAAAACCCGATCGCAACAAAAAAATAAAAATAAAATACATATAAAAAGGATTCTCCGGCATATATTCTACTATAAAGCCTTGGAGGATCTTTTCGTTAATGGAACAATTCGACGTTTATAAGGACATTCGCGAACGCACCGACGGCGACGTTTATATCGGGGTCGTGGGACCCGTCCGCGCGGGAAAATCGACGTTTATTTCGAACTTCATGAATAAGCTCGTTCTCCCGAAGATCAAGAGCAAGCACGTTCGCGAACGTATGCAGGACGAACTCCCGCAAAGCGCAAACGGCAAAGCGATTATGACTACTCAGCCCAAATTCGTCCCCGGCGAAGCGGTTACGGTATCGTTCGGCGAGAAAATGGACGCCCGCGTTCGGCTCGTGGACTGCGTGGGGTATCTCGTGGACGGCGCGACCGGCTACGCCGAAGACGGCAAGCCGCGTATGGTCCGCACGCCGTGGTCGGACGAACCCGTGCCGTTCGAGGAAGCCGCGGAAACGGGCACGCGCAAGGTTATTTCCGAGCACTCGACGATCGGTATCGTTATGACGAGCGACGGCTCGATCGATACAGAAATCGCCCGCAGCGCTTACGTTCCCGCCGAGGAGCGGGTAGTGGGCGAGCTTTCCGCACTCGGCAAACCATTCGTGGTCGTACTCAATTCCAAAGTTCCCGAGTCCGCCGAAACCAAAAAACTCGCGAATTCTCTCACCGAAAAATACGGCGCGGCGGTTATTCCGATGGACGTACTCAATATGGGCGAAAAGGACATAGCCGATCTTCTCGGCAAAGTCCTGCTCGAATTCCCGCTCCGCGACGTGGAAATTTCTATGGACAAATGGCTTCAGGCGTTGCCCGCCGACAACGAAATCATTTCGTCGCTCGCCGCGCTCATCACCGAAAAGACTTCGCAGATGGTCAAGATGAGCGACTGTTACAAGATGCAGTCCGCGCTTGACGGAGACGACAGATTTTCGGGAATTTCGCTCGACAAGATCGACGCGGGCACGGGTAAGCTTCATTATACCGTGTCGGCAACCCCCGAACTTTTCTACAAAGCGCTGTCAGCCGCGTGCGGTGCGGAAATCAAGGACGATTTCGCGCTTATGAGCAAGATAACCGCGCTCGCCAAGTCCGCCGCCGAGTACGACAAGATCGGCGAAGCGATGGAGCAGGTGAAAAAGACGGGTTACGGGGTCGTTACTCCCGCGCAGGGCGATATGACTTTGTCCGAACCCGAAATCGTGCGGCAGGGTTCGCGCTATGCCGTCCGTCTCCGCGCGACCGCGCCTTCGCTTCATATTATGGAAGTGGACGTCGCCGCCGAAGTCAATCCGGTTCTCGGCGAAGTCCAGAGCGAAGAATCGCTCAAAACAATGCTCGCGGGCTTCGATTCCGATCCCAAAGGAATTTGGGATACGCAGATGCTCGGCAAGAGTATGCACGAGCTCGCCGAAGACAAACTTCGCGGCAAAATCGCTTCCGTTCCCGACGATACGCAGAAAAAAATGCGTAAAACGCTCACCCGCATCGTCAACGAAGGCAAAGGCGGCGTAATCTGCATCTTGCTGTAAAACTTTATTGAGTTTTTGAAGTTGCGCGACAGAATTCCGTGAAAGACGACAATTAAAGGCTTCCCCCTTGGGACCTGTCGCGTAGCGACTGATGAGGGGTTGTCTTATACGTTACGTTCGTTATAGCCCGACCCCTCATCCGTCTTGCCTTCGTTATAGCTTCGGCAATCCACCTTCCCCCCAAGGGGAAGGCTCAAAATAAGGTAGGGAATTCCCGTGCCGACTTCGCCGTCCGTTGCCAAGTCGGCGATACCCGTACTGACAAAATAACATTATAAAACCAAGCGGAACGGTATTACGCCTCGTCATCTCGAGCGAAGTCGAGAGATCTCGCGGGAGCGAACACGAACGCCGTTGAACGGTATTGTAAAAACACCCTCCGCGCCGACTTCACAATCCGTTGCCATTTTTTACCGTCGGTAAAAATGCGCACGACCGCGCATAATACGGATATGCGGGGAAAGGTGAGAAATACGATAATAGTTGCGCTTATAGCGGCTACCGCGTTCGGAACGAAAAGTTCGGGCGCGGTTTGCCGCGTTACGCGCGACCCGCTTCCTGTCGAAATACCCGCGTTCGCAACCGCCGCCGTCGTACCGCAAAACGCGCAGTCGGGCGGCTATCGCGAAACGAAATGGGACTACGAAAAAAGTCAGACTACCGCCCCCGAAACGCCTCGCGCAAAAGTAACTTTTTCGTTCGGAAAAACGTCCGTGACTTACTCGGACGTCTTTGTCGAAGCGCCCGATCACACGCTCGCGGACGAGTTCGACGAGCGCAGAATAAACGCGCCTTTGTTCGAAAAACTCGCATACGTATATAAAAATCTGAGCAACGGACACGATATAAAGTCAGCTTTGCTGTACACTTTCCCCGCGCTTAAAGCCAAGGTTGACGAGTTTATAGAAAAGGTGAATACCGAGCCGACGGATGCGGAAATATCGTTCCGTCCTTACGACAAACCCATGTTTCTGATCACGCGCGAAAGGGTGGGTTACGCGGTGAACGAAACGAAGCTTTACTACGATATTTATTCCGCGCTCAAAGACGGCGAAACTTCCTTTTCCGCGCCTGTGGACGAAATCGAAGCGGACGTCACGGCGGAAGATTTAAGTGCGTGCACGCGGCTTCGCTCGACGTTCTCGACCGATTATTCGAGTTCGGGAGAAAACAGAAAACACAATATTCGCCTCGCGCTTTCCAAAATCAACGGCAAAAGAGTAAACGCGGGCGAAGAATTCTCGTTCAACCGCACAGTCGGAAAACGCACCGCGGCTAACGGTTTCGCCGAAGCGAAGATCATAGTTGACGGCGATTACACCGACGGAGTGGGCGGCGGCGTTTGTCAGGCTTCTACTACGGTTTATAACGCCGCGCTTCTCGCCGGTATGAACGTGATCGAAGCCCGCCCGCACTCGTTGCCGCCCTCATACGTCGCGCCGTCCTTCGACGCGATGGTGAATTCGGGTTCGAGCGATATGCGGTTCGTAAATCAGACTGACCGCCCCGTGTTCATCAGGACTTACTGCACGGAAAGCAAAGCGGTCGTGGAAATTTACGGACTTAAAAACGAGTACGAAATAGTCAGAAAAAGCGAGGTCGTATCGCGCGGCGAAGTTCCCGCCGACCGAACGGTCATAGACGCTGAAAACAAATACGATACGGCGGGGCTCGAGAGCGGCGGCATTAAACGCGTCAGTTACGGCTCGGCGGCTGTCGGATCGGAAGGGTATCTGTATTTTTACAAAGCGGGCAAGCTCGTCGAAAAACGCCTTATCCGCCGCGACGCTTACCGTTCCCGCGCGGGCATAATCGCAGTCAAGCCGTAACGCTCGCTTACGAGCCCTCACGCGCGCGTACCCTATAAATAATGCGCTACCCCCTTAAAAGGTTGACAAAACGCTTCCGCGGCGATATAATTATATAGATATTTTTTTCATCACGGAGCGTACAATGAATTTTATTTCGTCGTTGAACGCCCTGTCCGCGTCGTCGGGCGGGTTTAACTGGTACGGATTTCTGATAGGCAGCGGAATGGTGATCTGCATCGTTCTTGCTTATCTTACGTCCAAAAAGAAAGGCTTCTATTCGGATTTCGTGTTCGATCTCGCGATCTGCTGTATTCCGCTCGCGATAGTGGGCGCTCGGCTCGGCTATATAATTTTCGATCTTACCGGACCGAATCCGAGCACTTGGACTTTCAAAAAGATAATCGGTCTCGAAGGCGGCGGACTAGCGGGACTTCAGATTTACGGCGGCCTCGTCGCGGCGGCTCTCGGCTCGCTCATCGTTCTCGCGCTTCAGAAAAAGCACCCCGAGAACGAGCGCGTAAGCTGGCTGCAGATGGCGGACCTCGGCTTTACGTTCATAATTCTCGGTCAGATCATCGGCAGATGGGGCAACTTCGCGAATCAGGAAGCTTACGGCAACCCCGTAACGAATCCTTCGCTTCAGTGGTTTCCTTACGCCGTGTATATCGAAGCAAAAAGCGGCTGGTATCAGGCGACTTTCTTTTACGAGAGCTTCTGGAACCTTATCGGCTGGGGCTTTATGCTTTGGTTTTACCTCGGCAAACGTCAGTCTTACGACGGGTTTAACTTCTCGTTCTACTGCATCTGGTACGGTTTCGGCAGGTTTTTCATCGAAGGGCTTCGCTCGGACAGCCTCTATATCGGCGACACGCTCAGAGTGAGCCAGCTCGTCAGCATAATTCTGTTCTTCTTCGGCATAGGAATGAATATATATCATATCGTCCGCGCCCGCAAAGCGAACAAGAATCCGTTTATTCTTATCCCCAAAACCGAGCTTTCGCTCGACTACTACGGGTACGAAAAAACAATGGCGTATCGTCTCTCGCTCGCCCCGCAAGCCGAACCCGCAAAGAAGGGCAAGGAAGAGCCGAAATTCGATACCCCCGACGACAGCGACAAATACTGGGAGGTGACGGAAGATAAGCCCGCCGCCGAAGGCGAGGCAACCGAAACGATCGCCGCCGGAAACGACAAAATCGCTTCCGATCCGACAAACGACCCCGAAAAAATTACGCCTGCGGAAAACGTCGGAAATCCCGAAAAGGAGACGAAAAATGACTGAAATTCAGATAGAGCCTACCAAAGGTCAGCGCATGGCGGGTAACATAGCCGCGGGCGCATACGTCGTACTTTGCGGAGTGTTTCTTCTGCTCGTGGGGCTCGGCGTGTTCGAGGGGCTCACGATCGGCAACGTTACGCTTATCGCGATTTTCTACACGCTCGCGCTTGCGTTTATAACGGGCGCTTTCATTCAGAAAAACACCGCGTCGCTGTGGATCGGCACCGCATTCGCCGTTCCCGCGACCGTAACGCTTCTCAACAACTTCACCGCGCTCACTTACGCGCAACTTTACCCGATTTATATCGCGATCCCCGCGATCTGCTGCGCGGTTACGATGATACTCAGCCGCGCTTACGCCGACCA
The DNA here is from genome assembly GCA_934270565.1 of uncultured Clostridia bacterium. Classification (GTDB taxonomy): domain Bacteria; phylum Bacillota; class Clostridia; order Christensenellales; family Pumilibacteraceae; genus UBA10677. The sequence continues at coordinate 61,471 of CAKQPR010000001.1, read as the reverse complement.
CCTCAAAGTGATCCTGTTCTTCGGAGTGATAGCGCTGATATTCGCGCTTCAGTCGAGCGGGCTCGTCGGGTGGGGCGTAGTCGCGCCGCTTCTCATTGTATTTATCGGACTTATGGTTATAATCGTTGCAGTCAGAGGCAGAAAAAACGGAGACGAAGACAATGAATAAGGAAATTAGCGCAAGCCGCAATCTTACCATGCTTACCGACTTCTATCAGCTTACGATGATGGACGGCTATTTAAGCAGCGGAATTCACGAAGAAATCGCAACGTTCGACCTCTTTTTCCGTCAGCGCGGTCAGATAAACTACGCCGTCGCGGCAGGGCTCGAACAGGCGATAGAGTACCTCAAAGACCTTCATTTTTCGGCGGAGGATATCGAATATCTTCGCTCGCTGAACACTTTCACGGACAAGTTCCTCGACTATCTCAAAGATCTCCGCTTCACCGGCGATATCTATTCGGTGCGCGAGGGCGAAATAGTTTTCCCGATGGAACCCATTATGATCGTGCGCGCCCCGCTCATTCAGGCTCAGCTCGTCGAAACGGCGCTCCTTACCATCATCAGCCACCAGACGCTTATCGCGACCAAAGCTTCGCGCGTAACTACCGCGGCGGGCGAGGGTAAAGTAATCGAATTCGGACTTCGCAGAGCGCAAGGTCCGGACGCGGGCGTTTACGGCAGTAGGGCAAGTATCATAGGCGGAGCGAGCGCGACTTCGAACGTGCTTGCCGCGCAGATGTTTGATATCGCGCCCAAAGGAACGCACTCGCATAGCTGGGTTCTCAGCTTCCCGACCGAGCTCGACGCGTTCAACGCTTTTGCGGACATTTACCCCGATACGTGCCTTCTTCTCGTCGATACATACGACACGCTCCGCAGCGGCGTTCCCAACGCGATCAAGGTTTTCGATCGCCTCAGAAAGGAAGGGCACAAGCCGCTCGGAATTCGTCTCGACAGCGGCGATCTCGCATACCTCAGCAAAAAGGCGCGTAAGATGCTCGACGACGCCGGCTACCCCGACGCGGTTATTTTCGCAAGCAACGACATCGACGAAAACCTTGTCAACGCGTTGTCCGCGCAGGGCGCGAGAATCGACATGTACGGCGTGGGCACAAAGCTCATTACCTCCGACGGTATGCCTTCGCTCGGCGGCGTGTACAAGCTTTCCGAAATCGTGCGCGACGGCAAATCCGTTCCGCGCCTCAAAAAATCGGATTCGATCGAAAAAATCACCAACCCCGGGTTCAAAACCGTTTACCGCATTTACGACAAGGACAGCGGCAAAGCTTTTGCCGACCTTATAGCGCTTCGCGGCGAGAAAATCGGCAAGCCGCTTACGCTCACTCACGAGACCGAGCGGTGGAAAAAAACCACGCTCGAGGATTACGAAAGCAAGGAACTTCTCGTCAAGGTTTTCGACGGCGGCAAGCTCGTTTACGACGTGCCCACGCTCAAAGAGAGCTCGCAGTACCGCCACGACGAACTCGCGAGGTTCTGGGACGAGTACAAACGCCTCGTAAATCCGCACATTTACAAAGTCGATCTCAGCGACGGGCTTTACGAGCTTAAACAGAAAATGTTGCTCGAAGGCGACAAAGCGTAATAAAGGGAGCAGAAATGACGTTCGATCGGGACAAAAAAGGTTATAATTCCGCGCAGGTAGACGATTATATCGCGCGGCTCAACGAAGAGCATTACCGCGAAGCGGGAGATCTTCGGCATCGGATAGACGAGCTCAAAGCCGAGCTCGACGAGAAAAACAAGCGTATCGCCGAACTCGAAAGCCGTCGCGAAGCCGTCGCTACCGCGCTTATAAACGCTGTCGAAAAGGCGAATGAAATCGAAAAAGCCGCGGTAAAGCGCTATCGCGACGAAATGGATCAGCTTCGCGTGTTCCACGGCAAGTGGCAGGCGCATTATAACGCTTTGCTCGCGCGCTACCCCGACGACGAAGGACTTAAAGCGCAGAGCAAGTTCAACGAAGCGATGGACGAAATTCTGTCGGACGACGAAGCGAGCGAAGTGTTCGCGGGCGTTTACGAGAGCGAGAAAAAACGCGTGAAGCCGAAAGCCTCGTCGCTCGCCGAAAATTCGGTAAGCGCGAGCGGTTTCGACTTCGCCGAAGCGTGGAATCCGACCGAGGACCTCGGCTCGATAATGTCCGAGCTCGGGCTCATGGATGACGATAACAACGAAAAACAGGAGTGAAAATATGAAAAGCGACGCAAAAGAGCTTGCAAAGAAGCTTTGTTACAACAAGAAAAACCTTTTTTCGGATATGAAAGACGCCAAAAAGAAGCAGATTTTCGACTTCGCCGAGGGATATAAAAAGTTTCTCGACGGAGGCAAAACCGAACGCGAATGCGTCGGGCTTGCCGTTGACGAAGCGAAAAAACGCGGCTATAAGGAATATGAATTCGGCGACAAACTCGCCGTCGGCGGCAATTATTATTACGTCAATAAAAATAAATCGGTGGCGATTTTCAAAGTCGGAAAACGCGACCTTAACCGGGCGGGCGTAAGAATGGTAGTCGCGCATATCGACTCGCCGCGACTTGATATAAAGCAGAATCCGCTTTACGAAAGCGGCGAAATGTCGCTACTGAAAACGCACTATTACGGCGGTATCAAAAAGTATCAGTGGACGGCGATTCCGCTTGCGCTTCACGGAGTCGTAGTGCTTCGCGACGGCACGAAAAAAGAGATACGTATAGGCGAAAACGCGACAGATCCCGTATTTTACATCACCGATCTGTTGCCGCATTTAGGGCGCGAACAGATGGCGAAAACCGCCTCGAAAGTCGTCGAAGCGGAGAACCTCAATCTTGTCGTCGGGGCAACCCCGTGCGACGGCGAGGACGTCAAAGACGCGTTCAAACTCGCCACTCTCAAAATTCTTAACGAAACCTACGGCATGACGGAAGAGGACTTTCTTAGCGCCGAACTTACCGCCGTACCCGCGTTCCCCGCGCGCGACGTCGGATTCGACCGTGCGCTTATCGGGTCTTACGGGCACGACGACCGCGTTTGCGCGTATCCCGCAATGATGGCTCAGTTCGAAGCGGGCGACGACGAAACCTCGATCTGCTGGCTCGTCGATAAAGAGGAAATCGGCAGCGAGGGCAACACGGGCGCGCAGTGCGCGATGATCCGCGACCTTATCGAAAGCATTTGCGGAGCGCTCGGCGCAGATCCCGTGCGCGTTCGCCTCGCCTCGAAATGTATCAGCTCGGACGTAACCTCGTGCTACGACCCCACGTACAGCTCGGTTTTCGAAAAGAACAACGCCGCGCTTTTGTCGAACGGCGTCGCGATGAACAAGTTTACGGGCGCTGGCGGCAAGAGCGGCTCGAACGACGCTTCCGCGGAGTACGTCGGCGAAATCCGCAAACTTTTGTCCGAAGCCGGCGTTGTCTGGCAGAGCTCGGAGCTCGGCAGAGTGGACGAGGGCGGCGGCGGAACGATCGCGAAATACGTTTCCAAACTCAATATCGATACGGTGGACCTCGGCGTTCCCGTGCTTTCGATGCACGCCCCCTACGAGCTTATTTCCAAAGCCGACCTTTATTCCGCTTTCAAAGCTTTCAAAGCCTTCGTGCGTTAAGGGCGTTAGCACTAAGCTCTTCTTTCGAAAATGAAGCAAATCACGCTGCCGCTAAGGCTTACTTTGGAAATAGTAACAAATGTTTTCTTTAGAAAAGAAAGGTAACTGTATTTTTACTTTTTTCAGGCGGAGAAAAAAGTAACAAAAAAGCCGCCGGCAGAGAACCCCTGTGGCAAGTATTTGGGTAATACATATAACGAACTAACGTAAAGAACGAAACCTATATGCTCGCCCGCGGTGGCTCACCGCCTTGCGGCTGTGTCCCGGACCCCGCAACGCTTTAAAGGTCGAAAACGAGCGGGAAGTTATGTTATCGGGTGACAACCGCTAATGCCTTCCCCCACGGGGGAAGGTGGCACGAGTGTGAGCGTTAGCGATCCGAGTGACGAATGAGGGGTCGGGCTAAGACGAACTAAACGTAAAAGACAACCCCTCATCAGTCGCTACGCGACAGCTTCCCCCCAAGGGGAAGCCTTATAATGTAGGGGCGTTCCTCGTCCGCCCGTCGGTATAACGCAGCTGGTAAGTTTTAGTTTGAAACGTCGTTTTTCGCTCCGGTAGGGCGGGACGCCCTCGTCCCGCCGCCAACCTTGCGTAACGGTACTTAGCCTCGTCATCTCGAGCGTAGTCGAGAGATCTCGCGGGAGCGAATTCGATAGTAAGTGAACGGTACAGTAAATCTGCTTGTTGGTCGCCGTTACAAACGTTGCCCTTCCGGGAGATTCCCACGGTCACTTCGTTCCCTCGGAGACATACTTTATACGCGTGTGCGGCGTTTAATAATGTTTATCCGTATAAAACCCAAGCGTAACGGTACTTAGCCACTGTCATTGCGAGGAGCGCAAAGCGCGACGTGGCAATCTCCCGGAAGGGAATACGGTAGTAGCGGAACGGTACACCCCAAAACTCGCCCGCGGTGGCTCACCGTCTCGCGGGAGCGAATACATTCGTATCGGAACGGTGATCCCCCAAACGCATACCGTTTATACAGCGGTTTTGCCCGAAATCGGTTAAAAATTTCTTATATTATTTCAATATATCCCAAAAATACTTGCAAAAATTTTTTTTTGCTTGTACTATTTAATAGGTGATATAGTGAGAGATTATAAATCCGTAATTTATGAAATAGAGGACAAGTACCTTTCGCCTTACGCGGCAAAGTCGAACGAGACGCGCGGGAGAAAGGTTTTTGTTCCCGAAAGCAACATGCGGACGGAGTACCAACGCGACCGCGACCGCATTTTGCATTGTAAAGCGTTTCGCAGACTAAAACACAAAACGCAGGTGTTTCTCGCGCCCGAAGGCGATCATTATCGGACGCGGCTCACTCATACGCTCGAAGTAAGCCAGATAGCGCGTTCGATTTCGCGAGCTCTTCGGCTCAACGAGGACCTCACCGAAGCCATAGCGCTCGGGCACGACCTCGGGCATACGCCTTACGGACACGCGGGCGAGAGGGCGCTGAACGAATTCACGCATTTCGCGCATAACGGGCAGTCGCTGAGGGTGGTTGACGTTCTCGAGTACGACGGTAAGGGAATGAACCTCACGTTCGAAGTCCGCGACGGTATAGTCAATCACACGTCCAAAGGCAACGCGTCCACGCTCGAAGGGCACGTCGTTGCTTGGAGCGACAGAATAGCGTATATCAATCACGACATAGACGACGCGATCCGCGGCGGAGTGATAACCGAGGCGGACATACCGTCCGAGTACCGCGAAATGTTCGGTACGAACAACGGCGCGCGCATAAACTCGATGATTTGCGATATGATCGACAACAACTTCGGAAAGGATTCCGTGTCGCCGTCGCCCGATTTCGTAGTCGGAATAAACGGGCTTCGCGAATTTATGTTCGAGCGCGTTTACCGCTCGTCCATAGCCAAGAGCGAAGAGGGCAAAGCGGTGGAAATGATCAGGTTTTTGTTCGAATATTTCCGCGATCACAAGGATCTTCTGCCGCGCGAGCTGCTCGAAATGGACAGCACGCTCGAACAAAAGGTCTGCGATCACATATCGATGATGAGCGATCAGTACGCGGTAAGGGTTTTCGAGGATATCACCGTGCCGAAAGGCTGGGCGAAGTTTTAACAACGGAGTGGTAATTTGGAAAGGGAGTGGATCGACGAGCTTCTATCCCGAACGGATCTTGTGCGACTGATTTCGCGCTACGTTCCGCTCAACAAAAAGGGCAGGACCTACTGGGGGTGCTGTCCGTTTCACCACGAAAAAGAACCGTCGTTCGCGGTGAACGAAGAGAAACAATTCTACCATTGCTTCGGGTGCAAGGAAAGCGGCAACGCGATATCGTTCGTGCAGAAAATGGAAAGCGTGGATTTCATCGACGCGGTGCGAATGCTCGCCGCCGAAGCGAAAATGGAAGTTCCCGAACTCAAGAAGTTTAAAAGCGAAGGGATTCCGCGCGAAAAACGCGAACGGCTTTACTCGTTGATGCGTACCGCCGCAAAGCACTATTACGACAACCTCTTTACCGACGGCGGAAAACGCGCCCGCGACTACCTTAATATGCGGCAAGTCCCCGACAAGCTTATCACGAAATTCGGTTTCGGCGCGAGCCTCGGAAGCAAGGAAATAATCAACTTCCTCGAAAGCAAGGGCTTTACGAAAGCCGAAATGAAAGAAGCGGGGCTCATCGAACAGCGCGGCGCGGACTGGTACGACGTTTTCTACGACCGGATGATGATACCGATCATCAACAACTTCGGCGAAGTCGTGGCGTTCGGCGGCAGGCTTATCAACCCCGAATCGCATATCCCCGTAAAGTACCGCAACAGCAGCAATACGCCCATCTTCGACAAGTCGAAAACGCTTTACGCGATAAACCTCTTAAAGAAGAAAAAGCAGCGCGAACCGATAAAAAACGTTATCGTCTGCGAGGGGTATATGGACGTGCTCGCGCTTCACAAAGCGGGTTTCGATACGGCGGTCGCAAGCATGGGCACGGCGCTCACGCTCCAACAGGCAAAACTGATCCGCAATTATTCGCCGAACGTGTACATTTGTTACGACGGCGATTCGGCGGGGCAGACCGCAACAATGCGCGGTCTCGACATACTTCAGTCGGCGGGGCTCAACGTCAAAGTCGTATCGCTTCCCGACGAGCTCGACCCCGACGATTTCATAAAAGAACGCGGCGCGGAAGCTTATCAAAAGCTCCTCGACGAAGCGCTTACGCTTCCCGCGTTCAAACTCGACGTTCTGTCGAAAAAATACGATCTTAACGCACCCGACGGAAAGACAGCCTACGCCATAGAGGCGATCAAAGTAATCAAATCGCTGGAAAATCCCGTCGAGCGCGAAGAGTATTTGTCGGTCGTTCACGACAAAACCGGATATTCGTTCGACGCGCTCAGAAAGCAGGCGGACATAACCGAACTACCCGAAACGCCCCCCGAGCGCACCGCGCCGAAACCCGAAGCGCCGCCCGAAACGACGAAAAAACGCGACAAAGCCGAGCTTTTCGTAATCGCGTCCGTCGCTCACGGCAAGGAGTACGTCGATTTCGGCGAGGACGTGTACCCGTTTCTGAGTTCGGACGTTGACCGCAGGATTTACGAATACGCGCTCGAACGCTTCAAAAAAGGCGAAAAACCGTCCGTTTCCGCGCTTTACAGCACCGAAAACCCGCAGGAAATCGCCGAAGTCGCGGAATATTCGTTTATGGACGGTGACGACGGAAAGAAGTACGAAAGTTGTCTGAACAAAATGAAACTTCGCAGTTACGAAGAAGAAAAACTTCGGCTCGCAAAAGAATTCGACGAAACGAAAAACGTCGCGCTTTTGTCGAGACTCGCGAAAATCGAGAACGCTCTGAAAACGTTACGGAGCGGAGGAGAAGAATGAAAGAAGACTTAACGAAAATACCACGTCACACGATCGATGAACAAATCGACCTTCTCGAAATTCAGGGCAAGCGCAAAGAGTGGCTTACGCTCGAAGAAGTCGAGGAGGCGCTCGTTCTTTATTGCGACGCGTCCAAAGATGACGTGGAAAAAGCGTGTAAGGAGCTCGAAAACCGCCGTATTCTCATAGTCGGCGAGGACGATCAAAAGACGGACGAAACCGAAGACGTCGGAGCGAGCGGAGATTCGACCCGCGACTTTTTGCGCAAGCTCGGCGAATTCGAGCTTCTGACCGCAGACGAGGAAAAGGAACTCGCCAAAAGGATTTCCGAAGGCGACAAAGACGCAAAGGACAAACTCGTTCAAAGCAATATAAGGCTCGTCGTTTCGATTGCGAAACGCTACGTCGGCAGGGGCATCGAACTTGACGACCTGATTCAGATCGGCGTAATCGGACTTATGACCGCCGCCGAAAAATTCGACTACACAAAGGGTTTCAGGTTTTCGACCTATGCGACGTGGTGGATTAAACAGGCGATAATGCGTTCTGCCCGCGACTTCACCTCGAGCATACATACCCCGGGTTACGTTCTCGACAAGATCGAAAGAATGCAGCGCTTCTCCAACGAATTCGAGCAAAAGACAGGCAGAATTCCGTCGCAGGAAGAGCTTGCCGAAAAAATGGGCGAGGACGTAAAGCGCATTTCCCTTTATCAGCGCCTTCAACAGCAAAAGCGCTCGATCGACGAAACCATCGGCGAGAAAGACGAGGGAACGACGCTCGGCGAAATCATCGCTTCGCCCGCGCCCGACCCCGATTCTATCGCAATGACAAACTATATGAACGACCTTATCCGCGTAGTGCTCAGCGAGCTCGAACCGCGCGAACAGCTTATAATCACGCTTCGCTACGGGCTGGACAGCCGCGTACCGATGACACTCGAAGAGGTCGGTAAAATTTTCAACATCACCCGCGAGCGCGTTCGTCAGATCGAGCAGTCCGCGCTCAAAAAGTTGCGCAATCCCAAGATAAACAAGCCTATTCGTAAATTTCAGCAGGGCTAAAAACGGATATATATACTCAAAATAACAGTGCGGTTACGTTAAAAGCGAACGGCGCGACGCGAGCGCCAAAGAGGAATTTATGGAAAAACAAGCGATCGACAAAATAGTAAAAACTTTGGACGGAAAATACAAGAAAGAAGGCAAGCTCACCTACGACGACGTAACGGCGGCGCTCGGCTCGACCATCGACCCCGACACGATCGACGAGGTTCTGAGCGGGCTGGCGGGGCTCGGCATCGACGTCGAAGAGCCTCGTCTCGTCAAACTCAACGAGAAAATCGAAAACGAAATAAAGAGGCTTATCAAAGTCGGCAAAACCCGCGGGCATCTTACCTATGACGACGTGGGCGAGAAGCTTGCCGTCGAATGCGAAGCCAACGTCGAACAGATGGAAGAAGTTTTCCGTATTCTCGGCAAAAACGGCATTCAGATAATAAACAACGCCGTGGACCTCGTGGGCGACGATATCGACCAGATCATGAGCGAGATATCCATCGACGATCCCGTCAAGGTTTATCTTAAAGACATCGGCAGAGTTCCGCTTCTGAGTATGGAAGAGGAGCTCGAGCTCGCGAGAAAGATGAACGAAGGAGACGAAGCGGCGAAAAAACGGCTCAGCGAAGCCAACCTTCGTCTTGTCGTATCAATCGCCAAGCGCCACGTCGGCAGAGGTATGCAATTCCTCGACCTTATTCAGGAAGGGAACCTCGGACTTATGAAAGCGGTCGAGAAATTCGACTACACGAAAGGTTTCAGATTTTCGACTTACGCGACGTGGTGGATCCGTCAGGCGATCACCCGCGCTATAGCCGATCAGGCGCGCACGATCCGTATCCCCGTGCACATGGTGGAAACGATAAACAAGCTTACCCGCGCGACCCGCGTACTCGTTCAGAAGCTCGGCAGAGACCCGACGCCCGAAGAACTGAGCGAAGAAATGGGCATTTCGGTCGAACGCGTAGCAGAAATCCAGCAGATCGCGCTCGACCCCGTATCGCTCGAAACCCCGATCGGCGAAGAAGAGGACAGCCACCTCGGCGACTTTATCGAGGACGTTCATATCGCGTCCCCCAACGAATCCGCAACGACCACAATGCTCAAAGAGCAGCTTCTCGCTGTGCTCGATTCGCTCACCCCGCGCGAGGAAATGGTTTTAAGGCTTCGTTACGGGCTCGACGACGGACACCCCCGCACCCTCGAAGAGGTCGGAAAAGAGTTCGGCGTCACGCGTGAGCGTATTCGTCAGATCGAAGCGAAAGCGCTCCGCAAGCTCCGTCATCCTCAGCGCAGCAAGCGGCTCAAGGATTACGTCGATCAATGAGAATAAACGCTGTTTGCTCGCTCATCGAGCCTTGCGGGATTTTCGCGGACGTGGGTTGCGACCACGGAATGGTAGCGGGGTACGCGAGTAAAATTTGCGGAAAAGTAATCGCCGCGGACGTCAGCGAAAAGGCGATTGCGTTACTGAAAGAAAAATTTGCCGACAAGCCGAACGTTATTTGCCGCGTAAGCGACGGTTTCGACCTTATACCTGAACCCGTCGATCAGGCGGTAATCGCCGGCATGGGCGGCAGACTTATAATAAAGATACTGTCGCGTTACGCCCGCCGCCCCGACCTTATAATCGGCGCGCAGCACGACGTTTCCGCCGTCAGGGTATGGCTTACCGAAAACGGGTACAAAATCATAGCCGACAGGTGCGTGCACGATCGCGGAAAATACTACGACGTTATCCGCGCCGTCGCGGGTAAGTCAGAGCCGCTTACCGAAATCGAGCGGACGATAGGCGTGTTTTACAAACAGAAGAACCCCGATTTATTACGGTTTCTGACCGAATCGGAAGAAAAAATCAACGGATACAAGCGAACGAGCGGCAACGACCGCCGTCTTGCGCTCATAAAGGAGGCACTCGAATGGCAAAGGTGAGAGACGTCGTTAAAATCATCAACGCGGTCGCACCCGAGGCTAACGCCATAGTCGGAGAGTACGACAACGTAGGACTTATCGTCGGCAAAGCGGACAACGAAGTAGACAGAGTTTTGTGCTGTCTCGACGTTACCGAAGAGGTGCTCGGCGAAGCGCTCGAATCGGGCGTGCAGATGATTATCGCGCACCACCCGATGATTTTCCGACCGATAAACAAGATCACGGACGAGTCGATCCTCGGCAGCAAGATAATCACCGCGATCGAAAACGGAATAGCGATTTACGCGGCGCATACGTCGCTCGACTTTACCGTGGACGGAATAAACGATTACGTCGCAAAGCTTTTCAAGCTCAAAGACATCGAGGTTATGGACAAGTACATTTCGGAGAACGAAGGGCTCGGCAGAGTGGGAAACCTCGAAGAGGAAGTCACTGTTTCCGCGCTCAAAGACGAGGTTGCCCGCCGTCTCGACGACGAGTACGTCCGCGTTATCGGCGATCATTACGACCCCGTTTCGCGTGTGGCGATCATCAACGGCGCGGGCGGCGGCGATACCGCTTACGTCGATATGGCGCTCAAAGCGGGCGCGGACTGTCTGATCACCGCAGATCTTAAACATCACGTCGCGATTTACGCCAAAGAGCGCGGCGTAACGGTTATCGAGCCGCAACACTACACGATGGAACACGTCTACATTTCGCGGCTTATAGAGCTTCTCGCCGACGAGGCTGAAGCCAGCGGCGTGGATATCGAGCTTATTCAGTCCGAAAAGGATATAAATCCGAGAATTTAACAACAAAAAGCGACAATCGTCGCGGGAGGCAATATGAATTTAGACGCTTTACTCAGTTACCAGAAAGCCGATCTTGCGTACAAGAAACTGAACGACGAGATCAAAAAAAATCAGAATTACGTCGATATGCGCGCGAACAAAAAGAAGTTCGAAGCCGCGAAAACGGCTGTGCTCGAGAGCGAAAAACAAGCCGAAAGCATTGTTTCGTCATACGAACAGGGACTTAAATTTATCGAAAAATGCGCGGGCGAGATCGAAGATCTTTGCATGCGGCTCGAAGCCGGCGAAGCGGACGAAGAAGCCGAGAAGAACCTCGTTTCCCGCCTCGAAGAGCTTCAGGCGGCGGTTTCGGAATGGAAAAAACGCGTCGATTCGCTCAAAAGCCTCGCCGACAAGGCGCTCGGCGATTACAAAGCGGCTCAGGCGAGCGGCAAAAAGTCGCGTGCCGACTACGCCGAAGCAAAGGCTAAGTTCGAGACCTACCAGAAGGGCAAGGAAGGCGAGCTTAAAAAACTCAAAGACGCGCGCGACGCGCTTGCGGGCGCGGTCGAACCCAAGCTTATGGAAACGTACGTAAAACTTACCGGCGACGGGGTTTATCCCGCGTTCGCCCCCGCGACCGAGCTCGATAAAAACGTTTCGTGCGGGGTTTGCGGCATGGTCGTTTCGAGCTCCGCCAAAACCGACCTCGAAAACAACGGATATTGCCGTTGCGAAACCTGCCGCAGAATCATATATAAGATATAACCCATCGGATTAAGAAAAAGGAAGTAAGGAAATGAAAATAACCAAAGCCGTAATCCCGTGCGGCGGTATGGGTACGAGATTTTTGCCCATAACCAAAGCCGTTCCCAAGGAAATTCTGCCCATAGTCGATACCCCCGTTCTCAGCTATATCGTGGATGAGGCGATCGACAGCGGAATAACAGATATTCTGATCGTCATCAACGAGCAGAAAGAAATGATCCGCAGGTACTTCACGCCGTCATACGAGCTCGAAGACAAGCTCCTTGCGGCGGGTAAAACCGAATACCTTGACGTGCTTCGCCGCATTTATTCGCGCGCGAACATCGTCTTTACCTATCAGCCGAAGCCGCTCGGCAGCGGCGACGCGGTGCTTCAGGCGGAGAAATTCACCGGTAACGACCCCTTCGCGCTCGCGTGGGGCGACGATCTTATAGTCAACGATACCGACCCCGTGATAGGTCAGCTTACACGCGCTTACGAGAAGTACGGCTGTTCGATCCTCGGCGTTCAGCGCCTCGACACCGACGATATCGTGAAGTACGGCGTAGCGAAGATTTCCGAGGACGACGGAAGAGGACACAAGTGCGAAGCGATCATCGAAAAGCCGTCGCTCGACGCGCTCCCGTCTCGTCTTACCAGCCTCGGGCGATACGTCATCGACCGCAACATTTACGATGCGATCCGCTCGACCCCGAACGGAAAGGGCAACGAGTTGCAGTTCACTGACGCGCTCAACGCGCTTTGCGGAAAGAGCGGCGTTTGGGCGTACGAGTTCGAGGGCAAGCGCTACGATATGGGCGACAAGCTCGGCGCCGTAAAAGCGACCGTGGAGTTCGCGCTCCGCAACCGCGAATTCGGCGAGCCGTTCCGCGCATACCTTAAAGAGCTCGGAAAAACTCTATGAAAAACGCTTTTTTACTCACCGACGATCCGCGCGACGTCGATAGAGGCAGAGCGTGCGGCGTTACGGATTTTAACGTCGCAACGCGCTTTCCCGAGCGCTTCGACAATGAAATCACGGTCTATAAAATCGTCGAAAAACCGCAGGATATCGGATATCAGAGACTTGCTTTGCTTACGCTCGAACGCGAAAGTCTTTTCAACGCGGTTGCCGACGAGGTTTTCGAAAACAAACCGGAACTCATCGTCGCGGCGTCCTACGACCTCACCGAAACGGGCAGAGTACAGGCGAGAGAGGGCGTTACGCCCGTTCAGCTTCTCCACCGCGAAGGGCTTCTCGACAAATGTACGATCGTAGGCGGCAATTTCCTCGACCGCGACGACGTAGAACTTATGCAAATGTGCCGAACTCCGCTTGTTCTGTGCGTTACTTCGTCGATGGGGCACGGTTTCGGTATGCCGCACGTCGTGGCGCTGAAAGACAAACTCGGGTTAAGCCTCGGCAGCGGCGACAACGCCTACAACGCAAGCGGCGATATGCTTTCCGAAGCCCGCGCGCTCGTGCTCGGCGCTAATTGCGAAATGCGCGCCCCGTCCGTTACTCCCGAATTCGCCCTTTCTCTTATCGGTTACTCGGCTTCCGATCCCTATTCCGCGCTCGGAATAAAAAAGCCCGCCCGCTAATCAAACGTTTAACCACGTAAAACAGAAACCCCGACAGTCAACCGACCTCGGGGTTTTATGTCTAATGTAGTAGCTGTTGATTGTACAGGCTTTCGGTAGAATAGGTAGGGCCGATCCTCGTCACCCGACGGCTAGTCACCGCGGGCAAATCGGCGGTGCCCGTATTTACTTTCGGTAGAATAGGTAGGGGCGGACGCCCTCGTCCGCCCGCCAACCAAGCGAAAGCTCTAATCTTACGAAAGAAGAATTCCGCGAAGCGGTCTTAATTAAGCCTTCCCCCGAGGGGCGCGACGCGGCGGTGCGAAGCACCGTAAAAACAGTCCACAGGTGACTGTTTTTAGCCAAAGCGGCGAAGTAGCTATGCTACGAGCTGGGAGGTGGCACGAGTGTGAGCGTAGCGACCCGAGTGACGAATGAGGGGAATAAATCTTATAAAAACCAAACGGACACGATGTCATTTCGAGCGTAGGCGAAGCCGCAGTCGAGAAATCCCCTACGGAAGAAACAAAAACGTCCGGACGCGAATATCCCCAAACACTTGCCCGCGCGGGCTCAGCGCCTCCCGGAAGGGAAAACAAATTTTCTGAACGGTACTTTTATTTTTTATAAATATTTTCTTAATAGCTCTTTAACATCTTGTCGAAAATCGGCAACGAGCGGTCAACCGTATCTTCCGAAACGCAAGTTGCGATACGAACGTATCCCTTCGCGCCGAACGAATCGGTCGGAACGATCAGCAACCCGAACTTTTTCGCGTGATCCGAAAACCTTACGCCGTCGCCGTCGGGAGAGGCGACCATAAGGTAGAACGCCCCCTCGGGGTTGGCAACCTTCAAACCTCGCGACGAGAAAAATTCGCATAAAACGTCGCGATTTCGTCTGTATACGGACACGTCGGACGGCTCGCCGCAACACGCCGCAACGGCATACTGAAAGAGGGAAGGCGCGCACACATACCCGAGCGACCTTCCGGCGCCGGCAACCGCAGCAAACAATTCTTTAGCGGCTTTCATTCTGTCCGAAACCGCGATAAAACCGATCCTTTCGCCCGCGAGCGAGAATGACTTGGAGAACGAATAGCAAAGCACGCAATCGTCGTAATAATTCATCGGCGACGGCACGAAGTCCACAAATCGGATTTCGCGGTACGGCTCGTCCGAAATCAGAACGATAGGCACGCCGTATTTTTCTTCCGCGGCTTTCAGGATCGCCGCGACCGCCTTTATGGTTTCCTCGGTGTAAACCACGCCGGACGGGTTGTTCGGCGAATTGAGTATAATCGCCGCCGTTTTTTCGCTCAAAGCGACCTCGAGCGCCGCAAAATTGATCTGGAACGACTTTTCGTCAAGCGGCAGAACGACCGTCTTACCGCCCGCGTTTTCCGTAAACACGGTGTATTCGGGGAAGAACGGCGGAACGATAATCACTTCGTTGCGTTCGGGCGTAATCGCGGCTTTGAGTGTGATCGCGAGCCCTGCCGCCGCGCCGCAGGTCATATATACAAGTTCGGGCGAAACGGGCAGACCGTAACGCGATTTCTGACAAGCGGCAATCGCCTTTCTCACGTTTTCAGCGCCCGCCGCCGAAGTGTACGCGTGCACGCGCGGTGCGGTTTTAATCAGCGAAATCAGCGTTTCGTCCACATTTTCGGGGGTGTGAACGGACGGGTTTCCGAGCGTAAAGTCGAAAACACTGTTCTCGCCGACGGTCTTTTTAAGTTCGTTGCCGTATTCGAAAAGATCGCGTATTACCGACCGGTTCGTGCCGAGTTTTACCATTTTTTCGTTAAACATAGCGTTTACCTCGTCTATATTTTAGCAAGCGCGGACTAATAAGTCAAACATTTAAGTATTCGCACGGAAATTATTTAAATTTAGCCCCGAAAAATGCTTGACGAGTACCCGAAAATATCGTATAATGTTACCGAACAAAGCGAAAGCGGAGTTCGAGGAGAACACATGAAAGCAATTTCCGGACTTTTTTATTACTTTTACTTTACCGTAAACCGTATTGAATAAAATACCGGAAGTTTTTGCTGTAACAAAATATCATGGTTCAGTAAGATCGGTCGGTGACGGATCTTTTTTTTATTTCTCGGGAGGTATTTTTTATGATAATTGTAGTCAAAAAGGACAGCGAACCGAAACAGGTAAACAACCTTATCGAATGGATTAAGGGAATGGGGCTCGGCGTGGACATAAGCCGTGGCGAAAACACCACGATTTTGGGGCTTATCGGCGACACGTCGAAAGTCGATATGGATCTTGTCAGCTCGCTCGACATCGTAGACACCGTAAAACGTATTCAGGAGCCGTACAAGAGCGTAAACCGCAAGTTCCACCCCGAAGATACGATCGTCGAAGTCGGCGGGCATAAGTTCGGCGGCAAATACTTCCAGACTATCGCGGGGCCGTGCTCGGTCGAAACCGAAAAGCAGATCGTTGAAGTCGCGCAGGCGGTAAAAGCCGCGGGCGCTACCGTGCTTCGCGGCGGCGCGTTCAAACCCCGCACTTCGCCTTACGCGTTCCAAGGACTTCGCGACGAGGGTATCAAGCTTCTTCTCAAAGCAAAAGAGGAAACGGGAATGCCGATCGTTACCGAAATTATGAGCGTTCGCCACATCGATCTTTTCCGCGACGTTGACATCGTCCAGATCGGCGCACGCGATATGCAGAACTTTGAGCTTCTCAAGGAAGTGGGCAAAATGCACAAGCCCGTGCTTCTCAAACGCGGACTTGCCAACACGATCGAAGAATGGCTTATGAGCGCCGAGTATATCATGAGCGAGGGTACGAAAGATATTATCCTTTGCGAGCGCGGTATCCGCACGTTCGAGCCGAGCACCCGCAACACGCTCGACCTTTCGGCGATTCCGATCCTTAAAGAAAAAACACATCTTCCCATTATCGTCGATCCCAGCCATGCTTCGGGTATAGCTCGCCTCGTGCGTCCTCTGTCGCTCGCGGCGGTAGGAGCGGGGGCGGACGGTCTTATGATAGAAGTCCATAACGATCCCCCGCACGCGCTTTGCGACGGAGCTCAGTCTCTTCGCCCCGAGGAATTCGCGGACGTTATGCGCAGAGTGGACGTAATGCTGCCCATTACCGGCAAGGAGCGCGACTAAATGAAAGTCGGAATTATCGGTCTCGGACTTATGGGCGCGTCGTTCGCGCGCACCCTCAAAAAAGCGGGCGGGCACGAAGTGTACGGCTTCGATAAATCGTCCGACGTTATGCGCAAAGCCGACCTTATCGGAATGCTCGACGGCGTGCTTACGACAGAAAACGCAGACAAGCTCGATATGATTATCGTAGCGCTTTACCCCCGCGATTTCAAAGCCGTTATCGAGCCGTACCTGCCGCACCTTAAATCGGGCGCGATCGTTACCGATTTTTGCGGAACGAAAAGACTCGTCGTTTCCGAAATGAACGAAATGCAAAAGGCTTATCCCGATCTGTTTTTCGTCGGCGGTCACCCCATGGCGGGCAGAGAGTTTTCGGGGATAGAGCACTCGATAACAAGCCTTTTCGACCGTGCGTCCATGATTATCGTACCCGTAACCGAAGATATAGCCCGTCTCGACGCGCTCAAAAAATTCTATCTGTCGCTCGGTTTCGGCGAAGTTATGGTTTGCTCGGCGGACTACCACGACGGAATGATCGCGTTCACTTCGCAGCTTTGCCATATCGTCTCGAACGCCTATATCAAAAACACCCGCGCCGAAGTCCACGACGGCTTTTCGGCGGGAAGCTACCGCGACCTTACGCGCGTGGCAAGGCTCAACAGCAAAATGTGGTCGGAACTTATGATCGACAACCGTGATTACCTTTCGGGCGAGCTCGGCGAAATAATCGGACATCTTGCGGAGTATAAGAAAGCCCTCGACGACAACGACGAAGAGCGTCTTGCCGTCCTTCTCGAAGAAGGCAACCGCCGCAAACTCGACATCGACCTTAAAGGCAGGAAACAGTAATGAAAAACCTAACCGTAAACGCGTCGAAAAAATACGATATACTGATTTCTGACAGCCTTTCCGACTTCCCGAAAAACCTTTATGCGGGCAAAAAAGTCTGCGTTGTTTCGGATGATAAGGTAGCTGAGCTTTACCTCGAAGAAGTCAAAAAACTTCTCCCTGAAAGCACTGTTTCATTCGTGTTTCCGCACGGCGAATGTAGCAAAAATTCGCATACGTATTTAAAAATTCTCGACTTTCTCGCCGAAAACGGCTTCCATCGCGGCGACGCGGTAGTGGCTCTCGGCGGCGGCGTTACGGGCGATCTTTCGGGCTTTGCGGCTTCAACGTACATGCGTGGAATAGGCTTTTATCAGATCCCGACTTCGCTTCTTGCGATGATCGATTCGTCGGTCGGAGGCAAAACCGCGATCGACCTTCCCGCAGGCAAAAACCTCGTCGGAACGTTCTATCAGCCCGACGGCGTGTATATCAACCTGTCGTTTCTTCGCACCCTCCCAAAAGAAGAATTTTCCAACGGGCTCGGCGAACTTGTAAAGTACGCGTTTCTGAGCACAACGATTTCGGAAGCGGACGTCCGCGGCGGCGTTACTTGCGATCTTATCGCCCGCGCGCTCGAAATCAAAGCGAAAATCGTGGAAGCGGACGAGCGCGAAAGCGGTTGCCGAGCGCTCCTCAACCTCGGGCATACCGTAGGACACGCGATCGAGAGTTTGTCGGGGTATACGATCCCGCACGGACTTTGCGTGTATAAGGGTTTGGGCGCGGCGATCACGGTTTCCAAGAAATATTATGGGCTTTCGGACGAAAAGGAAAAGGAGCTTCGCGCGCTTCTTGCTTCGGCGGACGAGGACGGAACGATTCCTTACGCGAAAAACGATATAATCAAAAAAATCGCGCTCGACAAAAAAGCAAGCGACGGCTTCGTCAGATTTATTCTCATAAAAGACGCGGGCGATTGCAGAGCGGAAAATATCCCGCTCGACCGCCTCGGGGAGCTGTTATGATCGAAATCACACCTCACGTTCTCGGCGGAAGCGTAAACGCGATCGGCTCGAAATCGTTTGCCCACCGCGCGCTTATTTCGGCGGCGCTTTTCGCAAAAAATCCCGTCGTCGTTCGCGGCGTAACTCCGTCGCAGGACGTTTCGGCAACGCTTCGTTGTCTCGGCGCGATCGGCGCGAAAGCGGAGCTTGTCGGTGACGAAGCGACAGTGTTTCCGATCGGAAAATCGCCCGAAAAAGCCGTTCTCGATTGCGGCGAAAGCGGATCGACGCTAAGATTTATGATGCCGATCGTCGCGGCGCTCGGGATCGGAACCGAATTCGTCGGAAGCGGCAGACTTCTCGACCGACCGAACGACGAACTCATAAAAACGCTTGCTTCGGGCGGCGTTGCGGTAGAAAACAAGCGGTTTTTAAGCGGTAAACTCGCCGCGGGGAGCTACGAAATCAACGCTTCCGTCAGCTCGCAGTACGTTACCGGTATGTTGTTCGCGCTCGCGATCGCGGGCGGCGGCACGCTGAAACTCGACGGCAAAATCGTTTCGCGCGAGTATCTGAAAATCACCGAAAGCGTTATGCGCGATTTCGGACAGAACGTGACTTTTTCGGACGTAATATATACCGTTTCACCACGCGTCCGGACGGAAATTACCGACTACAAGGTAGAAGGCGACTGGTCGAACGCGGCGTTTTTCCTCGTCGCGGGCGCGCTATCGGATAACGGCGTGACGGTAAACGGACTTAACCCCGATTCGGTGCAGGGCGACAAAAAAATTCTGGGCATCATAGCCGAGGCGGGCGCGGAAATTAGCGTTTCCGAGACCGCCGTTACCGTCCGCAAGAATAAGCTTCGCGGCTTTACGACGGACGCGACCGATATTCCGGACGCCGTTCCCGCGATAAGCGTTCTCGCCGCGTACTGCGCGGGCGAAACTGTAATAAGCGGCGTGGAGCGGCTTAAAATTAAGGAGTCGGACAGGCTGGGCGAAATTATAAAAATGCTCGGCGCGGCGGGTATAAAAGCCGCGGGCGGCGACAAACTCAAGATAATCGGCGGGCAACCTCGCGGCGGCGCGTTCGATTCGGCGAACGATCACCGTATGGCGATGAGCGAGGCGATACTCGCAAGCTTTGCCGACGGAAGATCTACGATAAGCGGCGAAAAAGCCGTCGCGAAATCGTACCCGAACTTTTTTGACGATTACGGAAAAATCGGAGGCGTAACGAATGAAATTTAACGGCGACAAAATAACCGTGGAAGTGTACGGAACGTCTCACGCGAGCGAAATCGGCGTAAACTTTTCGGGCTTCCCGAAATTCCGCATAGACAGAACGAAATTATCCGAATTTATGTCGCGGCGAAGCGCGAAAAACGCGGCGTATTCGACCTCGCGGATCGAACCCGACGAGCCCGTGTTCGTTTCGGGGGTGGATAACGACGAAATCGTCGGCAACGTGCATGCGGTTATTTACAACAAGAACGTGCGCAGCGGCGATTACAACGAGCTTTACGCAAAACCCCGCCCGAGCCACGCGGACTTTGCGGCGTACTGCAAGGACGGACGGCTCGACTTTTCAGGCGGCGGCGAATTTTCGGGGCGGCTTACGGCTCCGCTTTGTATCGCGGGCGGCATAGCAAAACAAATTCTCGAAAAACGCGGCGTAAAAGTATGCGCTTACGTCGGCGAAATCGGCGGCGTCAAGGCGAAAAGCTATAAAACCGAAGCCGTAACGTGCGACGAAATAGAAAGAACGGTCGGATTCCCCGCGCTCGGCAACGTTCCCGCGCTCGAAGCGAAACTCCTCGAAGCCAAGACTTCGGGCGACAGCGTGGGCGGAGTTGTCGAATGTATCGTCGAAGGCTTTCCCGCGGGTGTGGGCAACGCGCTTTTCGGCGGGATCGAAAGCAAGATTTCATCGGCAGTGTTCGGAATTCCCGCGGTAAAAGGCGTAGAATTCGGCGACGGATTTAATCTTGCAGCCGAATTCGGTAGCGAAGCGAACGACCCGATCCGCGTCGAAAACGGCGTTTTTTATACCGAAACCAACCGTTCGGGCGGTATAAACGGCGGAATTTCGAACGGTATGCCGATCACGCTTTCGGTAGCGTTCCGCCCCACGCCGTCGATAGCGAAACCGCAAAAAACGGTAGACCTTGTAAAGAAAGAGAACGTCGTAATAGCGATAAAGGGCAGACACGACGCGTGCATCGTCCCCCGTGCCGTTCCCGTCGTCGAAGCGGCGGTTGCGATCGCGCTTCTCGACGAGCTCGAAAACAGCGAAAAATAACTTTTTAAGGAGACAGATATGGACTTAACCGAGGCAAGAGAGAAGATCGACCGTATCGACGATCAGATTACCGACCTTTACGGCAAGCGTATGGAGCTCAGCCGCGAAATCGGCATCATCAAGGACAAGGAAAACAAGAATGTTGACGCTCCCGAGCGCGAAAAAGCAATCGTAAATCGGCTCGCCGCGAAGTTCCCCGACGAGCAGAAAGTGTACGTAAAGCAGCTTTACAACACGATTTTCTACACGAGCAAGGCTTATCAGAACCGTTTCATTCATCTTTCTTCGCCTGCCGCCGAAGCAATCAAAAAAGCCGTCGAAAAGCAGTCCGCGGCTCCCGTTTCCGCGACCGTGGCTTGTCAGGGCGTGCGCGGCGCGTACAGCGGAATTGCCGCCGAAAAACTGTTCGAACTTTCGGACATAACGTACTTCAAGACGTTCGAAGGCGTGTTTCAGGCGGTCGACAAAAACCTTTGCGAGTACGGCGTGCTCCCGATAGAAAACAGCACGACGGGCTCGATACTTCAGGTTTACGATCTTATGCAGAAATATCGCTTCTCGATCGTCAGCAGCGTTCGCGTTCAGGCGAAACACGCGCTCGTCGCTAAAAAGGGCGCGCGCATCGAGAATATAAAGACGATCGTTTCGCACGAGCAGGGCATACTCCAGTGCGCCGAATTCATAAAATCGCTTAAAGCCGAAGCCCGCATTATGGAAAACACCGCCGTCGCCGCAAAATTCGTAGCCGACGGAAACGACGATACCGTCGCCGCGATCTGCTCGACCGAATGCGCCGAAATTTACGGGCTTTCGATCCTGAAAACCAACGTTCAGGACGAGGGAAACAACTACACGCGCTTCATCTGCATTTCCAAGAACCTCGAAATCTACAAGGGAGCGAACAAAATCAGCGTTATGGTAAACACCGCGCACACCCCGGGTAGCCTCAACCGCGTGCTCAATCGTTTCGCGGCGCTCAATCTTAACCTTACAA
This sequence comes from uncultured Clostridia bacterium, assembly GCA_934270565.1. GTDB lineage: Bacteria > Bacillota > Clostridia > Christensenellales > Pumilibacteraceae > UBA10677. Next base: position 39,624 of record CAKQPR010000001.1, on the reverse strand, counting down.
AACTCGAATCCCGCCCCATTCGTAATTCCGACTTCGAATTTCTGTTCTACTTCGATTTCGAAGGCGACGTTTCCGATCCGAGCGTTCAGAACCTTATAGCCGACCTCGAAAACGGCACGGATCTGTTCGTGTTCCTCGGCAGCTACAAAGAAACAGTATGAAAGCGACCTTAATCGGAAAAACGCTTCGCCACAGCTTTTCGGCGGAAATCCATCGCGCGCTCGGCACGGAATACGACCTTACCGAGCTCGACGAAGCCGAACTCGACGCGTTTATGAAAAACCCGCCGGTCGATTGTTTCAACGTGACGATCCCGTACAAAGAAACGGTTATGCCGTACCTCGACGAGCTCGACGAATCGGCGAAAATCGTCGGTTGCGTGAACACCGTAAAGATCGAAAACGGCAAAAAAATCGGTTACAATACCGACATCGACGGAATGGCGTATCTTTTCGCCCGCGCGGGAGTTACGTTGAAAAACAAGACCGTGACAATTTTGGGAAGCGGCGGCACGAGCAAAACCGCTCGGGCGCTCGCAAAACGCGAGGGAGCGAAGAAAGTCTGTCTCGTCAGCCGCAAAGGCGAGTACAATTACGACAATATCGCAACTCTCACGGACACCGAAATTCTTATAAACACGACCCCCGTGGGTATGTTCCCGAACGACGGAGCAAGCGCGGTCGATCCCGCGATTTTCCCGGCTCTCGAATTCGTCGCCGATCCCGTGTACAATCCGCTTCGGACGTACATTACCGAACAGGCGCGCAAGATCGGCGTGAAAGCTTCGTGCGGGCTGAGTATGCTTGTGTATCAGGCGATCAAAGCCGAGGAAATCTGGACGGGTAAAAGTGTCGCCGCCGACGTAACCGAAAAAATCGTGTCCGAGCTTGCGGCGCAAAAGGACAATATCGTGCTTATCGGAATGCCTTCCTGCGGAAAAACGACGATAGGAAGGCTTGTCGCCGAAAAAACGGGAAAAGCGTTCGTTGACCTCGACGAGGAAATAGAGAAGCGCGAGGGGAGAACCGTTCCCGAAATTTTCGGAGAAAGCGGCGAAGCGTATTTTCGCGAAGTCGAATCCGCAGTTGCCCGCGAAGTTCTCTCGCGCGGAGGGCAGGTTGTCGCAACCGGCGGAGGAACGCCGATCGCCGAAAAAAATCGGTACGAAATCCGCAAAAACGGTTTCGTCGTCTATCTTACGCGCCCGCTCGATCGGCTCGAAACCGACGGCCGTCCCGTGAGCGAAAGCGAAGGGGTAGAGCGAATTTTTTCCGAGCGCGACGGAATTTTTAAGAGCGTTGCGGACGCTGTGGTGAAGAACGAAACGAGCGCGGAAAAAGCCGCGGAGGAGATCGTAAAAAGCTATGAAAAAAATACTCGTTATTAACGGCGTGAATCTGAATATGCTCGGCAAGCGCGAACCCGCGCTTTACGGCAAACAGGACTATGCCGCGCTTAAAAAGTTTATCTGTAAAAGCGCGAAAGAGCTCGGCGTAAAGGTAAAGCTTTTTCAGTCGAATTGCGAGGGCGAAATCGTTACCGAAATTCAGAAAGCGCGCGGCAGACAGGACGGCATCGTCATAAACGCGGGCGCGTACACGCACACTTCGCTCGCCATTCTCGACGCGCTCAAAGCCGCCGAAGTCCCCGCCGTGGACGTCCATATCACCGATATTCACAGCCGCGAATCCTACCGTAATTTCAGCTACGTCGCCGAATATGCGTTCTGCCAGATCGCCGGTCACGGCTTCGACGGCTATCGCGAAGCAATGGAGAAAATCCTCGCGTTATAATGTATTAAAAAACCCGCTACGTATCGTCTTTTTTGCGACGTAGCGGGTTTTTATTGTGTTTTGATTTTCAGATTTTTCTTCTTCTCATATACAGTCTGAGCAGCAGCACCGCGAGCAGAATGAAAGTAAGCACGGCAATAACGATCGCGATTATCTGAACGGTCGAAATTCCGTAAAATTTAACGTGAACCGTTCTGACGTAGCAAGTCAGCGTGCCGAGCCGATCGTCGTAATATTTGATCTGAGTGTAGGGAACGGAAGTGTCGAAGCCTTCCGTGATTTCGATCTTCGTACCGGCGGGAAGCGTTACGCCTTCGATTTCGACATATTCGCCGTCCGCGTTTTTGTTATAAGTCAGCGCGTTCGTTTCGCCGTTATATTCGATGATTTCGCCGTTGATCTGCGGGCGGTCGCCGTTCGGAACGAACGAATTTATGCTCACTGTGCCGACGGGAACGTAGCCGACGATCGGCGGATCGTTTTCATTTTCGCCGTCGATTTGAACTCTGTACCACTCGCAGTCGGGGAACGAAAGCATATCGAGCAGATCGTTTTTGTTCAGATCCTTTTTGGCGGTCGATCCTTTCGACGGCAACGAATATAATTTAACCGAGTTGCTGTAAACGACGCAGTATTCGCCGTCCGGATCGAGGTAAGGCATCGGGTCGGTGAGGGTGGAGCGGAACGCGTACCCGAAAGTAAGTTCTTCGCGCTCGTTTTCGACCGCGCAGTAAGCGTAACCGTACCCGAAATCGTATTTAAGAACGATCACGCGCTTGTCTTTCGGAACGAAAGCCGCCGCGTCAGCTTCGTCGGTGGTGTTGTAAAGAACGGTGTCGGTCTTAGCGAAACGGAAGATCCGATCGTCGTCGAAATCGCTTGCTTCGGGCGCCGACGGAAGCGGCGAAACGCCCGCTTCTTCGGCGGAAACCGCAACAACGGTATTCGCGTTTTTGTCCGCAACGATTATATCGCCGAAAGCTCCGATCGGAGACGAGGAGCGGGAAACGTACACGCTCGAAGCGCCTGTCGGAAGATCGGCTTTTTTCAGCTCGGATGCGCCGTTAGTTATCTTATAAAGCGAACTTGCGCCCGATCCGGCGGTCAGCGCGTAAATATTGTCGTCGTTGTCGGCGGCGATCGTTTTTATCGGCGCGGGCAGGGTTGCGATGGCGGCAACGGAACGGCTTCCGTCCTCGGCAACGGTTACCTTGCCAAGCTCTGCGCCTGCAAAAACAACCGTTTCGCCGCTATGAAGCGCTGTTGCGCCGTCAATGCTTTCCGCAAGTTTTTCGCCGTTCGGAACGGAATAAACGGCTTTGCCTGCAACGCAGTACAGCGTGTCGTCGTCGGATATAAACAGGTCGGAAATCTGCGCGTTTTCAGCGGTGAATATCTTTTCCGAAGCGCCGCCGGCGAGTTTTACAATATCGTTATTCGAAGCGGCGTAAATCGTGCCGTCGGAAGCTACCGCGATCGCGCGGGGACGGGGGACGGACAAATACTCGTATACGACTTTATCGTTCGATTTGCTCGCAACCGAAATACGGTGGTTCGAATAATCGGCAACGTACAGCTTGCCGAGGCGCGCGACCGCTTTGAGCGGGTAATTGTAAAAGCCCTCTTCGTCGCTTGCCGAAGCCGCTACGAGCGTTGCTTTTTCTCCGTCGAACAAATAGATTTCGTCCTTATCGGTAGCGAAGAGCAGTCTGTTGCCCGCGGACGAAACGAGCGAAACGGCTTTACCTTTATATACGACGCTTTCGTCGCGAACGAGAACGATCTCGTTGTTTCCGTTGATGCCGTAAAGCTCGCCGCCTATCGCCGCAATCGATTTCAGAGACGAGTTGAAGCAGACGATTTCGTCGTTTTTGTAAACCGCACCGTCCGCAAGGAAGTAAACGTTCCCGCCGATAACGGCAAGCGAAGTCACGCCGCTTACGGCAATTTTTTCGGAGTCGGCGGACTTGTCTGCGCCTTCATTGTTATAAAGTCGAATTCCGCTTCCGTCGTAGTAGTACAAATCCGCGCCGTCGCCCGCGATAAGCGTTACGCCGTCTCTCTTTGCGGAGGTAGCGTCGGCTGTATCGTAAAGTCCGTTACCTTTTACCGCATAAAGCGCGTCGGTGGTCGCCGCCATAGCGGTTACGCCTTCGAGGGTTATGGACGGTTTTTCGGTCGGTTCGCTTCCGGCAGAGTCGAGCGCGGGCGAACCGTCCTCGTTTATAAAGAAAATTTCGGAGCTTGTCGCAACTGCTATTTCGTTTGCGTTTTCGTTCGCTCCCGCAATGTAGGCAAGGGCTTTCACGTTTCCGCGGTTTATGTAGGTTGCCGCAAAAGCAGGCGTTTTCGCCGTCGGGATAATCGCAACAGAGGCAAGCACGACCGCCGCCGCAAGTATTTTTATTGTTAAAGCGAGTTTTTTCATACGTCACCTTTTGCACGTTTTGTCGAAGTGTATACTATATTGTAGCATAACCGCGAGAAAATGTAAACCGTTTTCGCTAAAATGTCGGATAAGCCGACTTGCCGCGCCTCGGGGCGCAAAACCCTTGCGAAAATCACTTGTCGGCTATATTTTAATTGCCGTAAAAATTCGGCTGCGTCGCGAAAAAACGCATACGTATCGTAAATTTTACGACAAAAGGCGATAAAACGTATTCCGTTTCGTCGCCTTTACGCTGCCGTCAAATTGAGTTCAGTCGGCTTTATTGCCGTGTTTTTTCATATAATCGACCGAATACGGGCAAAGCGGAACGATTTTTCTTCCGAGCGAAGAGAAGTGCTCGATCGTCCTTTTCATAATTTCGCCCGCCAAACCTTTGCCGCGAAGTTCGGGATCGACGAATACTTTCAGTATCGTTGCGGTTTTTCCGTTGTCGTCCACGATCGAGTAAGCATAATCGTGCTTACCGCTCGTATAGAAAACTCCGTTAAGTCGGTTTTCGAAGTAAAGTTCGTCCATATCACACCACGATATTCACGAGACGATTTTTGATGACGATTACCTTTTTCGGCGCGCCGCCCGCAAGCGCTTCCGCAACTACAGGATCGGCAAGCGCGATCTTTTCGATTTCCGCGTTGTCTGCGGTCGTCGGAACGACGATCTTCGAGCGCATACGGCTGTTTATCTGAACGGCAAGCTCGATTTCGTCGCGAACGAGCTTGGTTTCGTCGCAAACGGGGTAGCGCGCGTTCATAATATAGCCATCGCCGCCGCGCTGATGATAGAGTTCCTCGGCTATATGCGGAATGATCGGAGCGACAAGAAGCACGAGCTTGTCGCAGGTTTCTTCCATGATCTTTTCGCTCGCCTTGCCGTCGAGCTTGTACATTGCGTTCACGAGCTCCATAATTCTCGCAACCGAAGTGTTGAACGAGAACGCCGCCATATCGGTAGTTACAGACTTGATCGCGTAGTTGAGCGCGTAAAGCATTTCCTTGTCCGCGGCGGGATCGGAAGAAGCGGCGGGGTGAGGTTTCGTCACGATACGTTCGATACGCTCGATAAACTTCGCGATCGACTTGATTCCGTCCTCGTTCCACGGACCGCCCTCGAAATACGAGAAGCCGAACATAAGATACATTCTGAAAACGTCCGAACCGTACTCCGAAACGTATTTGTCGGGGTTGATGATATTACCCTTGGACTTGGACATGCGCGTGCCGTCCGGACCGAGGATAACGCCCTGATGGACGAGCGACTTGAACGGTTCGTCGAAGTTGAGGTATCCCATATCGCGGAGCGCCTTCGTGATAAAGCGCGAGTAGAGAAGATGCATACAGGCGTGCTCCGCACCGCCGACGTACTTGTCTACGGGCAGCATCTTGTTTATAAGGTCGGTATCGAAAGCCTTGTCGTTGTCCTTCGCGTCGGGGTAGCGCAGGTAATACCAGCTCGAGCAAACGAACGTGTCGAGCGTATCGGGATCGCGCCGAGCGTCCGCTCCGCAAACGGGGCACTTTACTTTTTCGAATTCTTCGCACTTGCCGAGCGGCGATTTTCCGTCGGGCGTGAAGTTTACGTTATACGGAAGCGTTACCGGCAGGTCCTTTTCGGGAACGGGAACGTTTCCGCAATGCGGGCAGTGAATCATCGGAATAGGCGCGCCCCAGTAACGCTGGCGTGAAACCGACCAGTCGCGCAAACGATAGTTTATCTTGCGTTCGGCTTTGCCCTCTTTGGCGAGCTTTTCGATAATCTTGGTTTTCGCTTCCTCGCTCGGCATACCGTCGAAGCCCTCGGTGTTGATGACGTAGCCGTAATCGTGGCAGGGCATCGGGTGCGCCATACGATCTTTGTAGGCGATTACGGGAACGATCGGAAGCCCGAATTTCTTGGCGAATTCGTAGTCGCGTTCGTCGTGCGCGGGCACGCCCATAACGATACCGGTACCGTAAGTGGAAAGCACGTAATCGGCGATCCATACCGGAACTTTCTTGCCGGTAAGCGGATTTATCGCGTAAGACCCGGTAAACACGCCGGTTTTTTCCTTGACGGTGGACTGACGGTCTATATCGCTCATTTTGGCGGTCGCGGCGCGGTAAGCGTCCACTTCCGCTTTGTGCTCGGGAGTGGTGATTTTATCGACCCACTTGTGCTCGGGCGCGAAAACGATATAGCTTACGCCGCCGAGCGTGTCGGCGCGGGTAGTGAACACGCGGAAAGTCTCGCCGCTTTCGAGCGAAAATTCCACTTCGCCGCCCTCCGATCTTCCGATCCAGTTGCGTTGCATCGCCTTCGTTTTTTCCGGCCAGTCGATTTTATCGAGCCCGCTCAGAAGCTCCTCTGCGTAATCGGTGATCTTGAAGAACCACTGAGTCATTTCCTTACGGACGATTTCCGTTCCGCAACGCTCGCATTTGCCGTCAACAACCTGCTCGTTCGCTATTACGGTATTGCAGCTCGGGCACCAGTTCACGGGCGAAAGTTTCTGATAGGCAAGTCCGTGCTTGTAGAGCTGAAGGAAAAGCCACTGCGTCCACTTGTAATAATTCGGATCGCAGGTGTAAAGCTCGCTGTCCCAGTCGAACATCGCGCCCATCGCTTTGAGCTGACCTTCCATCGTGGCGATGTTTTTCATCGTGCTGTCTTTGGGGTGAATACCCGTCTTTATCGCGTAGTTCTCCGCGGGAAGTCCGAACGCGTCGAAGCCCATCGGCTGAAAAACGTTCTTGCCGCGCATACGCATAAACCGAGCGAAAGAATCGGTCGGACCGTAGTTGTACCAGTGACCGAGGTGAAGGTTAGCTCCCGAAGGGTAGGAGAACATTTCGAGCACGTAGTACTTGTCCTCGGGACGCGAGCGGTCGAATTTGTCAACGCCCGCTTTCAGCCATTCTTCGTTCCATTTTTTTTCGATTGCCTTGTAGTCCATAAAAACTGCTCCGAAAGTAGAATTCAAGTATTTATTATAGCGCTTGCCCGCATTTAAGTCAAGATTTTAGAGTACTTTATCCATTTTGATCGAGCCCGAGTATTCGGAAAGCGTCATTGTCGTGGATTTTTTGAACTGCCGCGAGAAATAGTAGAGCGAAGAGTAGCCGAGCATGTACGCGATTTCGGTAAAAGTGTACTTGTTCATACTGATAAGCTTTTTCGCTTCTTCGATTTTCCGCTCGGTGTAATATTGCATTATCGTCATACCCGTATTCTTTTTAAATACGGACTTGACGTAGGTTTTCGAGAAGAACATTTTCGCCGAAAGCTCGTCGAGCGAAATCGAATCATATACGTGAAGATCGAGTTCGCGGCGAATTCTCTCCGTCAGATCCTCCGTGTTCTTGCGCTCGGCGGGAGTTTTTTCGTCGGCGTTTCCGAGACGGCGGGAGAGGAGTATAAGCAGCTGTTCGATATAGATCCGTATAAGCTGTTCGCCCCCGAACGGCTGATTTTCCGCGCGGGTGAGTTTTTTAAGGTAAACGTCGCCGAGACGATCAGAAAAGCACTTGCTCGCTTCCGAAACGATCTTTGCGAGCACGTCTTTTTCCTCGCGGTTGAGGTTTATGCGGCAATTCTCGAACGATTGCATGGCGGGGCTGAGACACTCGAACGAAATAATCACCGAATTCGCGAACTTGTCGTCCGTGCTTATCGTGTGGAATTCGTCCGGCTTGTGAAAATAGGCGTCGCCCTGACTCATATCGAACTTACGTCCGTCCGCGGTTATGCTCGCCGTGCCCGAATCGATATAAACGAATTCCCAGAACGGGTGGCTTTCTCCCTCGAACTGAAAGAGCTGAGCGTAACGGAAATAATGCACGGTATACACCGCGCGCACGTTGAACACATTCTGAAGGGGCGTTTTGACGTATCCCGAAATTTCCTTGGTTTTCATACGATAATTATATAGCATATTTTTATTTTTGGCAAGCGGTTGTGTCCTATTGTGCAAATTTTAGTGCCTTTATGGGATACGCAACCGCCGATTTAAAGTTATAATATAAGTAAGCAAAGCCGCGCCGCGTTTAGCTCCGTGTACTTAGGCAGCGTGTTGCGGCGGTTCTTGCTCAAATCGTTATAACGCGGTAGGGGAGTTCATCGTCCGCCCGACGGCGAGCCGCCGTAGGCAAGTCGGCGATGGGAGCCCCTGCGGGCAAGTATTTGGGGTTATACCGTTTACTTGCGACCGTATTCGCTCCCGCGAGATCCTTACGACTGCGCGCTTCGCGCTCCGCTCAGGATGACGAGGCTAATGAGCGTTCCGCTATGGTTATAAGGCTTTCACGCCTCGGTAGGGGAGTTCCTCGTCCGCCCGCCAACCTAACGTAACGGTATTTCGCCCCGTCATCCGGGGGCGTAAGTCGAGAAATCTCGCGGGAGCGAATATGGACGTAACGGAACGGTACAACCCAAAATATCCGCGATAGCGGACTTATTAGGGCCCACATTGCGCGGAAGGGGACTCCCGACGCAAGTCGGGTGGGGGATTGTAAAGTTGCTGTACGAATAACAGTTGCGAAAAAACAATCCTACCGCCACTTGCTTGGCTTACGCCTACGCTTCGTGTCACCTCCCTTTACACAAAGGAGGCAAAGTAAAGACCGCCTAACGGCGGAATTATAGAGCGATAACGCGCTGTTTCTCCCTTTACACAGGGGAGGCAAGATAAAATCCTCTTCGCTGTTTTCCCTCGCTTGTCTTACAGTGAGCGCAAACACCGCGCCCCGCGCACCTAAAACGCGGCGCAACCAACACGATTCCACCCGCTCAGGCGGCGGAATAAATCATACTCCTAAGAGAAGTCCGTTCGTACCCATCGGTTCGGGTACGGACGGACTTCTCGCTATAGGCGTTCCGTCGCAACCGCACCGCCGCGGCGATCGTAAAATACAACGAAAAAAATCGTTATTTTTTACCGTAACGAAAATTCGAAACAAATTTCACATAACGAAAAAACGGCTTTTTCTATAATATTCGGTATTAAAACGCGCAAATCACAAGGTTTGTCGCGTTATTTTTTGTTTTTGTTAAAAAATGGAAGAGTGTTATATTTTCCATTTTTGCCGTTTCCTCGTCCATTTTCATTGCCTCGCGCGTGTGTTATAATATACTTGAATTTTGGGGAACATAGGTTTGTCACGCCCTTCCGAGCGCTTCGACCGCCCACATTTTAACGGCTACGGAGGAAAACAATGAGCTTAAAGAAACGAATTGCCTGCATACTTTGCGCCTTGTGTACGATTGCGCTCGCTTTTCCCGCGTTCGGATTTGCCATGGCGGGCGACGCGGAAGTCGGACGTAACGGCAAGGCTACGGTTAAGCTTACCGTTCAGAGCGAGCTCGGCGAAACCGAGTTCCGCGAAAAGCTCGACGCTTACGTCGAAGATTATTGCGTCGCGTCGTCGTTTGCGACGGCTTCGAGAACTTCGATCGTGGTCGATAAGGTCGAAAAGACGGATAGCGGCTACGACGTTACGGTACATACGCGCAGAATAGACAAGATAACCGCTTCGTGCATTATGGATTACACGGACGCGTCCGATTATGCGGTAGAGGAAAGCAGCGAACGCCGCACGATCGAGAACTGGGCTAAAGGAAACTACGCCGCGACCGTAAACGGCAACATTCAGATAGCGCGCCCCGACGGAAGCATAGGAATCAACAAAGGTAACGACGCCGCAAAGCTCAAATACGACGGAACGAAAATCGCCGCGAAGATAAAGGACGCTTCGGGCGAGCGTGCGGACGACGAGTTGTTCTTTGCCGACTTGGCGAAACAGAAAGACACCGTAAAAATGTTCACGTTCTTCTTCGTGAACGTGGACGGACTTACCGACGTTACCGTAAAGCTCCCCGGTAAAATCAAGTATTATGCGGGAAATAACGCGGAGCTTATCGACGAAAATACGATAAAATTCGTAACGACTACCGTAAAAGCCAAAATCGGCGCGTCCGAGCTCGGCGCGGAACCGGAGTATAAGGACGCTACCATGTTCGCCGGCTGGGCGACAGTAGACACCGGTACGAGCCCGCTTGTGATTGCGCTCGCGGTTGCGGCGGCAGTCATAGTCGGCGGCGGCATCGCGGCTTTCTGTATACATATAGTAAAACTCGGCAAGCAGGCGATAGCGAAAGAGGAGGATCGGAAATGAGCGAAACCACAGAAAACGTTATTATGAATAGCCCTTCGCCGTCCGAAACCGGACTGAAAAAGCAAAACGCGTTTTCGCGCGGACTTAAGGAATTCCGCAAAGGCAGGTTCTGGCGCAGCGTCGTTCGACACAAAGCGCTTTACCTCATGGTATTGCCCGCGGTCGTGCTCGTAGCGATATTCAGCTACGCGCCCATGTTCGGACTAGTAGTCGCGTTTCAGCAGTTCGACCTGCTCGAAGGAGTAGGCGGGAGCGAATTCGTAGGGCTTACGAACATAATCAGAATTTTCAAACCGGGCACGGCGGGGCAATATATGTACTTCCGCAACACGATTTACATAGCGCTGATCCGAATCGCAACGAACTTCCCGCTTATCCTTATATATACGCTGCTCATAAACGAGCTGAAAAACAAGCGGCTCAAAGGCGTGTTCCAGGTAATATCCTACCTGCCGTTCTTCATTTCGTGGGTAGCGGTCGGCGGTATGTGCTTCAACCTTTTCACGTCCGACAACGGTATTCTTAACCGCGTGCTCACCGCGATCACCGGCAAGGAAGTCCGGATCACATGGTATTCTTCGCCTCAGTACTGGTGGTACATACTCGCGACAGCCTCGCTTTGGAAAGGTCTCGGGTGGGGCACGATGATGTACCTGTCAGCGATCGGAAACGTAAGCTCCGAGCTTTACGACGCCTGCCGCATAGACGGCGGCGGAAGATTCCGTCAGGCTATAACCGTTACGCTCCCGGGGATCATGAACGTAATAATGCTTCAGCTTATTATGGACGTAGCGGGGCTCGTAAGGGACGATTACACAATGATAATCGCGATGACCAACAGTTCGTGGGCGCTTACGTCTACAACCGACGTAGTAGGAACGCTTTCCTATCGCGCGATAACGGGCGCCGGCGGGCTCAGCTCGTCCACGGCATACGGGCTCGTTCAGGGCGTTATCGGACTTATTCTTGTCCTGTTCACAAATCATATCGTTAAAAAATCGGACAACGAGGGTATATTATGACGACTACGAAAACCAAAACTCAAAGCAATTCGTCTTACGCCCTCGGCGTGGACACGGAAGAGCTTAAACTCAACAAGCACAAAGTTTACGCGTTCGACGTCGTAAACGTCATCATTATGATTATCCTCACGGCGGTTTTCCTTCTTCCGTTCTGGATGATCGTCGCTACCAGCCTCAGCTCGAACGGCGAACTCCTTAAACACGGCGCGGGAATAGTGATACGCGGCTTCACCTTCGAAGGTTACAAATTCCTTTTCCAAATGAGTGACATTTTCGTCCGTTCACTGATAAATTCGGTAGTCGTATCGTTCGTATCGTCGTTTCTTGCGGTGTTCGTGTGTACGCTTGCGGCGTATGCGCTGTCCGTAAAATCGCTCCCCGGCAGAAAGATACTCAACGTGTTCTTTATGATCCCGATGTTCTTCGGCGGCGGCACTATCCCGACCTACCTCGTAATCCGCGCGATCGGAATCTACAATACGATCTGGGCGCTTATCCTCCCGGGGGTAGCGGGCTCGTACTACATAGTGCTTATGCGTAACTTCTTCTATTCGGTGTCGCCCGCGCTCAGCGAAGCGGCGAGAATAGACGGCGCGGGATACTTCACGATAACCCGCAAAATCTTTATGCCGCTTGCCGTTCCGATGATGCTTACGATCGGACTTATCCACTTCGTCGGCAAATGGAACGACTATATGAGCTCGATTTTGTATCTCGACACGAACAACAAACAGCTTTGGATGAGCCAGTACGTTCTTCAGCAAATGCTCACTCAGATCGGAAGCGTGTTCTCGCTGTCGGCGGACGCACCCGTCACCGCGGCTAAGAACGCGGGTATGGTAGTAGTAATTCTTCCCTTGGTCGCGATGTCGCCCATCTTGCAAAAGTACTACGTGAGAGGCTTGATGGAAGGCGCGGTAAAGGGTTAATTAAAAAATACGGAGGTAAAATTATGAAGAAGAGAATTATGGCAACACTGCTCGCGGCACTGATGACCTTTACGATGGTCGGCTGCGGCGAAACCAACGACGATCCGATCGGAAGACCGCAGGGCACGGTAATAAAAATCTACACCGGCGGTTCGAGCGAGTTCTCGTGGCCCGCGGGAAGCAGAGAAGATGAAATCATCGACTATATCGAACAGAAATACTACGACGAAATGCACGTTTCGCTCGACTTTCAGGTAAGCAGACTCGGTTCGGAAGACTTCTGGACGAAAATCAGCGCTTCTTCGGCGGGCGGCGATTCGGTGGATATCGCGGTGTCGCACACCCGCGGCGGCGTAGGTATCGACGATCGTCTCGTTCAGAACCAGAGCTTCCTCGGCGATATAACCGAAGACCTCAGCGACTACGGCGAAAACGTAATAGAGGCGTTCTCCCATTCGCTTATCGAAAATTCGATCAGCACGCCGCTCGACGCGATTACGACCGACGACGACAAGATCATCGGTATACCGTCGGTAGTCAACCCCTACAAGTTCGGTATTCTCGTCCGCAAAGACAGAATGGAAGCGGTAGGTTATACCGACGACGCGGAGAAGGCGAATACTCTTTGCGAAGCGACGGGCAAAAACTATATACTTGTCGATAACCTCGAAGATTTCACAGCGATGTGCAAAGCGATAAAAACGAAATACAACAGCGAATACGTCGTTTCGGGAGCTATCTGGGACCTCGAAAAATCGCTTACGCTCGGCGCGTTCGGTAACGCCGGACAGTACACCAACGCCGCATATCCGAACGAGGGCGAAGGAACGATCCGCGTCGGAAGCTCAAACGATTATTATCTTCACGTGCTTAATCAGGAATACGAATGGGCAAGAGACGGCGTCATTTCGAAAGACGGCTCGGTCAATCTTCAGGAAAAAGGCGAAGAAGCGTTCGTCGGCGGCAAGAGCAGCGTTTTCGTTCTCGACCCGACCGTAAAACACCTTATCGAAGTTTCGCGTAAATGCAAGGCTAACCCCGACAACGCAGACGCGGAATTCACCGTTCTCGGCGCGCTTCGCGAGAAACGTGACAAAACTAAATGTCAATATTTCAAAACCGACGCGGAAGGAAACTTCGTTCTCGATGAAAACGACGAAAAAATTCCGCTCAAAGGCTTTATGCGCAACACCGAAGCCGTGTTCTGCGCCGCAATTCTTAAAACGAGCAAGAACACTTCCAAGATAATCAAATTCCTCAACTGGGTATATAAGAACAAGGACAACTACGAGCTTTGCCGTTACGGAAGAAAGGGTACCGACTGGATCGATAACGGCGACGGAACGTACTCGTATCCCGAGGGCTTGGATATCACCAACCCGCCGTATTCGGGAATTCTCTCGCTCGTCGAAAATCAGTATATGTCCGACCTTATCTATGCAGGCTACACCGCCGAAGAAAGATCGTGGATCGAGAACGCAAAGAACCCCGACAACTACGTCGAAAACGACGTAATCGACTATCTGCTTCCCGATAACGCAACGCTTTACGCCGACATATCGACCGAAAAGAACAGCCTTACGAGCTATTTCGACAACGTCTGGAACGGTAAGAACGATCCTATGAAGGACAACGGCGCGCAGTTCAAGCAGCTTGCGAGAGCGCTCAGAGAGAAGAGTCAGACCGGAAACTACGGCAAAGGTCGTTATAAAAAGTACCTCGATATGAAACAGAAGCGTATCGCACGCATCACGGAGGAAAACGAATAATGATCGTCGGCTGGATAGTTGTATTTTGCATCATCGAGCTGTACGGCATGTCGATAGCGGTATTTGCCAAGCGGCGCGGCGAAAAGGGGTGGGCGTATAACCTCATCCCGTTCGTGGCGTTCACCTATGTAAACCGCAACACGCGCGGCTTCAAGATCCTGTCTATCCCCGTCAAAAATTTCCTCGGGGTAGTGATCTTCATAGTCGCGGTGCTCGCGTTCTGCACGGCGTGGCAGTGGTGGGCGGTATATAACCTCGCCGCAAAAGATCAGGACTATCTGAGACAGATTCTGATGATTCCGACCGTAATGTGCGGAATAGTATTCTGGCTCGGACTGATCGGCTCGACGAAAGCGCTTTCGCTTCGGTATAACTTCACGTTCCGTTGCGAAACGCTCGTATATATGCTCGCGATTTCCGTACCCGTAACGCTTATGGCGGCGCCGGTACGCGATCCGCGATCGGTATAACGCGTGTATAATCGTAAATTTTCGGCAGGGCGAATTCGTCTCGCGCTGTCGTGATAAAAAAATTACAAGGAGAGAAGGTATGAGAAAAAAAGTAATTGCACTGTTGCTCGCCTCGTTGATGCTCTTCGGAGTGACGGCTTGCGACAAAACTCCGAAACCGGACGACGAAGTCGTTACCTCTTACGAGACGGTAACGAAATCGCCCGATTACGCCAAGATTTCGGACGAAACGCTCGCAACGTACACAACTTACTACTTCGATAACAGCAACGACGCAAGCGACGCCAAGACGGGTACGTCCAAGGAAAACCCTAAGAAGTCGCTCGAAGAAGCGGAGCGCATTATAAGCGAAGTAAAAGCGGGCGTTCCCACGCGTATTCTGTTCAAAGCGGGCTCGTCATGGTCGGGTAAACTCGAAATCAAGGGTTTCGAGGCGGCGGAAACAACCCCGCTTCTCGTGGGCGTTTACGACGTTTCGGACGACGCGAAGTACGCGAAGATCGAGGGCGGCTCGACGCTTATCACCGTACAGGGCTCGAACGTTCGCGTTTCCGGCTTCGAGGTTACGTCTCCGCAGGGTAAACGCGGCATCGTTTTCAAAACGAGCGGCGGCGGAGAAACGAAAAACGTCGTAATTTCGGGCAACTATATCCATGACGTTCATTACAACTGGCAGGGATATCTGAGCTGGCTCGAAGATTCCGCGCAGGAGCAATACGCCTCGCTTCGCGGCAAACTTCCTCGCGAACTCGCCGACAAAGACGCCTATTGCGCTAATCCGCAGCTCGTAATTCCGAATGACGAATACGGCTACGGCTACGGCGGTATTTTCACCGAGTCCGGAACGGACAAAACGCAGGGCAAGAGCTGGTTCGACAGTTGCTGGATCGAAGATAATATCATCGAAAACGTCGGCAGAAGCGGTATGTTTATCGACGCCGGCTGGTACTACAAGCCCGGGCACAACTGGGGCAGCGGCAGATGGTACGAGGACGAAGACGGCAACGAATATAACGTTTACCCGAGCAAAAATATGATTATCCGCCGCAACACGATTTCCTATGCGGGCGGCGACAGCATAGTCTTACTCGGCACTAACGGCGGCTATATCGAGGACAACGTAAGCTACCACGCAAACTTCCTCGGAAGAACCGGTTACTACAACGCAGGTATCTGGCCTCATTCCTGCCGCAACGTGATTATACAGGGCAACGAGTCCGCTTATACCCACCTCGACAACGGCGCGGGCGACGGGCAGGGCTTCGATATCGATATCGGATGCTCGAACATAACTTTCCGTTTCAACTACTCGCATCACAACAAGGGCGGCGGGCTTCTGCTTGCAAACGCAGGCTCGGTACAGCCGCTTTACGATAAGGACGGCAACAAAATCCGTGACGAATACGGGATTCCGTCTATTTCGGCAGGAAACGTCAACCCGCGTTGGGAAAACAACGTCGTATGTAACAACGTGTTCGTCGATAACGTAAAGCAAATCAAATTCGACGGCGCGCTTCATTCCATCGACATCTATAACAACACGTTCATTTCGTCGGCAACCTCCGCAAACCAGACGATTTTCTCGTCGCACGATCCGTATGCGGCGGGTGCCGGAAAAAGCTGGACGTTCAGAAACAACATTATCGCGCTTCGTAACCCCATAGCGCAAAACTACGCGAATAACGAGTACCTTATCAAAGCCGACAACGTAGGCTACGCTTGCTTCGAAAACAACGTGTTCTGCAACTTCGTAACGACCAACGCCGCGGGCGAAACGATTTTCGACCCGAACGGAACTTACGACGAAACAAAAACGTATCTTCCCAACGCAAGCGGCAACGTCGTTCTCGACGCTCAGCTTCCCGCTACCGAAGCGGCTAAGGGCTATGAGAACGCCAAGACTTTCATGGCGGGAAATTCCGCCGTGTACACGGCAGGCAAAAAACTTGCGAAAGCGAACAAAACCGACTTCAACGGCAACGACGTCGAGGGCATACTTTACGCCGGTGCGTTCGGTAAGAATCAATAGCAAGGAGGAAAAAGATGAAAAAATTATTCAGATCATTCTTAATCGTCGTACTCGGCATATGCCTTGCATTGTCGGTTTCGGCGTGCGGTAAAGCCGACTTTTCGTACGGCGAGGACTACGAGAAATACGGAGTCACGCTCGATCGGTACGAAGAGCTCGACCTCGTGCCCGTTGACGGTAACGCCGACGGCATAAAGATCACGACCGCCGACGCGTCGATCGTAGGCGTCGAGGGCAACAGACTCATCGCCAACAGCGAAGGCGAAACCACGATCACCGCGGAGCGTAAGGGCGGCAAAAAGACCCTAAAAGTCTACGTCGTCGATTCGGGCGCAAAACCGAGACTCGGCGTGGACAGCGATATTATTTATATCGGCGCGGACTCCGACGTCGGAGCTCACGTCGTGTATAACAAAAAGGATTACGCTCACGGCGCGAATTACGAATATTCCGTGCCCGCAAGCTCCGCCGATTACGTCGAAGTCGTAAACGGTAAGCTTCGCGGTAAAGAGGGCGCCGACGGTAAAACCGTCAAAGTAGACGTCAAACTCGAAGGCTACAAGGGCAGAGAAGCCGCGATTAAAGGACAGTTTACGTTCAGAGTTCGTCCCGCTTCGTTCATCGATACGGCAGCGGAACTCGACGTTTACGCTGCGGAAGATTCCCGCCTTGCAAATGTGGCGATCGTTTCGGACGTTCACTATAACGCGAAAAAGATCGAGGACGCAAACCTTACCTATGAGGTTGTCGAAGGCGGCGATTACGTCACCGTGGACGAAAACGGCGTTGTTTCGGCTAAAAACGTGCTTACCGAAAGTCAGTCGGGAAGCGCGGTTATCGCCGTAAGATACGCGACCGACGCTTCCATCGAAACGAGAGTTTCGGTAAACGTTCACCCCAACTACGTCGCAACGAACTTCGTCGAAGATCCCGCTAAGTATGCACTTGCAACTTCTGTACCCGCCGCCGCGAAAAACGCCGACGGAGCGCCCGAAAAAATTTACGCGTACACTCAGCCCACCGGCGACACCTGGACGGATCGTATTTCGTTCAACGACGCAGGTTCGTCGATAGTCGCGAACGCTCGTAAAGGCTACAAGTACTTCGGATACGACCTTTATTTCGACGGAACGCCCCTTTACATCGGGCTCGATCACGCCGACTGTCAGGGAATAAAAGACGGTCAGTATTTCCGTTCCGACTACATGAAGATCGTGGACGTCGCGAGCGGCAGAGTAACCAACCGCCTTGTCAAAGGAACGTGGGTAAGACTTGTATACGACCTCTTCTATTACGTCGAAAACACCTCTTACGTCGCGTTCTCCGAAACCGGCTTCTTCTACGCGCAATCCGGCGCGGCAGGCTCCAAAACCTATATGGGCAACGTGCGCTGGTATCTCGACGACAACTTCGGCTCGAACGTTCACGCTCCCGAGGGCTCGGACTACGTGCTTGACAACGACGTAGAGTATAAGCTCAACGCCGACGGTTCCATTTCCGCGAGCAACAACGAATGGACTTTCGACAATACGAGCAATAAAGTCGCGGCAACGACTTACGCGCCCGCAGAAGGCGAAATCGGCGGCGTAAGCGGCGCCTGGAAGTATGCGCCCGTCGATGACGGAAACAGCGGAGAGTGGCAGAACCAGCTCACCCTTATTTCCGCAGCCGCGTACAAGAACGGTCCTACCGGCGATACCGGCTACAACGTAAACGGTATGCTCAACCTTACCGAAGCTATGCCTACCCGCGTGGGAGCTACCGTAACCGACGACGTAGCGACGAAGTATAAGTTCCTCGCGTTCGATATGTATATCGAAAACGGATCTTACGTCAACTTCAACGTCAATCAGAGTACGACCGGTCGCGCAACCGGCGCCAAGCTCGACCTCGGCACGACCAAGGAGACTTACGTCGAAGGCGGTACCGACCTCGACCTTCAGAAGAACTGGATCAAGGTATGGGAGAAGGACAGCGACAAGCTTTCCTACTACATGGAAAAAGGCAAGTGGTACACCGTTTCGATCGCGTACTTTGACAATTACAGCTCCAACAACTGGGCTTCGAATATCATTCTTTCGGCTAAGGGCGGCAGCGTAATCTACCTCAACGACGTGAAATTCCGCAAGGACAACGTCGCTCCGACCGAATACGAAGGTTTCCAGCCCGTCAATATCGAAATCACAAACGGCAAGCGCGAAATGCAGATTTCCGACCTCGGCGACGACCTTACCTATCAGGTCAAATATAAGATGAGCGGAAATAAGACCGCCGCGGACATCGTTTGGGAAAGCAGCAATACGAGCGTCGCAAACGTTGACGATAACGGACTTATTACGTTCGACAGAGACGGTCTTAACGGCATCGCCTATATCACCGCGACCGTAGAAGTGGCAGAAGGAGTCACCGTTTCCGACAGCTTCGAAGTAAAACTCGTAGACTTCCGTTCTTCGCACCTCGCTCCGTCGTTCTACGTCGATATGAGCTACGATCCCGATGATGACAACACAGCAGTACTTAAAACGACTGTATTTAAAGGCAGCGCTAATCAGTGGGATTCGACCCTTACGCTTACGGATATCGCGACAACCGCCGACAAACCCGTTTCGAAATGGAGAACCGACGGCTACAAGTACCTTGCGCTTGACGTTTACTTCGGCGAAGGCGCAAGCGGACTTCGTTCGTATATGTGGCTCAACAGAGGCGATGCCGATTACGGCGAAATCACCGTCGGCAGCAACGCTCCCGCCGCAAACGCTTTCGTGTACGACGCGGAAACCAAGATAAGAGAACTCGGCACCATCGCGGCAAATAAATGGTACACCGTTTATATCGCGACCGATTACAGCAACTACAACCCGAACTGGGCGAAAGCGCTTATAAACTTCTGGGCGAAAGAGGGTGAAGAAGGTACTTTCAAGATCAGAAACATTGCAGCTAAGAAAGACCGCTCCGAGATGTTCGACGTTCTTCAGATCGCAGGCGCGCCGAGCTCGACCGTCGATACGCTCTGGAACGATATCAAAGACAACGAGTATCAGCTCTCGCTCGCCAATTCTTCGCTCGAAGTAGAGTGGAAAGTTGAGGCTGTAAGCAGCGACGCGGCAGCTATCGTTTCGATCGATGAAAACGGCTTGCTCACCTTCTCCGACGAAGGACTTGCAGAAACCGTTAAGAGAAGAGGTCTGTTCAAAGTAACCGCTACCCCGAAAGATTCGCGCTATGCTTCGCTCACAGGCTCCGTAACCTTCGCTATTATCAACGATGATTACGACGCTCCCATCAACTCTTGGCACCTTTGCGCTAAGAACAGCACCGAATGGCAGGGCAATACGGGCGACGAATTCGCAAAGAGCTGGAAGTTTACCGGAAACACGCTTCAGATAGCAGGATTCTGGGAGACGACCGACGAAGACAAACTCGCGGCTCGCGCTCAGTATGTTACGTTCGATATGTACTTCAAGTATGCAGCCGGCATCAACTATGAGTCGGATATGCATACTCAAGGTAAGAAATCCTTCGCGTGGTTCTGGAACAATACCGTAAGACCCGAACTCAAGTACTACGGTGCTTCTTCGGGACTCGGGCGCTTCGTTAAGATTTACGATATGGACGGAAATGCGGTCGCTAACGTAACTACCGGAACTTGGTATAAGATCATTCTTCCCAACGCGATGGAATCGAGTACTTCCGCTTGGGGAACTTCGAGATTTATCATTGACTCGCAGAAAGTTGACGGCGTTGACAAGCGTGAAGTTTACTTCCGCAACGTAAGTTACGGAAACACCCTTCCTTCGGGACTGTACGATCTTAAGATTACCGGAGCGCCGACCGCTAACGTTTACCTTGAAAGCGGCTCCTATCAGCTCGGCGTTGAAACCAACGCAGGCGCGGTCGAATGGAGATCTTCCGACAACGAAACCGCAACCGTCGATCAGAACGGAAGAGTAACCTTCCTTAAAACCGGTAGCGTTACTATCTACGTTAAACCCACCGACGCGGCGCGCGCTTCGCTCGAAAGATCCGTTACGCTCACTATCGTAGAGGAATCCATACAGATCCTTACTACCGATACTACCAAGGAGTGGAGAAGCCTTCCCGCGAATAAGCAGGTGGCTATCGAATACACCGCGGCTCCGTCGCTTACCCTCAACTGGTCGGTAGCCGACGAATGCGCAGAGTATGCAACCGTCAATAACAAAGGCGTTGTCACCTTCCTCGAAGCAGGTCGTTACCACGATATCACAATCAACGTTTCGGCTACCTCGTCGAAAGGCAAACCCCTCTCCGCAAGCGTCACGCTCAAGCTTAACGATACGGTGAAGGAATTCGATGCACGTGGCGACAAAACCACTATCAAGTATGGTTCGGGCTCTGAGATCGACACTATCATAACGACCTCGTCCGCTACGGCTATCGAATGGCAAAAGAACGAACTTGAAATCAAGTCGCTCATTCAAGGTTCCGGGTACGATAAACCGGTTATTACGACAAAAGGAAAGCATTACTTCTCCTTCGATGTCTGTTTCGATAGCAACACCGATAAGATGTATATGATAGCATGGCTTAATAAAGATAATACCCCTGCGAGATACGAAAAGACACTTACCGTCGGTACTGCGCTTGACGATACGTACTATGTATATAATGCAACTACCAAGGGCAGAGTTCGTAATACGGAAGCCGGCGTTTGGTACACCGTAATCATGCCCGCGGATCATACTAATTGCAACGCGAACTGGGCGCTTTCGTGGATTCAGTTCTCGACCAAAACTTCCGAAGCGACAACTGTTAAAATTAAAAACGTTGCGCTTACCACCGATATGCCCACTGTTTACGACCTCGTTATGACCGGCAAACCGAGCAGAGACGTGAATATCAGTGAACTTGACAACGGCGAACTTCAGCTCGGAGTTACCGCTACCGAAGGTCTTGACTTAGAGTGGACGGTAAACGTAGCGGAGGACGTAGCTACCGTTGACAACACCGGAAAGCTTACGCTCAAGAAGCCTGCAGATTCGCTTACCGTTACCGTAACGGGTAAGAAAGACGGTAAAGTCGTAATGTCCGACTCCGCAACGTTCAAAGTCGTTGAAGAATGGAGCACGACGATTACAAACAAACCGACTTCGCTTGACTGGAACGACCTTGCCGACGGCAAAACGTTCACGCTTCAAGTCGCGAAGTCCAAAGGTCTTACCCTTGAGTATTCGTCCGACAACGAAGCAGTCGAGGTTGAAAACGGCGTACTTACTTTCGCTCCCGCCGCTATAGGGCAGGACGTGACGATCACCGTCAATGGTTTGCTCAACGGCGTTGTAAAAGCTACCGACAGTGTTGTTATTACGCTCGAACACGCAATGAGACACTTCTCGGCTGACTCCGAGGCGATAACGCTTGCATACGGAGAGGGCGCAGAAGTCGATACGGTAATCGCAACAACGAGCACCTCTGGAACTTTAACGTTTACCGACATACAAGGAAATCTTACAAACTATACGAAATCGGGAAACAAATATATTTCGATGGATGTATGTTTTGATGCGAACTTAAAATCTATCAAAACCTTTGTTTGGATAACAACGCCGTCGGATAAAACACACAAATATGAGAAGACCATAACGCTCAATTCAGTTTTAGAAGATGAAATTTACTTCTACAATAAAGAAACTGGAGCGAGAGTTGACAAGATTGTTGCAAATCAATGGTATAAATTCTTTATTCCTGCAACGTATCCGAGTGGTGCAGACTGGTGCTTGACTAATATTGTTGCGGCGGCTAATGACGAGAGCGAAACAACTGTGCAAATAAAGAATTTCGCGTGCGTTCCGAGCATAAGCGGTGTTCATGATTTGAAAATAACCGGTGTGCCGACGTCAAGTGTTCAGTTGTCTGCCGGTTCGATTCAGCTCGGCGTAGATACCGATTTGGAAGTATCTTGGTCTTCCAAAAACGAAGATGTAGCCACAGTTGATCAGACCGGAAAGGTGACGTTTATAAAGTCGGGATCAGTGGATATAACCGTAACACCTACAGATACAACGTATGCAAGCCTTGCAAAAACGGTTACGATCACAATTATCTCCGAATTCGATGAGCCGACCGGTTGGAAACCGCAAGGATCTTCAGGAAACGCATTAACTTGGACAGGTGCAGATGCAACGAACCCCAAATCCTATAAGTTTAGCGTGACGGCTGGAGACGGCGACTGGAAATCCGCTATGGTTATAGCAGAGTATGGGAGCGCAGCGCTTACCGCACCTATCGGAAGTACATATATTACTTTGAGATTGAAATTCGAAAGCAATATCAGTAGTGTAGTATTCCGCAACGCGTTGAGAACACCGAATAACGGCGTCAATTACTGGATTCAATTCAACGTCGGTGAAGTTCCGTCAACAGAAAAAGATGTAAAGATCTACAATGAAAACGGTAGTGTAGTAACCGATAGTCTTGTCGAAGGAAAGTGGTATAACGTTGTTATCCCTGTCACTTTGAGTACACTAGCAAATAACGGCAACTGGGGCAACTTGAGACTTGACTTTAGTCGTACAGACAAGGAGACCGAAGGCGTCGGCTACGTTAAAGATTTCTCTTACGGCAACACGCTCCCCGAAGGCTGGGTCAACGCCTGAAAAAATTAAAATTCGGTAGGGAAAAGGCGGTCGGTTTATCCGATCGCCTTGCTCCCGAATTAGTACCCCAAAGATTTTTATTGTACAACAACATTTTAAAGTCTTTCCCCTTGGGGGCGCGACGCGGCGGTGCGAAGCACCGTAAAAACAGTCCACAGGTGACTGTTTTTAGCCAAAGCGGCGAAGTAGCTATGCTACGAGCTGGGAGGTGGATTGCCGAAGCGATAGCGTAGGCAAGACGGATGAGGGGTCGGGCTATGACGAACCAAACGTAAAAGACAACCCCTCATCACCGCCTACGGCGGAGCTTCCCCCCAAGGGGAAGCCTTGAAAGGTAGGGGCGGACGCCCTCGTCCGCCCGCCAACCTTGCGTAGCGGTACTTAGCCTCGTCATCCCGGGGCGCCAGTCGAGAGATCTCGCGGGAGCGAATACGGTCGTAATGGAACGGTACGCTCCAAATACCCTATCGAAACTGTACGTTATACGGCGGTCCGAGGGCGAACCGCCCTACCGTCGGCAAAGCCGACAAATAAGGTCGAAAGCATTATTGTAGTATGACTGTCGGGTGACAACCGCAGGGGGATTTCTCCACTGCGTTCGGGTTAAAGCCCTCACTTCGGTCGAAATGACGTTAAAACCGACATTTTAAAGCCTTCCCCCTTGGGGGCGCGACGCGGCGGTGCGAAGCACCGTAAAAACAGTCCACAGGTGACTGTTTTTAGCCAAAGCGGCGAAGTAGCTATGCTACGAGCTGGGAGGTGGATTGCCGAAGCGACAGCGTAGGCAAGACGGATGAGGGGTCGGGTTATGACGAACCAAACGTAAAAGACAACCCCTCATCACCGCCTACGGCGGAGGTCCCCAAGGGGAAGCCTTGAAAGGTAGGGGCGTTCCTCGTCCGCCCGCCAACCTTGCGTAGCGGTACTTAGCCTCGTCATCTCGAGCGTAGTCGAGAGATCCCGCGGGAGCGAATACGATTGCCGCGAAACGGTGTACCCCAAAAAAACACTTGCCCGCGCGAGCTCCGCGCAAATACTTACTATGGACAGAGAAATTTTACGAATTGCAAGATCAATAATACCGGAAGGAATCGTTCTTCTCGAAAACGACGGCTCGTTGCCTCTCTCGAAAACTGACAGAGTGGCGGTTTTCGGGCGCGCTCAATTCGAGTACGTAAAGAGCGGTTCGGGTTCTGCGGGACGGGTCGTTTCGGGTGAGGTAACTCAATTCTACGACGAACTGAAAAAGACGGTGGAAGTTGACGAAACGGTTTCGGCGTTCTACCGCGACCATATCGCAACGCACCCCTACGACTACGGCGACGGCTGGACCTTCGCGCCGTGTCAGCATCATCCGTTTGTGACGGACGAATTCGTTTCGACCGCGGCGAAGCGCAACGACAAAGCGGTTTTTATAATCGGCAGAGTTTGCGGCGAAAGCGGCGACTTTTTGCCCGATCGCGGGAGCTGGTACCTGTCCGAAGCGGAAGAACAAACGATCAAAACCCTCGCAAAACACTTCGCGCACGTCATAGTTCTGATCAACGGCGGCAATCTCATCGATTGCGGTTTTATATCGCGCTATCGGATAGGAACGGTTGCGTTCGTTTGGCAGGGCGGGGAGCAGGGCGCGGCGGGAACGGTTGACGCGCTTTGCGGCAAAGTACCGCCGAGCGGCAGGCTCGCGGACACGATCGCGGAAAACGCGGGCGATTATCCCGCTTCCGGCAATTTCGGCGGCAAAAACGATAATATCCATGTAGAAGATATTTACGTCGGCTACCGTTATTTCGAGACTTTCGCGCCCGAAAAAGTCCTTTATCCGTTCGGTTACGGGCTCGGATATACCGAATTCGAAACCGAAACTATAAAAACCGAAAAAAACGGCTTTAACGTTTCGCTTACCGTCCGCGTTACGAATATCGGAAACGCAAACGGCAAAGAAGTCGTCGAAGTCTACCTCGGCGCGCCGTGCGGAAAGCTCGGCAGACCGAAAAAAGAACTCGTCGCATACAAAAAAACCGGAATGCTTGCCCCCAAAGAGACGGAAACGCTCGAAATAAGCTTCGATCTTTGCGACTTTGCGGCATACGACGACGGCGGCTACACCGGCAATCGGTATTGTTATGTGCTCGAAAGCGGCGATTATCGCGTTTTCGTCGGCAAAAACGTGCGCGACTGCCGCGAAGTATTTTCGTTCCCGCTGTCCGAAACTACGGTGACGGAACGACTCGGATCGGCGCTCGCGCCGGTTAAGCCTTTCGAGCGGCTCGTAAACCGCGACGGACAACCGCGCTTCGAAGCCGTACCGCTCAAAAATTATGATACGTATAAAAGAATTCGCGACAGACTGCCCGCCGCGATCGGAAAAATTTCGTCAAATTCTCACACGATTACGCTTGCCGAAGTGGCGGACGGGTGCTATACTTTAGACGAGTTTATAGCGCAATTTACCCCGACCGAGCTCGCAATGCTCGTGAGGGGCGAGGGAATGGGATCGGACAAAGCTTTAGCCGCGGGATCGGCGAGCGTTTTCGGCGGCGTAACCGCGCCTTTTATCGGTGCGGGCGTGCCCGTCATGACGACTTGCGACGGTCCGAGCGGGCTCAGAATGGAAAGCTACAAAATCTGTACTTCCGTTCCGTCCGGAGCGATCCTCGCGTGCTCGTTCGCGCCCGAGCTTTCCGAGCGTATGTTCGAGCTCGTCGCGGAAGAAATGCGCGGCTACGAAGTCGATATCCTGCTTGCTCCGTCTATGAATATCCACCGCCACCCGCTCGCGGGCAGGAGCTTCGAGTACTATTCCGAAGATCCGCTCGTGACGGCGAAAACCGCTTCGGCGTTCGTCCGCGGAATTTACAAAGGCGGCGCCGACTGCACTCTGAAACATTTCGCAGTCAATTCTCAGGAGACCGCGCGCGGCAACGAAAACGAAATCGTCAGCGAACGCGCCCTCCGCGAAATTTACCTCAAACCGTTTGAAAAAGTAGTAAAAGAGGGCATAATTCGTTATATTATGACCTCGTACAACGCGATAAACGGCTTTTACAACTGCTCGAATTACGACCTTACCACAACGATTTTGCGCGACGAGTGGGGCTATAAAGGCGCCGTGATGACCGACTGGTGGGCAAACCCCAAAGACGCGATCACGGGCGAGCGGTCGCGTTACACCCTTGCCGAAATGGTACGCGCGCAGAACGACTTGTTTATGGTTGTTCCCGACGCCGCCGCTTACCGCGACAATATCGTTTCGAGAATCGACGACGGAACGCTTACGCTCGGCGAGCTTCAGCGATCGGCGCGCAATATTTTCCGCGTTATCCTCGCTTCTTCCCGAATGAAACGCCGCGATTACGGTTACAAGCCCGAAGCTATCCCCGACAAACTGCTTTTCGAGGGCGACTATAAGGGCGAAAACGTAAACGTTCCGCTCCCGACCGACGGCGATTATTATACCGTTGTGAGATATCGCGCCGACGGAGACGAGCTCACGCAATATCAGCTTACTGTGCGCATAAACGAGCTTCTGGGCGTAATTCCGGTAGTTACGGGCACGGGAAAAGAGGAGGGCACGGCACGCTTTACGATAACGAGCCCCGCCGCTCCGCAAATACGGTTTGAAGGCACGCCGAAAGTAACGCACTTCGAAATTTACTCGATCAAAGGACGCCGCTATGAATAAGAAAGACATCATCGTTAAATCTAATAAATACAAAATCAACCCGATAATCCATAGCTGGATCGATGACGTCGATCTCGTGCTTGACGCCGTGGAAGATTTCGGGTACGGCGGAGTAGTCACCAACGTTTCGGGCAAGGACGGTTTTACGTCCAACCCCGACAACGTGAAAAGACTGTCCGTAGTCACCGAAAAATTGCGCGAACGCGGGCTCGAATACTGGATCTACGACGAAGTGGGATACCCTTCGGGACAAGCCAACGGTCTCACGCTCGACGGACACCCCGAGCTAAAAGCGAAGGGAATGTATATGCGCAAGTTCGAGGCGTTTTTAATGCCCGAAAAGCTCGTGTATACCGCCGACGAAACCGCAGACGGCATCGTTTACGCGGTGAAATACAAGATGGATCTGTCGGACAATGTGGAAGCGAAAATTCTGTTCGACACCGCCGAACCGCTCGATTTTGACGGAAAAACCGTAAATATCGACCTTAAAGCGGGCGAAATCGCTTACGTTTTCATCGTTCGCGACGGCTACGAGGGTACTCACTCGGTGCACAACGTTTCGAGCCGCAAAAAGTATATCAACATTATGAGCGATGAAGCCGTCGATCGCTTCTTAAAAGTCGCTTACGACCCGATTTACGATTGCGACAAGAACATTTACGGCGGAAGCCGCGCGGTTTTCACCGACGAGCCCAGCCTTATGACGGCGCTCGCCCGCCCGTTCGAAACGTTCAATTACGCGCTTATTCCTTACGAAAAGACGCTTTTCGACAAATTCCGCGCTCGTTACGGCTTCGACCTCGAGCCGCTTCTTCCGCTCCTTTACGAGGACACTAACCCCCGCAGCTTCGAGCTCCGTCAGAAGTTCTACGAGCTTATCGGCGAAACGGTCGCCGCGAATTACAGCGGAAAAATCAACGCGTACTGCAAAGCGCACGGAACGCTGTTTTCGGGGCATTACCTCGCCGAAGAGAACGTTTACGAGCACGTTATGGACTACGGAAACTATGTGAAGGTGCTGGAAAACACCGGTTACGCGGGGATGGATATTCTGCAGGTTACGCCCGAAGATTTCTTCTTTACCGCGCCCAAATTCCTGCAGATGATCGCCCGCAAAAAGAATTCGGACGGTTATATGGTCGAGCTTTGCCCGTTCTTCAACGCGGACGTTTTCAGGCTCGCCCCCTTCGAAAACGCCGTCGGAAGTCTCGGAATTCTCCTCCTTTTCGGGGCTCGCAAAATTCAGACCTATTACGAACCCCGCCTCGGCGATTACGATCCGTTGCTCGCCCGCTACGGCGGAAGCACGAACCGCGATCAGTCGCGCTATCTTAACTCCTACGTTGCGGGAATATGCACCGCTCTCGAGGGCAGAAAGGCAAAATTCGCCGATTACGTTTATTACGCGATCGAGGACGTTCAGGCTAAATTCGTCCCGACGAACTCCGGGAGATACGAGCGCGATTCCGTCCTTACGAAATACGACCGTTCGCTCCGCGACCTTTGCCGCGAAACGTTCTTGAACGGCGGCGAATTCGGAATGGCTGACGCCGACGATATTTTAAGCGGTATCGACGGCAGAATTATCGTTCCCGAAATCGATTACATCCGCGCCGACGTAGCAGAAAAACTGAAAACGCGCGACGTGATCTTCATCGGCGCTCGCCCCGAAATTCTCGGTACCGGCGAAAATGTAACGTTCGGCGAGGTGAAAACACTTTCCGAAACCGTTTCCGATCTTTGCCGCGAAAAAGACGACCTCGAGCTTTCCTCGGGCGTAATTCGTCAGACTTACGACGGCGCCGTCGCGGTTTACAACAACAATAAGTCGGGCGCGACGATCAAAGCGCTTCGGAACGCTTACCTTTACGACCCCGATTGCGGAAACGTAAGAGAAGTGAAAGCGGGCGAAGAAATAACGATTAAGTCTTATAGGGCGGTCGTAGCATTCTTTGACTGAACTACGCAAACGGAAAGGAGACGGGTATGCCCGACGAGAAAAATAAAACGAATATGCCGTCGCGACACCCGCGGACGGAGCCCGCAACCGATCAGAAATCGGCTTTGCCCGAGTCGGTCGTTTCTCCGCATATCGATTTTTCGGCTATAAACCCGTATGTGCGGTTCGTTATGCGGTATTACAACACCTACGAGCAGCACCGCGTTCCTCGTCGCAGCCTGTACGATTACGGGCTTGTCGTGGTTCTCGAAGGAGAAATAGATTTCAGCTACGAAGGGAAAACCGTCGAGGTTCACGAGGGCGAAGCTCACATAATGCCGCCCGCCGTAAACCACTTCGAATATATCAAAAAAGGCAATACCTGTTCGTATTTCGTGGTACATTTCGATACCGTGTACCGCCCCGAAACGAGCGACTGGCGTGTAGACGACGTTTATATTCCGAGTTGTGTTATGGGCAGTAGCGAAATGATTATGGACGAGGAGCGCCTCAGAGCGATCCGCAAAGAGGACGCGTTCATCACCCGCCCCGTAAAG
Organism: uncultured Clostridia bacterium; assembly: GCA_934270565.1. Taxonomy (GTDB): domain Bacteria; phylum Bacillota; class Clostridia; order Christensenellales; family Pumilibacteraceae; genus UBA10677. The sequence goes on along the minus strand of CAKQPR010000001.1, from coordinate 10,198 downwards.
ATCAAAGTCCACGATTTCGCGTCGCTCGTCGAAAAACTCGAAAAAATGGAGTATGTGTACGAACTTTTCAATCCGACCGCGGACGCGCAGTGGGACAGACTGCTGCTGAAAGCGTACCTTCAGGAAATCCTCGTCGATCTGTTCGAGCCCGAACGCCGTATACGCAAAGGCTATCAGGCGGCGTGCGTGGGCAAATTCATTGCTTACGTCAACGAAAATCTTCATACGGATATAGACGTCGCGGCAATCGCGAAAGCTTACGGTTTTACGCCCAACTACTTCCGCACGTTGTTCAAGCGCGCGACCCGCCTTACGCCTTACGACTATATTCAGCGCAAGCGGATAGACAAGAGCAAGGTAAAACTCGACCTCACGTCCGATTCCGTTCAGGACATCGCGTTTCAGGTCGGGTTCAACGATCCGTATTATTTCAGCAAAGTGTTCAAAAAGACCGTGGGAATGACGCCCTCGGAATATCGCAAAAAGGACGGTTGATTATGCCCGAAAGATTGCAAAAGCCCGAAAAAGTGGCGTGGCACGCGCGGATAAAGGAAGGCTCGCAAAGCGAATATAAGCGCCGCCACGACGAGATATGGCAGAGTATGAAAGAGGTTCTTACCGCCGCAGGAATAGTAAACTATACCGTGTGGGAAACAAACGGCGAGCTGTTCGGTTATTACGAGTGTATTTACGGCGCTCGGTACGCCGCGCGCGTTCAAGCCGAAAGTCCGGTAGTGGACGAGTGGAACGAGTATATGAAAGACGTACTTTTTATGGACTTCGACCCCGAAACCGGCGTAACGCCGCCGCTTAACAAAATGTTCGAATTCAACTGAAAAACAAAAACGCCTCGCGGGAGTTCTCGCGGGGCGTTTGTCGTATATCCGTTTATTTTTCTTCAAAAAGTCTGTTCATAAGCGCCACGCCGCTTTCGAGCCTGTTCGCGGTAGCTGCGGCGTGTTTTTCGTCGAGCTTCGTTACGCCTTCGACCTCGTTATCGCTGTCGTAAATAAGGTAGGGAACGGGATCGGAAACGTGCGTTTTCAGACTTACGGGCGTTGCGTGATCGGGCAGAACGGCAATCTTGAACGAAATACCGTTATTTTTCAGATAGTCCGTGATCGGTTTTACGATCTTGTGATCGATAATGCTTATCGCCTCGGTCTTTTCGGCGTAATTGCCCTGATGTCCGCACTCGTCGGGCGCTTCGAGATGAACGTAAACGAAGTCGTGATCGCGGAGCGCTTCGATTGCGGCGGCGGCTTTTCCGTCGAAGTTCGAATCGATCGTGCCCGTAGCGCCGTCCACGTCGATGCTGTCCATGCCCGCGGCGATACCGATACCCTTTATAAGGTCAACCGCGCTGATGACGGCGGCTTTCTTGCCGCGAAGTTCGCCGAAATCCTTAAGCATCGGCTTTCTTCCTTCGCCCCAGAGCCAGATAGAAGTAGCGGGGCGCAGACCGCGCTTGATTCTGTCGAGGTTCACGGGGTGGGTTTTGAGCAGCTTTTCCGACTCTTTCATCAGCGAAAGAAGTTCGTCGGCGTATTCACCTTTGGGAAGATGATCGGTGATTTTGCGGTCGGAAATATCGTGCGGGGGAGTGAATTCCATACCCGTGTCGCCGTTTCTTCTTATGAGGCAATGCCGATAGCTAACGCCCGCGTAAAGCTCGAGCGAAGCGGGAAGAGAAAGGGTTTTAGCAAGATAGTTTACGAGTTCGCGCGCTTCGGGCGTTGTGATTTCGCCCGCCGAGTAATCGATCATCGTCTTGTTTTCATACGGTTCGTCGTCCGAAAGCGTGACGATATTGCAACGATAGCTTACGTCCTCGGGCGCCATATCGATACCCATCGACAGCGCTTCGAGCGGACTTCTTCCGGTGTAGTATTCGGCGGGGTCGTAACCCATTACCGAAAGGTTGGCAACGTCGCTCCCCGGTTTCATACCGGCGGGAACGGTCCGGCAAAGCCCGACTTCGCCGTGCGCGGCGAGATGATCGACCGTCGGTTTGTCCGCTTCGCTCATGGGCGTATTGCCCTCGGCGTTCGGATAATCCGCCATTCCGTCAAACAGCACAACCACATATTTTTTATTCATAGCAAGCACCTCTCGGAAAAAGTAAGAACCGCGCTTTCGCAACGATTTATCGCCTATATTATATAGCAAAAATTCCGAAAAGTCGAGCGAAATGAAAGTAATTTCACATTTTTTTATTCGACCGTTACGGACTTTGCGAGGTTGCGCGGTTTATCGACGTCCGTACCGCGGTAAAGCGCGGCGTAATAGCCGATCATCTGAACGTAAATAGCGCCGAGAAGCGGATAAAAGCGCGCGTCGCAGTCGGGAAGTCTCAGAACGGCAGATGAAATTTTCTCGAAGCCGTCGCACCCTTTGCCGATTATCGAAACGATTTTCGCCCCGCGCGAAGCCGTTTCTACGGCGTTAGACAGAGTTTTTTCGGAAATTTTCGGATCGGTCGCGATCGCGAAAACGGGCGTATCCCGCTCGATAAGCGAAATTGTACCGTGTTTCAGCTCGCCCGCGGCGTAACTTTCGGCGTGAATATACGAAATTTCTTTAAGTTTGAGCGCGGCTTCGATTGCCGTCGCATAGTCCTGTCCTCGTCCGATGAAAAACGCCGTTTCGGCAGAGCGGAGCGGCTCTACCACGCTTTTTACCGCGTTCGTTTCGGACAAAACCGACTTGATTTTTTCGGGAACGGCTTCGAGCTCGCAGACAAGTTCGCGAATTTCCGTATCGCTCGCGGCTTTGCGCGCTTCGGCGATCCTCAGTCCGAGCAGATACAGAACGGCAACCTGAGTGGTGTACCCCTTAGTCGTCGCTACGGCTATTTCGGGGCCCGCGTTCGTGTACAGAACGTAATCGGCTTCGCGCGCTATCGACGAGTCTACGGCGTTCACGACGGCGATCGACGGCGATCCTTTTTCACGCGCAAGCCGAAGCGCCGCAAGCGTATCCGCCGTTTCGCCGCTTTGAGAAACGAATACCGACAAAACGCCGCCGTCCGTAATGGGGTCGCGGTAGCGGTATTCGCTCGCAAGCTCGCAGTTCACGGGCACACGGCAAAGCTTTTCGATAAAGTATTTCGCGGCGACACACGCGTTGTACGCCGACCCGCAACCGATGAGATCCAGCCGACGAAAACGGCTTGAATCTTCGTCAGAAAATGGGAAATCGGCGAATTTTACCTTGCCGCCTTTTATGCGGGGCTCGACCGCGGCGCGCAAAGCTTCGGGCTGCTCGTAAATTTCTTTGAGCATAAAGTGACGGAATTCGCCTTTTTCCGCGCTTTCCGCATCGTAATCGACAAAAAACGACGTTTTTTCTATCGGTTCGAGATTTTTGTTGTAAAAGTCCGCGCGGTCACGCCATACGCGCACGATTTCGTCGTCGCCGATCGTGACGAAACGCCGCGTGAAGTCGAGAAGAGCGGGAATGTCCGAAGCTATCGCGTTTTCGCCCTCTCCGAGTCCTATGACAAGCGGGCTTGACTTTCTTACGGCGTAAAAACATTCGGGCGTGCCCGAGTACAGAATTCCGAGCGCATACGATCCCCGCAACCTGTTCAAAGTCTTTCGGATAGCCTCGAAAACGTCTCCCGAGCAGTAATATTCGAGCAGATGAGCGATCGTTTCGGTGTCCGTGTCCGACTTGAAACAAAAGCCGCGTTCTGCTAAAAATTCGCGGATTTCGGCGTAATTTTCGATAATTCCGTTATGTACCACCGCCCATCGCCCGTCGCGGGATAGGTGAGGGTGGCAGTTTTTCTCGTTCGGTTCGCCGTGGGTCGCCCAACGCGTGTGTCCGATCCCGACCGTTCCGGAAAAAATCCCGCCGCCGCGAGTGAGCTTGATAAGATTATCGAGCCGACCCGCCGCTTTTGCGGTTTTTATCCCGCCGTTTTCGATCACGGCAATTCCTGCCGAGTCGTAACCTCGGTATTCGAGCTTATTAAGGCCGTTCAAAAGCAAGGGCGCAGCTTTTCGCGCCCCGACGTAACCAACTATTCCGCACATAAAAAATCATACTCCTGTAGAAAAATTATTTCACCGCGCCGCGGGCAAAGGTCGGTTCTCCTTTTGCCGCCCGCGTAGCGTTATGATCGATATAATATACTATGCTTACTTCGTTTCTCCCGCGTCTTTTTTTCTCTCGACGGCAACGAGTTTGTACGCCGCAATCAGTCCGCCGACGAAAAGAGCTATGCCGAGTATGAGCTCCCATACGACAATGCCGCTGCTTGCCCATGCCGAATACACGGCGTAAATCTCGGGATTGAAGAACATCGTTGCAGCCGAGCCGAGCGAAAGTCCCGCAAAGCAGTAATAAGCCGCGCCCTTATTCACGCCGAAAAGCTTGGTGAGCGCCTTCGAGAACGTGACGAGTCCGAGCAGAAATCCGACGATGAGACAGCCGTACACGATAAAAATATGAGGGTTCGAAGTCCAGTAAGTGAGGCTTATCGAATTCATCAGCGGGGTGAAGTACCCGAAAACCATCAGAAGCGCCGTAGCGCTCAACCCCGGGGCGATCTGCGTTATCGCGACCGCATATCCGAGCAGAAGGAAAAGAACGTAGTGAAGAGGGGTGAGACTTTCGAGACTGCGCACGCCTTCTTGCGTAACCACCGACGTAACCGAAATCGCAACCGGAACGAGCAAGCCGATCGCGAACAGAACGATTCTGCCCGCGGAGCGTTTTTCGCCCTTAAGCTGATCGGTGATCGCGGGATACGAGCCGAACATAAGTCCGGCAAACAGCGCCACGATCGCAAAAGGCAATAAGTCGAGAAGATTTTTCACGCCGAAAAATCCGAGCGCCAAGCCGACGACGCCTCCCGCGATTACGGGAAGAAGGAACAGCGCGCACTTTTTGAACTTTTTGAAAAGGTTGCCCATCGCGTACAACAGCTTTTCGTAAAGTCTGAAAATTATCGCGACCGCCGCGCCGCTTACGCCGGGGACGATTATCGCAAGCCCTATAAAAAGTCCGAGCAAGCCGCCCTTAAAAACCTGACCTTTGTTTTTGTACGAAAGGTCTGGTTCGGCTGTCTCCGCTTCCGCGGCGCTCCCGGTAGTCTCGTTGATTTTGTTTTCTTCGTCGGTCATTTATTTACCTCGTAACGATAGCCGCGCCTTAGGAATATCCGAACGCGCGGAGGAATATTATGTTAAGTATAGCATATAGTTGTAAAAAACCCGCCGAATTCTATTATACAATAGGACAGTTTTTTTGTCAAATAAGCAACTATGTGCTTGACAAAAAATTTTTAAAACATTAAAATAGGCGTCAGGAGGTATGATTTATGGCAAAATATTTCGGTACGGACGGTATCAGAGGCAAGTACGGCGAAAAGCTCGACGAAGCGCTCGCGTACAAGACGGGACTTGCGCTCGGCGAGTATTTCGGTGCGGGCAAGTTCGCCGTCGGCAGAGACACGCGCGTGAGCGGTGAAGATCTCGAGCGCGGGCTTGTAAAGGGGATTACCGACGCGGGCGGCGAAGCGGTTCTTCTCGGCATTCTGCCTACGCCCGCAGTCGCAGCGCTTACTATAAAGTATGGCGCGAAATGCGGCGTTATGATTTCGGCTTCGCACAATCCGCCCGAGTACAACGGGATCAAGGTTTTCGACCGCAACGGCGTAAAGCTTACCGAAGAGCAGGAGGGAAGCGTCGAATATTATATCGACAACGCGCCCGATGTTCGGGGCGGCGGCAAAGTCACTACGAAATCGGGCGGCAAGCTCGAATACGTCGATTACGTCGTAAAAACGGTAAACGCCGATTTTCGCGGGCTCAAAGTGTGGCTCGACTGCGGATACGGCGCGGCGAGCACCGTCGCGGAAGAAGCTTTCAGGCGGTCGGGCGCTACCGTAAACGTTGATAACTGCAGCTTACGCGGCGAGAAGATCAATAGCGGTTGCGGCGCGCTCCACCCCGATTACGTGCGGAACAGTATGAAAGGCACGGATTGCAGGCTGGGTTTTGCGTTCGACGGCGACGCGGATCGGCTTGCGGTTGTTACGGACGGCGAAATTCTCGACGGCGATACGGTGCTTTACAATATCCAGAAGGGTATGGATATAAACCGCGGCACTGTAGTCGGCACCGTTCTCAACAACCTTGCGCTCGAAAAGCGGCTCGAGCGCGACGGCAGACGGCTTGTCCGCACGCCCGTAGGCGATAAGTACATTTGCGACCTTATGTTCCGCGAGGGGTACAACGTGGGCGGCGAGCAGTCGGGACATTACATAGTTTATCCCGCCGCAACCACGGGCGATGGAATTATGACGGCGATGTTCTTCGCGAAATCGCTGTATAAGGACGGCAAGCTCGAAGCTCCCGAAAAACTCGACCTCGTTCCGCAAAAGGCTATCGCGGAATACGCCGATCCGTCGATTATGTTCGATCCGAAACTTCGCAAACTTACCGAAAAAGCGGAAAACGAGCTCGGCGGCAACGGTCGGATCATCGTTCGTTATTCTGGCACAGAACCGAAAATCCGCGTTATGGTCGAGGCTTACGATCCCGAAAAGGTAGACGAAATTCTATCGGAATTCAAAACTTTTATCCGTTCGCGCGCGTAGACGGCAAAGTTTTTTCGGGTGCGCGTTATCGATTGACTTTTTCCCGCCGATAGGGTAAAATCATAAGGTAAAATACGCGCGGGCTACCCGCAAAAGCGGAGAGAAATATGAACTACGCCGAAGAATCGCTTAAAAAACACTACGAATGGAAGGGCAAAATCGAGGTTGCTCCGCGCGTGAGGGTTAAGGATAAAACCGACCTTTCGCTTGCGTACACCCCCGGCGTCGCCGCTCCCTGTCTCGAAATTCAGAAGGACGAGAGTAAATCGTTCGAGCTCACCCGCCGCTGGAATACGGTCGCGGTAATTACCGACGGAACGGCAGTCCTCGGGCTCGGCGATATCGGTCCGGTAGCGGGTATGCCCGTAATGGAAGGCAAAGCGTTGCTTTTTAAAGAATTCGGCGACGTGGACGCTATACCGATTTGCGTAAAGTCCAAGGACGTAGACGAGCTCGTCCGCACGATTTATCTTATTTCGGGCAGTTTCGGCGGGATAAACCTCGAAGATATTTCCGCGCCGCGTTGCTTCGAGGTCGAGCGCAGACTGAAAGAAATTTGCGATATTCCCGTGTTTCACGACGATCAGCACGGCACGGCGATCGTGCTCGGCGCGGCGCTCATAAACGCCGTAAAGGTCGTCGGCAAAAAGCTCGGCGAAGTCAAAGTCGTTATCAACGGAGCGGGAAGCGCGGGTATAGCGATTGCCGAATTTTTGCTGAATTCAGGCGTGAAAAATCTTATCGTCTGCGACCGTTTCGGTACGATAGCGGCGGGCAGGGAAGGTATGACTTCCGCTCAGCAAAACCTCGTTCCGCGCACGAATCCGAGCGGCTTACTCGGCACGCTTGCGGACGCAATGAAGGGCGCGGACGTTATGATAGGCGTAAGCGCTGCGGGCGTCGTGAGCGAGGAAATGGTACGCTCGATGAACGAAAACGCGATCGTTTTCCCGATGGCTAACCCGATTCCCGAAATCGAGCCCGCCAAGGCGAAATCGGCGGGAGCGGCGGTAGTCGGCACGGGCAGAAGCGATTACGACAATCAGATAAACAACGTGCTCGCGTTCCCCGGGGTTTTCCGAGGCGCGCTCGACGCACGCGCGACCGAAATAAACGAGGAAATGAAGCTCGTCGCCGCGTATGCGATAGCTTCGCTTGTCGGAGACGAAGAGCTTTCCGCTTCTTACGTTATCCCGCGCGCGTTCGATCCGAGAGTGGGCAAAGCCGTTGCCGCCGCCGTAAAACAAGCCGCTATCGAAACAGGCGTAGCGCGTATAAAATAGTGATCCGTCGGCAAGACCTACAACCTGTCGAAAAGGCTCGCGCCTTACGTTGAAATATTCCGTGGCGAACACGGACGCTCGGGAACGGTGTAACCCGAATATTTTCCGCGGTAGCTCGCCGCAAAACTTAAACCCCGCGACCGGAAATCGGTTACGGGGTTTAAGTTAAGAAAAAGGAAGGAATGAAAGCTGATTATTTTACGCCGAACAGAAGATCGCCGTAAGAGGGGAAAGGCCAGACGTTTGCGGGCATAAGCGTTTCGGCTTCGTCGCAAGGAACGCGCAATTCGGCCATTCTCTGCAGAATATCGTCGCGAATATCGTTTGCCGCCGCGGTAACGTCTTTGATCTGTTTGTACCGATCTGCCGCCGCTTCGAGCGCGCTTGCCTTGGCGTCGATTTCCTCGACGAGCGCACAAAGTTTCGCGACGGTTTTCGCACCGTAACCGAGCGGAGCGGCGGGCGAAGCGGCTTTCACCGCGCCCATCGTTTCGGACAGTTCCTTGACGTAGCCGACGATCGCGGGCAGAATTTCTTTGCGAGCCATATCGATCATCGTAAGCGCTTCGATATTTACCGTCTTGCAGTAATTTTCGAGCGTTATTTCGTAACGCGACTTGATTTCGGCGGGCGTAAAGATTTTAAGCGAAGTGAGCATATCCGTATTCTTCTTTTCAAGAATCGTCGGGAGCGCGTCGGGCGTGGTGCGAAGATTGAGCAGTCCGCGTTTTTCGGTCGCTTCTTTTATCCACTCGTCGTCGTAACCGTTGCCGTTGAAGATTATGCGCTTATGCTCGGACACCGACTTTTTGATAAGGTCGTGAAGCGCCGTTTCGAAATCGTCGGCTTTCTCGAGCTTGTCGGCGTAACCGCGCAGAACGTCCGCGACCGCGCCGTTAAGCATAATGTTGGCGCATGCGATGCTGTTCGACGAGCCGAGCATACGGAATTCGAATTTGTTGCCCGTAAACGCAAACGGCGAAGTGCGGTTGCGGTCGGTCGTATCGCGCGTGAACTTCGGAAGAACGTGCACGCCGAGTTTGAGCACCGTTTTTTCCGCGCCGCTGTAAGGCGCGTCCTTTTCTATCGCGTTCAGAACGCCCGTGAGCTCGTCGCCGAGGAAAACCGAAACGACGGCGGGCGGCGCTTCGTTCGCGCCGAGGCGGTGATCGTTGCCTGCGGTTGCGACGGACAGACGGAGCAGATCCTGATATTTATCGACCGCTTCGATCACTGCGCAAAGGAAGAGCAGGAACTGCGCGTTTTCGTAAGGCGTTTCGCCGGGGGTAAGGAGGTTTACGCCCTTATCGGTAGCCATCGACCAGTTGTTGTGCTTGCCGCTTCCGTTTACGCCCGCAAAAGGCTTTTCGTGGAGAAGGCAAACGAGCCCGTGACGCGCGGCAACTTTCTGCATAACTTCCATTGTAAGCTGATTGTGGTCGGTAGCCACGTTGGTAGTCGAGTAGATGGGCGCAAGCTCGTGCTGAGCGGGCGCGACCTCGTTATGCTCGGTTTTTGCGAGTATGCCGAGCTTCCAGAGTTCCTCGTTAAGGTCCGCCATATACGCCTGAACGCGCGGCTTGATCACGCCGAAATAGTGATCGTCGAGCTCCTGACCCTTCGGCGGTTTCGCGCCGAAAAGCGTTCTGCCCGTAAAGATCAGATCCTTGCGCTTGTCGTACATCGCCTTGTCCACGAGGAAATATTCCTGTTCCGGACCGACCGAAGTGCGAACGCATTTGACGTCATTGTTACCGAACAGTTTCAGAATTCTCACGGCTTGTTTGCTGAGTGCCTGCATCGACCTCAGAAGCGGCGTTTTTTTGTCGAGCGCTTCGCCGCCGTAGGAACAGAAAGCGGTCGGAATGCAAAGCGTTTTATCCTTTATAAAAGCGTAAGAAGTGGGGTCCCAAGCGGTGTAGCCGCGCGCTTCGAAGGTTGCGCGAAGTCCGCCCGAAGGGAAAGACGAGGCGTCGGGTTCGCCCTTTATGAGCTCTTTGCCCGAAAACTCCATAATCACTCCGCCGTCGGGCGCGGGCGAAATAAAGCTGTCGTGCTTTTCCGCGGTTACTCCGGTGAGCGGCTGGAACCAGTGAGTAAAGTGGGTCGCGCCTTTTTCGACCGCCCAGTCTTTCATTGCGCCCGCAACGGCGTCCGCGACTTCGGCGTTAAGTTCCGTCCCCTCGTCGATGGTTTTCTTGAGCGACGAGTAGACGGATTCGGGAAGGCGGGCGCGCATAACTCTGTCGTCGAACACCAGACTTCCGAAAGTTTCGGGAACGTTCATAAATTCATACCTCCTGAA